>JAVHLG010000149.1 GCA_031082225.1 Desulfovibrionaceae bacterium | reverse complement strand
CATCACGATCGGATCATCCCCGCGAGCGCGGGGAACACCATGTACGCATTGACCTGAATCACATGATCCCCGGATCATCCCCGCGAGCGCGGGGAACACGCAAACGATGGCAAGGATTTTTTCAGTTTGTTCGGATCATCCCCGCGAGCGCGGGGAACACGTCTCCAAACTCTCGCACAAGACGACTCATATAGGATCATCCCCGCGAGCGCGGGGAACACGCCTGGGATTCGACCGCCGCCTTGACGGCGGGCGGATCATCCCCGCGAGCGCGGGGAACACGATACCATGCAACCGTAGTTTTCCGCATGGAACGGATCATCCCCGCGAGCGCGGGGAACACCAGACCGTGGCTTGCACCACGTCCAGTCCGTGCGGATCATCCCCGCGAGCGCGGGGAACACTACTGGAGGGCGTAGCCGTCCGACTCCACGGCCGGATCATCCCCGCGAGCGCGGGGAACACAAGTTGTTGCGGGGTTTTGCCAAGCCCGCAGTCGGATCATCCCCGCGAGCGCGG
>JAVHLG010000148.1 GCA_031082225.1 Desulfovibrionaceae bacterium | reverse complement strand
AAGGATGAGTCGGACCTGATCCTGCTGGGTTTTCTGGCCTTCCTCGACCCGCCCAAGGAGACCGCCGCAGAGGCCTTGAAGCGCCTTCACAACCTGCACGTTAACGTCAAGGTTCTGACCGGCGACAATGAGATCATCTCCGCCTACATCTGCAAGGAGGTGGGCATGCCGGTGGAGCATCTCTTGCTCGGCTCCCAAATCGAGGCGATGAGCGAGACGGAACTGGCCGAAGCCGCCAGCGTGACCAGCGTCTTTGCCAGGCTGGCCCCGGCTCACAAGGAACACATCATCCGTGCGCTCCAGAGCAAGGGCCACGTGTTGGGGTTCATGGGCGACGGCATCAACGACGCCCCGGCCTTGAAGGCCGCCGATGTGGGCATCTCGGTGGACAGCGCGGTGGACATCGCCAAGGAGTCATCCGATATCATCCTGCTGGAAAACAGCCTGCTGGTACTGGAGCAGGGCGTGCTGGAAGGCCGGCGGGTGTTCGGCAACATAGTTAAATACATCAAGATGGCGGCCAGCTCGA
>JAVHLG010000147.1 GCA_031082225.1 Desulfovibrionaceae bacterium | reverse complement strand
GGCGGTGGTGGTGGGGGAGGGGGTGGCCGTGCCCATGCGTTTCACCTTCTCCAGCCTGCCCGACGCCGCCCGGCCCAGAAGCGACACGGCGCGGTTCACCGAGGCCTGGGGCCGCGAGGCTGGCGACGCGGCCTTTGTCCCGGACGCCATTCATCGCTGGCGGCGGCAGATACGCTAGGGTGGATTTCGTAACGCGTAAGCCGGTATTTGTTCCAATAAAACAAGCATTCTATGGTGTTGTTCTGGTTGCTCGAACGGAAGGCCTTCGGGGATGCGGCAGAAAAGAACTATGGTGCGCGCCGGGTCGTAAAAAAATTTTTACCTGCGTCAAATTTTCTTTGTTTTTCCCTTGCACATGGATTTTCTTTGCGCTAGAAATTGCACATGTATTCGCAGAGGGTGATCCCTTGAAAGAGGGATCCTGCGCATGCAGGCATCGGCAACCGGCACGAATCCGCAACATGGAGGAAGGAAAAATGAAACGTTTGACCCTTGCTTTGGCGGCCATTTTGGTCCTGGGCTGCTTCGCCA
>JAVHLG010000146.1 GCA_031082225.1 Desulfovibrionaceae bacterium | reverse complement strand
CTGTCCCCTCCAACCGGGGTGGTTGGCGATTGGCTGGCGGGTGGTAGGCAGCCTAGGCTCAGCATCTTCCCGTGATCTTCAGGATCGCCCGCTTGCCCCCCTCAGCTTCAGCCAGCAGAGAATAACGCACAGTCCGATTTCAGAGCTACGAGTTCCATCATCATTATCAATCCAGAAGCAGGAGCAGAAGAGACCCAGGCGAGAATGCCCCTTGTGGGGATTGCGGTTGAAAATATTGGATGCGATCATTGCCTGAATCAGCCACATAGACCAAACCATCGGCCGCCACTGCGACCCCAACAGGGAAATTGAACTGCCCGTCACCCGTGCCATAACTGCCCCACTTGGTGAGGAATGTTCCCGTGGAGGAAAATTTCTGGATGCGATTATTACCTGAATCAGCCACGTAGACTGAACCATCGGGCGCCACTGCGACGCCTGTCGTTTGATTGAACTCCCCGTCACCTGCGCCTTGACTACCCCATTTGCTCAGAAAAACGCCGTCTGCGGAAAACTTCTGAATGCGATGGTTGCCAGCATCCGTGATATAAACCGAG
>JAVHLG010000145.1 GCA_031082225.1 Desulfovibrionaceae bacterium | reverse complement strand
AGGACGTGTTCTACGTGGACTGCCGGGTGCTGCCCCACATCTCCCTGGATGCGGTGGAGAAGGCCATCCGCGCCCTGGGCGCCGAGGTGGAGGCCACGCACGGGGTGCGGCTGGAGTACGAACCCGTGCAGCGCGAGCAGGCCGCGCCGGCCACCCCGGTGGACAGCGACGTGGTGCGCCTGCTCCTGGCCGCCATCCGGGACGAATACCGGGTCCAGGCCAAACCCGAGGGCATCGGCGGCGGCACGGTGGCCGCCTTCCTGCGCCGCCGGGGCTACCCTGCCGCGGTGTGGTCCACCCTGGTGGGCAACGCCCACCAGCCCAATGAGCGCAGCCGCATCTCCTTCACCCTGGGCGACGCCAAGGTCATGGCCCGGGTGCTCTTTTCCGCGTAGAGGGCCGATGAAGCCCACTCCTCCCGACACCTTCGACCTCATCGTGGTCGGCGCGGGCCACGCCGGGTGCGAGGCGGCCATGGCCTCCTCCCGCCTGGGCCTGGCCACGTTGCTGCTCACCATCAACCTGGACCGGGTGGGCCACCTCTCCTGCAACCCGGCCATCGGCGGCCTGGCCAAGGGCCACATGGTGCGGGAGATCG
>JAVHLG010000144.1 GCA_031082225.1 Desulfovibrionaceae bacterium | reverse complement strand
CTACGCCATGTTCATCCGCCTGGTGGAGACCAAGCCCAAGGCCGTGCCCACCGCGTCCCGCTTCTCCCAGTTCAACTGGGACCTGGAGCTGCTGTAGGGCTACCCGCCAAAGAACTGGAGCGCCAGCCGCGGCAGCACATTGGCCTGGGCGAGCATCCCCCGAAAATACCTTGTATTTTTGAAAAGAATCCTGCCAGCTAACCACCAAGCAACTGCAAGGCCAGGCGCGGCATGACGTTGGCCTGGGCCAGCATGGCCGTGGCCGACTGGGCGATGATCTGCTGGCGCACGAACTCGGTCATCTCGGTGGACACGTCCACGTCCCGGATCTGGGCCTCGGCGCCCTGAAGGTTCTCGGCCTGCACCTGGAGGTTGGTCAGGGTGCCCTCCAGGCGGGACTGCGTGGCGCCCAGGGAGGCGCGGATGCGGTCCTTGGACACGATAGCCGCGTCCACCGCGTCCAGGGCGTCCTGGGCCGCGGCCTGGGTGGAGACCGCATACCCCGCGTTCTGAGCGGACTGGTTGCCCACCCCCAGGGCCGAGGCCGTGGAGGTCTCGATCCGGATGTAGTAGTAGTCTTCCTTGTCGTCCTTGCCCGCGCCGAAATGGATCAGCA
>JAVHLG010000143.1 GCA_031082225.1 Desulfovibrionaceae bacterium | reverse complement strand
CGCGAGCGCGGGGAACACCGCATCCCTTGCGGACTCTTCGGAAAAATAGACGGATCATCCCCGCGAGCGCGGGGAACACTTTCACTCATAACCCAATCAGTCTTTTTCGACCGGATCATCCCCGCGAGCGCGGGGAACACGAACTCGTACTTTTTCATGAGTAATCTCCTCGCGGATCATCCCCGCGAGCGCGGGGAACACTGCCGCTGTAGTGCTGATCCGGTATATCAAGCCGGATCATCCCCGCGAGCGCGGGGAACACACCCCCAACTTTTGGCGCTCCCACGAGGGCGACGGATCATCCCCGCGAGCGCGGGGAACACGGCACAATCGAAACCGATGCAAAGTTCGTCGCCGGATCATCCCCGCGAGCGCGGGGAACACGTCGGCAAGATGCTATCGGAACCGCTCATTTGCGGATCATCCCCGCGAGCGCGGGGAACACGCAGGGGGCAAGGCAAGGGGCCGCCAACCCCTCGGATCATCCCCGCGAGCGCGGGGAACACGTCGCCGTGCTTTTGGGAATCCCGGCCGATCCCGGATCATCCCCGCGAGCGCGGGGAACACGGGTTTCCCCCTTGGACGTATCCGTCACCCACCGGATCATCCCCGCGAGCGCGGGGAACACGTCAGGGGCGGCCAGGGTGGGCAGATAAGGCTCGGATCATCCCCGCG
>JAVHLG010000142.1 GCA_031082225.1 Desulfovibrionaceae bacterium | reverse complement strand
TGGAACGGTTTCCGGACCATCCTGTTCCGAAGGAAAAATACGCCCTGACGGCGCTACGCGGATTGGATTTCGACGCGGCATATGTCCGGTATGCGCGACTCGAACAGGAGCATCCCGGGAGTCCGTTGGGATGCCTTGGCCTGGGGAACGTCCTGTTCGCCCTGCACCTCCATGACGAGGCCGGGGAACACTTCCGGCGGGGCATGGGACGCTTTCCGGAAAACCCTGCGATCATGGATCGATACGCCCAGGTCGCGCTCCTGAAACTGGACTACGACGAGGCGTACGCCCGGTACACGGCGCTGCGGAAGGCGCATCCGGACGCGCCGCATGGATATCTCGGCCAAGTGGATGTCCTGCTCAAACAGCGGCTCGTTGATGAGGCCGAGGAGGTGCTTGCGGAAGGCATCGCCCGGTTCCCGGAACATCCCTTGTTGCGCCAGCGATATGGCCTGGCGGCCATGCGCAGATGGGACTTTGACGAGGCCATGTCGCGATTTGAGGAACTTGTCCGCCTGCACCCGGACAATGCCACAGGATACATTGGAAAGGCAAATCTCCTGATTCACCTGAACAAGCTTCGTGAGGCGGAATCGCACATCGCATGGTCTATCCATAGATTCCAGCAGAATCTTGTCCTCAGGGAAATGCACACCTTGGTCTCTTTCCGTCGCGTAAGGTATGATGAGGCGCATTCCAGGTATGAGTCGCTTATGGCCTTGTATCCAAGAGATTCGTCAGGATATATTGGTCTCATACGTGTCCTGGTCCGAAAAAAAATGTTCGACGAAGTCCATGGCATGTTGTTGCGGGCAATGACAACATGTCGCTTC
>JAVHLG010000141.1 GCA_031082225.1 Desulfovibrionaceae bacterium | reverse complement strand
ATCCCCGCGCTCGCGGGGATGATCCGATGGGGGCGGCTCTACGCCGATACTGTAAGGGGTGTTCCCCGCGCTCGCGGGGATGATCCGTACCTTCTTTGAAACAACTGTCTTTTGAAATCGTGTTCCCCGCGCTCGCGGGGATGATCCGATTCCATCCCCAAATCACCAAGATCAACACGGGTGTTCCCCGCGCTCGCGGGGATGATCCGGTGTTCTAGGAAATGCAGCGGACAGATTGGAGGTGTTCCCCGCGCTCGCGGGGATGATCCGGCTACTGGCGCAACCCCAATGCCAAATGGGATGTGTTCCCCGCGCTCGCGGGGATGATCCGATCTTATCGGCATGAGTGTTCAACGGGAGGGCGTGTTCCCCGCGCTCGCGGGGATGATCCGCCCTAGAGGATATGTAGTCCTCCAGCAATCAAGTGTTCCCCGCGCTCGCGGGGATGATCCGATTTTCCACCCCGACAAAACGCTTCAAGTCGAGTGTTCCCCGCGCTCGCGGGGATGATCCGGGGTTGACCGCCAAAAAGCATCTGATAAATGCGTGTTCCCCGCGCTCGCGGGGATGATCCGTAGACAAGAGCGACATGCTCAATGCGGCGAAGGTGTTCCCCGCGCTCGCGGGGATGATCCGATGGACGGGCACGGCAGGCTCCAGTCGATGATGTGTTCCCCGCGCTCGCGGGGATGATCCGTCCGCCGTGGTCGGCGACACGGACGCCAACGGGTGTTCCCCGCGCTCGCGGGGATGATCCGGCCATCCAGACCGGAGATTATACGATCATCGCGTGTTCCCCGCGCTCGCGGGGATGATCCGAGGGCCTTCAAGTGGGAGGCTTGCGGTACGAAGTGTTCCCCGCGCTCGCGGGGATGATCCGTAGGGCGGAGGATGCATAACTACATCACACGCGTGTTCCCCGCGCTCGCGGGGATGATCCGACTGCGGGGTTTTGCCAAGCCCGCAGTCGGAT
>JAVHLG010000140.1 GCA_031082225.1 Desulfovibrionaceae bacterium | reverse complement strand
AGGATTCCGCACATGCAAAGCTTTACCACCGTCTTTGCCCAATTTCTATCAGTTGCTCCAAAATACCTGTTTATCAAATTATCCAAGGAGCATAGAGGAAAACGCTCTCCTCGAACATTTTTCCGCTGGGACCAATTTGTCCACCTGCTTCATGCCCAACTGGGCGGATGCAAGAGCCTGCGGGACGAGGTCATGGGCATGAACGCCGCCGCCAAGCGCCTCTATCACCTCGGAACCAAGCCGGTGGCCAAGTCCACTTTCGCCGACGCCAACAACGTGCGGCCGTACACGTTTTTCGAGGCCCTGTTCGGCGAACTCTATCGGCGGTGCCTCCCAAAGGCCCCTGGTCACAAATTCTCATTTAAAAACAAGCTGTTCAGCCTGGACGCTTCGGTCGTCGACGTGTGCCTGACCCTGTTCCCCTGGGCCAAGTTCCGAACCACCAAGGCGGGCATCAAGCTGCACACCCTTCTGGATCATGACGGATACCTTCCGGCAGTGGTCACCGTCACCGAAGCCAAATGCCACGAGGTCAACACCGCCAAGCTGCTCAAACTGCCCAAAGGCTCGATCGTGGTCTTCGACCGGGGCTATGTCGACCGCGCCTGGTTTCGGCAGTTGTGCAACACCGGCGTCTTCCTGGTCACCCGCCTCAAGAGCAACGCCCGCTTCGTCGTTCTTGAGCGAAATCAGGTAGACCGGACAACGGGGGTCACCTCCGACCAGATCATCCAGATCGCCGAGGGGGAAAAGACCTTGATCCTGCGCCGGGTCGGCTATCGGGACCAGGAAACCGGAAAGCGCTTCGAATTCCTGACCAATCACATGATGTTACCGGCCAGGACCATCGCCGATATCTACAAGGACCGCTGGCAGGTCGAAATCTTCTTCCGCTTCATCAAGCAGAACCTCAAAATCAAGTCGTTTCTCGGAAACTCGAAAAACGCCGTCCTGTCCCAGGTCTATGTGGCGCTCATCGCGTACCTGCTTCTGGCCTACCAGA
>JAVHLG010000013.1 GCA_031082225.1 Desulfovibrionaceae bacterium | reverse complement strand
AGACTTTCTCCGATCTTCTGGTGGATGCTCCCGCGGTTCCCTCCCCGCATCCTCCAATCCTGAAAGGAGACACCTATGTTCCATGGCAAGGCGCACAAGGTCGGGGCCCACATCGACACCGACGCCATCATACCGGCCAAGTTTTTAGTCACCACGGACCCCGTGGAGCTCGGCGCGAACTGCATGTCCGGCCTTGAGCCGGGCTGGGTGGACCGGGTGAAAAAGGGCGATATTTTGGTGGCCGGGGAGAACTTCGGCTGCGGCTCGTCGCGTGAACATGCCCCGGTGGCCATCCTGGGGGCCGGGATTCCCGTTGTCGCGGCGCACAGTTTCGCCAGGATTTTTTATAGGAATGGTTTTAATATGGGGCTGACGCTCCTGGAGATCGGCGACGGGGTGGAGAAAATACGCGACGGCGACGAGCTGCGCGTGGACGCCGACGCCGGGGTCATCGAGAACGTGACCACCGGGGAGACGATTCCCTGCGCCCCGGTTCCGGCCTTCATGCGCGAGATTCTTAAGCGGGGCGGTCTGGCCGGATACGTCAGGGACAAGCTTGAGGCCGGGGCCTAGACGCATCCCTGGAGGACGCGAACGTCTTTTCCAGGGATGACATGTTGTTTGGGGCCGTTGTCCTAGATGGCCGGAGGGCCGTTTTGAGGAGCGGCAAGACAGGTGACGGGCATGGGGGTGGCGGGGGGCGGAAACGCCGACGGGATGCCAAGGTGCCAAGCCTGCCCCACGCCGCAGGCTTTCCCCACCGTCGACCTGTGAGTCAACTTCGACAATCTCAATGGGAGATGTGCGGGATGAAATATACCATATGCGTGTTGCCGGGCGACGGCATCGGCCCGGAGATCGTGGCCCAGGCCGTGCGGGTGCTTCACAGGGTGGGCGAGGTGTTCGGGCATGAGTTTGTCTGTGCCACGCACCTGATCGGCGGCGCGGCCATCGACGCCACGGGCGGGCCCCTGCCCGAGGCCACCCTTGCGGCGGCCAAGGCCTCTGACGCCGTGCTCCTGGGGGCCGTGGGCGGCCCCAAGTGGGACGCCATCGACAAGGCCATCCGGCCGGAAAAAGGGCTTTTGGGAATTCGCAAGGAACTGGGGCTTTTCGCCAACCTGCGTCCGGCCCGGCTTTTTCCCGAGCTTGCGGCCTCGTGCTGCCTGCGCCCGGACATCGTGGGCCAGGGGCTTGACGTCATGGTCGTGCGCGAGCTGACCGGCGGGGCCTATTTCGGCCAGCCCCGGGGCGAGGAGGTGCGCGGCGGCGAGCGCGTGGCCTTAAACACCATGATCTATTCCGAATCCGAGATCCGGCGCATCGCCAGGGTGGGATTTGAAACGGCCCGCAAGCGAAACGGGAAGCTGTGCTCCGTGGACAAGGCCAACGTGCTTGAGGTGTCGCAGCTGTGGCGCGAGGTGGTGATCGAGGAGGCCGCAAACCATCCGGACGTGGAGCTGTCCCACATGTACGTGGACAACGCGGCCATGCAGCTGGTGCGCGCCCCGTCCCAGTTCGACGTCATCGTCACCGAGAACCTCTTCGGCGACATCCTCTCCGACGAGGCGGCCATCATCACCGGCTCCATCGGCATGCTGCCCTCGGCGTCGCTTGGCGCGTCCGGCCCGGGCTTGTACGAGCCCATCCACGGTTCGGCCCCGGACATCGCCGGCAAGGATCTGGCCAACCCCCTGGCCACCATCCTGTCCGTGTCCATGATGTTCGTGCATTCCTTCGGCCTCACGGACGAGGCCGCGGCTGTGGACAAGGCCGTGGCCGAGGTGCTTGGCGAGGGGTATCGCACCGGCGACATCATGGGGACCGGGGACGGCGCGGGCCTTACACGGGTGGGCTGCGTGGAGATGGGCGGCCTTGTGGTCGGGCGCATTCGAAACTGAGGATTCAGGCGTTTGTTCTGGAATACGCCGCAGGCGACCAGCACGAAGAATACGGCCGCCGTCCGGAGAACCTGCCGGACGGCGGTCATCGCGCATCCCGGACCGGCGGCGGGATGTGGGAACATGCCTGGTCCGGGGCCGTGTGTCGGCATCGGACCGGGCTCTCCCCTCAGGAGGACGATCCGCATGCAGGACGATGATCTGCCGGGCGTCATTGCCGACGCCTTCACACATTTCCATGTCAGCGTAAGCGGCCTGCTGCACCTGATGGGCCGGACCATCGCCGAAAGCGGACCGCTTCCCGACGCCGGCCTCCTGGCCGAACAGGTCTTTTTGGGCGACGGCTACGCATTGCGCCTGGTCTGCAGACAGGAGGGGGCCAGGCCTTTTCTGGCCTGCCTGGACAGGCCCTGGCGGCATCAGGTGTCGCTCGGGAGGCTGGACAAGGATGGCAAGGTCCGGGTCTTTTCCTACAGCCTGCGGCTTTTGTATGATGTCCTGGCCGAACAGGAGGTCTTGGACGTGTTTCGCCGTGATCTGGAGAAGGCCCTGGTACTGCACCAGCAGTCCCAGGCGCGTTCCGGGACGGATGCCGGGGCGTTCCCTGTCCCGGACGGATGCCGGGGGGGACGTCCGACGCACTGAGACGGACCGGGCTGGCCTTTGCCGGTGGGGCTTGCCTGGGCGACCGGAGGCCCGGCGACCCGGGCTACGGACCGGGCTGGCCCTTGCCGGTGGGGCTTGCCTGGGCGACCGGAGGGGGCAGGGCGCGGATGGCGGCGTTGATGCGGGCCATGGTCTCCGGGGGGAGCTTTTTGCTGCACATGAGGTGTCTGGGCGTCTCCGGGGGGACGCCGCCCAGGGCCATGAAGCGGGTTGTTTTTCGCAGTCCGGGATGGCGCGAAACCAGCCAGTCGTATTCATCGGGGCCGATGAAGGTGTAGTCGATGCGCCCCCGGGCGATCATTTCCAGGATCTGGTCGTTTTCCGCCACGGACAGGTCGGCGGCATTGCGATGGTCGGCGAGTTTGGCGTCCAGCCAGTCGCCGTAGGAAAAGCCCTGGCGCAGTCCCAGGCGCATCCCCCGCCACAGCAGGGCGTCGGCGGTGGGGGCGTGGGGCAGGGTCCGCAGCAGCTCGGTCCGCACGGCCACCCCCAGGGGCCTTCCGGTGAAAATGGGGTCGCTGAAGCGGGCATAGGCCTCGCGTTCTGCGGTTTTGAACCAGCCCACGGCGCATGCGGCCGGTTCGCCGTCTTCCAGGATTTTGAGGATGCGCTTGGGCGGGGCCTCCTCGAAGCGGAAGGGGATGCGGGCCGCGTCGAGGACATCTTTGGTGTAGGCGAGCAGAAAGCCGCTGAACCGGCCGCCCTTTTCCACGACATAATAGGGGGGCCGGTGGAAGACCAGCACCGTGAGCGGGCCGTCCTGGGCCATCGCCTGCGGGGACGTAGCGAAAAAGGCCAGCATGAGAAGCAGCGGCCCGAAAAATGGCGACGGCTGGCGGACCATGAGCGGATTGCCCCTGAGGTGTTTCCCTCCGGCGTCGGCCGGGGCGGAGTGGGGGTATGATATCCCTGCCTGGGGAAATCCGGCAACAGAAAATCGCTGGCGCGGGCTGATCGGCAGACCAGCCCGGGCGTAGCGGGGCAAACAGAGGAGGGAAAGACCGATGGCGGACGCGCCGGTGGTGATGCTTGATGTGTTCGTGGCTGCCATGGCCTGTCCATGCGGTTCCGGGCGGCCGGACAAGGCGGGCGCGGCCATGAACGAGGCCCTGCTGGAACTCCGGCGGCGTTTCCAGGGGCGGGTCGGCTTTCGGATCCATGCCCTGAATCTGCATCTGGCGCGTTTCCGCAACACCCCGGCGGTGGCCGCGCTGTTGCGGGAGAAGGGGCACGGGGCGCTTCCCGTGGCGGTCATCGGCGACGCCATCGTGTTTCAGGGGCGGATGACGCACCCGGATGATTTGGAGAAGGCCGTTGCGCCGTATGTGCCGCCGGGTGGACCATAGACGATCCGGCCCGCCGCCCTCCCGCTGCGGGGAACCATCTTCCCGCTTTCATTCCCGGCCAGCCCGTGCTATTTTTGTTTGGACATCCCAGGCCAGATGCGGCCCATTCCTCCCTCTCACCTCTTCCGAGCGGAGCATCACGGCGACATGGCGCAGACAAACATCCTCCTTGAATCCGGCACCAACGAACTCGAGATCGTCGAGTTTTTTTTGGACGAACAGCTTCCCTCCGGAGGGAAATACACCGGATACTATGGCGTCAACGTGGCCAAGGTGCTGGAGATCATCCGCCTGCCCAAGGTCACGGAGATGCCCCAGACCCCGCATCCGTGCGTCATGGGCACCTTCAATCTGCGCAACAAGGTCGTGCCCCTGGTGGATCTATGCGCCTGGCTGGGCAAGGAAAAATATTCCAGCGACGCCGACAAGGTGGTGGTCACGGAGTTCAACAACATCGTCAACGCCTTTCTGGTCTCCGGCGTCAACCGCATCCACCGTTTGAGCTGGGAACGCATCGATCCGCCGAGTCGGCAGGTCAGCGTGTTTTCCGGCGAGAGCGTCACCGGCGTGGTGCGTATGGAGGACCGGGTGTTGTTCATCCTGGACATGGAAAAGATCATCGGGGACTTGAACCCGAACCTGGCCCTGCGCGAGCTTGACGAAGTGGAGTTCGTCGAGGAGCGGAAGGAACTGCCGGACAAGGACATGGTCTTCCGGGTGCTGGTGGCCGACGATTCCGGCACCATCCGCAACATGATGGTCAAGTCCCTGGAGCGGGCCGGATTTGAGGTCACGGCGGCCATCAACGGGCGCGAGGCCTGGGACGTGCTGAGCCGGATCAAGGAAACGGCCCTGGCCGAGGACAAGTCCCTGCTCGACCTCATGCACGTGGTCATCTCCGACATCGAGATGCCGGCCATGGACGGGCACAGCCTGACCAAACGCATCAAGGAGGATCCGGTCCTGCGCGAACTGCCGGTCATCCTTTTTTCCTCGCTGATCACCGAAAGCCTGCGCCACAAGGGCATCGCCGTGGGCGCGGACGAGCAGGTCTCCAAGCCGGACATGAAGATTCTGGCTGAAAAGGCCCGTGAACTGGCCTACAACAACCTCGTGCAGAAATCGCGCTGATCGTCCCGCCATCCCGCCCGCTTTTAGCCGCCCCTGGGGCGGCTTTTTTTTTGCCTCTGCCCATCGCCCGGGCAGGTGGGAAGAATCCTCCCGTGGCTGCGCCCGGGGCCGTGGAAACATTGGCCCCGGGGGCTGCCGACAGGTCGGAAAAACCGTCCCTGTCAAGTCTAATATGCTGGAAAACAAGGGATATATTATTTTGGCACGGGTTCTGCTTATGGATGGGAAAACAAGGAACGTCTCGGTTTCAACAAGGAGGTTTTTGTTATGTCCCTGGTCATCAATCACAACTTAATGGCGATGAACGCTGCGAGGAACCTGTCCGACGCCTACAGTCAACTGTCGGTGTCCACCAGGCGGCTCTCCTCGGGGCTGCGCATCGGCACGGCAGCGGACGACGCGGCGGGTCTGGCCATTCGCGAACTCATGCGGGCGGACATCGCCACCCTCAACCAGGGGGTCAGAAACGCCAACGACGCCATTTCCCTCATCCAGACCGCCGACGGCGCGTTGCAGATCATCGACGAAAAGCTGATCCGCATGAAGGAACTGGCCGAACAGGCGGCCACGGGCACCTACAACTCCGACCAGCGCATGATCATCGATTCCGAATATCAGGCAATGGCCTCGGAAATCACCCGAATCGCCCTGGCCACGGACTTCAATGGCATCTATCTCTTAAACGGCAATCTTTCGTCCGCCACGCACGACGGCTCGGGCCTGACCCCGGTGGGTCGGTTGAAGATCCATTTCGGGACCGGGAACTCCAGCGCCGAGGACTACTATTACATCCAGATCGGCAACAGCACGGCCTCCGCCTTCGGGCTGGGCCTGCAGGCCGGCAACAGCATCTCCACCCAGCAGGCCGCGCAGCTCAGTCTGGACATGATCAACCAGGCCATCATCTCCAAGGACAAGATCCGGGCCAACCTGGGCGCCTTGCAGAACCGGCTGGAGAACACCATCTCCAACCTCCAGATCCAGTCCGAGAACCTGCAGGCCGCCGAGTCGCGCATTTCCGACGTGGATGTGGCGGCGGAGATGACCGAGTTCGTGCGGGAGCAGATTCTCACCCAGGCCGCAGTGGCCATGCTGGCCCAGGCCAACTCGCTGCCCAAGCTGGCCATGCAGCTTATCGGCGGATAACCGCCGTCATGAGTCCGACGCTCCCCTCGCGGCCTGAAAGACGGCCGGGGGCCAAGAGTCGGCGCATTGGAAAAAAAACGACCAGGGAGGAGGGGATCATGGGGATCCCTCCCTGGTCGGAAAGGGTTTCCGGGTCAAGACGAACGGTCCTCTCCGTCGCCGGGACCGGCTTCCCCGTCGGAACGGGTTTCACGGGTCAAGACAAACGGTCCATTGCGTCGCCGGGATCGGCTTCCCTGTCGGAAAGGGGTTCACGGGTCAAGGGCATCCCGGATATCGCCCAGGGCCTTTCTGGCGGCCTGCTGCTCGGCCTTTTTGACGCTCGATCCCGAGGCCGTGACCGCGTGGCCGTCCGGCAGGGTCAGGCGCACCTCGAACATCTTTTCATGCTCCGGTCCCCGGCTGTCGGCCAGGGCATACACGGGTCTGGCCTTGAATCGCTTCTGGGTCAGTTCCTGAAGGCGGCTTTTGTAGTCCTTGGACTTGGGTTCCACCAGGGACTCGGGCCACATGTCGGCGAAGACCTTGCGGATGGAACGTCGCGCGGCATCGAAGCCCCCGTCCAGAAACACCGCCGCGAAAACCGCCTCCAGGGCGTCGCTTAAAAGCGAGGCCCGCTGCCGTCCTCCCTGACTCTCCTCTCCCTTTCCCAGCCGGAGGCACCGGTCGAGGTCACAGGTCCGGGCCAGTTCCGCCAGGGCCGGTTCGCTGACCAGCTTCGAGCGCAAAAGCGTCAGGGCCCCTTCCGTGGCCTGGGGAAACCGCACAAAGAGTTCCTCGGAGACGCACAGTTCGAGAACCGCGTCGCCTAAAAATTCCAGGCGTTCGTTGTGCTCGGCGGGGTTTGCCGATTCGTTGGCGTGGGAGCTGTGGGTCAGGGCCGTTTCCAGGAGCGCCAGGTCCGAAAAAACGTGGCCGATGTCTGTTTGGAGTTTCCTCAAAGCGTCCTTCATGGTGCAAACCTTGGTTGAGAAGCGGTCCGGCCGCTTGGGGCGGGCCGCCCCGGGAAACGGCGGCCCCGGATGCCGGATTTTCGTGACGGCCTGCGGCCAAAAAAGGCGGCCCGGACGGATTCATGCCCAGACGCCAAACGCCGTGGGGAAAATTTTTCCGGCGTTCCCCCCGGGGCGTCTCATCCCCAGGCCGGGCGAGGTGCGGCGTCGCGGGAGGTGCGGCCACACGACGTTCCGCAGGGTCGGCGTCCGTCTTACAGGGTCTTGGCGAACTTTCCAAGTCGGGCCCGGGCCGCCCCCCCTGGAAATTCCTCCCCTGTTCCAGGGTAAAACAGCAAGGCCGTTCTTGCCCATCCCCGGTCCACGCGGTATGGATGCTCTCGGCGTCAGCGCCCGAAGCGTCCGGTTAACGCCAGCAGGAGGAACGAACATGGCCGGAATTTATGTGGGGTCCACCGCCGGATATTCCGGGAAGAACATGGTGGTCATGGGCCTTGGGCTCAGGTTGCAGAAAGAGGGGCTCAGGGTCGGCTACATCAAGCCCGTGGGGGCCATGCCCAAGGAGATCGACGGCCGGATGTGGGACGAGGACGCCTATTTCGTACAAAAGATTCTGGGCGCCGCCCAGCCGCCCGAAGTGCTCACGCCCGTCCTTGTGACCCACGATTTCCGGATCAACGCCT
Source organism: Desulfovibrionaceae bacterium (assembly GCA_031082225.1). Classification (GTDB taxonomy): domain Bacteria; phylum Desulfobacterota; class Desulfovibrionia; order Desulfovibrionales; family Desulfovibrionaceae; genus Desulfolutivibrio. The sequence continues at coordinate 61,788 of JAVHLG010000013.1, read as the reverse complement.
TCAGCGCCGCATCGGACCCGCCCGACCACATGGGGGCCATCAGGACCGCCTACGAGGCCGTCAGCCAGGACAAGGACGTGACCATCGTGGCCGGCTCGGGCGGCATGTACTCCGGGAAATATTGCAACACCGACGGCATCCGGGTGGTGAAGGAACTCGGACTGCGCACGGTGGTCATCGACCGGTATTCCAAGGAACTCAATTACGACTATCTGCTGATCCTGCGCGAGACCCTGGGCGAGCACCTTTTGGGCGTCATCATCAACGACATCCCCCCAAATTTCATGGACGAGACCCACACGCTCATCGCCCCCTTCCTGGAGCGCCGGGGCATCAAGGTCTTGGGGGTCATCCCCAAGGATCCCCTCATGGGGGCCATCAAGGTCGCCGACCTGGCCGAGCGCCTGGGGGGCAAGGTCATCGCCTCCCACCACAAGGCCGACCGCATCGTGGAGAGTTTTCTCATCGGCACCATGCAGGTGGAAAACTTCATGACCCATTTTCGCAAGCACAAAAACTCGGCCATCATCGTGGGCGGCGACCGGTCCGACGTCCAACTCGTGGCCCTGGAGGGGGACAGCCCCTGTCTGGTGCTCACGGGCAACCTCTATCCCAACGACATCATCCTGACCCGCTCCGAGGTGCTGGAGATCCCCATCATCGTGGTCCGCGAGGACACCTATTCCGTGGCCAAGAAGATGGAGGCCCTGCTCATGCGCCACAAACTGCGCGACGAGATCAAGATCCGCCAGGGCGCGCAACTGGTGAGCGCCAACATCGACTTCGAATATCTCAAAAAGGATCTCGGCCTGTCCTGATCCGGGCCGATGCGTCTGTTCCCCTGCCGAAAACCCCGGGGCGGCCAGTGGCCGTCCCGGGTGTCCGGTTCGTTGCCGTTCATGGCGGCCGCTGCCCTAAAAACTTCGTCTTAGGCTCCTCTACCGAGCGCCGCAGGCCTTCAGGCAAAAAGGGCGTTCAGGCTTTCCGCAACATCCGCGCGAACCTCGGGCGTAAGCGCAAGGCGGCAAGGGATTACGGGGTTTCCATAATCAGGGTGACGAAGGTCTTGCCTTCTTCCTGGGGCATGGCGGCCACGGCCAGGTTGGCCCCGCCCCGTTCAAAGGACAGGGACTTGGCCTGGTCCATGGCCATTTCATGCGCCACGGTCCATCCCTTGGCGGTCAGGGCCTCCCGGTAAAAGGCCAGGATCGTGTCTGTGGGTTCGGCGGACTGGAGCATGGTCTGGAGGGTGTTCCCGTCCTTGATGGCCATGGTCACGCTGCAGCCGGGGCACAGGCCTGCCTCGGCCTCCAGAAGCGGCGGGTAGACCACCTGGGCCAGGGCCCCCGTCACAAGGGCCAGGACGAGACAGCAGGCCGACACGACGCATACGCCACGTTTCATGGGCATTCTCCTCAAATGGTCTCGCCGACCCCCTGTCACGGCGGATTGGCGGAGCACCCTTTTTCGGGAAAATGGAAGGAAAAGCAAGGGGGGAGCATGTTTCGCCAGGGGTCTGAAGCCCTCTCCCAGGCCCCTGGCGGGTTGTTTAATTCTGGCGGGATTGATAAAATTCCCAGAATACCAGATGCTTGCGCAGGCGTAGTTTGTGTTTGGGAACATTGGCCAGAATCTCGGCCGACGGGATGGGTTCCATCTCACGCAGGCTGTGGAAGCGTCTGGCGCGTTCGTTGTCAAAGTGCAGCGGTAAAAGGTGGGATAACAGTACGACGGCCGTGTCCCGTTCCTGGAGCAGCGCCTCGGCCAGGGCCTCGGCGTGAAGCGCGTCCCGGATCTGGACGATCGGCAACTCCTTCCCGTTGACGGTGATGCTTTGTTCCAGTTTCATGTTTTCAAATAACCTCCCTGTTCCAAGCCATGCCCGAACGCATCCAGCATCCGGGTCTCACTTGCGCTATCGGCGGAGACGCCGAAAGGTTTAGGCCCATGCCGGTCCCGTGGGAAAACCCGGACGGGATCGCCTGGCTGGCATGAATTCTGCTTCATTCTCCATAAACCATGTACACCCCAACGCCCCTGCCACCACCGCGTCTGCGGACGCCGCCCTCGGTCATGGATCCGTCCCTTTCCCGCACCGGGGGGGCGGGATTCTGGACCAGTCTGGCGGCGTGCCTCGGCGTGAGCCTGCTCGTGGGGCTTCTCCTGGCGGGTGCGGCCGTCTCCGCTCCGAACGGGGATCCAGGGGTTGCGCCCGTCCTGGCCGCGCCCTCGGGCGACGCCCCGGAGGCCGCCGTGCCGGTGGCCCAGGCGCAGCCCGCCCGAATGGGCCCGTTGCGCCTGGAGCTCAAGAAAACCGCGCCCCTGTCCGGCGTCGTGCGTACCGGCGGGGCTGTCTCGTTTGCGGTGGCGGTCTTTGCGGGCGACGAACCCGCCTCGCCCAAGGGCCATGTCTTCCGCTGGGAATCCGACGCCGGGGCCAAATTCCTGGATCCCGAGGGGCCAAGCGGCAACACGGCGGTCTTCACCCGCCCGGGGCGGCAGAAGGTCTGGGTGACGGCCCTGGCCCCGGTGGACGGGTTGCTGGAACCCGTGGCCGTGTCCGAGGCCCTGGAGCTCGAGGTGTCGGGGCCGTTGTTCAGGCTGTCCATCAATCCCCGGGAACCCCGGGTGGGCGAGGAGATACGGGCCTCGGTCAGGGATTTCCCGGTGCGCGAGGATGTGGATTTCCGCTGGGCGGCCCTGCCCAGAAACGCCACGCTGCTTGGCGTGGGCGAAAAAGAGATCACGTTTTACCTGCATGACGACACGCCCATCGAGGTGGCCGTCTCGGCCCGCATGCCTCTGGCCGGAAAGGATCTGGGCCGGGCGGCGGCGGACGTCGCGGCCAGGCGCTTTCCTGTTGAGATCTCCAACAAGGGGCTTTTAGGCCCAAAGCCCGTGATCTGGAAGGACGGGACCGGTCCCGAGGAGGTCGACGCCGTGCCGGAGGGCGGCACGCTGCTGCTGCGTGCGGACATAAGTCCCATGCCCGGCAATCCTCCCCTGTCCTTCGCCTGGCGTCTGCCCCCGGGAACCCGGCTGGAATCGGAGGAGTCCGGACGGCAGGTCAAGGTCGTCTGCGAGCGCGTGGGCCGACACCGGGCCGTGGTGGAGGTTCGGGACAGCCGGGGTCTTGTGGTCGGCACGGGCGAGGGCGAATTCGCCGTGACCGTCTCCAGGGCGGACATGGAGCAGGCCAGGCAAAACGCGGCCCAAACCGCCAGGCTCACGGCCGAGGCGGTCAGGCTGTGGACCAGGGGCGAGGTGGAGCAGGCCCTTGATACGGCGGCCAAGGCAGCGGCCATGAACCCCAAAAGCGTGGACGCAGTCGGGGAATACCGCCGTCTGGCCGCTGAACGGGAACGGCTGCTGGACATCCTGACCCGGGCCGGGGAGCACCTGTCGCGTGACGAGTTCGTGCAGACGGCCGGGCTTTTGGACGAGGCCGGGCGCATCAACGGGCAGTATGGCGGCATCGTCGCCGTGGATCGGCGCATGCGGGAACGCCAGGAGGTGCTGGCCAGGGTGGACGGCCTGCTGGCCTCCTCAGGGCAGGCCTGGGACGCGGGAAACGTGGAGGCCGCCGTGCGCGACGTCCAGTCCGCCCTGTCCCTGGACCCGGGACACGAGGCGGCCCAGGCCCAGCGGGCCCGCATGGTGGACGGCCGGGACAAAATCATTGCCGGGCTCAAGGAAGCCCGGACGTTTCTGGATAAAAAGCAGTTCGAAAGCGCCGCCGCCGCCCTGGCCGGGGTCAGGGGCATCAATGAAAAATTCGCCCCCTTCCGGGAAATGGACGCCGCCGTGGCCAGACGCCGGGAGAGCGCCTGGCAGGCGGACCAGCTCCTGGCCAAGGCCCGGGAGCAGTGGAGCGCCGGGGACATGGACGCCGCCCTGTCGTCCCTCTCGGACATCCTCAAGGTCGATCCCGAACATGCCGGGGCGCGCGCCGCCAGTCTTCAGACGGCCCAGGCCCGGGAGATGGTGCTCAAAAACGTGGACCAGGCCAGGGCCCTTCTGGCCCAGAATCATCCCGACGAGGCCCTGGAGGCCGTGGCCCAGGCCAAAAAGATCAATCCGGCCTATCCTGCCCTGGGCCAGATCGAGACGGCCGTGGGCGAACGCAGGAACCGGGCCGGACGCATCCGCGACCTGACGGCCAAGGCCCGCCAGGAGGCCGCAGCGGGCGACCTGGACGCGGCCCTGGCCGGAGTGGAGAGCATCCTGGCCCTGGATCCGGGCGACGGCTTCGCCAAGACGGAGCGCGTCCGGCTGGCGGCCCTGCGCGAGGAGACGCGCGGGGCCATGCGTCTGGCCGAAGGGCTTGCCGCCTCGGGCCGCTACGACAAGGCCCTGGAAACCCTGCGTGCCGCAGCGGCCAAGGCCCCGGGCTATCCGCCCCTGGCGGCCCAGAAGGCCCGGATCGCCGAGATGGCCGGATCGTCGCGGCACAAGGCCGCCACGGCCCTGGCCGAGGCGGCGGACAGGCTGTCCCGGGGGGATTTTTCAGGAACCCTGGCCGCCTTGTCCGGCCTTGAGGCCGGGGCGGGCGTCTCGGCCGCCGACGACCGCAAGGCCAAAGAACTGACCCGGGCCGCCAAGGCCGGGCTGGCCAGGGCCGCTTCCGCCCAGGCGACCCGGACCGGGACCGCCCCCGGCGGACACGCGGACCAGGCCCCGCCTGCCGGTGACCGCAAGGCCCGCTGCGACGAATTGTTCCGCCGGGCGGACGGACGCCGGGCCAAGGGCGAGCATGCGGCGGCCATCAAGGACTATCAGGACATCGTGATCTCGTGTCCGGATTATTGCACGGCCTACAACAACATCGGGGCGTCGCTGTACACCCTGGGCTACGCCCGGGAATCCCTGCCCTGGTTCGAGGAGGCCCGCAAATGCGATCCTTCGGCGAAGCTTTTTGCAGACAACGTGGCCCTGACCAGGCGGCTTGCGGCAAAGCCTCCGGCCGGGGACGGCCCCGCCCGGAATGATCCCGCCGTCTGCGCCGGAACCTTCGCCCAGGCCGAAAAGCTGCGGGCCAAGGGGGATCTGGCCGGGGCCGTGCGCGACTACCGCAAGGTGGTTCAGGAGTGTCCGGACTACTGCGCCGCCTACAACAACATCGGTCTGGCCCTGAATACCCTGGGCCATATCAAGGAGTCCCTGCCCTGGTTTGAGGAGGCCTATCGCTGCAACCCCAAGGAGGCCCTTTTTCAGGACAACATCCACATCACCACCAGGCAGATGCAGCAGGCCAGCCGGACGCGGCCGCCGGGCACCTGAACCTGCCGCGGGCCGCAGATCTTTACAACCAGTCGGGAATGGTTATTTACAATACGTAAGGGAAACGCGGGTTTCCCTTGGGAAATAGGGAAAAACCCCAACGGAGGGTGGAAAAAAATAAACCGAATCCATCATACCCGCGCAACGAGGCGCAACGTCAAGATTTGCCACGCGTAAAAGAGGTTCCGGAGAATGAAAAAGGAACACGGCCGGGTGCCCGGCGACAACGCGAGGCAGATCTTTTTTTGCCGTCCCGCGAGGAAACTTTTTTCTTACTACCCCGGATGACAAGCCGCCGGGGCAAAGCCCGCCCGGTCACGCGTCAGGACGGCGGGGCCATGTCCCCCGCCCGGTTCTCCAGAAAGGTCTCCAGCCGCTCAGCGTCCAGGGGCTCGGAAAAAAGAAACCCCTGGGCGAACTCGCACCGAAGCGCCATCAGCATGTCCCGATGCTCGGCCATCTCCACTCCCTCCGCCACCACCTTCAGTCCCAGATTCTCGGCCATGGCGATGATGGTCCGGATGATTTCCCGGTTCTGCCGGGTCTCGGTCATGGAACAGACAAAGGAGCGGTCCACCTTCAGGGAGTCGAAGGGAAAACGCTGGAGATAGCTGAGGGACGAATATCCCGTGCCGAAGTCGTCGATGACCACCTTGATGCCCAGATCCTTGAGGGCGCGCATGGTGGTCACGGAAGATGCGGCATCCTCCAGGAGCATGCTTTCCGTCACCTCCAGGCACAGACGCCCTGGCGCGACCCCGGTCTCGGCCAGGATGCGGCGGATGCCCTCCGCAAAGTCGGGCTGCCGGAACTGCCGCGCCGAAATGTTGACGTTCATGCACATGCCTGCGGCATCGGGAAATTTTTTTGACAAGTCCGTGAGCTGCTCACAGGCCCGGCGCAGGACCAGTTCCCCGAGCACGTTGATGAGGTTCGTCTCCTCGGCCACGGGGATGAATTCCAGGGGGGGGATCATGCCGTATCGCGGATGCCGCCACCGGGCCAGGGCCTCGAACCCGGTGATCCGTCCGGAGAGAAGGGAGACGATGGGCTGGTAATAGACCGTGATTTCACCGGATTGCAGGGCCGTGCACAGGTCGAGCTCCATTTCCATGCGCCGCGCCGTGCTCACCCGCATGCCCGATTCGAACAGGGTGAAGTGGTTGCCGCCGTGCTCCTTGGAGCTGTACATGGCGGTGTCGGCGTCGCGCAGGATGTCGTCGGGGTGGGAATAGGCGGACGTGCCAAGCACCACGCCGATGCTGACGGTGACCGAGATCTGCTGCTTGCGCAGGGTGAACGGCGGCGTAAGCCGGAAAATGATGCGCTCCGCAGCGGCGGCAGCCTCGTCCGGGCCTGCCGCCTCGTCCACCAGCACGGCGAACTCGTCCCCGCCGAAGCGGGCCAGGGTGTCCCTTTCCCCGGCCGCCTTGAGCAGGCGGTTGGCGGCCACCATGAGCAGCCGGTCGCCGGTGACGTGGCCAAAGGTCTTGTTGACCAGCTTGAAGCGGTCGATGTCCAGATACAGCACCGCGAACTGGCGCGCGGGGTCCGTCTTGCACCGGTTGATGGCCCGTTCCAGGCGGCCTATGAAATAGGCCCGGTTGAAGAGTCCCGTCAGGGTGTCGTGGAAGGCGTCGTGCTGGAGGTGTTCCTCCAGGTGTTTCTGCCTGGTGATGTCCGTCAGGGAGACCACCGTGTGCATGCCGGGATCCTGCGTCCGGACGGCCCGCAGGGAGAACCAGAGGTGCTGCTCCCTGCGGCTGATGCAGGTTTCGGCGACGAACACGTTCCGGCGTCCGGAGACCACCTCGGTTACGCCGAGTGCGGCGGCGGCGGCCAGGGCGGGCGGGAAAAGGGCGGCGCAGACGCGGCGAAAGTCCGTTCCAGGTGAAAAGGCTGTCGCGCCGCGCGGGGAAAGGTCCGCACAGGCGGCGTTGGCCGCGATCAGCAGGCCTGAGGCGTCGAGGAAGAGGACCGGCTCGGGCAGGCTGTGCAGCAGGTCCAGGAGGGTGGCGGAAGACACGGCCCGTGCCGGGGAGCAGCCGGAATAGTCGCTGTTCATGACGTCCTCACGGGTTTTCCGCACTCGTCGCGCTTGTTGCGGTACATGTCGTCGTCGGCCTTGCGGAACAGGGTCTCGGGGTCGTCGCCATCGTCGGGACACATGGCCAGCCCCATGCTGGCGGTCAGGCGGATCCGGCGTCCCTCGATGGTGAAGGCCTCTTCCACCATGTTCCGGATTTTGGCCACAACACCCATGGCGTACTCCCTGCCCTCCAGGTCCGGGAGAAGGAAGGTGAACTCGTCGCCGCCAATGCGGGCCACGGTGTCGCTGTCGCGCAGGCCCTGCCGGAATCGTTCGGCCAGATGCCGCAGCAGCTCGTCTCCGGCCAGGTGTCCCATGGTGTCGTTGACCTCCTTGAAGCGGTCCAGGTCCACGACCACCACGGCCAGTTGGGAGTTGTTGCGCTTGGATCGCTTGAGCTCCACATCCAGGCGGTCGTGGAAGAGGGTCCGGTTGGGCAGGTCGGTCAGAGGGTCGTGGTAGGCCAGATGCCGGATGATCTCCTCGGCCTTGACGCGTTCGGTCACGTCGCGCAGCATGAGCACGTACCCGCTTAAGCGGTCCTGCTCGTCCCGGATGCCCGAGACCTGGGCCTCAAGGTGTCGCAGACCTTCGGGGCCGGGACGTTTGATGGGAAAGGTGTGGGCGACGTTGTTATGGATGGCCTGAAATCCCTTGGACAGGCGTTCCAGGGGCACTCCGGCCATCTGGTGCACCTCCCAGATGTGCTTGCCCACGGCCTCCCGGCCCGGGACGTTGAGCAGGCGCTCTGCGGTCGGGTTGTAGTAATTGATGCAGAAATCGATGTTCGCGGCCACGATGCCCATGTCCATGGCCGAACGCATGATGCTGTCCAGGTAGACGGTCTTTTCCCTGAGGTTGCGATAGGCGGCCATCAGTTCCACCTCCTTGTCCCTGATGACCTCCTTCAATGTCTGGATGTAGCTGTTTTCCAGGGCCTTGACCATGTTGGACTGGGTGACCAGACCCTGGATGCGCGTATGGCCGTTGGTCACCACAAGCCGTCTGACCTTGCGCTCGCGCATCAGGGCCGCAGCCTGGGACACGGACGTGGACGGGGTCACGGACAGGATCGGACGGCGCATGGCCTGGCCCACACTGAATCCCTCGGGAACCCGGCCCTGTGCGGCGAGGCGCAGGACGTCCCGCTCGGTGAGGATGCCGATGGGCGTTTCGCCCTCGGCCACCACCAGACAGCTCAGGGACTTGTCGGCCATTTCCGCCAGGGCCCGTTCGAAGGGCAGCTCCGGGGAGACGGTGAAGACGATGCGGGACATGATCTGGTCGATGCGTTTGACTTCCATGAAAAAGTCATGGCCGAGATTTTCGATCAGATTGGTCTGGGTGAGCATCCCCGTCGCCCGTCCGGAGGCGTCCTTGACCACCAGGTGGCGCACCTTGCTGTGGGCCATGAGGTTTAGGGCCTCGTGGATGAAGGTGTCGCCCGTGACCGACAGGACCGGGGAGCTCATGAGACGGCGGATGGCCTGACCGGAAAAGTCCAGGCCCCGGGTGGCTGCGAAACGGACCACGGCGCGTTCCGTGAAGATGCCTTCGGGGCGGTCATTGACCACGATCAGGATGCTTGAAATGTTGTGGTCGCGCATGAGCGCGATGGCCTCGGTCGTCGGAGAATCGGGGTGCACGCCCACCACCAGGGGTGAACAGATTTCCTTGATCCTGCGTTTGAGAACAGCCATGCGCAACTCCGGGTGCGGCTTTTGGGGTTCGGCTTTGCGAACGTGAAAAGCGTGACGATCCCGTAACATGGATCAAAAGAACATTCACGCGCGATTTTTAGTGGTGATTCCGAAAATCCTCAGGATTCTTAGGGATAGGGGGATCATTGCGGGGCGGCACTTTTTTTGTTGCGCCGCGTCCTCAAAAACCGTACTCAAATCGCGATTTGATAGTGTTGCGACCGGGGAGCGGGATACGGACTCCCCGTGGCCGCAGACCCGGCCGAACCCCCGAGAGACCAGGTATGGGGTCAAAAAACCTAAGGAGGAAGTGATATGGCCATTGAGATCGATGTGGATGCGTGCATGGGCTGTGAAGCCTGCGTTGAGACCTGCCCCGACGTGTTTGAGATGAATGGCGACGGCGACAAGGCCCAGGTGAAAGATCCCGATGCCGACGCCGATTGCGTGGACGAGGCCATTGACTCCTGTCCCGCCGAGGCGATTTCCCGCGTCTAGCACGCTGGAAGCGCTTCTTGCCGCCCCGCGCCGACATTCTCGGCGCGGGGCGTTTTGCGTGGTGCGCCCGACTCTTCCCGAGCCTGTCCGGTCGTCCGGCGGGCGATTAAGTCTCTTGGAAAATGTCCGATAAGAAAGTTGCAAGGACCACGAGGCGGCGATGGCCGCAGGGCGTACGGAGGCCACGTCTCGGGAACGAGCCTTGCATGGATTTTCAGCAAAGGCGGATCCGCCGTTGGGGTCGATCCGGCCGGGTCGGAGGCATCGCCATGAACTGGCTCAAGAATTCACTCCAGCATCTGCTCAATCCCGTGCATATGTACTGTCGTCTTATGGACTTCGGTATGACCAAATCCCAGGCAAGGCGCATGTGCGCCGTGTATGAACGCCTCATCTACCGCTCGTTTCTTGGGACGCCCTAGCGGCGCGTCCCCTGAAACAGGCGAGGATGTTTTCGAAAATATACGTCTTTCAACCTGCGCGCCGCAACATCCGAGTCTGCGGATATCGAGATCAAGACATCAGGCTGACCATGGCTGAAGGCCGGTTGCGGGATGACGGCCCGCCCGGGACGACTTTCCCGCCTTCCTGACGACGCGACCTTTCCCGCCCCCGTGCATGCCCCGAGAAAGGGGGAGCGTTCCGGTCCCCCTTGATCCGGGCCGGTTCCTCTCCGCTTCAGACGCCGCATGGCAGGATCCCCTGGACGTCCCTTTCGGCCATGGCGACAGATGACGCCCGTGGGACTCCAAAGGCCCCCGCCTTTCATGGGGCGATTCACGCCGTTTATGGAAAAATACGTCTTTTAGGGTGGAGAAAAGGGAAAATAATGGTATCAGTCCCGGAAAGAACGGATTTTTTCCCCTTCCGCAGGAGTTCGCCGACGCGTGATGCGCGGTCATGGACGGGATGGTCCGGCGCGTATCAGGTGGGAAAAACGGGAGGCTGCAAGGAGAACAACATGTGTCAGGCATCCGTATCCATGGCTGTGGATGCGTTTCCCGGGGGAGCGGGCAACGGGGCGCCGTCGGATGATGCCCTTGCCGGAAAGACGGTCATCAAAAAACGGCTGGTGTCGATCATCCACGACATCATCCAGGACCGGGGGCTGACCCAGGGCCGGGCCGCCAGGCTCATGGGCGTCAGCCAGCCGCGCGTCAGCGACGCGGTGTGCGGCAAGGTGGAGAAGTTCACCATTGACGCCCTGATGGAAATGTTGACCCGGGCTGGGTGTCGCATCGAGATCCTGTCCCGCCGCGAGGATTGCCAGCCGATGTGAGGCCAACGACCCCTCGGCCACGGCCGGGGCGTCGGCGGCAAGCTTTTCCCCCGGCGGGGAGGCGTCGGAGGTCTGTTGCCGGAGCGCGCCCGGGTCATGATTATTTCTGCACAGGGGCACTAGCCAATCGTCCGGAAAAGGCATAGGTATGCCATATGGAAACTGGCATTTCCGGACATGGAGCGGTCATCCGCTCATAAGCCCGTGGCCGGAAAAGAACTGGCAAGCAAGGAGGAACGGATATGAAGAGATCGATTCGGACGATGTCCGTCGTGGCCTTTGCGTTGGCCCTGTGCCTGGTGATGGCCCAGCGTCCGGCCCAGGCCGCCGACGTGGCCGCCCAGGGGACGTTTCACGTCACGCCGGAGGCCGGTATTTACGGCGCCGCGCAAAAGGGCGTGAACACCATTTTCACCGCCGGCGCCAGCGCGGGCTACTTCGTCATCGACGGGTTGTCCCTGGGCGCTGAATTTCTGTACTACAACATCAACCAGAGCGACACCGCCGACGACGTGATCTCCTACTACGGCGGCGGCCGCAAGTTCCACGGCAACGTCAACGGGTTCGGCACCAACTTCCTGGTCCGGTACTACCCGATCCACCAGGATGGCTTCGCCCTGTTTTTGGGCACCGGCTTAGGCGGCCTGTTCACCGACGAGCGCACCCCGGCCTGGCAGAACGGCAGCCAGGGTGATTACAACCACTGGACCCTGCCCGTGGATCTCGGTCTGGCCGTCAACCTGTCCGAGTCCGTGAGCTTCGACCTGACCGGCCGGTATCAGCGCATCGGCTTCACCAACACCGGCATCGACGCCTTCGGCGGCCACGCCGGTCTGCGCATCAGCTTCTAGTTGACGCGGGTTGCGACCATCAGACGCCCGTCTCCCCACAGGAGGCGGGCGTTTTTCGTCGGGGGGCAGGGCCTAGGATCCGATGCGCAGCAGGATCTTCCCGGCCCCGGGGCGGCAGGCCCGGGCAAAGGCTGCCGGGAAATCCTCCAGATCGTATTCGGCCTCGATCAGCGGGGTCACGTCCACCAGCCGCTCTTTCAGATAATGCAGGGCCAGGGCCATGTCCCCGCACCGCGACCCCACCAGGCTGATCTCGTCCACCACCAGTCTGGACAGATTCAGGGGCGTGGTCCCGGCCACCGTGGTCTTGGCCACGATCATCCCCTCGGGCCGGACCAGATCCATGGCCCGGGCCAGGCCGTCCTCCCGGCCCGTGGCCTCCACCACCACGTCGAAGCGTTCCCGGCGTTCCTCCTGGTCCGCCAGAAGCCGGGTGGACACGCCCTGGCGGGAGGCCATGTCCAGCTTGTGGGCGTGCTTGCCGATGAGCACGATCCCGGGGCAGACGTGGCGCAGGGCGCAGGCGATGAGCATCCCGAGCTTGCCGTCGCCCAGGACCGCCAGCCTGGTTTTGGCCGTCAGGTGGACCTGCTGGGACACCTCCAGGGCCGCCGCCAGGGGTTCGGCGAAGACCGCCTCCCGGTCGGACACCGCGTCCGGAACGGCGTGCAGATTGACGGTCGGGGCCACGAGCCACTGGGCGAAGGCCCCGTCCCATCCGGCAATGCCCAGGGTGGTCCGGTTGGGGCAGTGGCGGGAACCCGTGGTCAGGCAGACGGGGCAGGCCCCGCAGCCCCAGTTGATGTCCGCCGCCACACGCCTGCCGATCCACTGCGGGGCGTCGGGCGCGGCCTCCACCACCCCCACGAACTCATGTCCAGGCACCCCGGAAAAGCCCATGTAGCCCTTGGCCAGTTCCACATCCGTATTGCAGATGCCGGCCATAACGATCCGGATCAGGGCCTGGCCCGGCCGGGGTTCGGGCTTTTCCCGATCCGTGAGGCATTGGTCTTGCCCCGAGAAAGCGACCGCACGCATGCACCACCTCCGTTTCTCGACGTTTGGCCGGGATTGCTTTCCCGGCGGTGAAAAAATATACCCATGAGGAAAGGCTGCCTCATGAAGCGCCCGGTCCGCCCGGGCATGACGCAGGCCAGGCGCACGGACGCCGTGGGAGGGCCGTATGGTCACCGTCAGGGAACTCGTCGAACGATATCAGGCAAAGTCCTCGCTGCAAAGCTATGGCTCGGTCTACCAGGACACCACGGAATTCATGAACATCGGATACGGCGACGTCATCGCCCTGGGCGGCCGTCACTATCTGGTGCTGCGTGACGAGGCCGAGCGGCGTTTCGGCATGGAGGATCCCAAGTTCTGGGTCAAGCGCTGCACGGAACTGGAATCCGGCGAGAAGCGCATCCTCAAGCTGGTTTTCCATGAACGGTTCAACATGAAGATCGGGGACATGGAGGTACCCTGTTACCGCAGTCCGGAAAAGGAGGCCCGCATCCTGGATCTGACCCGGGGCGACCCCCGGTTCATGCAGGGCTTTTCCCTGCCGGACAGCGCGGGGAACAACGTCCGGGTCATTGAGGTGGTGTTCGGCAAGCGCCTGGATCTGGCCGTGGACGCCATCGACTGCGACCACCGCACCTATTTCGCCGAACATTTTCCCGGCGTTTTGGCCAACTTTATCGACGCCTGCGAGGCCATTGCCTTTTTGCACGCCAAGGGGGAGCGCCATGGCGACATCCGGCGCGACCACCTGTTTCGCCACTACGACACCGGCCGCTACGTGTGGATCGACTTCGATTACACCTTTGACGGATCAGCCAACCCCTTCGGCGTGGATGTCTTTGGCCTGGGCAACATCCTGCTGTTTCTGGTCGGCAAGGGCATCCACACCGCCCAGAGCCTGGCCGAGACCCCGGACGGCCGAGAGCTTTTGTCCCGGGTGGCCCCGGAAGACTATTCGGTCATGTACCGCTACCGGATCATGAACCTGGAAAAGCTTTTTCCCTATATCCCCGGGCCATTGTGCCGGGTGTTGCAGCACTACGCCGTGGGCAGCGAGGTGTATTACGAATCCGCCCGGGAACTTTTGGACGATCTGCGGCCCTGCCTGGACCGGCTGCGGGCCGCATAAGCGGGAGGGGTCATGAACGAGAAGCATATCCTGCTGGCCGTGGACGGATCGCAGAATTCCCTGCGCGCGGCGGACTACGTCGGTGCGGTGGCCAGTGGCGGCCCTGGTTTTCACATCGAACTGGTGGCGGTGCTGGTGCCCCCGGATCGGGACATCTTTCCCGATCCGGCCCTGTATCAGGCCGAACGGGACCGGCGCGCCCGGGACGCCGCACAGGCCCTGGACACGGCCCGGGAGGCCCTGCTGGGCAAGGGGGTGGAGGCTGCCGTCATCGGAACCCGGACCATGTCCTGCCTGGACATGGACGTGGCCGGAACCATCCTGGCCGTGCGTGAGGAGTGCGGATGCGGCGCCGTGGCCGTGGGCCGCCGGGGCCTGTCCAAGGCCGAGGAGTTTTTGCTGGGCAGCATTTCCGCCCGGGTGGCCCGGCACGCCAAGGATTTCACCGTGTGGGTGGTGGGGTGAGGCCAAGCCGGACAGGGGACGGGAACCCGGATGTCGTTGCGGCCCGGGATGGGCAGGGAGAGAGACCCGGGGCGTCCGGGTTTCCGGACGCGTCCGGGGCGTCCGCCGCAAGCCCCCTGTCCCTCGCAGCCCCTGAGGCCGGACGCCTGGATGCCGTCTGGCAAGGCCATCTCGGGGCGGGCGGCCCGACCCGGGCCCGCCTTCAGGACTGGATAAAAACCGGCCGGGCCACGGTGGACGGCCAGGTCTGCCGCAAGCCCGGGCAGCGTCTGCGCGGCGGGGAGCGCCTGACCCTGTCCCCGGACATGCCTGCAGTCGGCGTCCTGCCGGAGTCCGGCGCGTTGACCGTGGTCTTCGCCGACGCCCATCTGGCGGTTCTGGACAAGCCCGCCGGGCTCACCGTGCACCCCGCGCCCGGGCGGCCGGACGGCACCCTGGTGCACCTTCTGGCCCATCATTTTCCGGAAATGGCCGACATGGGGGGACTGCGTCCGGGCATCGTGCACCGCCTGGACAAGGACACCTCGGGGCTTGTGGCGGTCGCCCGCACCGAGACCGCCCGGCTGGCTCTGACCGCGAGTTTCGCCGAGCGGCGGGTGGCGAAGACCTATCTGGCCCTGGTGCATGGCCTGCCCGACCCCCCCCAGGGGGTGGTCGCCCTGCCCATCGGCCGCGATCCATCCAGCAAGGTCAGGATGGCCGTGGTGAAAAAAGGCGGCCGGGCGGCCAAAAGTTCCTACCGCACGGTGTGGGCCGATCCCGGCCGCCGGACCGCCCTGGTCGAGGTGGACATCGAAACCGGCCGTACGCATCAGATCCGGGTGCATATGGCCGCCCTGGGCCATCCGCTCCTTGGCGACGCGGTGTACGGCCCGGCCCAGGCTGCGGCCTTCCGGCGCGAGGCCGGGGCAGCGGCAAGGCTGTGCCGTCGGCAGATGCTGCATGCCTGGCGGCTGGCCTTTCCGCATCCCGTAACCGGTCAGCCCATGTCCTTTCAGTTGCCGCCGCCGCCTGACTTCTGGCGCATGCCGCTTTTCATGGCCCGGCGGACCCAGCGGGTGGGGGTGGTGGGCGCGCCGGGAAGCGGCAAATCCACGCTCCTTGGCTTTTTGGCCGCTGCCGGATGCCCGGTGTTTTCCGCCGACGCCGCCGTGGCCGCCCTATATGCCCCGGGAGGGGAGGCGGTGGAGCTTCTGGCCAGACGCTACGGCGACCGGTTCCTTGCCGCCTCGGGCCGCGAAATCGACAAGGACGCCTTGCGCTCGGCCGTGGCTGCCTCGGAATCCTTTCGCCGGGAACTCATGGACATGGTGCATCCGCTGGTGGGATATGCCTATGCCGCCTTTGCGGCGGCGAACCGGCAGGCCCGGGCGGTCTTTGCCGAGACGCCGCTTCTTTTCGAGGCCCGCTGGCATCAGACCGGGGATTTCGACGTGATTGTGGGCGT
This sequence comes from Desulfovibrionaceae bacterium, assembly GCA_031082225.1. GTDB lineage: Bacteria > Desulfobacterota > Desulfovibrionia > Desulfovibrionales > Desulfovibrionaceae > Desulfolutivibrio. The sequence goes on along the minus strand of JAVHLG010000013.1, from coordinate 46,033 downwards.
CTCCAGGGACGCCGCGTCCCGGGAGGCGGCCCTGGCCGCGCGTCCGGGCTGGACCGGAGAGGTGGCGGCGCGCCTGGAGGCCGGGCAGTGGCCCGAGGAGAAAAAACTGGCCCACTGCCATATGGTGATCGACAACCGGGGGGACCTGGCGGACCTGCAGCGGCAGGCCGGGGAACTCCTGGAACGGCTGGGCGGCCTGCGTCGGAGGACCATGCGGGAGATGGCCGCCGATCTGGCTGAAGCGGGTTATGCCCCGGCCCGTCTCCGGCGCGGCCACACGTCGGCGGCCGCGAGATGATCCCGCTTCGCGACAACATTCCCCGGGAGCGCGCCCCCCTGGTCACCTGGACCATCATCGTCCTGAACACGCTGCTTTTTTTCTATGAATTGTCGCTGCCGGACCGGATTCTGGACGTCTTTTTCCACCTCTACGGGGTGGTCCCGGCCCGGTTCACCAATCCGTCCTTTGCGGCCCAGGCCGGATTTCCTGAGGGAGGGCTTGAGAGCTTCGTCACCTACATGTTTTTGCACGGCGGCTGGCTGCATTTTCTGCTTAACATGTGGGTGTTCTGGGTCTTTGCGGACAACGTGGAGGACGTGCTGGGGCATGCCTGGTTTGTGGTTTTCTATCTGGTCTGCGGGGTGGCCGCCCTGTGCACCCACATCCTTTTCCATCCGGCGTCGACGGTGCCGGTCATCGGGGCCTCGGGGGCCGTGGCCGGGGTCATGGGGGCCTATTTCCGGCTTTTCCCCCACGCCCGGGTGGTGACGCTGATCCCCATCGTCTTTATTCCGTTTATCACGGAGCTTCCGGCCACGGCGTTTCTGGGCATCTGGTTCTTCATCCAACTGTTTTCCGGGCTCTCCAACTCCCTGGACGCCGGGAAGAGCGCCTCGGTGGCCTTTTTCGCCCATGTGGGCGGCTTTGTGGCCGGATACCTCATCATGCGGGTTGTCGGGCCAAGGCGCTGCCGCTACTGCTGGCGGCCCGACGAGGGGCGCTACGAGGATCCGGATCGGCCAGTCTGAGGATCAGAATTCCTGGAAGACCCAGGCCACCCGGCCCACCACGCGACGCCGGAACTCCTCGGGCGCGAAGCAGTAGGGGGGCTGCTTGTCCTGTCCGTCGGCCAGGATCACCCGCCGGGTCTCCAGATCCACCATGGCCCGCTTGATCACCAGCCCCTCCACCGGGACCATGACCCCATACATCCAGCCGGACCGGATGCCCTTGCGGGTGCGGTCCAGGCCCACATAGGCCCCCCGGCGGATGACCGGGGCCATCCCGTCGCCGTCCATGCGCACCACCAATAGATCCTTGTCCCAAAAGGGTTCGGGGATGGCCATGTCCTCGGAGCAGATGACGTCCAGCACGCATCCGGACTCGACGCCCGCCAGGCAGACGGGAAGGATGCGCGAGACGCCGGGCTCTTCTCGGTTTCGGGACGGCGGCATGGGGCATGACTCCTTGCGGACCCGGCGGGGCTTCCGGGCTTAAAATAGGTATGGGGCGGACTTGCCGTCAGGGGGCGGCAGGGTGTTTCACGCGGCCTGCATGTTCGTCTTACCTAATCTCAATATCGAAAAATTGCAATTATAAATGTATATTTAGATATAGAAATATTGATAGAACAACCGATAATAGGATGCAAGAACCAAAATAGACGGCGTGAAGCGGTATAGGCATGGAAAGAATAGAATATACGAATGAAGCAAGGGGCTGTTTGTGACACACGGGTGGACAGGGAGGTCCGACGAAGGCGGGAGGTGCGGAATCGTTTCAGAAAAATAACAACATATCAGGATGTTGGATCTGCGGCTTGCTGGCTGGCCGGGAAGGCGGCGCTCGGCGCGGCGCATGGCCGCCCCGTACCGGGACCGGGGATGATCGGGATGGCGAAGAAACGCGGCATCGCCCAAGCGAAGGGGACCGGGCCGAAATGGCGAGGATATGCGCCGGGCGTGAGGCGGCCGACGCCGGAGAATCAGTATTCCGCAGGCAGGCGGTCCAGTTCGGCCTTGGAAAACACCGGGCCGTGCTTGCACACGTAGCGGTTGCCCACGTTGCACCGGCCGCAGATGCCGATGCCGCATTTCATGCGGTTTTCCAGGCTCATGAATATCTGCTCCGGTTGCCAGCCCAGATCCTCGAAGACCGGCAGGCTGAAGCGGATCATGGCCGGCGGTCCGCACACCAGGGCCGCCGCGCCCTCCGGGGAGGGGGCCAGTTCCTTGAGCACCCGGGGCACGAAACCCACCAGGCAGTCCCAGCCCTCGCAGGCGTTGTCGATGGTCACCCGGCAGTCCACGTCGGATCGCCCCATCCACTGCCGCCAGGTCTCCGGATAGAGCAACAGCTCGGGCGACCGGGCCCCGTAGACGAAGGTGATGCGCCCGTAGCGGGCACGGTTGGCCGGGTCGAGCAGCCAGATCATGGCGCTGCGCAGGGTGGTCACGGCATAGCCCCCGGCCACCACCACGATGTCCTTCCCGGCAAGGTCCGCCAGGGGATAGCCGTTGCCCAGGGGGCCGCGCACCCCCAGGCGGTCGCCGGGCGACAATTCGTGCAGGGCCGTGGTGACCACGCCCATCCGGCTTACGGTGAAGAGCAGTTCGTCGCCTTCCGTGGGGCTGGAGGCGATGCCGATGGGCGCTTCGCCGCGACCGGTCACGGACAGTTCCGCGAACTGTCCCGGCCGGTAGGCGAAACCGGCCGCATGGGCCGGATCTTCGAAGGCCACCCGCAGGGTGCGCAGGCTTGTGTCCGGGGTGTCGAACCGGGCCTCGACCAGACGCACGGGATAGGGCAGATAGGGATTTTTTTCGTTCATGAGTCCGCCTCGGCCCGGGGCGCTCCCGAGGGCGGCGCGGCCCGACAGGCCATGTCCAGGGTCCGCAGCACCTCGCGGATGTCGATGTTCACCGGACACTGGCGTACGCAACGGCCGCAGCCCACGCATCCCGGCCGTCCCCCAAGGTTCATGGGCATATATTTGAATTTGTGCATGAAACGTTGCCGCACCCGCTCCACCTTGGTGGGGCGCGGGTTGTGCCCCGAGGCATGGGCCGTAAAAAGCCAGGACATGCAGGTGTCCCAGTTGCGCACCCGCCGTCCCGAGGCCCCCTTGGTCTCGTCCTGGATGTCGAAACAGTGGCAGGTGGGGCAGGCAAACGTGCACACCCCGCAGTTCAGGCAGGTTTCGGCGATGGCGGGCCAGATGCCCAGGGCGTGCACCGTGCGCTGACTGCGCCGGGCCACGGCCTCAAGGGTCAGACCGGCAAAGGGGGATCTGGCCATGACCGCCTCGGCGTTGATGCGCAGGGTCGCGGCCCGGCCAAGCGCCGTCCCGCCGCGTTCGCCCCTGGCCGGGATTCCGGGGACGATGGATGCGGCCTCGGCAAGCAGGGCCCGGCCCCGGTCCGTGACCGGCGTAAGCAGCACCTCGTCGCCAAGGTCGGCGGCCAGGATGTCCAGGCCCCGGGGATGGTGGGGGCCCGAGCCCATGGCGGTGCAGAAACAGGCGGCGTCCGGGGTGTTGCACCCCAGGCCCACCAGGATCGTGCGCTCCCGGCGGGAGACCCAGGACGGATCTGTGCTGTGTGCGTCCTGGCAAAAAACCGCGTCCAGGAGGGCGAAGGCCGCCGCGTCGCAGGGGCGGATGCCGAAGAGCAACCGTTTTTGCGTGCCCTGGGGTTCGGCCACGGCCAGGGCGGCGTCCTGCCCGCAGGTGGCGAAACGCAGCAGACATTCGGTCTGGGGAAACAAAAACGCCTTGGGCGACAGGGTGGTGTTGCCGTAGTCCAGGGACAGGCCGCGCTCCGGATCGAAGGGGGCGAGGGTGGTGTTCCCCCCGGCGGTTGTCGGAACATAGACCGCCCGGCCCGCGCTCCAGGCGGCGATGACCCGGGGCAGGTCCAGGCGGGAAAAGATCATGGCGTCGTACATGGCGGCTCCCGTCAGGAAAAGACCTCGTCCGGGTCGTCAGGGGAAAAGACGGCCAGGGCGGGCTTGGCGTCCAGGGACAGGGACGCCTCGTGACCAAAAAGCCGCCTGGCGTCGGATTCGAGTTTGGCCGTGAGCCGCCGCATGGGGATGCCCAGGGGGCAGGCCGATTCGCAGGCCCCGCAGTCCGTGCAGCGCCCGGCGCAGTGGAAGGCCCGCAGCAGGTGGTAGGTCAAAACGTCGGGCTCGTCCTGGGTCTTGCCCAGCCACTGGGGCCGGGAGCGGTCCACGAAGCAGGTGGCGCAGTGGCACAGGGGACAGACGTCCCGGCAGGCATAACAGCGGATACAGTCGCGGAAGGTCCGGGTGAACAGTTCGAAGCGGGCATCGGGTTTTTTGCGTTCCCACAGTTCGATGATCCGGTCGCCGTCGCCGCCGCCGGTCTCGGGCACGGGGTCGGCCACGACCTCGTCAACAAGCACGGGGTTGCGATGTCGGCAGGTGAGACAGGTGTCGCGCTTGACGTCGCCCCGGGCGAAGGTCTCCTCGAAGTCCGCGCCCGTGGCGGTGACAGCGTCACCCTCCTCGCGAACTCCCGTGACCATGCGTCCGCCCACCTTGGCCAGGATCTTTCTGGCGTCGAGCATGCCCAGGCAGGGCACGCCGATGACCGTCAGGTTTTCCCGCGCCAGACGGTTTTCCCGCACAATCCCCACCAGGTTGCGGCTGATGCAGCCCTGGGCGCATACCGCCACCCGGCCCGGGAGGCCGATGGCCAGCTTGGCCAGATTGCCCACGCAAAATCCCGTCCAGGTCAGTTCCCCGGCCTCGGCCGGGGTGCGGGCGACAAAGGGACGGGCGCGCATGGGCACGGTTCCGGCCCGGTAGCCTGCCACCGCGTCCACGGCCTTTTCGCTGAGCAGCCTGCGGGCGATTTCCCGGATACGGCGGGCGTAGGCGTTCATAAAATGCAGGTCTCCAGACTCTTGACCAGGCGTCTGGCCGGTCCCAGGGCGGCGACGGCCGTCACGAAGGCCTCGGCCTCCCGTTGCAGCTTGTGCGCCTCGGAGGCCGCAATCCAGGTGAAGAGCAGGCGGGCGCGCTCAATGCCTACATAGTCCAGCAGGTTGTGGAACAGGGTCAGGCGGCGTCGGGCGTGCATGTTGCCGATGCGGTAATGACAGTCGCCGGGATGGCATCCCGAGACCCAGACGCCGTCCGCCCCCTGCAGAAGGGCGTAGAGCAGGTACTGGGGGCTGATGCTGCCCGAGCAGGGCACGCGGACGATGCGGATGTCCACGGGATAGCGCAGGCGCAGAGAACCGGCCAGATCGGCCGCCCCGTAGGAACACCATCGACAGAAAAAGGCCACGATGTTGGGCCGGTAGGTTTTGGGGCTGGCCATGAAGCGTCTTCTACTCCCGCCGTGTCCGTTCCGGGGCGGCCGATGGAAGGCATGGCTGCACACCGGGACGGGATCCGATCACTGAGGTCTGCCATCCTAGCACGACCGATCCTGCTTGTACACCCGGTCAGCGCCTTTTTCCCTGGTCCGTGGCATGCGGCAGGCGAAAAAAAGGGCCGCGCGGGATGGCGCGGCCCGAAGGAGTCGATGACGGCTCCGGCTTAGAGTTCCTGAAGCACCCAGGCCACCCGGCCGATCACCCGGGAAGCCCCGTCTTCGGCCGGAATCTGCTGGTCCTCGTGGGCCGGATTCTCCGAGCGCAGGATCAGCTTGGCGTTTTCCGCGTCGTAGTTGACGCGTTTGACGACCATGCCCTCCACGGGCAGATCCAGGGCGTAGATGCCGCCGGAACGGATGGTCTTGCGGTCCTTGTCGATGCCCACATAGGCCCCCCGGCGGATCAGGGGCTCCATGTGCTCCTCGTCCATGCGCACCACCAAAAGGGACGGACGGTAAAACTTGTCGGCGATGGTGATGGTCTCCACCGGCGTCTCCACAAAGCCGCCCTCGGCATCCTCGGGCAGGGTCATGGCGCAGACGGGCACGCTGTGGTGCTTGGGCTTGCGGGCGCCGTAGCCCTCCGAGGACTCCATGACCGCCAGGGCCCCGCCCTTGCGGTCGCCCAGGAACTGGGGCTGCTCGCCGTCGAGGATCCAGTTGGGATTGAGCCCGTAGAGCTGGTAGAGCTTGATGAGCCATCCGTCCGGGATGGACTTGCGGCGCTTGGCGTCGGAAATGCTCGACTGGCGGATGTCCAGAAGTTTGGCCACCTCCACCTGGGTGCGAAGGCCGGTGGACTTTTTGATCCGCTCAAAAGCCTCTTCGAATGTATTGTATCCGGAATCGGAGTCTTGATACGTCATGATTGTTTCCCGCTTTTCCTGTTATAGGTTAAGTGACATGGGGTTGTGTTGCACAAAACGATTGCAAAATCTTCATAACGGCTTGCCAGCGAGGATATGTGAGCCAGTATCGGATCGTTAGGATACAGGGTAGACATGATCCGCAGAAAAACGCGTCAAATCGATGTTGAACCAAAAAAAGTCATTTCGTCAAGCAGAGTTGCAAAGTCATTGCGCGCTTGCCAAAATAAATTTTCAGCATCGGGAATCGGAAGAGCCATGGGGCATATACTGTTTTTCACGTCCCTGCGCCGTGCAACCGCATCAGGCCTGGGTCGATAGTGTTTCCTGTTTTCGGCGACAAGGGCTATGAATGGGGATCATTTTGAAAAAAAAATGATTTTTCCATTCCTGGCTGACCCGCGTCCATGTTCCGGGCTCATCGTGCGCCGGATCGGGAAGAAGGTGCTCCCCTATGGTGAATCCGGGAAATCGTCAACAAAAAAAAAGAGAGTTTTTTAGTATGGATTTTCGCCTCAGACCGATGCCGCCATGACCGCCAGGCCATAGGCGGCCTGCCCCAGGCTGATGCAGCCATCCCCTGGGGGCAGCAGCCGATGGGTCATGGGCATAAGCCCGCGCGCGCGCAGCCTGTCCGGCAATTCCCGGGAGAGGGTCCGGTTGAGCAGGCAGCCGCCGCTTAAGGCCACCCGGGGCGTGCCGCGCCAGGCGGCCATGGTCGCGGCCAGTTCCGTCAGTCCGTCCAGGAGTCCCAGGTGGAAACGGCGGCTGACCGCCCCGGGGGAAACGCCCCGGGCCAGATCCGCGGCCGCGCAGGCGAAAAGCGTCCGGGAGTCGAGCACGGCCGGGGAGGCCCCGGCCTGCACCGGGCAGTCATAGCCCGTGGTCTCGGCCATGTCCTGGATCGTCTCCAGCCGGATGGCCGCCTGGCCCTCGTGGTCCACATGCAGGCAGGCCCCGCACAGGGCGCTCACCGCGTCGAAAAGCCTGCCCAGGCTCGTGGAGAGGGGGCAGTTGCAGTTTTTTTCCAGCATCTGCCAAACCAGGGCCGCCGCGCGTTCCTCGGCGGGCAGCCAGGGCGGCCGGAACCGGGCGGCGTCCAGGCCCACGTCGGCGAGCAGGCCCATGGCGATGCGCCAGGGATGGCGGATGGCCGCCTCGCCTCCGGGCAGGCGCATGGGGGAGAGGTGCCCCAGGCGTTCGTGGACCGGGCCCGCCGGGTCCACATACAGGCATTCCCCGCCCCACAGGACGCCGCCCTCGCCGTAGCCCGTGCCGTCCAGGGCCAGGCCGATCACCGGCCCGGCGTCCGGGCCGTGGCCGCATTCGGCCAGCACGGCATGGATGTGGGCGTAGTGGTGCTGCAACCGGATGACCGGAATCCCCAGTTCCTCCTCGGCCAGCCGGGTGGTCAGGTAATCCGGGTGCAGGTCGCAGACCACCCGGGTCGGGGTCACGCGCAGGATGTCCTGGAGGTGGGTCAGCATCTCCCGGTAAAAGGCCAGGGTGGCGAGGTTCTCCATGTCCCCGATGTGCTGGCTGACGAAGGCCTGGTCGGCCTTGGTCAGGCACAGGGTGCATTTCAGATGCGGGCCGGTTCCCAGCACGCAGGGGCCGGTCACCGGCAGCCGGACGGGCGAGGGGACGTAGCCCCGGGCCCGGCGCAGGAATTGGACGGGGGGCGCGGCCCGGGCCTCCTCCCGGAGGCCGGGGGAGGTCTCGGCCAAGGGCCCGGGGGGGATCGGCCGGACCACGGAATCGTCCGTGCGCACCAGGATGTCCCGGTTGTGCAGCAAAAAGAGGTCCGCGATGCCGGACAGACGCCGCAAGGCCTCGCGGTTGCCCAGGCAGATGGGGTCGCCCCCGGCGTTGCCCGAGGTCATGACCAGGGCCGGGAGGCGGTCAGGTCCGATCTCGCGGGCCAGATGCCCGAAAAGCGCATGATGCAGGGGCGTATAGGGCAGCATGACCCCGGTCTCCAAAGTGTCCGGGCCGATCAGGGCGGACAGGGGGCCGTCCGGTCGGGTGGGCAAAAGCACGATGGGACGGACGTTCCCGGTCAGAAGGGATGCCGCCTGGGCGGTGACGGCCCCGGGCGCGGCCAGCCGCCTGACGGCGGCCAGGTCCGGAACCATGACCGCAAACGGCTTGGCAGGCCGGTTCTTGCGGCGGCGCAGTTCCCCCACGGCCGCGTCGCTGGCGGCGTCGCAGGCCAGATGGAATCCGCCCAGGCCCTTGATGGCCGCCATGCGCCCGGCGGCCAGTTCCCGGGCAAGCCGGGCCAGGGCGGGGTCGCCCTCGGCCAGGGTCGCGCCCGAGGCGTCCGTGAGCCGGACCTGGGGGCCGCAGACCGGGCAGGCGTTGGGCTGGGCGTGGAAGCGGCGGTCCAGGGGATCGGCGTATTCGGCCGCGCAGTCCGGGCACAGGGGAAAGCAGGCCATGGACGTGGAGGCCCGGTCGTAGGGGATGGAGCGGGTGATGGTGTAGCGCGGGCCGCAGTCGGTGCAGTTGGTGAAGGGATAGCCGTGGCGACGGTTGGCCGGGTCGGCCATGTCCGCCAGGCAGGCCGGGCAGGTGGCCACGTCCGGGCTTATGAGCACGTTATGGCCGACACCCGGGGCGCTTTCGCGGATGGCGAAGGCGGGTTGGCCCAAAACGGCGGCCATGTCCTGCCCGTCGATGGTCAGGATGCGGGCCAGGGGGGGGAGTTTTCCCGTGAGATCGCGGCCGAAGCCGTCCACGGCGGCGGGGGGGCCCTGAATCTCGATGACCACGCCCTCGGGGGTGTTTCGCACCTCGCCGCCAAGCCCCCATTCCAGGGCCAGGCGGTAGATGAAGGGTCGAAAACCGACGCCCTGGACCTGTCCGGTCACGGTGATGCGGCGGCGAAGGGTGTGTTCCATGGCTTTTTGAGAGGGTAGCGAGGAATCCGAAGATGTCAATGAAACCGCGTCAAAAGGCTTTTGATGCGGCCGACGGCGAAGCGCCAGGGACGGAAGGCCACGGGGATCAGCGTCGTTGGCGCGACAAAGCCCGAGGCCTCGAAATCCGCCGGGGTCAGCAGGGGATACGTGATGTCCCCGGGGCTCGATCCGGGCAGGCCCAAGGCCTGGGCCTCGCGCCACAGGGGGACCAGTTCCGGGGACATCCCCAGCAGTCCGCTCACGGCCGTGTCCAGGGCCACGGCCTGGTGCGATGCGGCCAGGAGTCCCAGGGGGAAGGGGTCGCCGCCGATGGGGCCGTGGCGGTGCATGGCCGTGCCGCCGTCCAGAAGATGGAAAAGCGGCGGCAGGGCGGCCATGACGTCCAGGATCAGGCGCGGGAAGCGGTTGCCGCGTTCGCCGTGGATCTGGTGGGCCAGGGCCTTGCGCGACCCGGCCACGCAGCCGAAGGTGTTTTTCACCGCGCCGGTCATGCCCATCTGGTCGTGCACCTTCAGGCGCGGCACGTTCAGGATGAGGTCGGCGTCCAAGGCCTGGGAGGCCACGCCGATGCTCCCGCCAAAGGACAGGGGCACGGGCCGGGGGCGGGTGAAGTCCGCCACGGCCACGGGCAGGTCGGCCAGGGCCCGGGTCAGGCCGCAGATCCGGGCCACCACCCGGGCCGTGCCAAAGGCCGGGGAGTCGCCCACGGTCACGAGCGCCTCGCAGGACAGCAGATAGTCGCAGGCGGCCCGGACCACGGCCGGATGCGTGCAGGACAGATGCGTGCGCCTGGGGGCCACCAGGTTGGGCTTGACCAGCACCCGGGTTCCCGGGGCCGGACGAAACCCGGCGGCCGAGAGGAGTTCGGCCACGGCCCGCTCCATGCGGCGAGGCTCGTAGTCCGGCACGCGGTGGAAAAAGACGGGGATGGTCATGGCATCCCGTGGCGTTGGCCGCGAAACGCGGCGAGGCGCTGGCGAGCGCCGTCTCTTCGGCGTCTTGACGATATTCTATTGGGTGGTATATCCTGTCGGTCATGAACTGGTCGGTGACGGCCGCCAAAGGGGTTCGCAGGCAGGTGGAGAGGCTGCCCGAAAGGGTTCGGGAACGGCTGTTCGCCCTGCTTTTGGAGATGGAGCAGGCCGGACCCATCCGGGGGAACTGGCCGAACTACGGCAAGCTTGGGCCAAGGCGGCATCATTGCCACATCAAGAAAGGACGTCCCACGTATGTGGCCGTATGGGAAGAGGCGGACGGAACGGTCCGGCTGGTGGAGGTGACCTATGTTGGAACCCACGAAAAAGCCCCCTACTGAAGCGATCATGGAACTGCGGTTTTCCGGCCCGGCCGGGAAGATGCGCAAGCTGGCCCGGATGGCGCAGGATCTCGGCCTGGCCGAGGTCTCCGAGCCCGTCCCCTGGCGGGAACTGTTTCCGCAGTACCGGGGGGGTGCGGAGTGGGCCGTGGCCCTGCGCGGGGCCAGGGGCAAGGAGGGCCTGACCCAGAAGGCCCTGGCCGCGCTGACGGGCATCCCCCAGGGACACATCTCGTCCATGGAAAACGGCCGTATGCCCATCGGCAAGGAGCGCGCCAGACGGTTGGCCGAGGTTCTCAAAATCGACTACCGGATTTTGTTGTAGGGTCAGGATCGCCGATTTCTCCGCCATCCCCCGTCATTTTCGCGAGGGTCGTAAGCGCCTCGGGCGGCACGGCCAGTTCACCATCCCAGGGCGGCGGCAATTCGAAGGACATGCCCAAAAGGGCCATGCGCCAGCAGTGCAGGCACAGACCGCCGCCATGCCCCTGGCCGGGCGGGCCGTATTTGGCGTCGCCCAGGATCGGGTGTCCCCGGGAGGCCAGTTGGACCCGAAGCTGGTGGGTCTTGCCGGTCACAAGCCGCAGCCGCACAAGCGACCGCTCAGGGGTCGCCACAAGGGGCGTGGCCAGGGCCAGGGCCTCATGCCCGGCCGCCTGCCCAGAGTGCACCTTTTCGCGTCCGGCCGGGCCGGTCTTGGCCAGCCGGTCGCACAGGGGGATGGTCTCCCCCAGGGCGCACAGCCGCCATGTCCCGTGCACCCAGGCCAGATAGTCCTTTTTTACGCCCGCCGTGCGAAAGGCCTCGGAGGCCGCCCGGGCGGCGTGGTGGGTGGCGGCGACGACAAGCAGTCCGGTGGTGTCCTTGTCCAGGCGGTGGACCGGAGCCGGGATGAAGGCCGCATCGGAATAGGCGGCGGCCAGACGGGTCTGGACGGAATCGGCATGGCCCGTGCCGGGTTGTACGGGGAGCCCGGCGGGCTTGGCCAGGACCATGAGGCCGTCGCCCTCGAAGACCACCGGCGGCAACGGCAAGGCGTCCGGGCCATGCGCCATGCCGTGTTCCCCGGTCCCTTTCTCCCCCGGGCGAAACGGCGGGATGCGGACCGTCTGTCCGCCCGCCACCCGGTCATAGGGCCCGGCGCGGCGGCCGTCCAACCGCACCTGTCCGGTGCGGATCCAGCGCATGACGGCGGAGGTGGGGACGTCTTTCCCGGCCCGGCGTTTGATGAAATCCACAAGCTTTCTTCCCGCCTCGGACTGCTCCACGCCCACCAGCGCAACCTTCTCCCCCATCCTGCGTTCCACTCCCACCCCCCGCCAACGTTATTGGGAAGGGGGTTCGGGGGGAGCCTTTTTTGAAAAAAGGTTCCCCCCGATATTCTCTTTCTCCCCTGTTCGTCTCTATTTCGCCACGGCGTAGGCGCCGTCTTTGACTTCGAGCATGACCATGGAGTCGGTGGTCAGGCCGTTATGGTCTTCGGGGGTGATGGTGAACACGCCCGAGACGCCCACCACGCCCGTGAGGGACTCCAGGGCGTCGCGCAGGGCGGCGGGATCGGCCTTGCCCGCCTTCTGGAGTCCGGCCTGAAGCAGGATCAGGGCGTCGTAGGCATAGCCCGAATGGGTGTTCAAGGGGAACTTGGCCTGGATGCCTTCCTTGTCGTAGTCGGCGATAAACGCCTTGACCACGGCGGCCTGGGGGTCTGCGGCGGGCAGGGAGTCCGGGGCCATGAGCTTGGTGGCGGGCATGATCACGCCTTCAGCGGCGGGCCCGGCCAGTTGCAGGAATTCCGGCCCGGGCTGGCCGTGGCACTCCACCACCAGGGGCTTGTTTCCGGGCAGGGCGGCGAAGTTTTTGGCGGCGATGGCCCCGGCCGGGCCGATGGTCCAGATGATGACCGCCTTGGGCGAGGCCGTGGCCAGCTTGAAGGCCTGGGCCGAGAAGTCGGTGCCCTTGGGGTCGAAGGTTTCCTCGGCCATGATCTCCATGCCGTATTTTCCGGCCAGGTTTTTCAGGTGGTTGAGGCCGTCCTGGCCGAAGGCGTCCTTGGCGGTCATGACCGCCAGGGAGGTGACGCCCTTGGCCTTGAGGTGGTCGTAGATCTTTTCCACGGCCGTGGAGGTGCGCTGGGGGGTCTTGAAGGTCCAGGTGAAGGGGCCGAAGTTGCCCCCGGCGATGACCGGATCGCCGCCCACGGTCATGATGGTCGGCACCTTTTTCTCTTCGGTGTATTTTTTCACGGCCAGACCTTCGCCGGTGGAGGTGGGGCCGATGATGGCCAGGACGTTTTCGGCCTCCACGAGCTGGCGGGCCAGGCGCAGGGCCACGTCGGGGTTGGATTCGGTGTCGTGGATGATGAGTTTGAGGGGGCGTCCGAGGATGCCCCCGGCGGCGTTGATTTTATTGACGGTCATCTCCGCCACCAGACGGCTGGGGGTGCCCACGAAGGCGGCCGGGCCGGACTGGGCGAAAAGGCCGCCCACCAGGATGGGGTCGCCGGTGGCCTCGGCGGCCAGGGCCGGTGTGCCACACAGGAATAAAACAGCCAGAACGATCAGGATGCGGGGGAACATGGCGGGAACCTCCGGGAAGGATGTCGCCGGAAACGGGCGCAGGGAGGGTGTTACATGGGTTTGCGGCCTGGGGCAACAGATCGTGCGGCGATGGTCAACATCGGGATGGGCCGTATCGAGCGCCAGTATCCCGCCAGCAGGGCGGCGGTGAGCAACAGGCCGTGGGCCAGGGTGCGGGCCTCGCCCAGAAACTGCATGCCGGACATGACGGTCTCCAGGATCATGACCGCCGCCAGGGGCCGCACAAGGTTGCCCGGCCCGCCGATGACCAGAAACAGCAGGGCCTTGAGCGACAGCTCCAGGCTGAACTGCTCGGGGTTGATGAAGCCGCCGTAGTGGGCGTGCAGCACCCCGGCCATGGCCGAAACGGCCCCCCCCAGGCCGAAGGACAGGGAGCGCAGGGCGGCCCGGTCGATGCCGCAGCTCGACGCGGCCAGGGGATCGTCCTTGCAGGCCAGAAGCGCCCGGCCCGGACGGCTGTCCTTGAGGGCCGCGAACATCCAGCAGCCGCAGGCCATCACCGACAAAAACAGAAAAAAGAAAGTCCGGTCTCCAGACAGCTCCCCCAGGCCGGGCACATACAGCCGGGAATCCACCATGAGCCCCGCGGAACCGCCGGTGACCTCGCCCATGGTCAGCACCACGTTGGTGAAGATCAGCGACACGCCGAGCGTGGCCATGGCCAGAAAACCCTCGCCCAGCCGCTCCATGGGACGGCTGACGGCCGCCGCGAAGCCGAAGGCGGCAAGCACCACGACCGGAACCACGATCACCGAGGCCTGGGGAAAATGGCTATGGGCGATCACCGAGGCGTAGGCCCCGATCCCGGCCATCCCGCCCTGGGCCAGGGATATCTGGCCGCCCAGCCCGAGACAGAAATTCAGCGCCAGGACGTTTAAGGCCAAAAACAGGTGCTGGTTGACCACCAGAAGCCGGTAGTCGGGAAGAAAAAAACCCACCGTCGCGAGGATCGCAAAAAAAACCAGGGCGTTGCGGGCGCCTTTGGTGATGGCGAGGGTCATGCCGGGTGCGCCGTTTCCTGCTTCCCGGGGGCCAGGACCAGAAGGCCGATGAGCAGGATGTAGGTGACGGTTTCCTTGAGTTCCCCGGACAGCAGCAGCACCAGGGCGGCCTCGGCCAGCCCCAGGGCCACGCCGCCCAGAAAGACCCGGGGCACCGAGGCGTAGCCGCCGATGGTGGCGGCCACGAAGCCCTTGAGTCCAAGGCCCAGGCCCATGTCGTAGCGCAGCATGGTCTGGGGGCCCACGGCCATGGCGGCCATGGCCGCCAACACCCCGGCCAGGGCGAAGGACAGGGCGTGACACTGCCCGGGGCGGATGCCCTGCAGCCGTGCGGCCACGGGATTCATGGACACGGCCCGGATGGCCCGTCCGGTCCGGGTGCTGCTTAAAAAGGCCGACAGGAAAAAGACGCTGGCCAGGGCCAGGACCAGGGCCGTGAGCGTGTCCTGGCTGAGAAACACAAGCCCCAGGCGCACGGGCGGCAGGGGCAGGAGTTGGGGCAGCATGACGGGGTTTTTGCCCCAGACCACGATGGCCACGCCCTGCCAGCACAGGCTGGCGGCCACGGTGAGCATCAGTTGGCGCAGGGGCGAGGCGTTGATGGAGACGCCCAGGGTCGAGGCGTACAGGGCGTGCCCGAGGAGATAGCCGAAGATCGCGGCGGCGGCCAGGGCCGCCAGGGGCGGCAGGTGCAGGGCCTGGGTCAGGCTGTGCAGGGTCAGGCCGCCGATAAGCAGCAGTTCCCCCTGGGCGAAATTGATCAGGCGGCTGGAATTGAAGATAAGGGCGAACCCGATGGCCATGAGCCCGTAGACCGCGCCCAGGGCCAGACCGGAATTCACGATTTGCGCCAGATACTGGATGACCACCGGAAAAACGGCTCCCCGGGCGTGGCCAGATGGGGCGAAGGCGGGGCGTCGCGCCCATCCGGCAAGCGCACGCCGCTTGCGATTGGATGTTTTTGGGAAAGGGCCGCGCCACACGCCCGGCCCGGCCGGGACAGGGCAAGGCCGTCCCCGGGGGGACGGCCTTGTGCTGCGTTGCGGACGGCGGAAAGCGGCCGTCCAGGGGTTTTCCAGGCTAGTGTCGCGTTCGGGAATTCCCGTTATGGTTTAACAAACGGCAACACCTTGAATGTATGATTTTTCCACAAAAAACAAAAATGCTTTTTTGTGTACGCCGCACTAGTCGATGTCCTGCACGTTTCCGTATTCCGTTCCGGCGCTGCCCGCGCCCTCGGTGTCCAGGCTGTAGGCCATGATCACGGTCTTGCGGTTCATCACGCCCATGGCCCCGGGCCAGGTGTTCAGGGCGACCACCAACTGCGGCTTCCCGTCGTTGTAGATGTCGGCCAGGGCATAGCCGGTGATGGTGCCCTTGATGCGCCGGGTCTTCCACTTGAGGTTGAGGCCCACGCCGTCCCAATACAGGGCGTGGATCTCACCCTGGGAAAACGACCGGTAGTTTTCGAAGAACTGGGCGGCCACGGAGATGTTGCGGCTGACCAGTATCTCGTGGTGCGGGTCGGTGTCCAGGTTGGCCACCAGAATCGGCAGCGGGATGTAATAGTAAAGCCACAGGTAGTCGTTGCGCGGACGATCCATGGGGGCCATCATGGGATCGTGTTCGACCCCGATGCCGGATCCGGCGTATTCCTCTTCGGTGAGGGCCACGCGTTCGCCCTTGGCGGAGTACACCCCCAGATGGTCGTCTTCGGCCAGGATCACCCGATAGCCGGCCTTTTCAGGCAGAAACGCGAAGTTGAAGGCATTGGCCTTCTTGGGCAGCGAGATGGTGCTGCCCATCACGGCCTGGCCGCCATTGAAGGAGACCTGGGACACGCCCCGGGTGAACACCTCCCGGGGATCGGGACGCGAACCCACCAGGGCGCGCGTGAAGTCGGGCGGGAGGGTGGCCACGTTCAGGTACAGGGCGATGTCGCGGTGCTTGAGTTCGAGCTTGCCGCCGACATGCTCCAGCACAAACGACCGGGGTTCCTTGAAGTATCTGGCGGAAACGATGATCTCCGCGCTGCCGTCGCCGTTGATGTCGAAGGTGCTGACGTTGAGCAGTTGGAAGTTGGTGGGCGGTTCGTATTTGGCCACGGGAACGAGCTGCTCGTTGGTATAGCGGAACACCTCCACGCTCGCCGTGCCGAGGACCACGATCTCGTTTTTCCCGTCGCCGGTGACGTCGCCCACGGCGATTCCGGACGAGGCGTAGGGCAGGGCCTGGCTGCGCCAGACGCCGGGGGTCTGGGTCGGTCCGGCATACCGGAAGTTGGGGTTCAGGTAGCTTTTCTGTGAGTCATTGTCGGCCTGGCTGGCCAGAAATGCGGCGTTGGGCGGCAGGGGCGTCTTGCCGCCGGGGCCTGCGCCGGCAGCCTGGGAGGGGCTTGGCGGACGCTGGAAGATTTCAGCCCCGGCCTCCTTGACGGCCTTCTCCATGGCGGGAACCAGATTGGCGAGTTTGGCCTGCACGGCCTTGGGCCAGGATTTCCCGGCGGCGTCGAGGAAATGCATGTCCAGGCTGGCCTCTTCCCCGGCGATGGTCAGGCTGCCGTAGACGATGTAGTCGGCGTGGAGCTTTTTGAGGAGCGCCAGGGCCTCGGCCTCGGAGGCGGGCGGCGCGGGCTGGGCCGCGTCAACCTTGGTCGCGTCCATGGCCTGGAGCCTCCCGGGCCAACTCAGGCGGGAGACGACCATGCTTTGGATGCCCTGCTTGAGGTACTGATACTTGTCGGGGCCGTGCACCGTGAACTGGGTCACGGCGAAGGTTTTCGTCTGGGTGTGCCCGAGCGCCGGAACAAGCAGCACAAGCGCCAGGGCAATGGGCAGATACAGTTTGGACTGGGTCATTCGGATTCCTCCGGGCCCCGGTCGGGGCCAGTGTTTGCCGGGAAACGACGGACGACGATAACGCGTTGAGTCGTTCGACTTTCCCGTGACGCGGCCATCGCAATACTATCAACGCTGGCGCGTATCAAGTGAAGAGATGTGCACATGTCCGGGCTCTTGCACATAGCGGCGGGACATTTTTGCACAACACGCTCCGGGCCATTTTTTTCATGAAATCGACATGTTCCGGTGCTTGCAGCGGGCCGGATTTGCGATTAGAAGCCCCCCGTTGATAATCAGCCATCCCCAGTCTATCCGTCTTTCAAGGATTGTTCCATGACCCGTTTTGCCTGTACCCCCGCCGCATGGTGGGGACGCATGTTTCTTGTCGCCGCATGTTTCGCCTGTTTTGCGGTCTGCGCGCCCGCCGCCCCCGCCGCTCCCCCGGTCCCCGGCGTGGCCCGGCTGTCCGTGGATCCCGGGACGGCCCTGCGCGCCGACGATCCGGCCCGCATACGGCGCCTGACCGGCATCAACCTCAACTATCTCCTGGACGACGACGCCAACCGCCCCGGGGCCAGGCCCCTGGCCGAGACCCTGCGGGCCATGGGGGCGGGAACCCTGCGCTACCCGGGCGGGGCCAAGTCCGACGTGACCTTTTGGAGCGCGCCGCCCTATGCCGGGCCGCACCCCAATCTGGCCCGGCGCGGCCCCCAGGAGTGGCCCAGCAACGACGCCCGGGTGTATGATCCGGGAAAGGACGCGTACGTCGCCAACCCCCTGGATTTCGACGAGTTCATGGCCCTGTGCCGCAGCGTCCCGGCCGAACCGGTCCTGGTGGTGGCTCACGATGCGGCCTTTCGGCCACCCACTCCCGGAGGCGCGGTCCCCGTCCGCGAAGACCTTTTGGCGGCGGCCGTGGCCTGGGTGCGCTACGCCAATCTGGAGAAAAAATACGGCGTCAAATATTTCGAGATCGGCAACGAAAGCTATCTGGACACCTACGACGGCGGCTGCCGGGCCGAGGATTACGCCCGGGATCTGGTGCTCTTTTCCCGGGCCATGAAGGCTGTGGATCCTTCCATACAGATAGGGGCCAACGGCCCGGTCCTGCGCGACGCCGTGGGGGCCTACGACGAAAAGGCCGGAAGCTTCGCCCCCTGGTGGAAGACGGTTTTTGAAATCGCCGGGAACGACATCGATTTCGTGTCCGTGCATGAATATCCGTGCCTGCAGTGGTTCGGCTACGACTATTACCGCACCAACCCGGTGCGCATGGACGGGGTGGCCCAGATCGACGCGGCGGCCCGGGATTTCGGCCCGCCCGGGCTGGCCGGTCGGCTGCGCTATCTGCTCACGGAAATCAACTCCGCCGACTGGCACGGCCATCCCCGAAACGACGGCTGGAAACACGAAAACAGCCTGGGGCATGCCCTGGTGCTTCTGGACATGCTCTGGCAGGGGGTCTGCGATCCCCGGGTGGACACGGTCCAGATCTGGGCCACGCGGTGGATGGAAAACGCCGTCAGGCCGGAATTGTGGGACGGCCTGGACGCGGGGAACCAGCCCCTGCCCACGGGCACGGCCCTGTCGCTTGTGGCCGGGCGTCTGGGCGACGGGCCGGTCGCGACGAGCGGGCCCGGGGACGTTCCGGTCTTCGCCGCGGTGGACCGCCGGGCCGGGCGGCTGACGGTCTTTTGCCTCAACAAGGACACGGCCCGGGAGATCGAGCTTTCCGTGGCCGGTCTGCACGATGCCCGGGCCGACCGGCTGGTGTGGCGCGGCAAGGGCCCGGACGATCTGTCGCCGGTTCTGGCCCCGGGCGGGGCCGTGCGGTTTTCTGGGGGCAGGGCCCGGGTGCGCCTGCCTGCCGTGTCCCTGACGGTTTTGGACATTCCCTGGCCGCCCAGACGGGGATTTGAGCGGGCGGGAGGGGATGCGGCACCGTCAGCGGGGTCGTGAGTCCGGGGCCGCATGAAAAGGGTCTGCCCGGCCGGGAGGCCGGACAGACCCACAGGGATTTCAGGATGCCGGGGGGCTCAGGCTGGGCGAGTGTGGCGTTCACAAAAAAACACTTTTGTTTTTTTGTGAATAAAAATCATACATTCAAGGTGTTGCTGCTTGCCAAACCATAACGGTAAGTACCGGACGCAAAACTCAGGAAGCCCGCTGCCGGGCGGCGGCGCGCCTGGCGCGTACAAATTCGATGACCCCGGGCATGACCGAGATGACGATGATGGCCAGGATGACCACGCTGAAGTTTTTGCGCACAAAGGGCATGTTGCCGAAAAAATATCCGGCCCAGGTGAAAAAGGTGATCCACAAGACGCCCCCGGCGATGCTGCAGGCCAGGAAATGGCGGTAGTCCATGCGCGCCACGCCGGCCACGAAGGGGGCGAACGTCCGGATGATGGGCAGAAACCGGGCGATGACGATGGTCTTGCCGCCGTGGCGCTCGTAGAAGCCGTGGGCCTTGTCCAGGTATTTTCTGTTGATGAACCGGCTCTCCCGCTCAAAGACCGCTGGTCCCACCAGCCTCCCGATCCAATAGTTGGTGTTGTCCCCGGTGATGGCCGCCACGATCAAAAGCCCGTTGAGCAGCCAGGGATCCATGATTTCGGCCCCGGCCAGGGCCCCGGCCGCGAACAGCAGGGAGTCGCCGGGCAGAAACGGGGTGACCACGAAGCCGGTCTCCAGAAAAATGATGCAAAAAAGGATCATGTACGTCCAGGCGCCGTATTGCCCCACGATTTCGGCCAGATGCCGGTCCACATGCAGGACGAAATCGAATAAGGTGGTCAAGAGTTCCATGCAGGGCTGCCTTGTTGGGGAAAAGGGGAGGTGTCGCGTCGGGCCTTTCCCTAAAAAACGGCGGGCCGGAAGGCAAGCCTTTTCGGCGGACTTCCCCTTGTCCGGCCTTCCACGTACACTGCGTCCATGCCTGCCTCTTCCCCTGATGCATCCGATGTGACGGGCCGCCCGGACCGCCGGGCCGCCGCCGGGCCGCGCTCGTTTCGGCTGGTGTGCCGGGACTGGGAAATCCCCCTGGTGGAGGATCTGCTCGCCGTCCAGGGGTTTCGCTTCACGCCCGAGCCCTTTTCCCCCCGCTGCCGCAGGCTTGCGGCCGAGCCGTTTCCCCTGGGGGCCAGCCTGGCCGCCGCCTTCGGGCTCATCTACATCCAGGACCGCTCCTCCATGCTGCCCCCGGTGTGCCTTGATCCGCCGCCTGCCGCCTCGGTCCTGGACATGTGCGCCAGTCCCGGCGGCAAGACCGGCTTTCTGGCCCAGCTTGTGGGGCCGACGGGATTCGTCCTTGGCAACGAGCCCACCCCGGACCGCCTGAGCACCCTGCGGCGCAACCTCTCCCGCCTGAACCTGTCCAATGTGGCCACCTGCGGCGAGCCCGACCTGTCGCCGTTTCTGCCGCAGGGGGGCTTCCGGCATATCCTGCTCGATCCGCCCTGCAGCGGCTGGGGCACGGCGGCCAAAAATCCCAAGGTGCTCACCCTGTGGCGCCAGGACAAGGTGGCGCCGCTTCTCTCCCTGCAACACAGGCTTTTGGCCACGGCCGCGTCCCTTCTGGCCCCGGGGGGCAGGCTCCTGTATTCCACCTGCACCACCAACCCAGCCGAAAACGAGGATCAGGTGCGCCGGGCCCTGGACAGCCTGCCCCTGGTACTGGTTCCCCTTGATCCGCCGCCGGGCACGGCCGCGGAGCCCACGTCGCTTCCCGGGGTGCTCCGGGTGGACCCGGCGCTCCACGGCGGACAGGGTTTTTTTCTGGCCTGCCTGACCAGGCCGGGCACGCCCCGGGAGGACCAGGCCATTCCCGCTGCCGCTGCCGCCGAACCGCAGGGCGGCGGGGAGGAAAAACCGCGTACCGGCCGGGAGAAGGGGCGCAGCCAGGGTCGCCGCAGGGGGCGCGAGAAGGGGAGCGCCACAGTTGGCCAGGGCTTTGAGGAAATACGCCCGGGGGAATTCCCCGGGACCGAAGGGCTGCATTTCGAGGCGCTTGGCCCGGGACAGGCTTGCCGCTTCGCAGATCGGATTTATTTCATTGCCCAGGGAGCACATCCTTTCACCGGGCAGGGGCTTCGGTACAAGGGTTTTTTTGTGGGCCTGGTCAAGGGCGGGGCGTTTCGGCCCAACGCCCGGGCCCGGCTGCTTCTGGGGGCGGCGGGCGAGGGCGGCGTTCCCGGGCTCCGGGTGGAGAATCCGGCCGAGCTGGCTGATCTTTTGGCCGGGCGCAGCCTGGAGACGGGCGTTTTGTCCAAACGCTGCGGGTTGTATTACAAGGAACTGCCCCTGGGATTCATCCGTTGCAAGGGCAATCGCGCCCTGTGGTCCGAGAGAGCCTGATATTCCGGCCGCGTCGCGTTTCCTGCGGTCTGCACCTCTTGCAAGGCGGAACCCATGACCGGAGAGGAAAGCGGCACGGCGCAGGGGCAGGGTCAAGCCATTTCATCATCCCGGCAGTGCGAGCGGTACAAGGCCGTGTTCGACGGCTATCCCGGCCAGGTGGCGATCCTGGACGAGGCGGGCCGCATCCTGGAGGTCAACGCCGGGTGGGAGCGGTTCTCCCGGGAGAACGGGATGTGCGGGGCATGCCGGTTCACCGGAGTGGATTATTTCGCGGCGTGCCAGGGGGCGTCCGGCTCGGACGCCAGGGACGCCGACAAGGCGGCCGAAGGCATCCGGGATGTGCTGGCGGGCCGCCGGGAACGCTTCTCCCTGGAATATCCCTGCCATTCGCCCACGGAAAAACGCTGGTTTTTGCTTGCGGCCACGCCCCTGGTCCTGGACGGCCGCATAAGCGGGGTCATCGTCTCCCACCTGCCCATCACCGACCGCAAGCTGGCCGAACAGTCCCTGATCCAGAACGAAATGCGCCTCAATCAGGCCCAGCAACTGGCCCGGGTGGGCAGCTTCGAACGCGATCTGGACACGGGCCAGGGGTACTGGTCGGACGAATTGTTCCGCATGATCGGCCTGCCGCCCAATGCCCGTTCTCCGGATTTTGAGACGTTTCTGCGGGCCGTGCATCCCGAAGACCGCGACCTGGTGGACGCGGTGTTGGGGAGGGTGCGCGATCAGAAGCATCCGGAGGATTTCGAATTCCGCATCATCTCCCCGGAGGGGGGCGTGCGCCACCTGTCCGCCTCCATCGCGCTTGAGCGCGACGAGGCCGGGCGTCCCGTGAGCTATCATGGGGCCATGGTGGACATAAGCCGCCTGAAGGCGGTTGAGGCGTCGTTGGTGCGCCTGGCGGCCACGGACGAACTCACGGGCATCCACAACCGCAGGCGTTTTTTGGAGCTTTTGCATGGGGAGTTGGAGCGCTGCGAGCGCTACGGCCGCCATGTGTCCCTGGGCATGCTGGACATTGATAATTTCAAGCGGATCAATGATACTTACGGACACGCCGTGGGGGACGAGGTGTTGCGGAATCTGGCCGCGACCATCGGCGGCGTCCTGCGCGCCAGCGACGTCTTCGGACGCCTTGGCGGCGAGGAGTTTGGACTTATCCTGACCGAGACGGACCCGGAGATGGCCAGGTTGGCGTGTGAACGGCTGGTACGGGCCGTGGCCGAGGCCGGGGCCGAGACGACGGCCGGGAGGCTGTCCCTGACGGTCAGCGTGGGGCTGGCCACGGCGCATTCCGGGACGTCGCAGCATGGCGGCTGGACCTGCGGCATGGACCCGGACGCGCTGCTGCGCATCGCCGATGAGGCCCTGTACCGGGCCAAGGCCGAGGGCAAAAACAGGGTCGTCCAGTTTGAAACGGGTGCGAATCGTACGCCGGGCCCGGCGCGTCGCAAGACCCCCGGCGGTGGTCGCAGCGAGGCCGATGCCGACGCCCCGGCAGCAACAGACAGGGAAAGGACGTGATATGATCGGTTGTGCGCGCAAGGTGAGCAGGCTTTTTGATCCGGAAAGCGGCCGTACGGTGCTTCTGCCCCTGGACCACGGGGTGGGCGAGGGCATGCTGCCGGGCATTGAGGACATCCCCGGGATTTTGGCCATGATCCGGGATTTTCCCGTACAGGGGATCGTGCTCAACAAGGGGCCGCTGCGGACCTCTCTGGCCGACGTCCCGGCGGCCATCCAGGTGGTCGGCCAGCTTTCCGGCGGCACCCGGCACGCCGTGCCGCCCTATGCCCGAAGCCTGGTGTGTTCGACCCACGAGGCGGTGCGCCTGGGCGCGGACATGGTGGCCGTGCAGGTCAACATGGCCAACGACCTGGAGGACCGCATGCTGGCCGACCTGGGGCTGGCCTGCGACGACGCCCACAACCTGGGCGTGCCGATCCTGGCCATCATCCAGCCCAAGGGCGAGCGCATCGTCAACGAGATGGACCCCAGCCTCATCTGTCATTGCATCCGGCTCGGGGCCGAGCTTGGCGCGGATATCGTGGGCGTGCCCTATTCCGGCGACGCCAAAAGCTTTTCCCGCGCCTGCGAGGCCGTGAGCCCCCCGGTGCTGGTCACCGGCGGACCCAGCCGGCCGGATTTCACCAGCTTTCTGGCCATGGTCGGGCAGGCCCTGGCCGCCGGAGCGGCCGGAACCTGCGTGGGACGAAACGTCCTGCAGCAGGCCGATCCCCGCGAGGCGCTGGCCAGGCTTGTGGAGGCGGTGCATGGGGAGCGGGGCATGGCCCCCGGAGTGGAGGGGGCTACGCCTCCGCTTTGATCTCTTTGAGCGTCGCGGAATAGGCGGCAAAGACGTTTTCGCGGCCCAGCAGCCCCAGAACCTCGTCCTGGTTTTCCGGGTCCACCACGGGGATCTGGGCCAGATTCTGGTCCACGAAAAGCAAAAGCGCATCGTACAGGCTGGCGTCCGGGGTCAGCGTCGCCGCCGTCCTGGCCAGATCGCGGGCCACAACCAGCTCGAAGAGCGTGTTTTCGAAAAGCACGTTGCGCACGTCCTGCACCGTCAGCAGGCCTGTCAGGCGTCCGTCCGCGTTCCTGACCGGAAAGGTGGTCTGGGTGGTCCCGGCGATGATGTCCGTTATGGCCTTGAGGGTCACGCCCTCCTCCAGGATGGTGACCTTCCCGGGCCGGTAGAAGTCCTCCACCCGCAACTCCTCCAGGATGTTCACCGTGGCGTCGCCCAGGTGGGCCGGGGATTCGAATTTGTTGTCCATCTGGTTTTCGTAGAGCTTCACCCGGCGGCAAAAAACCATGCACAGGGCCGAGCACAGCATCAGCGGCGCCAGAAGGCCGTAGCCCTGGGTGATCTCGCAGACCATGATCAAAGGCCCCACGGGCGCGCCCGCCACCCCCGAGAAAAAGGCCGCCATGCCCACCAGGGTGTAGCTGCCCGGCGTGGCCACCACCTCCGGCCACAGGCGATGCCCGAGCTGGCCCACGATGCCCCCGGCCGCAGCCCCGGCGAACAGCGTGGGCGCGAACATGCCGCCGCTTAGGCCCGAGCCGATGGTCAGGGACGTGGCCAGGGTCTTGCCCAGAAAAAGGGCCAGCAAAAAGGCCGCTCCCAGATCCCCCAGGATGGCCTTTTCCACCCAGCCGTATCCGGAACTGAGCGTCTGGGGGAAGACGATCCCCAGGACGCCCATGCCCACGCCGCCCAGGGCCGCCGTCAGCGGCAGCCCCAGACGGGTTTGCAGGGCCTCGAAGACCCGGTGTTTCATGAAAAAGAAGCTGCGCAGATAGACCCAGGCCGCGCCGGAGCAAAAAACCGCCAGCAGGGCGTACAGGGGCAGTTCCCGCACGTCGTGGAAGTGGTAGCTGGGGACGGTGAAGATGGCCCCGGATCCGAAAAAAAGCGTGAAGATGGTATAGGCGGCAACCGACGAGACCACGGCGGGCAACACGGCCTCGGCCTCGAAGTCCTCGCGGTAGATGACCTCCACCGCCGTGAGCGCCCCGCCCAGGGGGGCCCGGAAGATGGCCCCCAGCCCCCCGGCCGCCCCGGCCAAAAGCAGGATGCGCCGTTCCCTGGCCGAGAGCTTAAGGCGCTGGGCCAGATAGGCCCCCATGCCGCCGCCGAGCTGGGACATGGGGCCTTCGCTTCCGGCGCTGCCCCCGGCGGACATGGTCAATATGGCCCCTGCCGCGCGCAAAAAAAACACCCGGGGCCGGATGATGCCGCCGTGGCGGTGGAAGGCCTTGATCATGGCGTCGGTGCCGTCGGTGCCCGAGCCCAGGGATTCGGGGATCAGCCGGGTGAAGACATAGCCGGTGAAAAGGCCAACGAAGCCCAGGCCCAGGGGCAGCAGCCAGGGCCGGTAGTCCCCGGGCAGGGCATGGAAGAAATGGTCGCCGCCCGGCGAGAGCAGATGGATGCCTACCGTGGCCACCAGATAGAGTTGCCGCAGGCCCTCAAGGCTGGCGAAAAAGGCGCTGGCCAGGAGCCCGGAGGCGATTCCGGCCACGAGTCCCAGGATCAGGCGGCGCACCGAGGCGGCGCGGCGCAGACGGCGCAGCAGGATCCTTAAACGGGGCAGGGAACCCCGCCGGGGCCTGGTTTGCCGGGTGACGTTCATGGCCGAAACGGGGGTGTCATGGCGTTCCCCTTGGGCGTCAGGCGATGCGGGCTTCGGGCGTGGCCAGGATGCGGCGGCCGATGCGGATGTCCTCGCGGATGCGGGCGGCAAGCTCCTCGACGCCGGAAAATTTGCGCTCGGACCGCAGGCGCTGCACG
The DNA here is from genome assembly GCA_031082225.1 of Desulfovibrionaceae bacterium. Classification (GTDB taxonomy): domain Bacteria; phylum Desulfobacterota; class Desulfovibrionia; order Desulfovibrionales; family Desulfovibrionaceae; genus Desulfolutivibrio. The sequence continues at coordinate 20,423 of JAVHLG010000013.1, read as the reverse complement.
AAATGCACCCGGATGGGCTGGCCGTAAAGGTCGCCGGAAAAATCCAGGAGGTGGACCTCGATGGAAAGCACGCCGTTGCCGAAGGTGGGATTGTAGCCGATGTTGGTCACGCCGGGAAGGATGCGCGCCCCGATGTCCACCCACACGGCATAGACCCCTGGCTTGGGGACCAGTTCGTCGGCCGGGGCCAGATTGGCCGTGGGAAAGCCGAGAAGCCGCCCGCCCCGGTCGCGGCCGCGCACCACCGTGCCGCGCACCTGGTAGAAGCGGCCCAGAAGGGGCCTGGCCTCCCAGACGTCCCCGGCCTGGACCATGTCCCGGATGCGGGTGGAGCTGACCACCGCGCCGTCGATGATGACCGGCTCCAGGCGTTCCACGCAAAATCCGTATTTCACGCCAAGGGCGGTCAGAAGCTCGAAATTGCCCCTGCGGCCCTTGCCGAAGGCGTAGTCGTAGCCGATGATCATCTCCCGCATGCACAGGCCGACCACCAGCTGTTCGCGCACGAAGTCTTCAGGGGCCAGGGCGGCCAGGGCCTTGGTGAAGGGCAGAAGCACGGTCACCTGGACCCCGCTTTGATCCAGAAGTTCCAGTTTCTGTTCGGTCAGGGTCAAAAGGGGCGGATCGTTTTTTTCCAGGAGCACACGCCGGGGATGGGGGTCGAAGGTCACGGCCAGGCTGAGCATGCCCGTGGCCGCGGCGCGATCCCGGACCCGGCGCAGCAGCCGGGCGTGGCCCATGTGCACGCCGTCGAAATTGCCGATGGTCAGGCAGGTGTCGGTGAGGGCGTCGCGGATGTCTTCGATGCTGCGGACAACAATCATGGCCACATCCTTGGCGATGGCGGCTTAAAAAAGAGCGGCCTCAAGCAGGCCGAGGGGCTAATCGCGGTCGGTCCAGTCCATGACGTGATAGCCCATGGAGACCACGCCCCGCACGATGTCGTCCATGGCCCGGGCCAGGGTGGGCGTTTCCTCGGCGCGGTCCCGGGACATGCGCAGGTACTTGACGTCGCCAAGCTGGGCCGCGATGTCCGGAGGGAGCTCGGGGATCTCGCTTTTTTTCCTCGTGAACAGGTACATCGAGGGTGAGCCGATGCTTCGATGAATCGCAAAGCGCATAGTTTCCAAATCCTCTGATGCCGAAGGCGCGACACGAAAAAGCTGCAAACGGCGGGTGGTTGCGGGATCGGCGCGTCCTTCGCAAGGAGCCCTGCCCGGAAAACGAAACGAGTGTCGCCAGTTGTCCCCAAACGACGGACCCGGCGGACGTTGCCCACTCCGGAGATGAATCGGTCTTCCCCGGACCCGTATCCGCCAGAAACGGGTGACGGGGGAGAGACACTATAAACGCCGGGCCGGTTTGGCAAGGGGTTCGAGACGGTTTTTCCCGGCATCCTCCGCGCGGACCTCGGACCGGGGGGGACGAGGGATTGTGCGGGAAAAAATTTGCCGGGGGCTTTACAATCCCCGACGCCGACTTATTTCCATGATAAGGCCGAAATGACCGGTCCCGTTTCGAACCGAGGAGAAGGAGGACAGCTGCGACGAATTCGCGCTCCCATATCGGCGAAACGAGTCGCCCCACGGCGCGCCGGGACGCATGACGGCGCGGCAAAGGCGGGGAAGCCCGCCAGCGGCGAGGCCGCACCCACCGGTCGATCCGGACCGAAGACCGGCCGGATGTCCCTCAAAGGACGAGCCGGTGGGAGAAAGCCGCCTCCCTGGACCCGAGGAAATTGACCTGACACACTTCCGAAACCTGTCGTAACAAAGCGGCCCTGGTTTTGGCGTCCAGTCAACGAGTGAGCGAAACAGAGTTCCATACGTCTTGAACCGGACCTCGTCCCGACCTCCCGGCCGGGACGAGGTCTTGCGTCTGCATCGAACCCCCCAAGGTGAAACCATGACCAGCCAACTCAAGACCGCGCTCCTTCTGGGGCTTCTCACTGCCCTGGTGCTCTTCATCGGGCAGGCCATGGGCGGACGGGGCGGCCTGTATATCGCCTTTGTCTTCGCCCTGGTCATGAACGTGGGCAGCTACTGGTTTTCGGACAAGATCGTGTTGTCCATGTACCGGGCCAGGGAGCTGTCCCCCCAGGACTCCCCGGGCCTGCACGCCATGGTCGGGGAACTGGCCCATAACGCGGGCATCCCCAAGCCAAAGATCTATCTCATCCCCCAGGAGGCCCCCAACGCCTTCGCCACGGGCCGCAATCCGGAGCACGGCGTGGTGGCCGTGACGGCCGGGATCATGCGCCTTCTGTCCCCCGAGGAACTGCGCGGGGTGCTGGCCCACGAACTGGGGCACGTCAAAAACCGGGACATCCTGGTGCAGACCGTGGCCGCCGTGCTCGGCGGGGTGGTCATGATGCTGGCCAACATGCTGCAATGGGCGGCCATCTTCGGCGGCTCCCGCAATAACGAGGAGGGTGGCTCCAACCCCCTGGCGGCCATCGCCCTGGCCATATTGGCCCCCATCGCCGCCTCGCTCATCCAGATGGCCATCTCGCGCTCCCGGGAATACCTAGCCGACGCCACCGGGGCGCAGATCTCCGGCCAGCCCCTGGCCCTGGCCTCGGCCCTGTCCAAGATCGAGGGCTACGCCAAACAGATCCCCATGCAGGGGGCCAATCCGGCCACGGAAAACATGTTCATCATCAGCCCCTTTTCCGCCGGGGCGGCCGCCAACTGGTTCAGCACCCATCCGCCCACGGCCGAACGCATCCGCCGCCTGCGCGAGATGGCGGGGAGATAGGATTGGGAACACAAGAAGCGGGGAACCTCCGGTGGCCGGGGGGAAACTTTTTGAAAAAAGTTTCCCCCCGGACCCCCCTTGAAAAACTTATGGCGGGGCACGGGGGCGCGGCGTGAACGTCGGCGGGAAAGATGATGCCGGGGGTGGGGCATGTTCATGGGGATGATCGCGCCAGTCGGGCGGGGCGCATGAGCGGCCGCTGGTCGTGCTTCGCCCGTTGCGACGGGAGCCTGGGACGCCCGTTGATCGTGGCCGCCCTGGCCCTGTGGGCGGCGTCCATGGCGGCGGTGGTCTACCTGTCGCTTTTGCCGGACGTGGACATGCCCGGCGACTACCCCGACATCGACAAGCTGTACCACATGGCCGGATATGCCTGGCTGGCGTTCCTGCCGTGTTTCGGGTTCGCCCGCAAACGGGTGGGGCTTGCGGCGTCGTTGTCCATGATCGTCCTGGGCTGCGCCCTGGAATACGCCCAGGGCTACGTTCCGGGCCGCATGGCCTCGCTTGGGGACATGGCCGCCAACACCGCTGGCGTGCTCCTTGGCATCGCGGCCGGGCGGCTTTTGCGCTACCGGCTCCTTCCGGCCTTCCGGCGGGTGGTCTTCTGATGACACGCCGGGCCGTTTCGTCGTAGGCCTGCACCCATGGACGACGCCAGCCGAACCCGGTCGCACGACCCCCGCGAGCACGCCAGCCTTAAGAAGCGGACGCAAGCCAGCAGTCCCGTCGGCAGGCCAACGCACGCCTCCCACGAGCACGCCAGCCTGGAAAAGGCCCTGACCCCGGCCATCCGGGCCGGGGCGGTCATGTTCGCCTCGGGCGGCGAGATCGACAAGGTGCGCCGCGCCATCGCCAGCATGCTGCGCGGCCACGCCCTCGACCACATCCACATCCTGGTGGCCCACAACGCGCTTCTGGTCACCGTGGCGCACCAGGGCGAGGTCATGACCCAGGTCCAGAGCATCGACGGCCACGGCGTGGACTTCAACAAGATCGCCGCGGTCTACCGCCTGGCCAAGAAGGCCCACCGGGGACGCTTCACTCCGGACGCCTTGCGGGCCAAGGTGGAGGCCATCCGGCGCACGGGCCACATCTATCCCCGCACCCTCGCCGCCGCCTGCGCCGCCCTGGCCTGCGGCGCCTTCGCCGTGATCTTCGGCGGCGGACCGGCGGCCTTCCTGGTCACCGCCGTCGCGGCCTTCCTGGGCTGCCAGACCCGCTTCACCCTGGTGGGGATGCGCTTCAACGTGGTGCTGGTCTTTAGCGTCAGTTCCTTTGTGGCCACGTATGCCGCCCTGGTCTTGTCCGAGTTTTTGCCGGATAGGCAGTATGCGGAGATGGCGGCGGTGCTGTTTCTCGTTCCGGGGGTGCCGCTGATCGACGCCTTTGAGGAGTTCATCCGGGGATATGTCACGGTGGGGCTGACCCGGGCCGTGATGGGGCTCATGATGATCCTGGCCCTGTCGGCGGGCATGGTGCTGGCGCTTTCGCTCAAGGGGCTGTGGTGATGTTTGCCCTGGGCGCGACCGTGGCGCTCAAGGCCTTTTTCGGGGCCGTGGCCGCCACGGGATTCGCGGTGCTGTTTAACACCCCGCGCTATACGCTCTTGTGGTGCGCGGCCTGCGGGGCGCTGGGGATGGCGCTGCGCACCCTGGCCATGGCCTTTGGGGTTGGGGTGGAACTGGCCACGCTTTTCGCCTCGGTGGCCGTGAGCGCCTTCTCGTTTTGGCCGCACAACCGGCCGACCCTGCCCACCCACATCTTCTCCATCCCCGGGGTCATCACCATGGTGCCCGGGGTTTTCGCCTATCAGGCCATGACGGGCTTTCTGCGCTTCGTCCAGGAAAAGGACCAGGCGATTTTTCTTGCGGCCTGGCACGACCTGTTGACCATGCTGACCATCCTCATGGCCCTGGCCTTCGGGCTGGTGCTGCCGAGCCTGTGCCTGCGCATCCAGAAAAAGACCCTGTGACCGCCTGAGACCGGACCCGTCCGCGCGAAAGACGGCCCGGAATCCCGGACCTGTCGGCAATGGGGAGCCGCTTACGGGATCGCGCTTTGCGGGGCTGTGGCGCTACCGGGCCGGGGATTACCGGATTTTGTGCGACATCCAGGATGAGCGGTTCACGGTTCTGGTGGTGCTGGTGGGGCATCGGAGGGAGGTGTATGGGTAGATAAGCGACAAAGTATTTGTTGATATATGGCAACGCGGCTATCCTCTTGACTCAGCAGAGGTTATTGGGTCTGACCGTGAACAGGCCAGCAACAGACGATCAAAAACTTGCCCAGGCCAGAAAGGCCATCGAAGCGATAGTAAAATTCGCCAAGGAATCGTTGCAAATATTTATCAAATACTCCATAATGCGTGCCAGCGTGGCACGTTTTCGTAACTGCTCATCAACAGCATGAATTGTCACGCATTATGTAAAATCTTTTGAATCAAGGCAGCTTCCACGTAACAAAAAAAGAATATCGACAAATGTACATGTCAAAAAAGAGAAAGCATAGCAAAGTGATAGTGACCTGGAGATCTATCGTTCTTGCCTTGGTATGCATTGCATGGTGTGTCGCTACATGGGTTGCTTCAGGCATATTTGCAATGCAGCGTATTGATCTTGTTGTCGATCGTGAACGCAATATTGCCAAATCAACAGCGGAAACTATTGCTACGAATATCTACCAAAGGTTAAGCCAGGTTCAAAGCATACCCATTGTCATGGCCTTGGACCCTTCAGTCGGGTCAATGCTCGCTCGATTTATGACGGATAATACCCTCTCACCCTTGCAAACTCATGAAAAAAGAGACTTATGGCTTGCTGATCCAGAGCTTAGCGCCATGACACATCGTCTGAATGAAATCCGCAGCGAAATTAAGTTGCATACACTTTTCATCGTTAATGCCGCTGGTGATTGCGTAGCGGCAGGGAAACCGCCAGAATTCCCGATTTTCATCGGCGTAAACTACTCTGATCGTCAGTATTTTCTCTCAGCCCAACAAGGAAAGAACGGTCGACAGTTTGCAGTCGGTAGAACAGACAACGTAAGCGCGTTGTTCTACTCGAAGCCCGTGTTGGTGTCTGGGCAATTTATTGGGGCGATCGTCTCCAGGATCAATATCAATAATCTTACAAATTTTATACCAGATAAAGGCATCTTCATAACAGATGAAAATGGAGTTGTTGTCCTGGCGAAAGATTCCGATCTTTTGATGAAAGCATTGCCAGAATCTGCAATCTTAAAATTGCCTGCAGAAGATGTTGAAAAAATATATAAGAACAAGACTTTTGAAACGTTAAGTTTGAGTCCGTGGCAACCCAATGGCGCCGTGGACGTTATAAAATGGAATCAAAGTGGGTATCCATATATTTACGCAAATTTCTCCGTCAAGGATGAGCCGGTAACGGTTCATGTGGTCCGTGATTTAAAAGAAATACTAGATATTCAAAATGAAAGAATTTTGTGGGCAGTATTGGTTTCTTGTGCGGGAATACTTGCGTTGTTACTTGTTGCTGGAATTGTTTTGTATTTTCGTTCTATTTCACATCACCGACAAGAATTGCTATGTCTTAACAAAAGTCTGGCTTTGCAGGCGCATACGGATGTATTGACAGGCTGTGCTAATCGCCGAAGTTTCTTTGAATTGCTTGAGACAGAACGACAGCGGGGGATTCGGCATGCATTTCCGTTTAGCATGCTCAGTCTCGACATTGATCACTTTAAGCGCATAAACGATTATTATGGGCATCCTGCTGGAGATCAAGTGCTTTGCCATTTTGTGTCAATCATCGAGAAAACTCTTCGTCTCACAGATCGGCTTGGACGGATGGGTGGCGAAGAGTTTAACATTTTATTGCCTCAAACGGTTGCTTTAGATGCTGCCTTGATTGCTGAAAGAATACGAGCAGAAGTCGAAAAATCGCCTGCATTATATGAACAAAAGACAATTTTGTTCACAGTCAGTATAGGCGTGGCCCAATGGCGACTTGCTGAAAATGAAACCGTGGATGATTTTATCAGCCGAAGTGACAAAGCTTTGTACGAAGCAAAGAATTGCGGCCGCAATCAGGTTAAGGTGGATGGAGGAGACACGCCTTAATAAAAAGAGAAAGACGTAGATGGTTGCATGATTGGAAGATCAGCTCCGATATCCCTGTTCTGTGGGTATCTTGCCGAATGTACGGAAAAAGTATGTACAGTGACAGTATTCACCTGACACTGCCGTCCCCGGCCCGGCTGCGGGCCAGTCTGGCCCATGTGCGGTCGGGCGAGGTCTGCGAAAAGACCATTCTCCCCGCGTAGCGATTACGGGATTCCAAAGGGCGAAGCCCTTTGGCCGCCGGAGGCTTCCTTTACCCCCCTTGTCGCCGTTCACCCCTCGCGACCATCGTGCATCCCACGCACCCAACGCGCTCATCGCGCGCCTCACACCCCCCACGCCGCCGCCCCTACACCAAAAACCGCCCGGTGATCGACTCCGGGTCGGCCATGATCTCCTCGGGCGTGCCCTGGGACACGATGCGCCCCCCGGCCTCGCCGCCGCCGGGGCCCAGGTCGATGACGTGGTCAGCAGCCATGATGACGTCGGTGTTGTGCTCGATGACCACCACGCTGGCCCCGCGATCCACCAGCTTTTGCAGCACGGCGATGAGCTTGCCCACCTCCACCATGTGCAGCCCCGTGGTGGGTTCGTCCAGGATGTACAGGGTGCCCGGCAGGCTGCGCTTGCCGAGTTCGCGCGAGATTTTGATGCGCTGCGCCTCGCCGCCCGAAAGCGTGGTGGCCGGCTGCCCCAGGCGCAGGTATTCCAGCCCGACCTCGCCCAGCACATCCAGGCGGCGCTTCAAGGCCGGATAGTTCTCGAAAAAATCCCCGGCCTGGCGCACGGTCATGTCCAGCACCTGCGAGATGTTTTGGCCCTTGTACTGGACCTCCAGGGTCTCGCGGTTGTAGCGCAGGCCGCCGCAGACCTCGCAGGTGACGAAGATGTCCGGCAGAAAATGCATCTCCACCCGTATCTGGCCGTCGCCGCCGCAGGCCTCGCAGCGACCGCCGCTGACGTTGAAGCTGAAGCGGCCCGGCTTGTAGCCGCGTTTGCGGGCGTCCTTGGTGGCCGCGAAGATGTTTCGTATCTCGTCGAAGACCTTGGTGTAGGTGGCCGGGTTGGAGCGCGGGGTGCGGCCGATGGGCGTCTGGTCGATGGACACGATCTTTTCGATGGCCGCCGCGCCCTCGATGCCGCCGATCTCGCCCGGCGCGTCCACCTTGATGCCCCGGGACAGGGCCAGGTGCTTGTACAGGGTGTCCATCACCAGCGAGCTTTTGCCCGAGCCGGACACGCCGGTGACGCAGGTCAGGCAGCCTAAGGGAATGGCGCAGTCCAGGTTTTTTAAGTTGTTGGTGCGCGCCCCGCGGAGCGTCAGACGCCCGGTGGGGGCGCGGCGCGTCTCGGGCCGGGCGATGACCATGTCGCCGCGTAAAAACTTGCCCGTGAGCGAGTCCTTGTCCGCCAGCATGCCGTCCACGTCGCCCTGGTAGACGATCTCGCCGCCCAGCCAGCCCGAGCCCGGCCCAAGCTCGATGAGGTGGTCGGCGCTTTTGATGGTGGCCTCGTCGTGCTCGACGACCAGGACCGTGTTGCCCCGGCCCTGCAGGCGGCGAAGCGTTTCCAGGAGCCGGGCGTTGTCGCGCGGGTGCAGGCCGATGCTCGGTTCGTCCAGGACGTACGTCACGCCCACCAGCCCCGAGCCGAGCTGTCCGGCCAGCCGGATGCGCTGGGCCTCGCCGCCGGACAGGGTGGCCATGTTGCGGGCCAGGCTTAAGTAGTCCAGGCCCACCCCGGCCAGAAACGCCATGCGGTGGGTGAGCTCCTTTAAAAGCGGCACGGCCACCACGGCCGAGGCCCCGGTGAACGACAGCCCGCCAAGCCAGGCCAGGGCCCGCTCGATGGACAGGGAGCAGAATTCGTGGATGTTCAGATCCCCGACCCGCACGGCCAGCGACTCGGGCCGCAGCCGGGCCCCGCCGCAGGCCGGGCAGGGGCGGCTTTGGCGATAGCGCGACAGTTCGTCGCGCCAGATCGATCCGAAGGCCTGTCCTTTTTCCAAAAGGTTCACCACGCCCTCGAATCGGTCCGCTGTGTCTCCGAAAAAGAGCGCCTGCAGGGCCTCGGGGGAAAACGCCGCCAGCGGGGTGTCCAGAGCGAAGCCGTGACGCGCCCCCAGGGCCTCCAGGGCTTTGGCGTGCCGGGCCAGCACGCGGTCGCCGCGCCAGGGCAGGACAGCCCCCTGGCGCAGGGACAGGCCCTTGTTGGGGGCCAGAAGCGCGGGTTCGTAATATTCCACGGCGCCGATGCCGCCGCACGCGGGGCAGGCCCCCTGGGGGCCGTTGAAGGAAAAAAGCTGCGGCGTGGGCTTGGGCACGCTGATCTTGCAGTCCGGACACGAGCTTTGGGTGGAAAAATTGCGATCCGCCGGGGCCTTGGCGTCTTTGTCGGCGAGCACGGCCACCACCAGCCGCCCCTGGCCATGGCTCAAGGCCAGTTCCACGGAGTCGGCCAGCCGGGAGCGGATGTCCGGCTTGACCACCAGCCGGTCCACCACCAGTTCGATGCTGTGGCGTTTGTTTTTTTCCAGTTCCGGCAGGGGGTCCAGGCCCATGACCTGGCCGTCCACGCGCACGCGGACGAAGCCCTGGCTTTTCAGCTTTTTTAGGCGGTCGGCCTGGGTTCCCTTCTGGTGCTCCACCAGGGGGGCCATGAGCAAAAGCTTTGCGCCCTCGGGCAGGGCCATGAGGTCGGCCAGGATCTCGTCCAGGGTGCGGGCCTGGATGGGCTGGCCGCAGCCGGGGCAGTGGGGGCGGCCCAGGCGGGCGAAGAACACGCGCAGGAAATCGTGGATCTCGGTCACGGTGCCCACGGTGGAGCGCGGGTTGCGGGTGGCCGACTGCTGCTCAAGGGAGATGGCCGGGGACAGGCCCTCGATCTTGTCCACCTGGGGCTTGTCGAGCTGGGGCAGAAACTGGCGGGCGTAGGCCGACAGCGACTCCACGTAGCGGCGCTGGCCCTCGGCGTAGATGATGTCGAAGGCCAGGGTGGACTTGCCCGAACCGCTGGGGCCGCAGATGACCACCAGCCTGTCGCGGGGGATGTCCAGCGTGAGGTTCTTCAGATTGTGGTGGCGTGCGCCTTCGATATGGATAACCGGCGAAAAGGACATGTTTTTCTCCAGAAAATGGCCGGTCTCCCGGCCCTGCCGCACAGGCGGCTTTATTGTCGGCAAGGGCTTTGACATAAGGACTTGGAGGCGAAAAGCAAGGGGGGAAACGATACGGGGGGTCAGGGGAGCCGGGGGGGGGAATGGGTTCCCCCCGGTCAGAGGAGGGGCATGGGGAGGGGGCGACGCCTCCTCCCCATTCGGACGGCAACGTCCCTGTTTTTTCAAAACCGGGACGTTGCGCCGCCGTCGGCGGCCAAGCCGCCGGGCGGAAAGGCACGAAAACCGCTCACTGACGGCGCGGCGCAGCCGCGACCTGTTCGCGCTTTTCGAGACTGTCGACACTGTCGACAGTCTCGCAGAGAGGGGAACTCCCCCTCTGCGTGTCTCATCCACATCCCTCGCCGCTGCCGCCGCTGCACCGACAGGCCCCGGACAGGCCCTTGCGGCGCGACTTGAGGCTGGTCAGGTCGCCGGTTCCAAATATCTCCTCCACCCCGTCCTCCACCAGGCCCGAGCAGCCGTGGACCATGATGCCGCGCTCCATGAGGAGCTTGGCCGGGGTTTCGCCGTAGGCCGAACACAAGACGGCGCGGCAGTCCTTGAGCACCCGGGCCAGCTCCTCCCAGCGGCGCGGGCCGCCGCCGGGCTCGGGCGCGGCGCGCTCCTCCACCAAAAAGATGCCGCCCTCGTTTTTGCCGTAGATCTGAAAGGCCCAGGCCTCGCCCAGGTGCAGGTTGATGAGCATGCCCTCGCGGGTGGCCACGGCCACGTAGGGCCGACTCTCGTCCGCCCCGGGCACGACCTTGGAGCAGGCCCGCAGCATGTCGCTGAATTCCCCCGAGCGGTCGGAACACAAAAGCCCCACGGCGTCGGCCCGGCAGCGGCGGCAGTGGGTCATCTGGGGCAGATACGCGGCCGAGATCTGTCTGGCGGTGGCGATCTGGTCCTTGGTGGGCTCGGGAATCTCCGCAAAAGGGGTGTTGGGCGTGGGGAACATGGCCATGATGTTGTGGATGTTCGCGCCAAGCGCGGCCACGGTCTTGGAAATCTCGCCCACGTGGTGGTCGTTGACGCCCGGGACAACGATGGTGTTGACCTTGACGGTGATGCCCTTGGCGGCCAAAAGCCGCACGGATTCGAGCTGGCGGGAGATGAGCAGCTCGGCCGCGGCCCGGCCGCGCAGGATAAGCTTGCCGTCGCGCACCCAGGAATAGACCTTCTCGCCCACGTCCGGGTCCACGGCGTTGATGGTCACGGTGACGTGGGTGGCCCCGACCTCGGCCAGCTCGTCCACATGGCCGGGCAGGGCCAGGCCGTTGGAGGACAGGCAAAAGAGCAGGTGCGGGAAGCGTTCCTTGAGCAGCCGCAGGGTGTGGTGCGTCTCGGCCCAGTTGGCCATGGGGTCGCCGGGACCGGCGATGCCGGCCACGGTGATGCGCGGCTCTTTTTCCAGCACCTCTTCCATGTAGGCCATGGCCTGAATCGGTGTGAGCACGGCGCTGGAGACGCCGGGCCGGGACTCGTTGACGCAGTCGTGCTTGCGATCACAGTAGTTGCACTTGATGTTGCATTTGGGGGCTATGGGCAGATGCACCCGTCCGCACTGTCCCGAGGCTTCCTTGTTGAAACAGGGGTGGCGGGAGAGATCCCTTTGGATATCCATCGCAAGCTCCTTTGCGGTTTGTTACAGGTAGCCGTAGCCCACGGGACTGACGTCTTGTTTGCGGCCAAGCACGGCGTTGACGATGCGGTCGAACATGGCCTGGGCCCCGCCGTAGGCCACATGGCGCAGGCGCTGGCCGCCGAAGCGGTCATGGATGGGGAAGCCGACCCGGATAAGCGGCACGTTCCACTCCCGGGCGTAGCGGTAGCCCTTGCTGTGGCCGACCATCAGGTCCGGGGACAGCTCCCCGGCCTCGGCCGCGATGTCGAAGAAATCCACGCCCTCGCGGATGGACGGCAGTTCGGGAACCATGTCGCCGCAGGCCTCGGCGATGGCGGCCTTTAGGCGCTTGTCCCTGCCGCCTGTGGCCACCAGGACCGGATGCACGCCGATCTCGGCCAGAAAGGCGGTCAGGCCGACCACCAGGTCTTCCTCGCCGTAGACCACGGCCCGCTTGCCCGAGACGTATTTGTGGCCGTCCACCAGGGCGTCCACGTAGCGGCCGCGTTCGCGGACGTAGCGGCTAGGCGTAGGGCGTCCAGAGACCTCTTCCAGGGCCGTAAACAGGGCGTCGGTCTCGCGGATGCCCATGGGCAGGCCCAGGGAGATGCACGGCACGCCGAAGCGGCGCGACAGCACATGCCCGGCGCTTTCGGCCAGTCCCAGCACGCGGCCGAATTCCAGGGTGGCCCTGGCCCCGGACATGGCATGAATGTCCGCAAGCGGGGTGCCGCCGGAGGGGATTTTCTCGTAATCGAGCAGGGCCGGGCCATCCATGGTGTCCGAGATGTCGGGCAGGATGGTGGCGGTGAGGCCGAAGTCCTCGAAGATGTCTCGCAAGTGCCGGATGTCCTCGGGGGAGATGAGCCCGGGCAGGACGTTGATGCCGTCGTGCTTGGGGGCCTCGGGGTCGGCCAGTTGTCCGGCCGTGGCCGCCACGGCGGCGTGCCAGCCGTCCATGTGGGTTCCGGAATAGCTGGGGGTGGCGACGCTGACGATCTCGGGCAGGGGCAGGTCCGCGAATTCCTTCCTGAATTCGTATAAAAGCCGGGGCACGTCGTCGCCGATGGTCTCGGTTAAGCAGGTGGAGGCCACGCCGACCACGGCCGCCCCGTATTTCTCCATGACATTTAAGATGCCCTTTTTGAGATTGGGGCCGCCGCCGAAGACCGCCTGCTTTTCGCCCAGCGCCGAGGAGGCGATGTCCATGGGCTCGCGGAAATGGCTGATGATGTAGCGGCGCATGTAGGTGGCGCAGCCCTGGGAGCCGTGCAGGAAGGGGATGGCCCCTTCGATGCCCCGGAAGGCCAGGGCCGCGCCCAAGGGCGTACACAGCTTGCAGGCGTTGGTGGTGGAGACGAAGGGCGCGTCTTTCATGACCTGACCTCCTGTGCCTCGGGCGGCATCCCGGTGGGAATCCCGGGCCGCATCTCGCGCCGGGGCACGAAGCGCCACACCGGGCTTGTGACCGAGGCGTGGATTTCCTTGGCGAAGTTGAGCATGCCCACGAACCCTTCCAGGGCCTCCTTGCGCTCGTGGTTGTGGTCGCAAAAGCCGACGCCGAGCTTGAAGGCGATGGGCCGTTCCTTGACGCCGCCCACGAACACGTCCACGTCTTTTTCCTTGATGAAATGCGACAGTTCGAGCGGGTTGGAGTCGTCCACGATGACCGTGTCCGGGTCGCAGATGGCGGCCAGTTCCTCGTAGTCCTCCGCCGTGCCGGTCTGGGAACCCACCAGCACCACGCGCATGCCCAGGTGCTTGAAGGCCTTGATCAGCGAAAAGGCCTTGAACGCGCCGCCCACGTAGATGGCGGCCTTTTTGCCTTCCAGGGCCTTGCGGTACTTTTTGAGCTCGGGCAGAAGCTTGGAGAGTTCCTCGCGCACCAGGGCCTTGGTGCGGGCCACGATGCCCGGGTCACGGGCCTTGAAGTGTTCGGCCACGGCGTAGAGCGAGTCGGCCATGTCCTCGATGCCCAGGTACGAGGCCCGGATGAACGGGATGTCGTAGGTGTCCTGGAGCATCCTGGCCAGCTCCATGGTGGCCCCGGAACACTGCACCACGTTCAAGCCCGCGCCGTGCGCCCGGCGGATGTCGTCCACCCGGCCGTCGCCGGTGATGTTGGCCACGACGTGCACGCCCATGCGCTCGAAATATTCCCGGATGATCCAGATTTCCCCGGCCAGGTTGAAATCCCCCAGGATGTTGATGCTGACCTTGGGCACGTCCGACACGTCGCCCGTGCCCACGAGTTGGAACATGGCCCGGCAGGCGGCCATGTAGCCCTCGCGCTTGTTGCCCTTGAAGCCTTCCGACTGCACCGGGATGACCGGGATGCCGGTCTCCTCGGCCACCTGGCGGCACACCGCGCCCACGTCGTCGCCGATGATGCCCACGATGCAGGTGGCGTAGACAAAGGCCGCCTTGGGGCTGTGGCGGGCAATGAGTTCGAGCAGGGCGGCCTTGAGCTTTTTTTCGCCGCCGAAAATGACGTCGCGTTCCTGGAGGTCGGTTGAGAAGCTGAGGCGGTGCAACTCCGGCCCGGACGACAGGGCCCCCCGGATGTCCCAGGTGTAGACCGCGCAGCCGATGGGGCCGTGCACCAGATGCAGGGCGTCGGCGATGGGGTAGAGGACCACCCGCGACCCGCAGAACACGCAGGCCCGCTGGCTTACCGCCCCGGCCAGGCTGTCGCGGTTGCAGGCCATGGCGAAGGGCCCGCTGCCCTTGACGTGGACCTGATCCTTGCGCTCTTCGAGGATGGCGTGTTCCATGCGGTCTCCCTTTCCGGCCGTCTCGGCGGGCCGGATGCGGAAGGGGGATTACAAGGCTCGTGCCATGCACTTATCTCGCTGATATCAAAGGATATCGTCCGTTTTCGGACGGGCTTTGCGACAACAAAAACGTAGAAGGAAGGCTACAAAATTGTAGTGTGTTTGGAGGGGGGGAAGGTGTCGGGAGGTGCTGAGAATGGGGAGGGGAAGGGCTTCGGGTGGAGGGGCATTCTTGACAAGGATGTTTTCAATGACGCAAATGAAAAATATGGGGACGATTGAAGACTTGATCGGAACTCGTGACAAGGGTATTTCCGACGCGATCATCGGCGTGAGTGTTTTTCTGGGATGGAAGTCACGATGTCGCCATCCGTGTCGATCTTTGCAAAAGCACAAGCAAGCGCATCCTCCTTCCTGGTGCAAGCAAAGAAGCTGTCAAAGCGATGCCGAATTCAAATATGCCGACGAACCGTTCTTTCTTTTGGCGGCATCATGCTTCTACAAGGATAAGGGCACTTGCCAAAAAGTTGGTATTTTTTTATCGTCACTTCTTGCGACGGGTGCCGTTCACTGTTGTAGATGAAAAATCTCGTTTCTTTGTAAAAGTGATGGACCATTTTACGCTGATTGCGTAAATCATATGTCAGGCGACGTGCAGGCCCATGATGAATTGTCGGTTACGTGTAATATCGAGGAACGTATGAAACAGTCACGCAGAGGTATTTCGCTTCCGTATCTTTTTTCACTATGGATTGTTGTTGTGTTTGCAAGTTTTATATATACAGATAGAGCTTATGCAATACTTTCCATTATCTCACTGTCGAGGGTGAAATCCACAATACCTCGGAGACGTTCACCGGCAAGGCCAAGGCGTACTTGAGCGGCGGCGGTATATTAACCCTCACGACGAACCAAGGCGTGACCTGCCAAGGCGAATACATCAACACGGACGACAACCAAGGAAACGGAACGGTCGTCTGCGAAGATGGTCGGTTGGGATCTTTTACCTTTGTCGCGTCTGGTTTTACTGGAAACGGTGAAGGATTGATAGATACGAAGCCTTTTGCGTTTCGCATCGGAAAATAGTGCGTGCGACCAATATGGATAGCAGGTTACCAACGGAACACATTGAAAAACAAAATATTGTTCAAAATTGGCCGTATTGATTTCATCTTGCAATACGTCATGACACGAGTGAAAGGCTCACAGGGTGAAGAGTATTGTTTTTGAGAAACGAACTACCCGGAACATTATTACTTTATAGACTTTTACTGTGGCAATGGCCCGGTCACTTGAGTTGGTTACAGTATTGTGATTGCGCACAAATCGCCTGATGTCCGGGCAATTGGCACAAATTCAGTCCCGACTACTTCCATCCCTCCGCCCGCATGTTCCGGACGCATCGCGTCCGGAACAGACCGACGAGACACGGGGTACAAGGGGCCTTAGGCCCCTGCCGGGGGCGTGGGTGCAGCGCCCCCACTTTTCCCCTCTCCCAGTAATCCCTCCAACTCCTCAACGCTCCCCGCGGGCGGCAGGCAGGCCATGTCGCGGCACAGGCTGACCCGGGCCGGTCCGGCCCCCGGCACGAGGTTGACGAGCAATCCCGGCGTGCCTGACCGGCGCAGGGCGGATATGAAGGCCCTGGCATCCTCCGCGTCCGGGTCTCCGGTGACCGTGGCCAGGACGTCCGGACCGGCGGCGAAGGCCAGGCTGGTCAAAAAGTGCGCGAATCCCATGGGATAGTCGGCGGCCAGGGGGGAAATGGCCGGGATGACCGTGCGGGCCGCGTCTTCCAGGTCCGGGCGATGGGCCAGCCGCCCCAGGGCGGTCAGCACGAACAGGGCCACGGCGTTGCCCGAGGGCACGGCGGCGTCGAAGAGGTCTTTGGGCCGTAGCGCCAGGGACTCGGCGTCGTCCGCCGTGAGGAAGAAGCCGCCGCGCGACCGGTCGGCGAAGCGGGACACGATGTCGTCGGCCAGGGCCAGGGCGGCCTCCAGATGGGTCGGGTCCAGGGTGGTCTGGTGCAGTTCCAAAAGGCCCCAGGCCAAAAAGGCAAAGTCGTCCAGGAATCCGGGCACGGCGGCCTGTCCGTCGCAGAAGCGGTGCAGCAGGCGGCCGTTGCCGTCGCGCAGGGCGGTCATGACGAACCGGGCGGCCCGGGCGGCGCGTTCGGCCAGCTCCGGGCGGTCCAGGAGCCGGGCGGCCCGGGCCAGGGCGGCGATGGCCAGGCCGTTGCCGTCGGCCAGGATCTTTTCGTCGCGGTGGGGATGCACGCGGGCCTCGCGCGCGGCGAAGAGGCGGACGCGGATGGCCTCGACCCGGGCGGCCGTGGCGTCGGGATCGAGACCCCGGGCCATGGCCCAGTCCCGTACGGGCCGGGTGAGGTGCGGGATGTTGGCCCCGGTCTTTTGCCGGGTGGCCTCGTCGTGGAAGTTGCCGTCGTCTGTCATGTTGAAGAGGTCCATGAACAATGCCGCATCGTCCGGGGGCAGGGCGGCCCGAACCTCGTCGGCCGTCCAGACATAGAATTTTCCTTCCACGCCCTCGGAATCGGCATCCTCGGCCGTGAAGAAACCGCCGTCAGGCGCGGACAGGGCGCGGTCCATGTAGCCCGCCAGATCAAGGGCGGCCTTTTCGTGGAAGGCGCGGCAGGCGTCGTCCGGCGCGGCCCGGGACATCTCGGCCTGGGCCAGAAGCAGCATGGCCTGGTCGTAGAGCATCTTTTCGAAATGCGGCACAAGCCACTGGGCGTCCGTGGCATAGCGGTGGGAACCGTGGCCCACGTGGTCGGTGACGCCGCCCAGGGCCATGGCCTCAAGGGTCCGCCGGGCCATGGCCAGGGGCCTGGCGTCGCCGATGCGCGTCGCCTGATCCATGAGAAAAAGCAGGATGTGCGGCGAGGGAAACTTGGGGGCCGGGCCGAAGCCGCCGCGAGCGGCGTCGAAGTCGCGGACGAGCTGGTCCAGGGCCTTTTTGAAGATGTCCGGGCCGGGGATGTCGCCCGGGCCTGGGATGTCCCCCTGGGCGGTGGCGCTTTGGCGCAGATGGTCCAGGATGCGGCCCGTGGCGTTTTCCAGTTCCGCGCGCCGGGCGTTCCAGGCCTCCCTGGCGGCGGCCAGGATGTCCAGCAGGCCCGGGCGGCCGGGGTGGCCGCGTTTCGGAAGATAGGTGGCGGCAAAAAAGGGACGGCCGTCCGGGAACATGAGGATGGTCAGCGGCCAGCCGCCCCGGCCGGACAGGGCCTGACAGGCGGCCATGTACACGGCGTCCACGTCCGGGCGCTCCTCGCGGTCCACCTTCACGGCCACGAAGCCGTCGGCCAGGGCCCGGGCCACCTCCGCGTCCTCGAAGGACTCGCGCTCCATGACGTGGCACCAGTGGCAGGTGGAATAGCCGATGGACAGGAAAACGGGCTTGTCCTCGGCCGAAGCCCTGGCAAAGGCCGCCTCGCCCCAGGGGAACCAGTCCACGGGGTTGTGGGCGTGCTGGCGCAGATAGGGACTTTTTTCGGCGGCGAGGCGGTTTGCGGCGGCCATGGGTCCTCCTTGTCTGATCGATGGCAAGGCCCCGGTCTCGAAAGGCCGGGTTTATGCGCCGCAAGCGGCGGCCACGCCGCCGGGCGGAAGGCCACGAAAATCCCTCGCTTCCGATGCGGGCTTCGCCGCGACCTGTGCGTGATTTTCCGGGCTGCCGACGTCATCGGCAGCCGGTTGCCATCAAGCAGGTAAGCATGGACAGCCATTGGGCAAGGAGCGGGGCCGGGTCCGGCCGGTTCTGGAGAACTATTTTCCGAAAAAGCGTTCCAGGCGGTCGAAGGCCTCATGAAGCTCGGCCTCATCGGCGCCGAAGGACAGGCGAAGCGAATTTTCGCCCCCGGGGCCGAAGGCGTCGCCCGGGATGGTGATGACGCGCGCCTCGCGGATGAGCCGTACGGCCATGTCCATGGGCGGCGCGTCGTCCTGGTAGCGGGCCATGACGTAGAAGGCCCCGGCCGGGCGCACATAGGCGAGATGCCCGGAAAGGGCGTCCAGGCGGCGGCAGGCCAGGTCGCGGCGGGCGGCAAGCGCCGCAGCGAACCCGGCGAAGACGTCCCGGGGACCGGTCAGTGCGGCCAGGGCCGCGATCTGGCCGGGCATGGGGGCGCAGATGGCGGCGCAGTCGTGGACCTTGAGCATCTGGTCCATGATGGGGCGCGGGGCAAAGGCATAGCCCACGCGCCAGCCCGTGAGCGCAAACCGCTTGGAGAAGCTGCCCACGGCCACCATGCGCTCGCGAAGCTCGGGAAACGAGGCCAGGCTTGTGGCCGGGGCGTCGTAGGCCAGGCTGTCGTAGGTGTCGTCGCAGATCACGGTCAGGTCGCGGGCGATGGCGATCCCGGCCACGGCCCGCAGGTCGGCCTCGGCAAAGACCGCGCCCGTGGGGTTGTGGGGCGAGGTGACGATGACGGCCCGGGTCTTGTCCGTCACGGCCCGGGCCACGGCCCCGGGGTCCAGGCTGAAATCCGGGCGCAGGGGGACGAAGACCGGGCGGCCGCCGGAGAGGAGCACCTGCTCCACATGGGAGGGATAATACGGCGCGGGCACGATGACCTCGTCGCCGTCCTCGACGAGCACCAGCATGGCCGCAAAAAGCGCCTCCATGGCCCCCACGGAGATGAGGATTTCGCTGTCGGGGTCGGCGGCAAGGCCCTTTTCCCGGGCGAAAAGCCCGGCCACGGCCTGGCGCAGGGCGGGCAGGCCCGGTTGCAGGGAATACTTCCCGGCGGCAGGGTCGCGGCGAAGCGCCTCGCAGACCGCGTCCACCACGAATTCCGGGGTGGCGAAAGACGGCACGCCCTGCCCCAGGGACACGCAGCCGCCCACCTCGGCGGCGATCATGGGCATGAGCTTGGTGGCCGATATTTTGATGCGTCCGGCGCGGCGGCTGAAACGGGGCGATGGTGCGGGCATGGCTTGGTCCTTCTAGGTTTGGGGGGGAGAAGCCTTCGGCGGCCACAGGGCGCACGCCCATTGGAATCCCGTCGCGGGTTCGGGGCGTTGCCGCCTGCCGTGGCCGGTTGGAACGGCCGTGTCAGCGTGTCCGGGCTTGCGTCGCCGGGTGGCCTTGGGTATGCCCGTGGCCCCGGGGCGTCAAGATGCTTCCACGGCCCGGCAAGGAGCGTGGCCATGCTTCGCGGGGTGCTCTACGTACTCGGGTCGGCCGTGTGCTACGGCGTGGGGCCGATCATCTTCAAGTCGGGCATGGCGGCGGGGCTTATGCCCCTGGATTTGCTCATGTGCCGGTTTTCGGTGGCGGCCGTGATCCTGGCCGTGATCCTGCTCGTAAAAAACCGGGGGCGGCTGCACATTCCCCGGCGGACCATGCTCCGGGCGGCGGTCGTGGCCCCGGTTTTCAACTGTTCCCAGACGTTTTTGTTCGTCACCGCGCTGACGTACATCCCGGCGGCCACCAATTCCCTGATCCTGTATTTCTATCCCCTGGCCGTGGCGGTGTTGTCGCGGATTTTTTTCGGATTCCACGCCGGACGCGATTTCGTGATTTCGCTTGGGCTGGTCTTGGCCGGAAGCATGTTCGTGTCCTGGGACGCATTCCAGACGGCCGCGCCGCTTCCCGGCATCGCGGCCTCGCTGGGGGCCATGCTGGTTTTTTCGGGCAATCTCATCGTGCTGCAACGGTTTCTCAAAAACGACAGCCCCATGGAGTTCACCCTGTGCATCTTCGTGGCGGCGGCGGTGATCTTTGCGGCCATGCGTGGCCCGGCGGCGGTTCTGGCGTACACCCCGGAGCAGGCGCGCTATGCGGTCCTGGCCGGGCTTGTGCCCACGGCCCTGTCCATGCCGCTTCTGTACGCCGGGGTGGCGCGCATCGGCAGTGCCTACGCCTCGATCTTTTCATCGCTGGAACTGGTGGTCACCGTGGCCATGTCGTGGCTGGTTTTGGGCGAGGTCGTGTCCCTGGGGCAGATGGCGGGCATGGGGTGCATCCTGGCCGGGATGGTCCTGCCGAATGTGG
>JAVHLG010000139.1 GCA_031082225.1 Desulfovibrionaceae bacterium | reverse complement strand
CATCGGAGTTTTCATGGAAGGCCTGTTCACCAATGTGCACATCCACAAGCCGGAAGTGACTGATCTGATGCTGGCCGCCTATTCGCGGATGAAGCGCGACGACGTGCTGGGGACGTGTTTTGATTCGCGTCAGCAGTGGTATGTCCAGTTGATCGGGGCCAGGACCATCGCCAGGGCGGTGGCCGCGCCTGCCTCCGAGGCCGGGAGCGGGCGGGCGCCTGACAAACGCAAATCCCTTCTTGTCTTCGGCGACTCGAGTGTGGTCGCGCTGTTCCAGGGTCTGTCGCAGTTCACGCCACATGGGGTCAAAGCCAGGCTGTTCCCCGTCCCCGGTGCAAGTATTGCGGGACTTGGCAAGCGGTATTCCACATTGGATCTGATGCCGAAAATCGAAAAATGTATCGAGCGGTTTGCGCCGGATTACCTGCTCCTGAAGTTTGGGCAGGTCGATGTTGAATATGGGTATTACCACCAGAAGTTTGTTAAAAGAAACAGCAGGCTGGATTTCACGTCATATTGCCGGAAGCTGGTCGATAACTACCTGGACGCCGTGGAGAAAATCGGGAAGAAAACGATGGTGGCTCTTAACAGCGTCAATTTGCCGAGCGTTTTTTCAAGAGGCTGTTGCGCAAAGCGGACACTGGACATTGTCTCGTTTGGTGAAACAGCAAACGACATCGCGTGCCTTCATAAAGCGTTCGCCCTGCAGCCCTCCTTTGCGCAGCGGACAAGAATGGTCATGGAATTCAACGAGATGCTTGGAGGGAAAAGCCGTGAAAGGGGCCTCAATTTCATTGATCTGACGCCCTTGTGCCTGGACACGGAAACGAACCTTTTGCATGAGCATCTTCGAGACGATGAGGATACGCACTACGTGACGTCTGCGCGTCACAGGGCACAAATCATCGATTACACCATGGAGAAGCTGCTGCGGGAGTGATGTTTGCTGCCCGGCCGCGTCGCAGGAGGGGCGGCCTCAGGAAGGCGGCATGCCTGTTGCGTCCAATGTGACGGGCGTTAAGGGCGTGACCGGCGCGTCCGTAGCGGAGGTCTCCGCAAAATACCGCCCGGCCACGCAGGCCGTCGCCAGCAAGGTGGCCGTGTTCCCGGTAAACGCGTTCAACACTACGCGCACAGGCGCGAATTCGATGGTCACATGGTACTGCAGAACAGTCTGACGACGATCATCCAG
>JAVHLG010000138.1 GCA_031082225.1 Desulfovibrionaceae bacterium | reverse complement strand
CTTCCCCATCTCCCAGGCCACGCGCAGCCCGGCCACCACGAACGGCACGCCCATGGCCACCAGCACCACCACGGCGAAGTTTTTCTCCATCCACGGAATCTGCCCGAAAAAATAGCCCCCGAAGACGTAGATGGCGGCCCACACGGCCTTGCCAAGGGCGCTGTAGGCCAGAAATTTCCCCGCGCCCATGCCCACGATGCCGCCGGTCAGCGGGGCCACGGCCCGCAGGATCGGCACGAACCTGGCCGCCACCACGGTCATGCCGCCGTGCTTGGCGTAATAGTCGTGGGCCTGCATCAGGGCCTTGGGGCTGACGCAGGGAACCCGGCCCCGGACAAAGAACCGCTCTCCCAGAAAGACCCCGGCCAGATAGTTCACGTAGTCCCCGGCAAAGGCCGCCAGGGCGAACCCGGCATACAGCGCCCAGACCGGGAAGACGCCCTTGGCCGCCAGGGCCCCGGCCGCGAACAGCACCGTGTCGCTGGGCAGGATGGTGGCCACGATGAGCCCGGTCTCGGCGAACACCACCCCGAACAGCACCACGTACGCCCACACGCCGTATTCCGCGCCCAGGGCCGCCACGTGCCGGTCCAGGTGCATGACTATGTCCCACATGCCGACCTCCGGATGGGGGCCGAAGCGCCGAAGCCGGGGCGCAGCGGGCCGGAAAGGGGCGAAGCGGGAGTGCTATGGGAAGATATGTTCATTGGTCCATCTGGTTGGAAGAAGGGCGGCGACAGCGGATAGGCCGCAGGAGGCGGCCGGTGCTTCCGGACGCCTGATGTCGCGGCCATGCCGGGCGGTTGATCCGGGACGGCGGCACGAGCCGGGCATGGGCATGCCGCAGGCCACACCCCTGGCAAAGCCGGGCCGTGTCGGCGTTGTCCCACGCCTGCGCGCCTAGACGGCGGCAGGTCCGCCTGCCCCGCCCTTCGCCTGGACCGGGACGGCGGGCGGCCTCCGGCCTCAGGGGTTGTCCCGGCGCATGCGGTGCGTGGAGTCGCGCCCGGCGTAGCTGTGCCAGAGTTCGCCGTCCTTGAGGATATAGGAACTGGGCTCGGTGTCGCTGGTCAGGCGGTCCTTCATGATGGAAAACGGCATCCAGCCGGTGTGTTTTTCAAAGGTCTTGCCGTCCTTCCAGTCGTAAAAGACGGCATATTTGTCCCCGCGCTGCACTAGGCACAGGGAATAGGTGTTGGGGCGTTTGAACTCCGAGGGACGCACCCGGGTGAAGCAGCCCAGCATGGCCGGGTCGGGCGTTTCCACCACCCTGGCGTAGACCGTGGGCTCGGTCTGAAGGTCTTCTTTTTCGATGGCCAGGGCCGGAACGGCCAGGGCGGCCAGGACCGCAAGGCAAAGCAGGGCGGCGACGCGCGGCATACGCTGAGTTCCTCCGGAATTGACGTTGGGACGGCCGTCCGGCGCCCTCAGGGAGCGGCCGGGCATGTCGAATACGGCGAAAACGCCCCCCGATGATGGCGTTTCCATCGGGGGGCGTCAATATGCCTGGGTTTACCGCCAGGGTCCGGGCCGTGGTCTCCAGCCGGGCGGTGGTGGTGGCGGCGGCGGAACAGCCACCACCGATGCCGTGGAAAAAGCCA
>JAVHLG010000137.1 GCA_031082225.1 Desulfovibrionaceae bacterium | reverse complement strand
GCGCCATCCCCGGCGGCTGCCGCCGCGCCCGCCGCCGCGGCCACGCCCGAAACCGCGCCGTCGCCAGCGGACACCTCCGCGCCGCCCCAGGCCCCCGAGGCCCAGGCCGCGTCCCCGGCCGCCGCGCCCCCCCAGGCGCAACCGGCTGCACAGGCCGACCCGACCTCCGAAGCCACGACCACCCCGGCCACGCCGCCCGCAGCCCCGGCGACGCCTGAAGCGACACCGCAATCTCCGACCCCGCCTGCGCCGGAAGCCGCGACGCCACAGGCGGACGCTGCCGCGCCGCAGCAGGGAACGCCTGCCGGGGGGCCTTCCACACCGCCCCCGGCCCTCCCCGCCATCCCCGGGCAGTGATATCCGCGAGGGCGGCAGGCCCCGCCGCCTGCGGCGGGGCCTGAACCGGAGCCGGGACAGCCGCTTGTGTTATCACACGGCGGAAGTATTGTAGAAGGGACGCAGCACAAGGGCCGGTGCAGGCCGTCCTCTCAGCCGCAGGCGC
Source organism: Desulfovibrionaceae bacterium (assembly GCA_031082225.1). GTDB lineage: Bacteria > Desulfobacterota > Desulfovibrionia > Desulfovibrionales > Desulfovibrionaceae > Desulfolutivibrio. The sequence continues at coordinate 1,339 of JAVHLG010000137.1, read as the reverse complement.
GGCATGCCGATGCCGCTGACCTCGGTGCGGCCATCCCGTCTTCATCCCCGGATCGCGACGATCCTGCTCGTCCCCCATGGCCCTTCATTGACTTCGCCCGCCGCGTCTCGTAATAAAATAAGGAAATCATCGTCATTTTCATTTTGCGGGCAAAATGGCTTCATTGGCATCCCTTCATCATGGTACCCTGGAGGCGATCATGCGCGTTTGTTCCCGAGTCATTTTTTTCTTATTCGTCTTTTGCATGCTTCTTTCCACGCCGCACGCCGCCCTTTGCGGCAAGGCCGCGCCGCAAAAACCCGTCATCGACGCCAAGGCGGCGGACCTCTTCGAGACGTCCTGCGCCTATCTGGCCGGGCTGAAGGGCTTTTCCCTGAAAGCCGAACTCCTTTTGGATCTCGTCTACCAGGGGAAGGCCAAGGTCCAAATCGCCCGCAACATGGACCTTGCGGTGAAGCGTCCCAACGCCTTCAGGATCGACACCACGGGCGACGACATGTCCGTGACCTCGGTTTTTACCGGCAAGACCTTCACCATGGCCCTGCTCTACCGCCATCTGTACAATCAGGCGCCGTTCGATAAGGATACGGACGCCCTGTTGGACTATCTCGCCGAAAAGCACCACCTCGACTCCCCTCTGGGCGACCTGTTGCGCAACAAGCCGTGCGCCGACATGAGCTACGCCTCCCTGTCCTACATGGGGCTCGGATTCGTGGGCGACACGCGATGCCATCACCTCTTCTTCCAGGGCGACGACATCGACTGGCAGATCTGGATCGAGGACGGCGCCGCGCCGCTGCCGCGCAAGCTGGTCATCACGGAAAAACGCCTGCCCATGGCCCCCCAGTTCACGGCCTTTTTGCGCGACTGGACCCTTGCGGAACCGGCCGCCGCGGTCTTCGACTACACGCCGCCCGCGAACTTTACCCGTGACGACAACCTGTTCACGCATCTGCGCATCGAGGCGGAAGAAGGTGCACGCTATGGCAAGTGACATGAAGACACCGGGCGGCGTCTGGCGCAGCCTGTGCGCGTTCATGCTGGCCCTGGCCCTCGTGGCCCAGGGCGGCCTGTTGTGGACCGGCACAGCCGAGGCCCGTGGCGGTCGAGGAGGTGGTGGCGGCGGCGGCCGGGGAGGGGCGGGATTTCAGGCCCCGCGCGGCAACGTCGGCTCCCCGGGGAGAGGCGTCGGTCGGCCGGGCGGCCCCGGCAACATCAGCAGGCCCGGCGGCCCGGGCGGGCCGGGCGGTGCGGGAAATGTCGGACGTCCCGGCGGTCCGGGAGGCCCTGGCAACATTGGCAAGCCCGGCGGCCCGGGCGGAGCGGGAAATGTCGGACG
>JAVHLG010000136.1 GCA_031082225.1 Desulfovibrionaceae bacterium | reverse complement strand
CCGCACGATACGGGGTGTAGGGGGTTTAACCCCCTGCCGGGGGGTGCGGGGGGCAGAGCCCCCCGGCGGAAGGGACCCGCCCCCCGCGCGCCTTATGCCGTCGTCCCCACCCACTGGACCCACAGGCGTCGGCTGCGGGGACCGTCGAACTCGCAAAAATACACGCCCTGCCAGGTACCAAGCTGGATCTTGCCGCCGCTGACGATCAGTGACAGGGACGGTCCCACCAGGGTGGTCTTGATGTGGGCGTCGCTGTTGCCCTCGGCGTGGCGGTAGGGGCCGCTGTGGGGAACCAGGGCCGAAAGCGCGGCCAGCATGTCCGTGACGACATCCGGGTCGGCGTTTTCGTTGATGGTCAGGCAGGCGGTGGTGTGGGGACAATGCACCACCAGGATGCCTTCGGCGGATTCCTGGGCAGACGCCAGCTCCTGGAGCTGCCGGGTGACCGGGATCATCTCCTGGCGCTTGCCGGTGCGGATGGTGAGGATTTCCATGGGGCCGTCCTGCGTTGTCGGCGTGTTTGCGGACTATTGTCCGTTGGGCATGCCCGGGCTGGGCACATCCATGGGCAGTTGCAGGCGCGTGAGCTGCTCGGAAAGGGTGGCGGCCTTCTTGGCCGAAACCCCGGTCAGGATCTCTCCGGCCTGACGTCCCTTCATCCCGGCCAAAATCTTGACGGCGATGCGTTCGTCCAGGCTTTCCAGAACCTCGGCGGCCTGCTTGGGCTTCATATTGGTATAGACGTCGATCAGATGCTTGAGTTTCTCGTCCTTGGTCTGCTGGGCCTGATCGAGCATGGTCTTGAGGCTGGCCTCCAGGGTCGCCAGTTCCTTGACCCGCTGGTCGAGCTTGGCCTCCATGTCGGTGATGGCCTGCTCGCGCCGGTCCAACTCCTCCTTGCGCTTGCCCAGTTCCTGCCAGTCCAGCACCCCGGGGGGGCCTGACGGCGCGGCCGCAGCGGCGGCCTCGGCCGCCCGGGGCGTTTCCGGCACGGCCGGGGTCTGGGCCATGGCCCTGGGCACGCCCACGACCGAGGCCACCACCATATGTCCCTGGCGCTCGGCGACGTCCGGAAACACGGCCTCAATGCCCATGAAGCACAGCACGCCAAGCTTGACGGCGGCCAGCATGATCAGGACGCCAAGCACCTTGGACAGCCTGGGGATGCCCGATCCGCGCCCGGCCGGGCCGCTGCGCAGGCGTCCGTCCGGATCCTGCGTCCGTCTAGGCTCCATGTCCGGCCCCGTGTCTGACGACAGCCATTTCGTCATTTTGCTTCTGCTCCTTGAGACTTTCCTCCCGGGCGTAGCGCACGGCCTGGTTGGCCTTGAGCTTGTCCAGAAGTTTGCGGTCCGTGCTGCGTTGCACCACTGCGGTCCTGCGCCGGGCCACCTCCGCTGCGGCCTGCCGTACGGCCTCTTCGGCCGCCAGAATATCCATCTCCAGGCGTTCCTTGTACACCCGCCACAGCCACAGGTCGGCCGGGGTGACGTCGGTCTTGCCCTCCAGGGCGGCGGCGTGGACGGCGATGACCTCGCGCAGGTCGCGCACGGCCTGCTCCCGGCCCAGCAGCACATGCAGGGCCCTGGCCAGCTCCATCTTGGCCTGCTCTTCGAGCTGGGCCCGGTAGTCCAAAACCTTTTGCAGACTGAAACGAAACATGTCCGATCCTACGGGTTTTCCGCCATGGATATACGGGTTCGCGGGGAATGAAGCAAGAATTGGTCCAGCCGTCGGCCGAAAGCGTCGGACCGACACCGCCGGGGCATGGCCCGGGGATGTTGGGGGGGAGTCGCGTCACCACGCGGGGCGGGCGAGGGAAAAAGGAGAGGCCGGGGCCTGCCGGTTACGGCCTCCCGGCCCGGGCCGGGAAACCGGCGGGTGCGCACCGGGCGTGCCCGCCGGTTACGGCCTCCCGGCCCGGGCCGG
>JAVHLG010000135.1 GCA_031082225.1 Desulfovibrionaceae bacterium | reverse complement strand
GGGGAAACCTTTTGAAAAAGGTTTCCCCCCTTGTCGCCGAAGGCTCCCCCCTAAAATTTATCCAGGGCCTTGGTCACGGCGGTTTTGAGTTCCGTAAAGGCCCCCTCGAACCCCTCCTTGAGATCGTGCAGGGCGTCGGAGCCGCCCTTGCGCAGAAGGGTCAGCTTGTAGCGGGCGGCCTCGTATTTGCCGAGCATCTTTTCCAAGTCGGCAGCGTATCGGTCGAAAAACGCCGGACCCTTTTTTTCGGCCGCAGCCTTGCTTTCGTCGATCTTGGCCTTCCACTTGGCCAACTGGTCTTCCAGGTTGACACCAAAGCGATCCTTGTCGTCCATGTCTGACCTCCTTGATCCCGCCAGCGTCCGGCGGGACTGTTTCCGCAGCACGTCCTGCATATCCTAGAATGGGTGAGGACGAAAGCCGTTTGGACGGCGTGAAGGCCGCCATTGACCCCGGATGGCCTACCGGGTAGTTTCCCTGGTTCGGAAAAAAGCTGTCAAAAACCCCGGCGTTCGCGGCCATGCCGCGCCCGCCATGGCCCGGAGAAGTCGCCATGTCCCGATACGAGGCGGTCATCGGTCTTGAGGTGCATGCCCAACTGCGCACCAAAAGCAAGATTTTCTGCTCCTGCTCAACAGCCTTTGGCATGGAGCCCAACGAAAACGTCTGCGCCGTGTGTTCCGGCATGCCTGGCGTTCTGCCCGTGCTCAACGAAAAGGTCGTGGAATACGCCGCCAAGATGGGCCTTGCCGTGGGCTGCCGCGTCAACGCCGCCTCGGTGTTCGCCCGCAAGAACTATTTCTATCCCGACCTGCCCAAGGGCTACCAGATTTCCCAGTTCGAGACGCCGATCTGCGAACACGGGCATCTGGCCGTCACCGTGGACGGGTCGGAAAAGGTCGTGGGCATCACCCGCATCCACATGGAAGAGGATGCCGGGAAAAACATCCATTCCGCTACGGAAAACGCCAGCTTTGTGGACTTGAACCGCACCGGCGTGCCGCTCATAGAAATCGTCAGCGAGCCGGACATGCGCAGCGCCGAGGAAGCCGTGGCCTATCTCAAGGCCCTGCGCTCCATCCTGGTCTACCTTGGCATCTGCGATGGCAACATGGAGGAAGGCAGTTTCCGCTGCGACGCCAACGTGAGCCTGCGGCCCTTCGGGCAGGCCGAACTCGGCACCCGGGCGGAACTCAAGAACATGAACTCCTTCCGCCACGTCCAAAAGGCCATCGAATACGAGATCGAGCGCCAGGCCGACCTGTTGGATGACGGCCAGGCCGTTATCCAGGAAACCCGCCTCTACAACGTCGACAAGGGCGTCACCGCCTCCATGCGCGGCAAGGAGGAGGCCCACGACTATCGCTACTTTCCGGACCCCGATCTGGTCCCCCTGGTGGTGACCGATGCCCAGCTTGCCGCCTGGGCGGCCGAACTTCCCGAACTGCCCGTGGCCCGGCGCGACCGTTTCGTCTCCCAGTACGGCCTGACCCCCAAGGATGCCGACGTGCTCACCGCCGAGCGCGACGTGGCCGATTATTTCGAAGAAACTGCGCGGTTGTGCAACGAGCCTAAAAAGGCCGCCAACTGGATCATGTCCGAGCTTCTGCGCGAACTCAACCAGGCCGCCCTCACCGCCGCCGCCTGCCCCCTGCCGCCCGCCCACCTGGCCAGGCTCGTCACCCTGGTGGAATCCGGAAAAATCAGCGGCAAGATCGGCAAGCAGATTTTCCCCGAAATTTTCGCCCAGGGCCTTGACCCCGAAACCTATGTGGACCAGAAAGGGCTTTCGCAGATTTCCGACTCTTTAGCTCTGGAATCTGCCGTGGACAGGGTTCTGGCCGACAATCCGGACGAGGTGGCCGCCTATAAGGCCGGGAAAACCAAGCTGATGGGGTTTTTTGTGGGCCAGATCATGAAGGCCACCAAGGGGCAGGCCAACCCCGCCCTGGTCAACGAACTGCTGGGCAAGAAACTGGCGTAGGCTGCCGGGGAGAGGGCGCTGCCCTCTCCCC
>JAVHLG010000134.1 GCA_031082225.1 Desulfovibrionaceae bacterium | reverse complement strand
TGCGTCTCGAATCACCCGACTCGCTATTTAATTGTCAAAGATCACGGCCGTCTGGAGCCTTTCATGCTCGTTTTGTCTCGGCCCTTCCACCATCAGGCGGACGTACTTCTTACCCGCCCTGGGTGCCTGTGTCAACCGGAAAATGTTGTGTTCCGAAAAATGTGTTTTTCCCGAAACCGCGTTTCCCCGTCAGCCAGAAGCGGAGGTATATGGAGATGGCCCGCCGATGTCAACACGAAACTTTGTAAAATCAAAAATACCTTCCCCAGGCCATCCCCACGCTCATCTCAACATTCTCATTTCATTGAATTTATCCATACCATGGGTTGCCCTCGGCAAACCGGGGGCCGACCCCGGCAGGCAGCCCGAAACCGCCCGTGAACCGCCCACCTTGCCCGCGCCACTGCGGACATCACCCCAGGCGGCGCTTCCCGGCCCGGAAAAGCCCCGTCCGGCCCGTCCAGGTGTCCCGGGCTTCCGGGCCGATCATGCGGCTGGGGTCAGTCCGGACGGACATGCCGCCCCGGGACCGCCGACAAACCCATTCCCCCGGCGGCCCGAAGTTCCATGCCGCCACGGACGCCCCACAGGAGATGTCGGAGCCGCCCGAGGGGAATGATCAGAACTCCAGGTGACGGTAGGTGCGGGGAAAGGGGATCACGTCGCGGATGTTCGTGATCCCGGTCAACAGCATCAGCAAGCGCTCGAACCCCAGTCCGAAACCGGCATGGGGCACGCTGCCGAAGCGACGCAGGTCCAGGTACCACCAATAGTCGTCCATGGTCAGCCCCAGTTCGGCCACCCGGGCCTCGAGCACATCCAGGCGCTCCTCCCGGGCGCTGCCGCCGATGATCTCCCCGATCCCCGGCGCCAGCACGTCCATGGCCGCCACAGTCCGGCCGTCGTCGTTTTGCCGCATGTAGAAGGCCTTGATTTCCTTGGGATAATCATACACGATGACCGGACAGCCGCAGTGGACCTCCGCAAGATACCGCTCGTGTTCGCTTTGCAGGTCCAGCCCGAAGCCCACCGGATACTGGAAGCCCTGGCCGCACCCGGCCAGAATCTCGACGGCCTCGCCATACGGCAGGCGCACAAAGGGCTTGTCCCGGATGTTTACAAGCCGCCCGGGCAATTCCTTGTCCACGAAGGACGCGAAAAGCTCCACGTCCGAGGCGCAACGCGAAAGCACCGCGTCCGTCAACGACTTGAGCAACGCCTCGCCCAGGTCCATGTCGTCGACCAGGTCAGCAAAGGCCATCTCCGGCTCCAGCATCCAGAACTCGGCCGCGTGGCGCGAGGTGTCGGAATGCTCGGCCCGAAACGTCGGCCCGAAGGTGTACACATCCCCCAGGGAACAGGCGAAGACCTCGGCCGCCAGTTGTCCGGACACGGTCAGGAAGGCGTCCTTGCCGAAAAAATCCTTCGCCGCCCGCTCCCCGGACGACAGTCCCGCCGTTTCCCGGGCCCCAAGCGAGGTCACCCGGAACATCTCCCCCGCCCCTTCGCAGTCCGAACCCGTCAAAATGGGCGAATGCACATAGGCAAAGCCCCGGTCATGGAAAAACTCGTGGATGGCGAAGGACAACTCCGACCGGATCCGAAACAGCGCCCCATATTTGTTGGTACGCGGCCGCAGATGGGCGATGGTCCGCAAAAACTCATCCGAATGGCGCTTTTTCTGGAGCGGATAGGACTCCTGGTCCGCCGCGCCGATCAACACCACCGAGGCGGCCCGCAGCTCCCAGCGCTGGCCCTTGCCCGGCGAGGCGACCAGTTCCCCGCGTACGCCCACGGCCGATCCCACGCCCATATCCTTTAGAAGGGAGTAGCCCTCCATGCCCGCGTCAGCCACCACCTGGATATTGGCCCGGCAGGAGCCGTCGTTGACCTCGAGAAAGGAAACATCCTTGGCGTCGCGACGCGTGCGCACCCAGCCCTTGACGAGAATGTCGGCCCGCCCGGCGTCGCCGCGCAGGGCCTCGATGATCTTGGTCCGTTTCATGCCCCTCTCTTTCC
>JAVHLG010000133.1 GCA_031082225.1 Desulfovibrionaceae bacterium | reverse complement strand
GAATCATTCCCCCCGGGCGGGGTACGGGGCGGCAGCCCCGATCCAGTGGGCGGGGCGGCAGCCCCGAAGAAGGAGCGAGATGACCAGGGACATCGTGAAATATCCGCATCCGGTCTTGGCCCAGAAGGCGGCGCGCATCGAGGCCATCACGCCGGAGATCGTGGCCTTGGCGAACGACATGGCCGAGACCATGTACGCCAACCAGGGCATCGGTCTGGCCGCCAACCAGGTGGCCGAACCGGTACGCCTGATCACCGTGGACATCTCCGGCCCGGACAAACGCGAGGAGTTGTTCGCCCTGGTCAACCCCGAGATCGTTGCGGCCGAGGGCGAGACGGAGACGGAAGAGGGCTGCCTGAGCGTCAAGGACTACCGGTCCAACGTGGTGCGGGCCGAGAAGGTCCGGGTGCGGGGGCTGGATCTGTCGGGCAACGAGGTCTGCCTCGACGCCGAAGGGCTTTTGGCGGTGTGCCTGCAGCACGAGATCGACCACCTGGAAGGCACGCTTTTCATTGACCGCATAAGCCGCCTGAAAAGGGCCTTATACGATAAAAGGGCGAGAAAATGGGCCAGGAAGGCGGATCAGGACTAAGGGCGGTCTTCATGGGCACGCCGGATTTCGCGGCGGCCGTGTTGCGCGGGGTGCTGGACGCCGGGGCCTGCCAGGTGGTTGCGGTCTATACCCAGCCCGACCGGCCCTGCGGCCGGGGCCAGGCCTGCCGCCCGGGCCCGGTAAAGATGCTGGCCATGGAGCGGGGCCTGCCGGTCCTGCAACCGGCGGATTTCAAGACGCCGGACGAGGTGGCCCGGCTGGCCGCATTTGCGCCGGATCTGCTGCTGGTGGCGGCCTACGGCATGCTTCTGCCCCAGGCGGTGCTGGACGTGCCGAAAATCATGCCCATAAACGTCCACGCCTCGCTTCTGCCCGGCTATCGCGGCGCGGCCCCGGTGCAGCGGGCCATCCTCAATGGCGACGCCGTGACCGGCGCGACCATCATGCGCATGGTCAAAGCCCTGGACGCCGGGCCCATCCTGGCCCAACGCGCCCTGACCATCGGCTTCGACGACGACGCCGGGACGATCCTGTCCCAGATGGCGGCCATGGGCGGGACGCTTCTGGCCGAGACGCTCGCCCGCATGGCCGCCGGGCCCATCCTGGAGATTCCCCAGGACGAATCCCGGGCCACGTATGCGGCCAAGATCGGCAAGGCCGAGGCCGAAGTGCGCTTCGACCGGCCGGTCATGGACGTGCACAACCGCATCCGGGCCTTTTCCCCCAAGCCCGGGGCCTTTTTTCATGTCCGGCTGCGGCCGGACGCGCCGCCCCTGCGGGTCATCGCCGCACCGGGACGTCCGGAAGCCGGGCCCGGAGGGACGCCCCCGGACGGGGCCGCGCCGGGCACGGTGCTGGGGCTTGCGGACGGGAACCTGCGCGTGGCCTGCGCCGACGGGGTCTACCGGATTCCCCGCCTGCGCCCGGCCGGAAAAAAGGAGATGACCGCCGAGGCCTTCGCCTGCGGCTATCTGGCCAGATGCCCCGAAGGGCGGTCCCCGGTCTGCGGACCGGGCGACCTCCTGGACACCGGGGCCGGAGAATGTCATCAGTCACGATGATGGAACACAGCGAGCCATCGAGAAAACGCCTGTTCATCGGGCTTTTGACCGGCACCAGCCTGACGGTGTGCGTCGCGTTGGCCCTTTTATGGGTCATTCCCTTCGTGGGCCTGGAACATATCCACCCCGGCGCGCCCTGGATCATGGGCATCCTGCTGGGGGCGGTGATCCTTTTGGTCCTCTGGGCCTGCCTGAGCCTGGTGGCCAGCGTGGCGCTGGGGCGCTCAATCCTTTTTTCCGATCGGCTGCGCGGGGTCACGGCCAAGGTCTTTTTGCCGCTGATGACCCTTTTCGGCTGGATGCTCGGCATCTCCAAGGAAAAGGTGCGCGGCTCGTTTATCAAGGTCAACAACGAACTCGTCTCGGCCGACGCCGGGAAATACGCCCCGGGCCAGATCCTGGTGCTTCTGCCCCACTGCCTGCAAAGCAGCCGCTGCAACCGGCGTCTGACCTACGACATCCAGAACTGCAAGCGCTGCGGAAAATGCCCCGTGGCCGGACTGTTGGACTTGGCCGACCACTACGGCGCGCATCTGGCCATCGCCACGGGCGGCACCATCGCCCGGCGCATCGTGGTCCAGAAGCGGCCCCGCCTGATCCTGGCCGTGGCCTGCGAACGTGACCTGTCCAGCGGCATCCAGGACACCTATCCCATCCCGGTCTACGGGGTCTTGAACGAGCGGCCGCATGGCCCCTGCCTGGACACCACCGTGAGTCTGGCGGCCCTGGAGCAGGCCCTGCGCTATTTTCTCAAGGAGCTGCCCGAGGGGCCGCCGGTGGCTGAGCTTCTGCCCACCCTGGGCCGGGGCGGTGGGCGCGACGGCAGACGGCCGGGGCGCAAGCCCGCCAGACCCGCCAGACCCGCCAGACCCGACGAACCCGACGAACCGGCCCCTTCCGGCCAGCCGGAATCCGGCCCGCCCGCCATGTCGGCCACGCCGGACGCTCCCGACGGCCCGGGTCCGTCATGACCGGTACGCCCAAGAGGAAGGCTCCCCGCCCCAAGACGCCGACAAAGACCGCGCCGACCGGCGCCCTTGCCTCGG
>JAVHLG010000132.1 GCA_031082225.1 Desulfovibrionaceae bacterium | reverse complement strand
GGGGTCCAGGGGAGAAACTTTTTTGCAAAAAAGTTTCTCCCCTGGCCGCCGGAGGCCTGCCTTCCCTACACCGCCGCGCGTTCGCGCAGCATTTCCGGCGAGGCCACGGTGGCGCCGATCATGCGGGTATTGGCCTCGCCCGGGGCCACCATGGGATAGACCTTGGCGGCCGCATCCACGGGAACCCGCACCAGGCAGGGGCCTTTGGCGCCCATGGCCCGGGCCAGGATCTCGGACGGGTCGCCGCTTTTCTCCAGGTCGAACACCCGCCAGACGAACCCCCGGGCCACGGCCGGGAAGTCCACCCGGACGCGGTAGTCCGTGGCGAAGCGCCGTCCGCCCATGAAGAGGTCTTGTTGTTGGCGCACAAGCCCCAGGCCGCCGTTGTCAAACAGCACCACGGTCATGTCGGCCTTGATCTCCGCCGCCGTAGCCATCTCCTGGATGTTCATGAGCATGCCGCCGTCGCCGCAGAAAAGCACCACCGGGGCCTGGGGTTCGGCCAGGGTCGCGCCGATGGCCGCCGGAAGTCCGAAGCCCATGGTCCCCAGGCCTCCGGAGGTCAGCCAGCGGCCGGGCGTGGTGAACGGATAGTGGCGCGCGGTCCACATCTGGTTCTGGCCCACATCCGTGACCACGATGGCCGACTCCCCGGCCAGTGCCGCCGCCGTGCGGATGATGGCCCGAGGTGAACCCGGGGTGGGGGAAGGCGCGGCGTGCTGCCGTTTGAGGGCCGCGATGCGGGCGATCCAGGCGGTGCGGGGCTTTTTCTCGATGAAGGGCTCCAGGTCGGCCAGGGCGCTGGCCGCGTCGGCGATGAGGCCCACATGGGCGGTCTTGATCTTGTGGATCTGGCCCGGGTCGATGTCGATATGCACCACCGAGGCCTCGGGGCAGAAGGCGGCCACCTTGCCCGTGGCCCGGTCGTCGAAGCGGGCCCCCACGGCGATCAGCGCGTCGCATTCATGCAGGGCCAGATTGGCCCAGGGCGAGGCGTGCATGCCGAGCATGCCCAGGCTCAAGGGGTGGCGGGAGGGGATCACGCCAAGGCCCATGAGACTTTGCACGGCCGGGATGGCGGCCTTTTCCATGATGCGCCGGGCCAGGGCCGCCGCCCCGGAACGGGCCGCGCCGCCGCCCAGGTACAGGATGGGGCGTCTGGCCTGGTTGATGATCCGGGCGGCCTTCTCGATGCCCTCGGGGCAGGCCTCGGGGGCCTCGTCCGGGCGACCCGGTTCGGGCCAGCGGGCGAAAGTGGCCGTCTCGGTCTGCACGTCCCTGGGAATGTCCACCACCACCGGGCCGGGGCGGCCGGAAGCGGCCAGGGTGAAGGCCTCGGGAATGATCGTCAGCAGCTCGGCGGCGCTTTGCACCCGGTAGGCCTTCTTGCACACCGGGGCGCACACCCCGGCCATGTCCACCTCCTGGAAGGCGTCGGTGCCGATCATGGCCCGGGGCACCTGCCCGGTGAGGCACACCAGGGGGATGGAGTCCATGTACGCGTCGGCGATGGCCGTGACCAGATTCGTGGCCCCGGGGCCCGAGGTGGCCAGGCAGACGGCGGGCTTGCCGCTGACCCGGGCCATGCCCTGGGCCATGAACGCCGCGCCCTGTTCGTGGCGGGTGAGGATGTGGCGGATGGATGAGGCGGCCAACGCGTCGTACAGCGGCAGATTGGCCCCGCCGGGGATGCCCGGGACGATGGTCACGCCCTGGCGTTCGATGAGTCTGGCGATGATGTCGGCGCCGGATTTCGTGGGCATGGTCTGCTCCTTTGTGGGAGCCCCGCGCGCGCCGCCTTCGGGAGATGGGATGGAAAACGAAATGAAAATCCCCCGTCAGCGGTCGCGCCGACGGGGGATGAAGTGACGAATGAAAAAATATCCCGCTACGACGCGACGTGCAGAACCACGGATACGACGACGCCGGATAGGACCAGGGCGGCGCGGGCGGGGGCAGCGGTGCGGGTGGCGGAACGGTTCATCTGGGCCTCAATACTGGTTGAGTGTGCTTGGTTTTTCCTAGCCCGGGGCGGGCGGCGGCGTCAAGGGGAATTTCATTATTCTCGGCCGTCGGCATCTCACGCCGCTGTCAGAGCTAACCAAAATCACCCGTTTCATCATTTCAAGCGCATACCTTTCCGGGGTGAGGACTTCCCTTATAGACCCAGCTCGTTTAATCTGAACCTATGAGAAACAAACTCGCAACCATCGTCGCGTGGCTCGTTGGAGCGGCGGTTCTGGCTTATTTTTCCCTGTTCGGGATCGGAGCAACCAGTTGCCCCCCGTGAGTGCTGGCTGGCGCTTCGGGAGTCGCGGGATACGGCTCCTTCATTTTGGCGAAATGGCTTGGCAGGGGGAAAAAGAAGGACCGGGAGGGTGATGGGGATTGAATTTACTGCGGGGCAGAGTTATCTGTCCTGCTAATTCCCGTTTTGTCATCTGATATATTAGCAGGGCAACTCATTGAAGTCGCTTTGGTTTCCTTCATAGTATTGGGTAAGTGCTAAATGCGAAGGCGATGAATAGTTCCAAACAATTATGGATCGCGAAGGAATTAATATGTCTCGTGACCATCATTCAAAGCCTTATGACGAAGGAACACTGTTAAAACTTGAACTATTTGAAAATTATTGCAAGTCATGGCTTCCTGTGTTTATTCAATTGCCTAATGTTGTAGAAATTAACATTGCAGATTTCTTCTGCGGGCCAGGGGAAGATCAAAATGGCATCCCCGGAAGTCCATTAAGAATTATAAGTACAATTAAT
>JAVHLG010000131.1 GCA_031082225.1 Desulfovibrionaceae bacterium | reverse complement strand
GGCCGACGATACGTATCGTCGGCCTCGCCTGCGTTTTGGGGGCATGGTCGGCCCGGGCTCAGATGTCGGTCTGGTCGTTGGTCAGTCCGAAACGCTCCAGCAGATGAAAGACCAGGGACAGGGCCATGCCCACCACCGTGGCCAGGGCCATGCCCTTGAGCTGCACGTTGCCGATGGTCACGGCCATGCCGCTGATGCCCACGATGAGCACGATGGCCGTCAGCGTCAGGTTGATGGGCTTGGAATAATCCACCCTGCTCTCCACCAGCATGCGGATGCCCGAGGCCGCGATGACCCCGAACAGCAGGATGCAGATGCCGCCCATGACCGGGGTGGGGATGGACTGGATCACGGCCGAAAGCTTGCCGACAAAGGCCAGGATGATGGAGATGACCGCTGCGCCGCCGATGACCCATACGGAGAAAACCCGGGTGATGGCCATGACCCCGATGTTCTCGCCGTAGGTGGTGGTGGGCACGGAGCCCACGAACCCGGACAGGGCCGTGGAGATGCCGTCCCCCAGAAGCGACCGGTGCAGGCCCGGGTCTTTGGTCAGGTCGCGGCCCACGATGTTGCCCGTGACCACCAGGTGTCCGATGTGCTCGGAGATGACCACCAGGGAGGCCGGGAGGATGATCAGGATGGCGTTTATGTCGAAGACCGGGGTGTAGACCGTGGGGAAGGCCAGGACCGGGGCGGCGGCGATGACATCGAAGCTGACCAGCCCCATGGGGATGGAGACCAGATATCCCGCCGCAATGCCGATCAGGACCGGAATGACGGCCATGAAGCCTCGAAAGAGCAGGGAGCCGAAGGCCACGGTGAAAAGCGTGACCATGGCCACGATGATGCCGCTCGTGTTGTAGGCCCCGCTGGCGTCGGGCTTGAACCCGGCCATGTCCGTGGCCACGCTGGCCAGTTCCAGCCCGATCAGGGCCACGATGGGGCCCATGGTGGCCGGGGGCAGCACGAACTTGATCCAGCCCGGGCCAAAGGCCCCGATCAACAGGGCCACGGCGACAAACACCAGTCCCGAGGCGATGAACCCGCCCAGGGCCAGACCGTAGTTGCCGCCCCACAGGGCCTGGTTGGCCCCGAGGACCACGAAGACCGGGGACAGGAAGGCGAAGCTCGATCCCAGGAAGGCCGGGGCCTTGCCCTTGCAAAGGACAAGATAGATGAGGGTGCCCACGCCGTTCATCAAAAGCACCACGGCGGGATCGATCTTAAAAAGCGTCGGCACCAGCACCGATGCCCCGAACATGGCGAAAAGATGCTGAAAGCTTAATGGAATCGCTTGAAGAAACGGTACCTTCTCCTCCACCTGATACGTTTTTGCGCCCATCCCGTCCCCCTTTCCGAAAAATTTGCCTGCTCATACGCCCGGCATAACAGACTGTCAAAATACATCTTTGTCCCCGGGGAGGGTGTTTGCGGCGGTCCCGGGAAGCGCCCAGGCGCAGGCTTGTGCAGGATTTTTCGGCAGACCGCCATTTCCCTCTTGACAGCGTGGCGTTTTCCCACCAACACCATCGCTTCGCGGGTCAGTCTCTGACAGGCCCCGGCGTGCCCGGGGACTGTTTTCCCTATCGACCCAAAGAAGCATTCAGGAAAGACCATGGCGTTGCCTCGGCTTGTCATCGGGGATCTGATCATCCCCACACCCATCATCCAGGGCGGTATGGGCATCGGCGTCTCCCTGGCCGGGCTGTCTTCCGCCGTGGCCACGGCCGGCGGCGTGGGGGTGATTTCCGCCGCAGGCATCGGGGGCGAAGAGCCGGACTTCAAGACGAACTACGTCTCGGCCAACACCCGGGCCCTGTGCCGCGAAATCCGCGAGGCCAAAAGCCGCACCACCGGGGTGCTCGGGGTCAACATCATGGTCGCCCTCACCAACTACGCCGAGCTGGTGCGGGCCTCGGTGGAAGAGGGCGTCGACATCATTTTTTCCGGGGCGGGCCTGCCCCTGGATATGCCCCGCCACCTGGACGGCAAGACCTCGCCCAAGCTGGCGCCCATCGTCTCGTCGGGCCGCGCCGCCTCCATCATCTGCCGCAAATGGAAATCCCGCTTCGGCCGCATACCCGACGCCTTCGTGGTGGAGGGGCCCATGGCCGGAGGACACCTGGGATTTCGGCCCGAACAGATCGCCGACCCAGCCTTTCGCCTGGAAAAACTCGTGCCCGATGTCGTGGCCGCCGTGGCCGCCTTCGGCGACATCCCGGTCATCGCCGCCGGGGGGGTCTATACCGGGGCGGATATCCGCAAGTATCTGGATCTGGGGGCCCGGGGCGTGCAGTTGGGAACCCGTTTCGTGGTCACCCACGAATGCGACGTGTCACCGGCCTTCAAGCAGGCCTACCTGGACGCCCGCAAAGAAGACATGCACATCATCAAAAGCCCCGTGGGCATGCCCGGCCGGGCCATCCGCAACCGGTTCATCGAGAAGGTGGAGGACGGCAAACGCTGTCCCTATGCCTGCCCCTTCCACTGCCTCTCAGGCTGCGACTACACCACCAGCCCCTTCTGCATCACCATGGCGCTTTTGAACGCCAAGCGCGGCAACCTGGACAACGGCCTCATCTTCGCCGGAGAAAACGCCTGGCGGGTGACGGGCCTTCTGTCCGTGGCCGAACTCTTCGAAGAACTCATCTCCGGCTACGACGCCACTTTCGCAGAATAAATCGGGGCTGCCGCCCCGAACCCCGCCCGGGGGAAATCATTTCCCCCGGACCCCCTGATATTGCGGGTGTTTCCGGACAGCGGAGCTGTCCGGAAACACCCGCAAAGATCATGGTGGTACGGAGAA
>JAVHLG010000130.1 GCA_031082225.1 Desulfovibrionaceae bacterium | reverse complement strand
CCCCAAAAAACTTTTACAGGGGGGCGATGATTCGGATGGAAGAGGGGGGAGGCCCGTTACGGGATTCCAAAGGGCTTTAGCCCTTTGGCCGCCGGAGGCATCCCCCCTGCCCAACTCTCTATGCCGCCCGGGCCGCGCCGGCCCGGATGGCCTCGATGTTTTTGGGAATGAGCTTGGCATAGTGGCTGGAGATGACATGCGACAGGCTGTCCTCCACCGCCGACAAGGGCAAAACCCCGGTGGCCGCCACATAGGCCCCGATGGCCACCATGTTGGCCATGCGGGAGTTTCCCAGGCCGTCGGCGATCTCGTTGCAGGGCACGGACACCAGCCTGTACCGGTCGGCCTCGGCCAGGGCCGGGTCGACAAGGGACGAATTGAGAATCAGCACGCCGCCGTCAACGAGCCTGGGGCCGAACTTGTCCAGCGACGGCCGGTTCATGACGATCAGGCTTTTCGGGCGGTGGATGATGGGAGAGCCGATCTCCTCCTCGGAGACCACCACCGTGCAGTTGGCCGTACCGCCGCGCATCTCCGGGCCGTAGACCGGGATGTAGGTGACGTTTAAGCCCTGGTTCATGCCCGCATAGGCCAGAAGGTTGCCGATGAGCATGACCCCCTGGCCGCCGAAACCGGCGATGATCACATCCTGATACAGACTCACTTGCCGCCTCCTTCGCCGGTTGCGTCCCGGAAAACCCCCAGCGGAAACACGGGGATCATCTCCTTGGCGATGCGCTCGTTGGCCTGAAGCGGGGTCATGCGCCAGTTGGTGGGACAGGTGGCCAAAAGCTCCACAAAGCTGAACCCCAGGTTCTGTTCCTGGATGGCGAAGGCCTTTTTCAGGGCCTTTTTGGCCTGCACGATGTGCTTGACCGAATCCAGCGCCACGCGCGTGCTGTACACCGTGCCGCCCAGACCGGCGATGATCTCGGCCATGTTCATGGGGCCGCCCTCCCGGTCCTGGCAGCGGCCGCCCGGGCAGGTGGTGGTCCTTTGGCCAATCAGCGTGGTGGGGGCCATCTGGCCGCCGGTCATGCCGTAGACCGTGTTGTTGACGAAGACCACCGTGAGCCGCTCGCCCCGGTTGGCGCAATGCATGATTTCCGCAAGTCCGATGGACGCCAGGTCGCCGTCGCCCTGATAGGTGAAGACGAAGGCGTCGGGCCGGGCCCGCTTGACCCCCGTGGCCACGGCCGGGGCCCGGCCGTGCGGGGCCTCCACCGTGTCCACCAGGATGTAGTTGTACAGAAACACCGAGCAGCCGATGGCGCTGACAGCGATGGTCTTTTCCACCAAGCCCATCTCCACCAGACACTCGGCCACCAGCCTGTGGGCCACGCCGTGATGGCAGCCCGGGCAGTAATGCATGCCCCGGTCGGCCATGACCGAGGGGCGCTCAAAAACCAGTTCGTCCTTCATGTCCTACCTCGAAAGGGCCGAGCGGATCGGCGCTTCAATCTCGTCGGGAGTGGGCATGTTGCCCGGCAAAAAGCCGTGGAAGGCGCTGTCGGCATGGAAACGCACGGCCAGGCGCACGTCCTCGACCATCTGCCCCATGTTGTGCTCGATGGTCAAAAAGCGCTTTCCCTGCGCCGCAAGCCCGGCCAGGGCCTCGGTCGGAAACGGGAACAGCGTGATGGGCCGAAAAAGCCCCACCTTCTCCCCGGCCGCCCGGAGGGCGCGCACCGCGCTCTTGGCGATGCGGCCGATGGACCCATGGGCCACCACCACCAGCTCGGCGTCCTCGGTCTGATAGGCCTCGAAACGCACCTCGGACTGCATGGCCTTGTACTTGGCGTCCAGGCGCAGGTTCTGACCGGCCAGCTCGCCCTCATCCAGAAAAAGCGACTTGAGCAGCCGCGAGGACCGCCCTGCCGCGCCGTCGAGCCGCCAGTCGCCGCCCTCGGCAGGCGATACCGGCTCAGGCTTCCAGGTCGTCACCGGCTCCTTCATCTGGCCCAAAATGGCGTCGCCCAGCACCAGCACCGGATTGCGATATTTGAAGGCCAGGTCAAAGGCCGCGATGATGAGATCATAGGCCTCCTGGCAGGTGGAGGGCGACAAGACCAGAAGCCGGTAGTCGCCGTGGCCGCCGCCCTTGGTGGACTGGAAATAGTCGCCCTGGGAGGGGCCGATGTCGCCCAGGCCCGGGCCGCCCCGGTTCATGTTCACGATGACCCCGGGAAGCTCGCTGCCGGCCATGTACGAAATGGCCTCCTGCATCAGCGAAATGCCCGGGCTCGAAGAGGTGGTCATGGCCCGTACCCCGCAGGCCGCAGCACCCAGCAGCATGTTGGCCGAGGCCACCTCGCTTTCGGCCTGCACGAACTCGCCCCCGGCCTCGGGCAGGGCCTTGGACAGAAATTCCGGAATGTCGTTCTGGGGCGTTATGGGATAGCCGAAATAGCACCGAAGCCCGGCAGCCAGGGCCCCGTAGGCGATGGCCTCGTTGCCCTTGATGAACATGCGCTTCTCAGACATGGGCCGCCTCCTTGGACTTCTTCGGCTTCGCCGTCTTCCAGACCGTGATGCACACGTCCGGACAGACCATGGCGCAACTGGCGCACCCGGTACACTTGGACTCCTCGCCGGGCTTTACCTCGACAACCTTGTAGCCCTGCTGGTTGAACCGCGAAGATTGCACCACAATCTCCTTGGGACACGCCAACGTGCAAAGGAGGCACCCCTTGCACCGTTCCTCGTCAATCACAATCCGCGACATGCCTGCTCCTTTTGGAAGAGGATGAACCGGGGAGGGGAACCCCTTTTTTGAAAAAAAGGGGTTCCCCTCCCCGGTTCATCCTCTTCCA
>JAVHLG010000012.1:241-75628 GCA_031082225.1 Desulfovibrionaceae bacterium | reverse complement strand
ATTTTTTTGGTACTTTTCATCCTTTGCAATTCTTTTGTTCTGTATCGTCGTCTCTCATCCTGTCCTGTCATTCGTACGCAGGTTCAGACATCTTGCTGATTTTTTGAACTATACCGGGAAAATTTCAGTTTACATGTTTCTTGTCAACGGGATAATACGAGAACCGTTCATTGCATTATATAGCAGGCCAGAGTCGTCTATATTAACGCATTCTATTTGGTCATTAATCATTCTCCTTCTTTCATTTTTCGTTGCTGCCATATTGATGCTCATCCAGGAAAAGGTATCTCTTGCATTCTCTCGAGATGCCACGTGATTTTGATACGCACGCCGTAACGATCATGAGCAGGAGGCCTTTCCGGTTCTTCCGTGGCCGGGTGGTCAGCGAAAGGACTCCTCGAAAGACGCCCTGGATGCACACGTACCTGAATGTGCGAATGAAGAAATGGATGCGGGGCGAAGGCCTCGGTTGACTGATGTCGCCTCCTGGCGCTGTTTCGGACACAGAACGTGCAGCCCGCTGCGCGCTGTTTGATACGGCGCAGGAAGGCTTTGGAGCGAGGGCGAAAAACATGCACCTGGGCAGTGGAGAAGAGTATTCATGCTCTTTGAAACGCTTAATGGGATGTTGAGGAGAGACATGCTGAAAACAGCACGCTTGCTCCTGGTATTTGTCGCGGTTGCTCTTTTCAACGGCTGCTGCGGACCGGACTCAAGGCCCCATGCCGGGCAATCGCCGCCTCCGGTTCATCTCAATCTGGCGACGTTCGACTCCGGATTTGGCGGTTTTTTCACGGCAAAAGGCATGTCGGATCAAGCTCCGGATCTTTTAAAGAAATACAATGTTGATATTTCTGTTACGCATTATGGCGATACGAAAAACTCCCCGTATGGGAACAAGCCTCCGGCGGAGATCGCCAGGCTGACGGGCCTTGGCGTGGAGAAGGCTTTAGGAGACGGAGCCGGGGTCGTGGTCATTGCCTGCAATACCGCCTCGACGCAACATCCAGCCGTCATTGAAAGCATCAAGCAGAAGTATCCGGGAAAGGAACAGTACGTCTTATCGGTCATAACTCCGACGATAAACGCCATACAAGAGCGCCTTGATACGCGTCTCTTAACGAATGACGAGGCGACACTCGCCATATTCGCAACGCCGGCCACGGTGAAAAGCATGACCTATCCGGTGAAGCTGGCGGACATCTATCAAGGAAAGCTGGAAAATGACGCTCTCCAGGAAATGAGGCAAAACGATTGGAAGGATGTTTCCCGGCAAGTGTCCAACTTTTTCTCCCGAAGCCTTATCCGGCTTCCCAATAAGAAAACCATCTTCATCTACCAGTTTGCACCTGGAAACTGGGTCAGCATGATTGAAGAAGGCGCTCCGGACGACGTCAAGCAACGGATAGTTCAGGGGGACATAAGGCAGTTCCTTGAAAGGCTCTCGCCAGAGCACGCACTCGACATTGTCGGTCTGTTCTGCACCCATTATCCCGTATTCAAGAATATTATCAGTAAAGAAGTGATGGCCAGCAAGTATGCTGCCTCTTCCACGCATTTCGTCGAACAAGGGGATTTCGCGGCAAAATACGCCTATGACGCAATTTTCTCGCAATACATGGATCAAGGACGAAATATTCCGATTACGGAAGAAGAGCTCAAACGGCTTATGGAAAAAGCGAAGCCCAGGATAGTCATAAGTGGAGACAATGTCCCCCAAACAAATAATCTGGTCAGAACCATTTTCCCAGGATTGATGGACGTTATCGTCGTCAAGGAATCCTTTTCGTCAACGCCATGAGGCGCTTTAGAAGGCGGGTTTCCCGACGATTTTCCTGGCAAGCCGCCTTTATAAGCTTAACGAGTCTTGTCTGCGCAAGGACTCCTCCTTTCCTTTTCCCAGGCTCTCCAGGAACGTAAAAGCGGATCAGGTTATATAGCGCGTTTGCCGTTGGGGATCAGAAAATCGCCGTCGAGGAACACAACCACTCTCGCGTTCATTACGCTGCCAATGTTGATGCGCAGGTATGAACAGTATATTTCAAGGAATTTTGGGGGATTACGATATAGGGGAGGCAGTGGGGCGGGGCAGAACTGGGCTAACTGGCCAAGTCTGCTGTTGGGCCAAGCCAACTTTGGGAAAAAGAAAGGCCCCATCCATGATGGACAGGGCCAGTAAGTGGTAGTCGATATGTGGCTTTGTTGTTTTCTGGCAGTTGTCTTAGCCAATTCTGTAGAGCTGGTGGTTACTCCACCTGAAGTTTGCCAGTATGTTTAATTTCACTGGCCTGTTTTGCTCTACGTCAGAAGGCCTTTGCCGAATCAATATTGCCCAATGGTCTCGCCTCCGTTGAGGTTGCAACCTGAAAACAACCTGGGACACGATTACCATATAGGCCCGGGCCGGATGAATGTCCAGAGGTTTCCCCAAAATACTTTTCCTGGTGGCGAATCAAGTGCAACCCCTGGCAAAAACGTGAGTTCATCCGAAGCTGCCCTCTCCCGTGCCGGAGCGATGCCGGGGAGCCATCCCCTGTCTCAGCGGAAAGACCCAGGGAGGGTGGCTGTCCGTGCGAATCCAGGTGGTGCCCAGGCGGGGGGGCGATTTGGAGGCAAGAAACGCCCAGGGGAAATGGTGCAGAGGCAGGAGGACGGGCTCGAGTGGTTGAAAAATGAAGAAGTTTTTTATGCCCACTTTTCACATAAAAGGCTGACCCAGTTTTCAGCGTCTTCCATTGCGCTGAATATTTCGACCTTCCATTTGGTTTTACTCATGGCGGATTTGTATAATTCTGCAAGTCTCAAAGCTTCTTTCTCAGCGGTTACTATGGCAACAACGAGGCGAGGATTGCTCAACGTAGCTGCCTCGTCCAAAGCGGCAGCCGTTTCCACGTCTTCAGCAGACAGCTTGAACTGTTTAGCCCTTGATAAGTCGACAATTTCGTACTGCAGATCGTCAAATCGGGGATCACCATAGATAGCCTGGTTTGCCTTGATGCCGTCTTGGCCTGTGATCGTCCCATGGAATGCCCAGATTACTCCTTTGGTCTTCCAAGTAATTGTGTAGGGCATTTATCCGATTCCTTGTGCTGTGAAATCAAGGGGCAGGGCGGGGCAGGTGAACCCAAAAGGTTGACCAAAAGGTTGACCACAAAAAAACAGGGGTTAGGTTTTTAGACCTAACCTATTGAATTTCTTGGTGGAGATGAAGGGAGTCGAACCCATGACCTCTTGAATGCCATGCCTTCCATCTGAAAGATATCCGTTTGGAATTAATTAACTTTTTATGTTTGGCTGTTGGCTTTGCCGCCAACAATCAGGCCTGTAGCGTGTTTAGTAATTTGGCGATATTTGGCTAAATTGTCAACGCGGTGAGCCGATACAAATATGCTTGCCCTCTGCATCGATGTAATAGAAAAAGTTTAAGGGGTATGCCTAGTTTAGGATAACATGAAATCATTTATCTGTCATTGAATGAAAATTATCCATCTAGGCCTCTAATTATTTGACAACGGCACAACAACAACTGTTTTCGACTGATTTGTATCATGACCGATTTTGAGAGGCCCCGAGATTTCCCAACGAAACGGTAAAGATACTTTTACAGCTTTATATCCAGCTGTTATATCTTCATAATTTACACAAGACCATGGTCCCTTTGTTCTACTTCTCACATGGATTTCTTCAATTGGATCGTCTGTTCTCCTATAAAACTCACCAAAAAAGTTTACCACCATAGAAACTGCAGTGATATCTTCGATATAGGCTTGCCCAGTACAACCCGTGTTTTCAAATAGCAACGTTCGATACTCTTTTGTCTCAAGCCTGTCAGAGTATTGTGTTGGAGCCAACACCGCAAACGATTTACTGTTTGGCTCAAAAATTGTCACCAAATACCCCCTGTCGATATCAACCAGATATCCCAGAAATGTATTATTCCTGTCGTATACACTGATTTCTGCAATGGCGTGGCCATTTGAAAAGATCGACGTCAAAAAACAAATCCAAAAAAACATTGACGCGCGTATCATTTTTCCTCACCTGGTAAAAAGTATCCTTTTCTATTAACAGCATAAATTCCGATTGCTGTCAAGCTGCAAGTGGATCATCCTCCCCTGCATGAGGGGTTCTGGATTTCCATGCCATCCATCAGAGTTTCTTGGTTTAAAATGTACAAAAGCTAAACCACCACCAGCTGAAGCTGGTGAGTTTTGAGACATCGGACTGGAAGTCCAGCCAACTCACCGGCAGGCTTCGCAGCCGGTGATTAGGAGCCTTACCCAAGTCATACTACTTCGAGAATGTCCTGGGAGCGGACCCTGATACGGACTACAGCAGAGACAAATACAACTACTAGCTGAAAGCTACCCGGCTTTCAGCCGGGGGTTTGAACCCTAAATTCGGACGAATCAAGTCGATTTCATCGGGTATTCCGCGACAATCCTTTACCCCGTTACCGGCCTTTTGGTCCAGGGTATTCTCCCTTTAGCTTCCAAACTCTTGCACCAAGGAGAATGCCACGGTTCACAAAAACGATGAAAACGACGACTGGCCGATCATCTACCGCTACACCAGGAACCAGGCCATCGAAGACGGCGTCCTGATCGACGTCACCGACGAAGCGAAATCCGTCGGGTTCAAAGTCCCGGCAGCTATCGGCGACAACCTGTTCAGGTGCCCAGGCGGGGGGGCGATTTGAGGGCAAGAAACGACCAGGGGGAATGGGGCGGGGCCGGTGAACCCATAAGGTTGACAAAAAAAAACAGGGGTTAGGTTTTTACGCCTAACCCAATGAAATTCTTGGTGGAGCTTGAGGGGGGCGAACCCACGACACCTCTCCTTCGAAGTAATTCACGTCAAACTTGGATGCGGAAGCGGTCTAATCGCTGTCCCGCCGGGGGCGGCGATGTCAGGCGAATACTATCACTGTACATGAAGATTTGTCATTCAGCACTCTCGCCCACGAGCATTATCTGCCAATAGCTTTTCTTTTAGATAAAACCTCAACAAGCTGATATTTAGCACAAATTCCAGGGATTGCTTCCACTCCCTTTACAATATCACCAATAGCTTGCTTTTTATCGTATATTAAATTCATGCTATCAGGGGTGACATTAATATAGAAACCTAGGCCTTCAATCACAAGATCACAGCGACTCAAGTCAGCTGGATAATTAATTTTAACACCATCTTTGGAAATATCTTCGACTTTATCTATTATATTCTCAATATTGACGGCTTTGTCAAAGACAAATTCAACACGATCAAAGCAATTATCAAATACCTCTGCAAAATTATCTCCTACAAGTGTATCATAATTTTGCACCTCACAAACTTCTTTCCTGATGACATATTTCGCAGGATCGTCACTGTCTATATCGACAGAAATGGCAAAGGTAAAATCTGGCGCAACTATCGTTCCCTCTCCTACAGATATATTCATTTTTAAATCCACTCGTTTAAATTTAAACACAGACTTTAATTCTTCAAAAACCTCTTCTAAAGAAGTAGACAATTCCCCTGCCGCAATTTTCTTTACAAAACTACTCGTCGCGCTACACACATTCTTTGGAACTTTATGAGCACTTTTGAAACCAGACAACCTGCGCACTGCACCAGAGAACTCTGTAATTAATGAAAAATTTTCTATTTTTGCAAACCCAGTTTTACTTGCAATTCTTTTTGCATTCAAAACTTGCTCGAGGTCAGCAACAATAAACTCTCTTGAGGAGTTACCCCATTTTTGAGGAGTTTGTCTTTTTATGTCAGTGAAAGTAGATCTTAAAGTAAGTTTCACGTTACGACTTAAATAATTCTGCAAAGAAGTGGCTGTCAAAAACCTGCCTCGCTCAAGGGCATTCTCATCATTGCCACTTAGGGCTTGTATTAGATGATAAGACCAAATTCCGTGTCGCAAATCTGGACTCGAATGTGACTTTTCATCGCTTGCACATGCTGAAAACGCAGTATAATATTCTGACTCAGCACAAAACGATTTAAACTCTTCATCTGTCATACTAGACATCAAATCTCTCATACTCTCGTCCACTTTCAACCCGCTATGGCAACTATCCATGAAAATTGAAACTTTTTTACATTTGGCCTCTTTGATATCTGACAAGATGTTATTGATTGGAATACTGGTGTGACGATAATCGACCTTTACTGAATCATAACAGGTTAAAAAATTATACCCCTCAAAGAACCCGTGTCCAGCATAAAATATGACCAATTCGTCCTCTTCGACTAGGCATGCGAGAACTCTCCGAAACAAAGATTCTATCCGAGTTTTCGTTGCATTCTCTCCCACAAGCATAAATATATTTTCAACAGGAACACCATGGTATAGATACGTTTGCTTCAAAGAATTCGCGTCGTTCTCTGCATATTTAACATTGCCAATGTTTATATCTTGATAACGTTCGATGGCTATGATGATTATATACTTTTCACTCATAATAACCCCACTTGCAATCAACATAAGTTTCCCTGCAACAAATGTCGACATCATTTCACAGCCTGCACGCATATAAAGGTCGACATATTTTTCTCAACTGGCGGGACAATTGCAAGTCCTAACCCGCGAGCGACTCTTGAAATTTCCTCAAGAGATCGTTTTCCAAATCGCTCCTGCTCCACCTCCGTCAGCCCTTCATCATTTTCCAGGAGCAAACTTCTCAGCCCCACCAGGGGAAGCGAAAGCACTTCCAGACCACGACCCCTTGAAAAACCTCAAGCGTCCGCGTGCTCCCGGCTCCGCCTTCTGCCCCAATAAAACCGCTCCTTCACCTAATGTCGAAGCAAAAGCCCAACGCAAAAAGGGACCGCGTGAATTTCTTCAAGCGATCCTTTTCTACGTGCTCAAACAGGAGCCTATGTGAACAACTGGGTCTGCCTTGGTCCCCTGAGCCAACAATGTTGGTTTCTGAAGCCAAAAGCAGAAGGGGTTAGGTTTATCACCTAACCCCTTGAAATCTTTGGTGGAGCTGGAGGGAATCGAACCCACGACCTCTTGAATGCCATTCAAGCGCTCTCCCAACTGAGCTACAGCCCCGTGCGAGGAATGCCTTGTGCCACTCCTGCCGCCCGAAGTCAACACCCTGGCCCGAAATGTCCGCAAAAAATCCTTCCCGCACCGCCGCCCTTCCCATCTCGCCCCGTTTTCAGTAGATTCCCAGCCCGTAACCCGCGCCCCCGCCGCGCCCCACAAGGAGAACGCGTGCCCGCCCTGTTCCGCGCCATCGCCATCAAAACCCTCTGGGTCGCCGTGATCCTGCTCGGCATCACCGTCTTAAGCTTCGGCGTCATCCATCTGGCCCCGGGTTCGCCCACCGATCTCCAGACCACGCTGAACCCCTACGCCACGGCCGAGACCCGCGCCCGCCTGGAAAAGCTCTACGGCCTGGACCGGCCCATCCACGTCCAATACCTGGACTGGCTGTCGCGCATGGCCCGCTTCGACTTCGGCCGCTCCCTAAGCGGCGACAACCGCCCGGTCTGGGACAAGATCAGGGAGCGCCTGCCCCTGACCATCGGCATGAACGTCATCTCGCTGATCCTGACCCTGTCCATCGCCATCCCCATCGGGGTCATCGCCGCCAACAGGCAGGGCGGCGTCTTCGACCGGGCCACCACCGTGCTGGTCTTTCTCGGCTTCGCCATGCCCGGATTCTGGCTGGCGCTCCTGCTCATGCTGGCCTTTGGCATCCACTGGCCCATCCTGCCCATCTCCGGCATGACCTCGCTTGACTTCGCCCGGTTCACCCCCCTGGAGAAGGCCGTCGATCTCCTGCGCCATCTGGCCATGCCCATTTTCATCTACACCTTCGGCAGCCTGGCCGGCATGTCCCGGTTCATGCGTTCCTCCATGCTGGAGGTGCTGCGCCAGGACTACATCCTCACCGCGCGGGCCAAGGGCCTGCCCGAGCGCGTGGTCATCTTCAAGCACGCCCTGCGAAACGCCCTTTTGCCGGTCATCACCATCCTCGGGCTGTCCCTGCCCGGGCTCATCGGCGGCTCGGTGATCATCGAATCCATCTTCGCCCTGCCGGGCCTGGGCCAGCTTTTCTATCAGGCGGTCATGTCCCGCGACTATCCGCTGATCATGGGCAACCTGGTGCTGGGGGCCGTTTTGACCCTGGCCGGAAACCTCCTGGCCGACGTGGGCTACGCCCTGGCCGATCCCCGGGTGCGGGCCGGAGGCGACAGCGATGACTAGCGCCGTCCCCACGAACCGGCCGCGCCGCCCCATATCGGCATGGCGAGGCGTCCTGTCCGACTCGTCCGTCACGTATGGTCCGCCCGTTTTCCCATGCCGGTCCGGGGGGGCGTCATGAGCGCCTCGCAGGCCCGGTTCTTCTGGTCCCGGTACGGCATGTTCCTGGCCGGGCTTGTGCTGGTGGGGGTCATGTCCCTGGGGGCGCTTTTCGCGCCGCTTCTGTCCGCCCATGACCCCACGCGCCTGGACGTGGACGCGATCCTGCAGCCGCCGAGCCTGGAACATCCCATGGGCACCGACGCCCTGGGCCGCGACGTGCTGGCCCGGATGCTCTACGGCGGCCGGGTGTCGCTGTGGGTGGGGTTCGTGGCCGTGGGCCTGTCTGTGGCAATCGGGCTGGTCCTTGGGCTGGTGTCGGGCTATTTCGGGGGCCTTGTGGACGAGGCGGTCATGCGCGGGGTGGACGTGATGCTGTGTTTCCCGTCCTTTTTCCTGATCCTGGCGGTCATCGCGTTCCTTGAGCCGTCGCTGGTGAACATCATGGTGGTCATCGGCCTGACGTCGTGGATGGGCGTGGCCCGGCTGGTGCGGGCCGAGACGCTGACGCTGCGCAACCGGGAATTCGTCCTGGCGGCGCGCATGGCCGGATCGGGCACGGTGCGCATCCTGTTCCACCACATCCTGCCCAACGCCCTGGCCCCGGTTTTGGTATCCGCCACGCTCGGCGTGGCCGGGGCCATCCTGGTGGAATCGTCCTTGAGCTTTCTGGGCCTGGGCGTGCAGCCGCCCACCCCGAGCTGGGGCAACATGCTCATGGAGGGCAAGGACGTGCTGGAGATCGCGCCCTGGCTGTCGATCTTCCCGGGGCTGGCCATCCTTTTCACCGTGCTCGGCTACAATCTTCTGGGCGAGAGCCTGCGGGACATCCTGGACCCCAGGCTGAGACGATGACGCCCCCCAGACAATCCCTTTTTTCGCCGAACAGGACGCAGGCATCATGATCGAACTTCTGCGCATCAAGGATCTGGCGCTCATCGAGGACATGGAACTCGAATTCGCGCCGGGCCTAAACGCCCTCACCGGCGAGACCGGCGCGGGCAAATCCTTCATCGTCGGCGCGCTCAATTTTCTTACCGGTGAAAAAATGTCCGCCGACCTGGTGCGCCCGGGTGCGGCAAAGGCCGTAGTCGAGGCCCTGTTCTACCTGGACGACGTCCAAGTCATCCTGCGCCGGGAGTTGGCCGCGGACACCGGCCGCAGCCGCATCACCATCAACGACCGGCTGGCCTCCCAGGAATCCCTGCGCGACCTGCGGCCGAAGCTGCTCATGCACGTGGGCCAGCATGGCCAGCAAAAGCTCCTCCAGCCCGCCTTCCAGGCCGCCCTGCTGGACGCCTTCCTGGCTCCGGACGCGGCGCGGCTTCCGGCTGAAAAGGCGGACCTGCTGCACCGGCTGTCCCTGCTCTCCGGGCGCATCGCGGACATCGAGAACCGGGTGCGCGACCTGACGGCCCGGCGCGAGCTTCTGGAATACCAACGCGGCGAGATCGGCCGGGTGGCCCCGGTGCGCGGCGAGGAAGACGGGCTTTTGGCCCGCAAGGCCGCCCTGGCCCATTCCAAAAAGGGCCGCGAGGCCGTGGGCCGGGCCATGGACCTGCTGGTCTCCGAGGCCGGGGCGGTGCGCCTCCTGGCCGACCTGGAGCGCGAGATGGGGGCCGTGGCCGACGCCTTTCCAGCCTTCGCCGCGGACCGCGAGGCCGTGGCCGCGGCCCGGCACACCCTGCGCGACCTGGGGCAGCGCCTGCGCGCCGCCCCCCTGGCCGCCGCCCTGGACGACGATCCCGACGCCATCGAGGCCCGGCTGTTCGAACTGGCCCAGCTCAAGCGCAAGCTCAAAAAGTCCCTGGACGAGATCGTCAACCTCAGCGACGAGATCGAGGAGAACCTCAATTTCCTCGATGTCTGCGGCCTGGATCTGGCCGCCCTGCGCCGCGAGGAGCGGGCCCTGTGCGCTGCCCTGGCCGAGACCCTGACGAGTCTGGCCACGGCCCGCCGCGAGGCCGCCGAACGTCTGTCCGCGCGCCTCAAGTCGGAGCTTTCCGGCCTGGGGTTCGCCCCGCAACTGGACATCCTGTTCGACTTCGCCCCGGCCACGGTCTACGCCGCGCCGCACCTCGCCGCGCCGCTCACCGAGGACCGGGCCCGCATCCTGTGGAAGCCCAACCCCGGCCAGCCCGCCCAGCCCCTGGACAAGATCGCCTCGGGCGGCGAGCTGTCGCGGTTCCTCCTGGCCGTCACCAGCCTGCGCGCCGAGTCCGAGCAGCCCACGCTGATCTTCGACGAGGTGGACGCGGGCATCGGCGGGCTGACCCTTGGCAGCGTGGCCGACCGGCTGGTGGTCCTGGCCCGGGAATCCCAGATCGTGCTCATCACCCACTGGCCGCAACTGGCCGCCAGGGCGGACCGCCATTTCCGGGTGCACAAGGAGATCGAGGCCGACACCACCTCCACCCGCTGCGCCTGCCTGGACCCCGCCCAGGTGGCCGAGGAACTGGCCCGCATGGCCGGAGGCGGGGAAAAGGGCGCGGCCCTGGCCCGGCACCTGGTGAAGGAGGCGTAGGCTCACGGCATGGCCGGTTCCGGGCGCGCCAGGCGGCGAAGGAACGTCTTTGCGCCCCTGTCGCGTCGGCCGTCGCGCGCGAACACTGCCCGGGCGGCGTGACGCCAGGGCAGGGGAGGCCCGGGGCTGGGCCGGACGGTTGCATTGTTGTGAAAAGGCGGAAAACCCTGGCTTTGGCCGGGGTTTTCTTTTATAATGGACCTATGGTCGCAGAAATGGCCTGCCCGGCTCCCATTTTGGCGGCATGTGCGCCGGGCTTGCGGGAGTGTTGAAGGAATTGCAGGGAAGGCCCCCATGTCCGGGTATGGTGAGACAATCCTGATCCGGGGAGTGGATTGCGATTACGATCCAACAAGACATGTCGTACGAATCGTCTGTGAAAACTGCGGACATATGAACGAGGTTGCGTTGGAACTGGAAAATGGAGAACCGTGTTTTTTGGGGTTCGTCTGTGAAAACTGCGGGACGTTGCATCCGGCTGGCGGCTGATGTCTCTCAGGAGGCGGCGGCCGGGCAACGTCCGGGGTCATGGTTGTGGTCCGGATGGCAAGAACCGGGGGCCGGGCTTTGGACGTATTCGGCCCGCCTCATGACGTCGCGTCAATACGTCCACAGGGGATTCTTACGTTCGGAGAGCCAGAAAGCTGTAGTCTTCATCGAACGTCCGACATCTTTTACCTGGAGATGAGCATGGCGGCAAACACCCCTCCCGGGGTTGGAGAGAAGACGTCCGGGCAGTTTGCCGAAACGGATTGCAGCCACATCCTCGACCATGCGCCGATCGGCATCTTCATCTCAACGCCCGGGGGCCGTTTTCTTTCGGCAAATTCCGCCATGGCGGAAATGTACGGCTATGCATCGGCCGAAGACATTGTCCATGCGGTCAATGACATTTCCACCCAGATCTATGTCGACCCCGACGCCCGCAGGCGTCTGTTCCGGATCCTGGCCTCGCAGGACGCGGTCACCGGCTATGAAGCGGTGCACAGACGCAAGAACGGGGCAATGTTCTGGACCTCGGAGTCCGTTCACGCGGTCCGTGATCCCGATGGAACGATCCGATGCCTCCAGGGGTTCGTCGTTGATATTTCGGCGCGCAAGACTGCCGAACAGGCGGCCCGGGACAGCGAGGAACATTTCCGGGCCATGTTCCAAAACGCGCCAGCTCCCTACCAGTCCCTCGACGCCGACGGCAATTTTTTAGATGTCAACCAGGCCTTTCTGGATGTTCTGGGCTACCGCAGGAGCGAACTGATCGGGCGCAACTTCGCGACGATTCTCACCCCGGAAGGCGTTGCCCTTTTTGCCGGGGCGTTTCCGAGATTCAAGGCCCTGGGCGAAGTGCACGATGTCGAATTCGAACTGGTCAAAAAAGACGGGGCCACGATTTTCGCATCGTTTAGGGGAAGGATTCAACGCGACGCGCGCGGCCGTTTCCAAAGAACGTTGTGCGTGTTTCAGGACATAAGCCTGGCCCGGCGCATCGAGAAGGCGTTGCGCGCCGCAGCGGAATGCGCGTCTGTTCTTTCCGGAAGCGAGGATGTCTCCGACCGCCTGGACCGGGTGGTCGACGTCCTACAGATGGTCACGGGATTTAGCCGGGCGTATATCTTTCAGAATGAGGAGGTTTCCGGGGTCGGCCTGTGCATGAGCCAGATTCATGAGGCATGCGGACCCGGCATCAAGGCGCAGCTTGGCAATCCCGATCTGCAACGGCTTGGCTATCAGGAGGGGGCGCCGCAGCTTTTTGAGGCCCTGACCCGGAAACAGCCCTACACGAGGAGCGTCGCGGACCTGTCCGGACTGGAGCGGGAGGTGCTGGAGGCCCAGGGCATCAAGGCGATCCTTATCCTCCCGATCTATGCCGGGGACGTGTTCTGGGGGTTTCTCGGGCTGGACGACTGCATAAACGACAGACGGTGGCGCGAGGACGAGTTATCCCTGCTGCAGACGGTCGCCAACGCCATAGGGCTTGCCATCCAACGCGACGATTACGAAAAGGCCCTTGAGGAGCACCAGGCCAAGCTGTCCCTGGCCATGGAACTGTCGGACATGGCCCCCTGGGAGATGGATGTCGCCACGGGCACGTTTACCTTCGACGACCGGTTCTACGCCCTCTATGGCACGACGGCCGGGCGCGAAGGCGGACCGCTCATGTCCGCCCAGACCTACGCCAGGGAATTCGTGCATCCCGAGGACGCCTGGCGGGTCGCCGACGAGGTTCGCAAGACCCTCGCGTCGGATGCGCCCCGCTACGAGGGCCAATTGGAGCACCGCATCCTGCGGCGCGAAGGCGAGGTCCGGCACATCGTGGTCCGCTACCGCCTCATCCGGGACGAGATGGGAAGGCCGGTCAAGACCATCGGCGCGAACCAGGACATCACGGAGCGCAAGCGGATGGAGGAGGCCCTGCGGGAGAGCGAACTGCGCTTCAAGGCCCTGCACAACGCCTCCTTCGGGGGAATCACCATTCATGACAAGGGGGTCATCCTGGACTGCAACCAGGGCCTTTCCGAGATATCGGGCTACGCCCAGGAGGAGCTCGTGGGCATGGACGGCCTGCTGCTCATCGCCGAAAGGTCGCGCGGCGAGGTCATGCAACACATCCTGGCCGGGCGTGAGAAGCCCTACGAAGCATATGGCGTGCGGAAAAACGGCGAGGAATACCCCTTGCGGCTCGAGGCCCGGAACATCCCCTACAAAGGCAGGATGGTCCGGACGGTGGAGTTTCGGGACATCACGGAGCACAAGCGGGCGGAGGAGGCCCTGAAGGCCAATGAGTTGCGGTTCCGCACCCTTCTGGACGACGTGGATATGGTCGCCGTGCAGGGATACGACCAGGACCGCCGGGTCATCTACTGGAACAAGGCCAGCCAGCGCCTCTACGGATACGCCGAGGCCGAGGCCCTGGGCCGCAACCTGGAGGATCTGATCATCCCCGGCCCCCTGCGCGAGGCCGTCATCCAGGGCGTCCGGGACTGGCTGGACAACGGGACGCCCATTGCGGCCGGAGAGTTGGAGCTGGTGCGCAAGGACGGCGCTGCGGTCCCGGTCTATTCCTCCCATGTCATGCAGGAAACCGCATCGGGCAAAAAGGAGATGTACTGCATCGACGTGGACCTGACCGAGATCAAGAAGGCCCACGACCAGCTCCTGCAGGCCAAGGAGGCCGCCGAGTCCGCCAACAGGGCCAAGAGCGAGTTTCTGGCCAACATGAGCCACGAAATCAGAACCCCCCTAAACGGCGTCATGGGGATGCTGCAGATTCTCAAGGACACCGAACTGGATGGCGAACAGCACCAGTTCATCGATCTGGCCCTGGAATCGAGCCGGAGGCTGACCCGGCTGTTGTCCGACATCCTGGATCTCTCCCGGGTGGAGGCGGGCAAACTCCAGATGCAGGCCGAGGTCATGGACTTTGCGGGGGTGGTGAGGCAACTCGCCGCCCTGCACGAGCCGGTCTCGCTCCAGACAGGGGTCCGCTTCGAGGTGGCGCTACATCCCGCCTTGCCCGGGGCCGTTGTCGGAGACAGCATCCGGCTGCAGCAGGTGCTGACCAACCTGATCGGCAACGCCTTCAAGTTCACGACCTCAGGCAGCGTCGTTCTGGAGGCCTGTCCCCTGCCCGGGCGCCGTCCCGGGGAGGCGATGGTGCTTTTCACCGTCTCCGACACCGGGTGCGGCATGGACGACGGTATCCTGGAAAAGCTGTTCGAGCCCTTTGTCCAGGCCAGCCAGGGGGCCACGCGGCGTTACCAGGGGGCCGGGCTCGGGCTGTCCATCGTCAAGCGCATCGTGGAGCTCATGGGCGGAACCCTCGCCGTCGAGAGCGAACCCGGGGCAGGAACGACCTTTTTCGTGGCCATACCGTTTGTGCAGACGCCCGAGGGCATGGCCG
Source organism: Desulfovibrionaceae bacterium (assembly GCA_031082225.1). Classification (GTDB taxonomy): domain Bacteria; phylum Desulfobacterota; class Desulfovibrionia; order Desulfovibrionales; family Desulfovibrionaceae; genus Desulfolutivibrio. The sequence continues at coordinate 60,892 of JAVHLG010000012.1, read as the reverse complement.
TCGAACACGAGGGCGCACGAATCCAAAGCGCTTCAGCCCAGGGCGGGTTGCGGATCCTGGTGGCCGAGGACGACATCGTGAGTTCCCTGGCCATCACCAGACAATTGGTGAAGCGGGGCCACGGGGTCCATGTGGCCCGTGACGGCCGACAGGCCCTCGACGCCTTGCGCAAGACGGCGTTTGATCTCGTCCTCATGGACGTGCAGATGCCGGTCATGGACGGTGTCGCGGCCACCAGGCGCATCAGGGCCGGAGAGGTCGGCAAGGCCCGATCAAAGACGCCGATCATCGCCATGACGGCCTTCGCCAAGGCGGGTGATCGGGAAACGTTTCTCGCCGCAGGGATGGACGATTACGTCGCCAAACCCGTTGACAACGCCGACCTGGATGCGGCCATCGCCAGGCTGCAGGAGAGGCGGGTCCGCAGGAACGCGGGGCGATGACGGGCGGCCCCGCGACGGCTGGCCGCCTCATCGCGGGAGAAGACGACCCCGCATCCCTGAAATCGTTGGTGACGCCAGGCTGGCCGCCCGCTTGCGGAACACGGTCTTGACGCGGCGTGGGCACGTCGCCGCCGTCATGGCTTGACCATGTTCGGGTGGTGCATCTCGCCACCCTCCATCTCCACGGTGTGGCAGACGTCGCACCGGTTCCTGCTGCCGATAACCCCGGCAAATCCCATGTACTGCACGGGCTGCACGTTGTCCCGGTTCTTGCCGTAGACGTTGTTGGCCACGTAGGTGGCATGGGGCGCGCCGTGGCAGGCGATGCAGGGCACGTTCCCCGTGTCCTCCTTGCGACTGCGGTACAGGCCCGAACGGTCCTTGACCCAGACGTTGAACGCCCTGGCCCCCCTTTCCGGGGTCGCGAAATCCTTGTGGCAGGTCAGGCAGTCCGGCTCCTGGATCCAGGCCTGACGGGCATTGATGTCTGCGGTCTTGGGCACGGAGCGCGGGGTGATGTTTTGCATGAAGATCGCGGCCCGCTCCTTTCCGGCATCCAGTTCCGCGCGCAGCAGGGTCAGGGCGTGGTCCTCCAGAAAACCGTGGCAGGAGGCGCAGCCGATGCCCTTGGAGGCGTGGTTGTCGCGCAGGCAGCGGGTCGCTCCGGTGTGGCTGTCCGGATGGCAGTTGGCGCAGGCCTCTTCGCCCTTGCCGGTCAGATAGTTGACGTGGAAGCCGTGCATGGCCGCCGACAGGTTCAGGCGCTTGGGGTCGGCCGTGGCGTCGAACAGGGCGTCGGGATGGCAGCTCTGACAGGAAACGGGCTTGCCCGCCGCCGCCCTGGCCGCCAGATCCGTGCCGCTTCGCTTGTCGTGCACGGCCAGGATGCCCGCCGCCGTGGGGTTGGCGATGCCCATGACCCCGTCGATGCGAAACGTCCCGCCGTGGCATTTCCAACAGCTCATTTCCGTGGACACGGGCAGGACCGTCCGGGTTTCGGCCAGAACCTTTCCGGTGGCCTTGTCCGTGGCGGTGACGGTGAACAGCGGATAGGGGTTGATGGTGCCGTCGTCGGCAAAGGGAACCACGGGAATCCCGGCGGCCTCGAAGATCCTGGATTTTTCGTTGAAGGCCAGGGTTCCGTCCATACCCTTGCCCCCGGCGGACTGGTCGGGCTTGGGCGCCTTGCCGATGAGCGAAGGGGCGTATTTCCAGAATTCCACATGCCGGGACGGGTGCGTGAAACCCTCCGGGGCGGCGTAGGTGATCTCCACCCCGTCCGAGACCACCTCGGGGAGGACGTCGCGGCGGACAAGCACTGCGCCCAGGGCGCTGCCCGGCGGCAGGAAGGTGAAAAAGCCGTCGGCGTCGGTGATGCATTTAAGGCCCAGGGTGCACCAGGACAAAAGCAGGTGCGAGGCCGTGTTCGGATCAAAGGCCGGGATGTCCACGGGCAGGGTCTTGATGTCCGCCACCACGGGTTTGTCCAGGGGACGGCCGTTGACCGTGGCCGTGATGTAGGCGGCCAGGGCGTCGCGTTCCTCCGGACTGCCCACGAAGGGCGGCATCTGCTTGAAGATGCGACCCTGGCCGGTGATGTAGGAGGCCACGCCCTCATTGCCGATGTGCCTGGTATATTTGCGGATGTCCTTCATGGGCCCGGACAGGCTATGGCAGGGCAGACACTGGAATGCGTAGATCTCCCGTCCGGCGTCCAGGCGGTTTTCCGCCGTGACCTCCTTGTTTTTGGCCCATGCCGCGCGCGGCAAAAACGGGTCCGCCAGGGGTTCGGCCTTTCCCGGGACGATGCCCGTGGACCACATGCGTTCCTGGATGATGAAGGGCCGCCGTCCGGCCTCGCGGATGTATTCGAAGGCCCCCACCACCCCGAAGCCCAGGACCAGAAGCAGGGCGGCCACCGGGGTGCGCACGGCAAGCGGCAGGCGCACGGCCATCAGCAGGGCCAAGACGCCCACGGCCACGGCGATGACCGGCAGGGCCTTGAGATACGGCGTGATCTCGGCCGATCCGCGCAGGATGAAATCCAGGGTCGCCTGGGGCAAAACGGACAGGTACCACCAGCCGGACAGGGCCAGAAACGGCAGGGAGACCACGGCCCAGGCCACGCAGGTGCGCACCACCCGCTCCCTGGCGGCCGCGTCCTTCACCCGGATCGCCGTCACGAACCCGAACAGCCCGGCCAGCAGAAACGCCAGAAAGGACCGGAACACCAGGGACGGCCAGAACGACGGGTTGAACATGCCGTCCCAGAAGTCGTTGGTCGTGGCCCAGGCCCCGGGGGTGAGCATGACCCCGATGATGCCGTTTATCGTGAAAAGAGACAGCCAGGCGAAGAGGAAATACAGCCAGCCCACGCGCATGTGGTCCCGGGCGGCCATCTTGCCGAACGAATAGTGGTAGACCAGAAGGGCCACGATCTCCCCCAGAAAAAACGTCCATTCCATGGCCCAGCCCCACACGAAGGCGTTGACCAGGGTCAGGGTTCCGCCCGGGGAGAGCACGGCGATGGTGAACCAGATGGCCACGCCGGAAAGCCCGCCGAAGACCATGGTCAGAAGCAGGAAGAAGGCGGTGTGGGATTTGACGTAGTTTAAGATGGCCGGGGAGTTCTCCCTGTGCCCCTTGGCCTCGGTCAGGACCAGGAACAGCCCGCCGCCCACCGCGAAGTGGGCCACGAAGACGTGCACCGTGGCGATGAGCGCGATCCAGAAGCCGCCGCCCGTGGCCGCGATCTGCCAGACAGGATAGTCCATGGCCTAGACCCTCCCTTTGGCGCGCACGTAAAGCGACACCATGTACCAGGCCAGTCCGGCCACGACCGCAAGACAGACCAGGAAGACGGCTAGTGGCCCGTACTGCGGGGCCACGATCAGTTTCTCGGGATGAAAGTACGGCGCGAGATAGGCCGTGCGCACCAGATCGCGCATCCCGACCATGAGCCCCACCGTGGCCACGACGGACAGGGCCGCCCGCATGGGCTGGCCGCGCAGGCCGAAGGCCAGGGCCGCGGCCACGGCCGTAAGCCCGGCCAGAAAAACCGTCGTGTGCAGGCCGCTTTTACCCATGAACAGGAGCATGACGTCCGTGGGCAGGGCCAGGAGAAACCAGAGCCCCAGGGCGATCTGGACCATGGTGGCCCGGTTGAACCAGGAAAGCCCCAGGGCCATCTTCGATTTGGCCGCCGCCTCGTGCCGGGCGGCGGCCTTGGCGTTGACCAGGGCGATGAACAGGCCGCCCACGGCCAGGGAGGCCGTGACGAAGTGCAGCCAGCGCGGGAAAAACGTGGGATCGGCAAGGTTCAGGATGACGCCGCCGGGGGTGTCGAAGTAGGCGGTCCAGGCCTCGGGGCGCTGCAGGAGCCCCATGATGTTGCTCATGATGAAGCTGACGCACAAAAGGAGCACGGCGGCCAGGGCCAGGGCCGGGGTGCGGGAGACGCCCTTTTTCATGCCGTAGTTGAAAATATAGAGCAGATAATAGGCGGCCATGGCGATGGCGGCCACGGCCAGCCAGTAGATCGCCGACAGCACCGAGGCCACGTAGAGGTAGCCGCCGAAAAGCACGGACAAAAAGAGCAGGGGCGGCACGCCGAGATTGACGGTCAGGGCCAGGGTCGTGGGCAGGGTTTTGCTCAGACCGTAGGTGGGGGAATGTCGGCGTCCGTTGCTGAAAAACGCGATGACCGCACCCCCCAGGACCACGTTCATGAACAGCAGGTGGGCGGTGAAGGTCACAAGCAACAGCGCCTCGAAGATCCCCCAGGGAGCGGGGATGGTCACCAGCGGCGGGGCAAGGGATGCCGGGTCCATGCCGTATCGACCTCCTTATCTAGGTGCGCCGCCGCACATGAAGCCGGATGGGCGGAAAAACGGTATACGGCAGATAACCTCATTCCCGGGATGTTGTAAACGGCTTGGGCCGTGCAGCATGTCTGCATCAGGTCTGTGCGGCGGACGTGCCCGCCCGCAGGACGGCCGGGAATATGCCGCATCTCCCGGGAGCGCCCGGCGGGCGTCGGACAGGGGCGGTCCGGTCCCCGGCGGAGAATCGGGCGGTCAGGACTCTTTGGGCCCGGGTCGGCCGGCCAGGCCGCAGTATCCCGTCTCCGAAGGCAGACCCGCCGGGGCGGCGCGCCACATCATGCACATGGCTCCCTGACAGAACTTCATCTTGTCGTCATGGGTCTTGAGCAGTGGACAGTATTTGAACTTGGCGTCGCGTTCGGTCAGGTACATGCCGCATCCTCCGGAGATGAGGTGAAGGCCACGACCACCAGGGTCACGTCGTCCTCCTGGGGGGCGTCGCCGCGAAAATCGTCCAGGGCCTGGGCCACGGCCGCCACCACGGCCGCCGCGCCGCGTCCGGCCGTCTGGCGCACCACGCGTTCCAGCCGCGCCTTCCCGAACATCCCGCCTGCGGGGTCGCGGCTCTCCCAAATCCCGTCCGAGCCCACCACCAAAACCGCCCCGGCCGGGATGGCCTCGAGGCGCATGTCCTCGTAGGCCGCGTCGTCCAGGACGCCCAGGGCCACGCCCCGGCCGGAAAGCTCCGTGAAGGCGTCGGTTGCGGGATCGTAGAGCAGGGCCGGGTCGTGTCCGGCCCGGGCCCAACGCAGGGACCGCCCGGCCGGGTCGATCTCGACATAGAAAAGGGTCATGAACCGGCCCGTGCCCATGGTGTCCTGGCACAGGTCCCGGTTCACCCCGGCCGCCATCTCCCCGGGGGGGACGGCCAGGGCCGCCCGGGGCCGCATGAGCGCCCGGGCCGTGGCCATGAGCAGGGCCGCGCCCACGCCGTGGCCGCACACGTCGCCCACCACCACCCCCACCCGGCCGCGTTTTTGGCCGGTGAATTCGTAAAAGTCGTAATAATCCCCGCCGGTTTCGTCGCAGTAGATGCTTAAGGCGGCCATGTCCAGGCCGGGGACGCGGGGCGGGGCCTTGGGCAGAAGCCGCAACTGCACCTCCATGGCCAGTTCCAGGGATTCCCGCATCCGCACCTGGTCCGCCAGTTGCGGGGCCATGTCGTTGAAGATGCGCCCCAGTTCCGCCAGTTCGTCGCGACCTTTGGGGTGGGCCCGGGCCGTGAAATCCCCCGTGGCCAGTCGGCGGGCCGCCCGGGCCAGGTCGGCGGCCGGGCGGGTCACGGTGCGCGCCCCGAGAAGCGTGGCCGGAAAAAGCACCAGCATGACCGCTGCGGCCACGATGCCGGAAAACGCGACCTGCTCGGCGATGCGCCGCTGCACGTAGGTCGCGGCCGTGGCGGCCTCGGCAAGCACCTCGGCCACGGGCGCGATCTGGAGCAGGGCCTGCCCCGGCCCGGCCGGGGCATAGGCCCACAGGCTGTCGCGGCCCTCGAAGGACAGGCGGCGCACCCCGGCCCGGCCCTCGGCCACGTCGTGCGCCGTCTCGGCGAAAACCTCGCGATTCTCCGAGCGCACCTGCTCCGGTTCCACCCGCACCAGCCAGCCGTGGCGGTTGCGCCCGGGCCGCGACCCGGCCGCCGCCTGGAGCTGTCGTTCCCCGCCGCCGACCGGCTGCACGGCGGTCACCAGAAACGAGGTCAGCTCATGGGAGATGTGGCCGCCCGGGGTCAGTCCGGCCAGCATGTCGTCCAGGGGGGTGGATATGGCCGTGACCGCTGCGGCTGCGCCTGAGGCGTCGCGCACGGCCATGGACACGGTCAGCATGATGCGGTCCAGGGCCGGGACGATGTAGGGCAGGGTCCAGACGGGATCCTCCTCCGGCCCGGCCGCCAGGGCCGACCTGAACCAGAAGGTGTCGCGGGGATCGAACAGGCCGGGATGCCTGCCGTCTGTGAGGGTCACGGCGGTCAGGCCGTCGGTCAGGGTCACCACCCGCCACAGGGGCGGATCGTCCGGCCGGGAGAGATCCGCGAAATCCTCCGCCAGGGGGGCCAGCCGGGCCATCTCCGGGCGCAGGGGGGCCAGGGGCGAGCCGGGAGGGGCGGTAAAAAGCAGCCCCGTGTCCGGAGCGGACGCCGGGCGCGTGGTTCCGTCCGGGGCGAGCAGCAGATGCTCGAAATCCGGCGGCCTGCCGCCGCGCGCCATGCCCATGCGCCGTATCCTGACCGGGAACGAGGCCTCCGCCGCTGCCTCCGGGGCCTGCCCGAAGAGCCGTTTTTGCACGGCCACGGCCTGAAGCTGCAGGCGCAGGCCCAGGTTGTCGCGCCGGGCGCGCAAAAGCCGGGCGTGGTCCTCCACGAGGTCGGCCATGCGGCCCTGGGCCTCGCGCACCAGAAAGGCCGCCACATGGCCGGACAACTCCTCACTCAGGCGTTCCATGCCGCGCACGGCGTTGAGGCGCAGGGCCACAAACGGCGTCAGGGAAAAGGCCAGAAGCAGAAGGAAGAGCTTCCAGCCGAGCTTCATGGCCGGACCTGCTGGCCGGGGCGGCGGGCGGAGTGGATCATGGCCGGGATGGTAGCGCCGTGCGGCCGCGACGGCAATGGTCAAGGGACGCTGCGGCGGCGCAGGCACGCCGGACCGGGACGGAGTCCGGACAGGGACGGATCGGGGCGGCGGGGCCTGTGACGAGGGCTTGCCGGGGTTTTTGCCCGCCCGACTTTACGGACGGACATGAACCGGGTAATGATTGGTGCAATGGTGGTGGGACACGCCTGGGGAAGGCGATGGCGACCGTCTCAGGCTGCAACGCCGCACGGGTGAGGGCGTGTGCCAAGCATTGGGCGTGTCGGCGTGGGGAAAGTCGATGCTGCCTGGCCCTGCCCCCGGCTGGCGGCGCTTTATTGCACAGGTTTTGCGTTGCGGGCGGCAACGGCCAGTAGGGGACTCTTTCTGGAAATGGACGGCAGGGTTCCGCCATCCGCGCATCGACGGAAAGGAACACCAATGAAACAGGGCCCGGGGCGAGGCGGACGAGGGGGGCGGCTTTGGCGGTGGGGCCTGGCCGTCCTGGTGGGGCTGGCCCTGGCGTCCGTGACGGCGAGCGTCCGGGCGGCCGTGTCCCTGACCCCCGAGGAAAGGCAGTGGCTGGACGCCAACGCGGGCGAGCTGACCCTGTGGTTTGACCGCGACTACCCGCCCATCGAATTTCAGTCTCCCGACGGCGTCTTCGCCGGGGTCGGGGCCGACATCATGAGGCTTCTCGCCGCCCGCCTCGGGGTGGAATTCCGCATGACCCCGTCCTCGGACTGGAACCGCCAGCTTCAGGCCCTGGAGAGCGGCGAGTCGGCCATCGCCCCGGTCATCGTGCGCACCCCCGAACGCGAGCGTTTCGCCTTTTTCAGCGATCCCTACATCACCATCCCCTGCGTCATCATCACCCGCCGCGACGCGAACGGCTTCTCCAGCCTGGACGCCCTGAAGGGGCGGCGCGTGTCCGTGGTCCGGGGATTCGTCTCCGAGGACTACCTGCGGGAGCATTACGGCGACAGGCTGGAGATCGTGCCCGTGGCCAGCGTGGTCCAGGGACTGCGGGACGTATCCCTGGGCGTGACCGAGGCCATGATCGAAAACCTGGCCGTGGCCGCCTACCACATCGACAAGGAGAAGCTGCCCAACCTCAGGGTGGCCGGGTCCACGGACCTGTCGTATCCCCAGAGCTTTGCCGTGAGCCGCCGCTATCCGTTGCTTTTTTCCGCCATGCACAAGGCCATGCGCGACATCCCCGACGCGGAAGTCGCCCATATCGTCCAGAAATGGATCCATCTGGAGAAGCCGGGGTTCGACGCCGAAACGGTCATCTTGCTCAAATATGCGGCCTGGTTCGCCGTGGCCCTGGCGGCCTCCCTGGGGGGCATGAGCTGGTGGCTCAGGCGGCGGCTTCAGGAGAAGCAGCGCGAGCTTCAGCACAGCGAGGAGGAGTTGCGCGAAAAGGGCGAGCGCCTGAATCTGGCCTTCGAGGCGGCCAACGACGGGCTGTGGGACTGGGACGTGGCCACGGGCGAGGCCTTTTTCAGTCCCCGGTACTACACCATGCTCGGCTACGAACCGGGCGCCTTCCCGCCGTCCTACGCCTCCTGGCGGGACCTGCTGCATCCCGAGGATCTGGGCCGGGCGGAAGAGGTGGTCAGTCGCAGCGTGGCCCGCTCGGAGTTTTTCGAGACCGAATTCCGCATGCGGGGCCGGGACGGACAGTGGGTGTGGATCCTGGCCCGGGGGCGGGTGATGGCCTGGGAGGCCTCGGGCGCGGCGCGGCGGGTGTGCGGCACCCACGTGGACATCAGCGAGCGCAAGCAGGCCCAGGAGCGCCTGGCCCTGAGCGAGAAAAATTTCAAGGCCATCGTGAACAACGCCCAGGAGGGCATCCTCATCGTCCAGGACAATCTCCTGGTCTTCGTCAACCCCCGCCTGGAGCAGATGGCCGGACTGCCTGCGGACAGGCTCCTGTCGCGGCCCTTTGTCGCATTCATCCATCCCGACGACCGGGAGACGGTGGCCCGGCGCCATGAAAACCGCCTGAGGGGACGGCCGGAACCGTCCGTCTACGACTTCCGCATCCTGCACGCCGGGGGCGGCCATGTCTGGGGCATGATCTCGGTGGTGATCTTCGAGTGGAACGGCCGATCCGCCGAACTGGTCATGGTAAGCGACATCACGGACCGCAAAAACGCCGAACAGGCCCTGCGCCAGGCCGAGGCCCGCTATCGGGACATCTTCGAGAGCGCGCCGGTGGCCATCTTCCGCTCCACGCCCGGGGGGCGGTTTTTGGTGGTCAACCCGAGCTATGCGGCCATCGCCGGGTACGAGTCTCCCGAGGCCATGATCCAGGGGGTCACGGACATCGCGAACCAGATGTATGCGGAACCGGCCGAGCGCGACCGTTACAAGGACATGCTGGCCCGGCACGGTTCGGTGCGGGATTTCGAAGCCAGGCTCAGGCGTCGGGACGGCAGCGAATTCTGGGCCTCCATGACCTCGCGGGCGGTCAGGGACGATGCCGGGAGCGTGGTGTCCTATGACGGCTTCCTGGTGGATGTGACCGAGCGCAAACAGGCCGAGGAGGCCCTGCGCCAGGCCCGGGACACCCTGGAAATCCAGGTGGCGGCGCGTACCCTGGCCCTGCGCCAGGCCAACGAACGCCTGCTGGAGCTGGACCGGCAGCGGGCCGCCTTCCTGTCCTCGGCCTCCCACGAGCTGCGCACGCCCCTGACCTCGGTCCTGGGCTTCGCCAAGCTGGCCCGGCGCACCTTTCTGCGGCATTTCGCCTCCCTGGCCGCCTCAGACGGGACGCTCGGCAAAAAGGCGGCCATCATCGAGAACAATCTGGCCATCATCGAGCAGGAGGGCGAACGCCTGACGCGGCTGATCAACGATCTTTTGGATCTCAACAAGATCGAGGCCGGCAGGATGGAGTGGCGCGACGCCCGGCTCGATGTGGCCCAGGAACTGCAAGCTGCGGCCACGGCCATGCAGGGGGCCTTCGCCGCCAAGCCCAAGGTGCGCTTTTCCCTGCGGGTCGCCCCGGACGCGGGACAGGTCGTGGCGGATCGCGACAGGCTGCGCCAGGTCGTGCTCAACCTGCTGTCCAACGCGGTAAAGTTCACGGAGACGGGGTTCGTCCGGCTCGTGGCCGAAGGGCGGCCGGACGGCGGACTGGGGATTCGGGTCGAGGACAGCGGGCCGGGCGTGGCCGGGGAGGATCTGGACCGGATCTTCCAGAAGTTCTACCAGGGCCAGAACATGCATCGCGAAAGCGCCAAGACCGAAGGCACCGGCCTTGGGCTGGCCATCTGCAAAAATATCATCGAGCATTACGGCGGCCGCATCCGGGCCGAGTCGCACCCCGGCCGGGGGAGCGTCTTTGTTGTGGACTTCCCGCCCACGATCCGCCCATGATCCGCCTGTGACCCCTGGCCGGACCCCGAGGCGGACTGCCGTCGCCCCGACACCGCCGACACCTTATGCCATGGAGACGCCATGATCGCCAGGGTCTGGACCTGCCGCACCCCCAGGGACAAGGCCGACGCCTTCGAGACCCACCTGCGGGCCACGGGCGTGGCCGAGGTGGACAAGACCCCGGGCAGCGCAGGGGTCACGGTCCTGCGCCGGGACAGGGGGGGCGTGAGCCACTTCGTGATGATCTCGTACTGGGAATCCTTCGAGGCCATCCGGGCCTTCGCCGGGGACGACATGGACCGGGCCTGGCTGCACGGCGACGATGCGGCCTATGATCTCGATCCGGACCTTTTCGTCACCCACCACCAGGTGGTGTGCGGCGGTTAAGGCCTGCCGCGGGGGAAAAAAGACAATCCTTGCGCGCCAGGGGCGGCGGCCTCTCCGCCCGCCGTGGCCGGGGAGAGGCAGGGAGCCCTCCAGGCGGGGCATGGGGGGCGCGGCAATAAAAAAAGCCCCCGCGCGGCAGGGGCTTTGAAAAGCGTAGGGGACGGGATCAGTTACAGCACGGTCACGTTGGCCGCCTTGACCCCTTTGTCGCCGGAGACGACCTCGAAGCTGACCCGGTCGCCTTCGTGCAGCGTCTTGAAGCCATTGCCGGAAATAGCCGAGAAATGCACGAACACGTCATCCCCGCCGTTTTGCTCGATGAATCCGAAACCCTTCTTCTCGTTGAACCACTTGACCGTTCCTTCCTGGGACATAAAGAAATGCTCCTTCTACTGTATGTTGCCCGGCGCGGCGAACCGCCCGGACGGATAGCCGGGTGAACGTACGTTTTTTTTGGGAAAGCGCAACAAGAATCTTTGCGGGCGGGAATATGCGGCCGCCTCCGGCCTTGTCCCAGAAAGGACATGCCGGTATTTATTGAAGAAAAAAAAGGGTGCACAGGCCGCTGCGGCAGACGCAGGCCGGGATGCGGCGGACGCGGCCTTACTGCGCGTTGTCCCGGGCGGCCAGTTCCGCCAGGCAGAGCAGGCGGTCGGCGTCGAGCAGGAGCACGAAGTCGTCGCCCTGCCGGGCCACGCCGCACAGATACCTGGCGTCCACGGACAGGCCCATGTCCGGCGGGTCCAGCACGCTGTCCGGGGAAATCTCCAGCACCTCGCGCACCGAGTCGGCCAGAAGGCCCACGGGCTGGCGTTCGCCCTCGAAATCCCGCTCCACCACGATGACGCAGGTATCGCGGGTGCATTGCGTGGGGGACATGCCGAACTTGCGGCGCAGGTCCACGATGGAGGCGGCGTTGCCGCGCAGGTTGATGACCCCGAGCAGGTGGTCCGGGACGCGGGGGATGCGGGTGATGGCCGGAACCTCCAGGACCTCCAGGACCAGGGAGGACTCCAGGGCGAAGAGCTCCTCGCCCAGGGCGAAGGTCAGGTATTGTTTCTTTTCGGCGGACGCGGCCATGCAGGGTTCCTTTCGGGGCGTGGAGGGTACGGCCCTTGGAAAGGATAGACGCTTTCAGGCTGGCGGGCAAGGCGTGGGAATATGAACGAAGCTAAGTCCTCAGAGTTTGTTTTTGAAAAGAGACAAGGTTTTTTTTTGCTCTATTTTGAAAAAATGTTCGCCAACCTGTCGAAGCTGTAAAGAACCATGAAATAGTATTATAAGAATTTTTTCCATTGATTGATGCGATAATTTATATACTTGGCTATTAGAATTTCCGTATTGGCGTTTGTAATAGATGTCGCCTTGGTTAATTTTTTCGTCGAATTGATCAATGTGTTCTTTTTTTGCGGTGGTTTGGTTCCATGCGCCAGAATATCCCTCAAGCGCATTCAGCAATTCCAAAAAATGATCAAATTCATCATCACTCATTGAGATCATGGCGAACTGCCTTGTGTTGTTAAGTTGAGTCGCAAAGACGTTGTTTCGATTTGGAAATAATTGAAAAATATGATTCATGTTTATTGAGCGGCCTATTTGTCAAGTGCGTCCTGGCATAAATGGGTTACTCAGTCGGCTAAATCTTCTGCTCCACGGCCGCAAAGCAGGGGATGCACAGGGTCTTGCCGCCAAAGCGCCGGGTGCGCGACTCCATGGTCGATTCGCCGCAGTGTTCGCATTCCAGGCTGTCCAGGATGGACGCCCCGCGCGGCATGGGCGGCGCGTCGCCGATGGTGAAGACCTCGGCCAGGTCAAGCGACAGCAGGTGCTGGCGGTATTTCTCCCGCATCTCGGCGGAGAGCCGTTTTTGCTCCTCGGTGGCCTGACCGGAAAACACCGTCTTCATGAGCGAGCGGGCCAGATTCCCGGCCTCGCCATGGGACTCCGGACGCAGCACGGCCCGGAAGCTTGAACCGTCCGTCTTGCGGTAGAAGGAAAAGGCCATCTTGCCCAGGTCGCGGTGGATGAGGTTGCCCTTGCCGTAGGTGCAGCCCGTAAGCGCCTGGATGGCGTCCACGCCGCACATGTCGGTCTCCACCACGGCCAAAAGGGGGGTTTGGTCGTTGTGCCCGAACTCGCGCAGGCACAGTTCCGCGGCCCGCAGCCCGATGGTCAGGCCCGGGCATTCATGGCCGTGGAAGGCCACGGCGGCATTCAGTTGCTCCTTGGAAAGCGTGCAGCCCATGATCTGTATCCTCCCGCGCCGCAGCGCGTCAGTTTTCCGGGATGACCACCGGACATCCCCTGATCCATTCAATGCACACGGGCACGCCGTAGACCTCGCCGATGACCTCGGACGACAGGCCCTCCCGGTCGCACACGGACAATACCCGGCCTTTTTTCAGAAACAGGAACCGATTCGCGAAGCGCAGCGCCGCCGACAGGTCGTGCATGGTCATGACCACGCCCACCCCGTGGCCTTGGGCCACCTCGCGCACGAGATTTAAAATCTCCATCTGGTTTTTGAGATCCAGGCTGCTGGTGGGTTCGTCTAAAAGCAGCACCGAGGGCTCCTGCACCAGGGCCCGGGCGATGCACACCTTCTGGAGCTCGCCGCCGCTCATGCGGTCCAGGTTGCGCAGGGCCAGTTCCTCAAGCCCCAGGCGGCGGATGGCCGCATCCACCACCCGCAGATCCTCCTGGCGCACGGCAAAATGCAGGTGCGGCACGCGCCCCAGCAGGATGGCGTCAAACGCCGTGAGACGTCCGGCCTCGGAGCGTTGGGGCACATAGCCCATGGTCTGGGCGATCTGCCGGGCGGACATCTGCAAAATGTCCGCGTCCTCCACCAGGACCGCGCCGCCCCGGGCCGGGAGCATGGCGTTTAGGGTTCGTAAAAGCGTGGTCTTGCCCACGCCGTTTGGCCCCAAAACGGCCAGGATCTCCCCTGGCTCAAGCTCGAAGGCCACCTGGGAGAGCACCAGACGGTCCCGGTAGCCGACATCCAAGTCCCTGGCGCAGAGTTTCATTTCTTCCGCCTCCCGAGAAGCAGGGCGATGAAGGTGGGCGCTCCCAGAAAGGCCGTGAGCACCGACACCGGCAGAACGCTCGGGGCGATGACCAGCCGGGCCGCCGTGTCCGAGGCCACCAGCAGCACCGCGCCCAGAATGCAGGACAGGGGCAGGAGAAACCGGTGGTCGTCGCCCACGGCCCACCGGGCCAGATGCGGACACACCAGCCCCACGAAGCCGATGACCCCCAAAAAGGCCACCACCGTGGCCGTTAAGAGCGAGGCCAGGAGCATCCCCACCAGGCGCAGCCGCTCGACCCGCACCCCGAGGCCCCGGGCGGTCTCGTCCCCGGCGTCGATGGCGTTTAAGTTCAGCCGGTTCAGGTAGAAAAAGCCGATCACCGGCAAGGACACCACGGCCATAAAGGCCAGGGTGTTCCACTTGGCCCGGGCCACGTCCCCGAAGGTCCAGAAAACCATGGCCGCCAGTTGCCGGTCGTCGGCGAAATACTGCAAAAACATGGTCCCGGCCGTGAAAAGCGCGCCCAGGGCCACGCCGGTTAAGACCATGACCTCGGGGCTGGCCCCGCGCAGGCGGGAGACGCCGACCACGATCAGCGCCGCCACCAGACAGAAGGCAAAGGCCATGCCCGTGGTCAGGTAGGGATTGAGGATGGTGACCGCCCCCTCCTGGCTGCTGGTCATCAGCCCGCTGCCCAGGATGATGACCGAAAAGGCCGCGCCGAAGGCCGCCGCATGGGAGATGCCCAGGGTGAACGGCGACCCCAGGGGGTTGCGCAGGATGGACTGCATGGCCGCCCCGGCCGCGGACAGGGCCATGCCCGAAAGCGCGGCGGCCAGGGACTGGGGCAGCCGGATGGACAGGACGATGATCTGGTCCCGGGGGCTTGCCGCCTTGCCCAGAAAGGCCGCCAGGACGTCTAGGGGCGGCACGTTGACCGGCCCAAGCGACACCGAGGCCACGAAAAGTACGGCCAGGATCACGCAGGACAGACACACGATGAGCCGTTTGCGGCCCACATGGGCCAGATAGGCCTCGGGAATCCGGCCCTCTCCGAAATGCATGGTCCCGCCCCGCTACTTCAGGGGCAGGGGTTTGAAGGCCATGTTCCCGAAGGCCCCGGTCATCTGGGAAAAGACCGGCTTGCCCACCAGGAAGGTATAGATCTCGTCGGCCTTGGCCGCCGGGTCCACATCGGCGAATGCGTCCGGATTGACGGTCTTGCCGATGAAATAGGCGTCGGCCAGGATGGAGCCGAAATTGATGGAATACCAGTTGTAGGGCAAAAGGCCGTAAACCTTGCCCGAGGCCTTGGCGGACAGGCCGTCGTAGACCGGGTCGGTCCTGATTTCGTACAGGCCCCCGGCGCTTTCGCCCATCTGGGCCGTGGCCAGGTCAATAAACAGAAACTCCGGGTTCCAGACCACAAGCTTTTCCTTGGCCACCACGGCGTGGTCCAGGTTTTCCCCGGCCTCCCGGGCCACGTTTTGGCATCCGGCCAGCTCGAAGGGCTGGTAACTGGGTTCCGTGGACAGAAGCCCGTGCGGTCCCTTTTTGGCGATGCCGCCCACGAAGCAGGTCTTGCGCCCGGCCTCGGGGATGCCTTTTGTCCTGCCCATGAGGTCGGCCTCGGTTTTGTCGAAAAAGGCGATGACCGCTTCGGCCCGGTCCTTTTTGCCCGTGATGTCGCCCATCATGCGCAGGGCGGCGTAGAGGGCGGCCTTGTTCTTGCCCAGGTCGCCGTAGTCCATGACCACCACCGGGAGGCCGGTCTTGTCCTGCAGGGCCTGGGGATCGTGGCCCATGGCGCCGTAGGTCTTGAGGATGACCTGGGGGGCGGGGGTCAAGGCCGCGATGAGCTCGGGGTTGTCGTGGCCGCGAAACTCGCCGAAAATCGGCATGGTCTTGAACTGGGGATTGGCCAGGGCGTAGGGGCGGGCGTCGAAGCCCGAGCGCCTGGTCTCGATGTCGTCCACGGCCACGGCCATATCCTTGGCCTGGAGGTAGGTCAGAAGCCGCAGGCAGCCGGAGCCGGAGCAGATGAGCCGGTCGACCTTGGTCGGAACCTGCACGGTGCGGCCCAGGGAGTCGGTGACGGGGCGGGTGTCGGCGGCGCTCGCCGGGATGGAAAAAAGGCCGATCAGGCAGGCCAGGACCAGAGCCGGTGCAAGGGGGGCGCATTTCATGGGGCATACCTCGGGAATGTGTCGGTGATAGTGATATACAATGTGCATCTGAGTAACACGATCAATTTACGACACGGGCAGTTTTTTGTCAAAGCGCCTGACGGATAAAAGGAAGGATCTCGTGGCGGATGATGGAAAGCGGCATGGGATGCGTGATGGCGTCACGATTTTCAGAAAGAGGCCGGGGTGTGCGGCGTTGGGCGTGAGGCCTTGGGCGTGAGGGGAGGCGCGTCGGCGGGAGTTCCGAGGGAGGGAGGTGCGGCCCGGGACAGGGGGTGACGGCCGGGGAGACGGGGGAGGCGCTTGCGGGAAAGGCCCCTGGCAAGGCCGGAGGGCGGGGCGGTCCCTCCGGTCCGGGGCGTCAGGCGGGCGGATCGCGCAGGAGGGAGACGGCCCCGGCGGGGCAGGCCCGCAGACAGGCGCCGCAGCCGACGCCCATGCCCCGGCCGCCCCCCCGGCCTCTGCCGCGTCCACTCTTGGTCATGGGGCGTTTCCTCCGGGTTCAATGACCATCCCGGCGGCCAGGGGGATGACCGGGCCGGGAAAATGTCCGCGCAAAAGGGCCGTGGCCGTTTCCCCGGTGCAGTGCCCGGGGCCCACGCTTTGCACCCCGTGCCGGACGAGGGCGGCGATGGCCTCGCGGATCGTCTCGTGCGTCTCCCCGGCCAGATGCAGGCCGCCCAGGACCAGGCCGATCACGCCATTCCCGAAATGGTCGCGCACCGCGTCCAGGGTGTTGGCGACGCCGCTGTGGCAGCATCCGAGGATGACCGTGAGGGTGTCGCCCTGCCTGTGGACCAGGCAGGCGTCGTCCGGGATGATGTCCGGCCATTGGCCGCCTGCGTCCAGGAACATGCCGTCCGTGGCCTGCCTGTTGCCGCGCTGGCGCGGGATGGCCGTGAGGAGGTGCAGGCCGGAATCGATCCGGGTCGGGGCGTGGACCAGGCGCAGGCGGCCCTTCAGGAGACGCCCCGGGCAGCGGCAGCCGATGTCGCAGGCGAACGCCGAGGCGGCCCGCCGGTAATGCGGAATGGCGAAGGCCGGATGGGCCACGATTTCGCCTTTGAAGCCGGGGCGGCGCAGCAGGTGTTCCAGCCCCCCGGCATGATCGTAGTGCCCGTGGCTCAAGGCCACGCCCCTGGCCGTCTCCGGCGAAAGCCCCAGCCGCCTGGCGTTTTCAAGGAACAGCCCGCCCTGGCCGGTGTCCCACAGCCACAGGCCGCCGTCCGGCAGCACGATGCCCAGGCTCAGGCCGTGTTCGGCGCAAAAACCGGGCCGGGCCGCGTTGTCCGCCAAAACAGCGAGACACAGGCCCGTAGCGTGTTCGGGCAGGCGGTCGTGAAGGATGGGTGTCGCGGTCATGGCGGCGCAGGCTACCGGAAGATGTCCGCCGGGGCGAAGGGATGCGCGCCCAGGACCACGGGAATGCCGCTTTTGACCTGGATTTTGGTCATGATGTCGTCCGCGTAGGGACAGTGGTCGCCGATACAGGGCGCAATATGCACCACCGTGGGCTTTTCGCCCATGGGGGCGTTCCACAGCTTGACCTGGGCCAGGCGGGTGACGATCACCGCCCCGGGACAGCCGCCGCAGCTCAGAAGGCCGATGACCTCGGCCTCCTTGTACCCCGAAAACAGCCCCAGCCGCCGGTTGAAGGCCACCAGACAGCGCGAACACCCGATGCACACGTCGCCCATGGCCTTCTGGCAGCCGACGATCAGAATCTTTTCCATGGAATCCTCCAGGTTGTGTCACGGCCGGGAATCCGGCGACCATCCTGCCCCTGTGCCCGCCGCCCGCAAACGGCATGTGGCGCAGGCCCGCAGGCCTCCGGCATCAGGCCGGGCGGAATGCGGCGTACTGTCCCCTCTGATTACAGAATGCATGTTTTGTTCCTGTCATAAATAATATGTGCTTTCGATGTGTTGTCGTTGTTTTTCCAGGATTCGGCCGGATCGGGGGTGGCGTTTTTTTCGCCTGCTTCTCTGGACTGCGGGCGTTTTTTTCTCCCTCTGCCCTGGGCACGGGCCCGTTTTCCCCTCCCCGGGGACGCCCCGTTGATCCGGGAAATTCCGCCATTTGCCGATCCGTCGCCGATCATGGGCGGCAAACGGCCGTGATCCCGGGCGCGCCATGCCGCAAACGGCGGAAAAACGGCCGTAAGCGGGCGACCGGCATGTCCGGGGCCATACCTCCTTGGGGTTCCCGTTGCCGGTCCCGTTTGCGCCGCTTGTCGAAAAAAAGATGCCCCGGCGCGCGGGCCGCTTCATGGTGGCCTCCAGGAAGACGCATGGGCCGCGCCGGCCTGCGAGTCCTTCTCCTGAAAGATCCGAAACATGCGAAGGAGGCATCCCATGGCAACCAACGGACACATGCAGCACGCAGCCCCGTCGGGCGACACCGCCAAGGCCGACAACGACGCCAAGATGCGTCGCTACTGGCAGCGCAACCTCAGATACATGGTAGTGCTTCTGAGCATCTGGTTCGTAGCCGGATACGTTTTGAGCATTTTTTTCGTCAACCAGCTCAACGCCATCCACTTCGGCGGCTTCCCCCTGGGGTTCTGGTTCGCCCAGCAGGGATCCATGTACGTCTTCGTGGTCCTGATCCTGGCGTACTTCCTGCTCATGGACCGGCTGGACAAGGAATTCGACGTCCACGAATAACCCGCGCCGCCCAAAGGAGACGCATATGTCGATCATGACCTGGACCTACATCATCGTGGGGTTGTCCTTCTCCCTGTATCTGAGCATCGCCTGGATGAGCCGGGTGAAGGACACCAAGGGATTCTACGTGGCCGGCGGCAACGTGCCGCCCCTGGCCAACGGCATGGCCACCGGCGCGGACTGGATGAGCGCGGCGTCGTTTATTTCCATGTCCGGCCTGATTTCGTTTCTGGGCTACGCCGGGTGCATGTACCTCATGGGCTGGACCGGCGGGTACGTGCTTTTGGCCCTGCTTCTGGCCCCGTACCTGCGCAAGTTCGGCAAGTTCACGGTGCCGGACTTCGTGGGCGACCGCTATTATTCCAAAACCGCCCGCACGGTGGCCCTTATCTGCGCCATCTTCGTCTCCCTGACCTACGTGGCCGGGCAGATGCGCGGCGTGGGCATCGTGTTCTCGCGCTTTCTGGAAGTGGACGTGAACACCGGCGTGTACATCGGCATGGCCATCGTGTTCTTCTATGCCGCGCTTGGCGGCATGAAGGGCATCACCTGGACCCAGGTGGCCCAGTACGGCGTGCTCATCTTCGCCTTCCTGGTCCCGGCCGTGGCCATCTCCTTAAAAATCACCGGCAACCCCATCCCGCAGCTCGGCCTGGGCGGGACCATCGTCGAGGGCAAGTACGCCGGACAGTTTTTGCTCACCGCGCTTGACAACATCGGCACGGATCTGGGGTTTGCGGCCTACACCACAGGGTTCACCGGGCCAGGGGCCAAGTCCATGCTCGACGTTTTGGCCATCACCATGTGCCTGATGGTGGGCACGGCGGGCCTGCCCCACGTGATCGTGCGCTTCTACACCGTGCCAAGCGTGCGCGCCGCCCGCCTCTCGGCCTTCTACGCCCTGCTTTTCATCTCCATCCTCTATACCACCGCCCCGGCCGTGGCCGCCTTCGCCCGCTACAACATGATCGATTCGTTAAACGGCGTGGCCTACACCCAGGCCCCGACCTGGTTCACCAACTGGCAAAAAACCGGGCTCATCGCCTGGGTCGACAAGAACGGCGACGGCGTCATCAACTACAGCTACGGCCCGGCCTTCACCGGCAAGCTGGCCTTCTCCGGCCAGACCGGCCAGTACGGCCAGCCGCTGATCAAAAACGAGCCCACGACCAACAAGAACGAACTGTACGTGGACAACGACATCATGGTGCTGGCCAACCCCGAAATCGCCAAGCTCCCGGCCTGGGTCGTGGCCCTGGTGGCGGCGGGCGGCCTGGCCGCAGCCCTGTCCACGGCCTCGGGACTGCTTTTGGTCATCTCCTCGAGCATCTCCCATGACCTGTACTTCCGGATCATCAACCCCCAGGCCTCGGAGAAGACGCAGCTTCTGCTGGGCCGGATCATGATCGGCGTGGCCGTGTGCGTGGCCGGGTATTTCGGCATCAACCCGCCGGGATTCGTGGCCCAGGTGGTGGCCCTGGCCTTCGGGCTGGCCTCGTCGTCCTTTTTCCCGATCATCGTGCTGGGCATCTTCTGGAAGCGCACCAGCCGGGAAGGGGCCATCGCCGGGATGATCGCGGGCATGGGATTCACCCTGCTCTACATCATCCAGACCAAGTTCATGGGCATGGCCCCCTGGTTTCTGGGCATCAGCCCCGAGGGCATCGGCTCCGTGGGCATGGTCATCAACTTCATCGCCACTGTCGCGGTGACCATGATGACCCCGCCGCCTCCGGCCCACATCCAGGATCTGGTGGAAAACGTGCGCGTGCCCAGGGGCGCGGGCCAGGCCGCTGCGGCGCACTAACGGCGCAGCCCGATATCGAAAGAAACGGAACCATGCGGGGAGGGAAGGGGCCAGACCCTCCCGCCCCGCGGGTTTCCGCCCGGACAGGAGGCCCACGGCCCCGGCCCGGGACTGGAGCACACACCGGCGCGGCCCCGGTCACCACCGGCCGCACATTTTCCGGTCCGGCTTCCCCGGTTTTGAAAAAAAGGCTATCAGGCGTTATGGCGGAAAAGGACATCCTCCCCCCCGGGGGCCGACAGAACGAACGGCCCCATGACGACCCGCCGGGCGGCGGGGCGGCCACGTGCGACCCCGAGGCCCCCAGGCGGCGCAGGGCCGCCGAAAGCCCGGACCTGTCCCTGTTCGCCAGGCGCGTGGGCGATCTGGTGTCGCGCCCGCCCATCGTGGCGGAACCGGGCCTGCCCATCCGGGACGCAGCCCGGATCATGCTCAAGGAGGGCGTGGGCTCCCTGCTGGTGAGCCAGAGCCCGGGGGGCGTCCTGGGCATCGTCACCGACACGGATCTGCGCAAGGCCGTGGCCCTGGGCCGGGATCTGGAATCCGGGGTCAAGACCGTCATGTCCAGCCCGGTGGCGGAAATCGCCGCAAGCGAGGCCTGTTTCGACGCCCTGCTCAAGATGATGGCCCACAAGGTCCATCATCTGGCCGTGACCGGTCCAGGCGGGGTGACCGGCGTGGTCACGGCCCACGACATCCTGCTTTTGCACAGCGTCTCGCCCCTGTCTCTTTTTCGGGAGATCCAGTCCCAGCGGGATTTCGCCGGGCTCTATCCCCTGCTGGCCAAGACCCCCCGGGTGATCCGGGCGCTTTTGGACAACGGGGCCCGGGCCGGGCACATCACCCGCCTGATCACCGTGGTCAACGACCACATCCTGCACAAGATCATCGAACTGGTGCATCGGGAGATCGGCCCGCCGCCCACGGCCTATTGCTGGATCTCCATGGGCAGCGAGGGCCGCCGGGAGCAGACCTTCGCCACGGACCAGGACAACGCCCTGGTCTATGCCGACAGTCCCGACGAACCCGTGCGCCGCGCGGCGGAGGTCTTTTTCCAGGCCCTGGCCGAGCGCGTGGTGGGCCATCTGGAGAAGGCCGGTTTCCCCCGCTGCAAGGGGAACATGATGGCCGTGAACCCGGCCTGGCGCAAAAGCCTGGCCGCCTGGAAGGCCACCTTCGAGGACTGGATCGCCGTGCCCGAGCCCCTGGAGGTCTTGCATTCCACCATCTTCTTCGATTTTCGCGGCGTGGCCGGGCGCGTGGAACTCGCCGACGACCTGCGCGCCCATGTCGCCCGCCGGGCGGCGGCAAGCGGCATCTTCCTGCGTTTTCTGGCGGCGGACTGCCAGGTCACCCGGGCTCCCCTGACGCTTTTTCGCGGCTTTGCCGTGGAGAGAAGCGGCCAGCACAAGCAGACGCTGGACTTAAAAAAACGCGGGCTGGTGCCGTTTCAGGACTTCGCCCGGGTCATGGCCCTGGCCCACGGCGTGGTGGAGACGGGCACCCTGGAGCGGGTGGAGACCCTGGCCAGGCTGGGGCACATCCCCGCCAACCTGGGCCGGGAGGTGGCCCAGGCCTTCGAGTTTTTGCTTTCGGTCAAGCTCGCCCACCAGCTTTCCCAGGTGGAGCGCGGCCTCCCCCCGGACACCCACATCGATCCCCGGGCCCTTTCGGACATGGACAAGGGAACCCTGCGCGACGCCTTCGGGGTCATCGGGACCATGCAGTCCTTTCTCAAGGACATGTTTCACCTCAACGCCGGTTGACGGAGCCGCCATGAAATCCTTCTTTTATCTCCTGATTGTCCTGTACCTGCCCACCCTGGCCAACGCCGGGATCGGGATCCTGGCCGTTCCCACCGCCCAGGCCCTGGTGAAAAACATCGGGGACATCGTCCTGTTCGGCCTGTGCCTGCGCGCGGCCTTCGACCTGGCCTACGGCCGGGCATGGCTTGACGCGGCGGGTTGCCGTCTCCTGTACCGGGGCACAGGGGCCCTTGGCATCTATGCCGTCATCCTGGCGGCCACGGACACCCCCTACGGCCCGCCGGGGCTGTTCGGGCCGGGACTGGTCCACGCCGCCATGGTGTTTATCCCCTATGTCCTTTTCATCGTGCCCGTGGTGCTTCAGGAACGGCAGTTGCGGGAAGCGGCCGGGAAGGGCTCGGGTCTGCGCGGCGTCCGGGAGCAGGCGGATTGAAACACATGACGCCATGTCGCATGGGGGCCGTCCTTCTGGGGACGCAATACGGCAAGGCGGCTTTCGGACGTGGTGCGGGGCAGGGCGACGACCCGGGGCATTGTGCGGCACGATCATGGCTCTGCGCCGTCTCCCGGGCCGGATGGTTGAATCCGCCGACGGTTGGAACGGGCCTGCGGCGGAGGCGGCGGACGCCGGACATGCGGCGCGTGGTCCTTGCCAGGCCATGACCTCCAATGTGCTATATTTTTGAGAATATACTGCAAGGGTGAAAACCAGCCCCCAAAGGAGCGGTTATTCAAGAAATGCTTGTGCATGGGAAACGACTTGCGGTATGTGAGCCCGATCGTCGCCGCGTGGCTGGCCATTTTCGCCCTTTTCGTGTTTTCCCGCCGACATGGAGGAATGCTGATGTACGTAGGCCTCAAGATGCTCAAAGACTTCAAGAAGGTCACGCCGCAAACCCCGGTCCTTGACGCAGACAAACTGCTGAAGGGGAGCGAACTGTGGATGCTTCTTGTGGTGGATGAAAACAAGGATCTGGTGGGATACGTGCGCAAGGAGGACATCGCCCTGGCCCTGCCCTCCATCATGACCACCCTGGACAAGCACGAGGCCCTGTACCTTCTGTCCAAGCTCACGGTGAAAAAGATCATGCGCAAGGACATCACCACCGTGCATCCGGAGATGGAGATCGAGCAGGCCGCCGAGATCATGCATCAGAAGAACCTGGCCGGGCTGGCCGTGGTCAACGAGCAGGGCAAGCTTGTGGGCTACATCAACCGCTCGGTCATGCTCGACGTGCTTGTGGAGGAGATGGGGCTCAAGCAGGGCGGCTCGCGCATCGTCTTCGAGGTCGAGGACCGGCCCGGCGTGCTGCACGAGGTCTCGGGCATCATCAAGGATCTGGGGGTGAGCATCATCGCCACCGGCACGTTTTATCATGAAAACCGCCGCATGGTGGTCATCCGGCTGGCCGTGGACGACCCCTGCCTGGTGGCCGGGGCCATCGAGCACAAGGGATACCGCCTGGTGTCCGCTGCGGATTTTGAAAGCGAGTGGATGATCTGATGGCCTTTCTCGACGTCACCGATGTGACCCTGACCTTCCGGGGGCTGGCGGCCCTGACCGGCGTGGGCTTTTCCGTGGAGAAGGGGGACATCGTCTCGCTTATCGGCCCCAACGGCGCGGGCAAGACCAGCATGCTCAACTGCATAAGCGGCCGCTACGTGCCCGATTCCGGGTCCATCAGCCTGGGCGGGGCCGACCTTTTGGCCGTGCCCTCCCATGCCCGGACAAAGCTCGGGCTGTCGCGCACCTTCCAAAACATCGCCCTGTTCCGGGGCCTGTCGGTCCTGGACAATCTCATGGTCGGCCGCCACGCCCGCATGGACTACGGCATCCTGGCCTCCATCCTCTACCTGGGCCGGGCCCGCCGGGCCGAGGACGCCCACCGCCGCCGGGTGGAGGATGTCATCGATTTCCTGGGGCTGTCGCCCTACCGCCATCAGGCGGCCGGAAAGCTGCCCTACGGCGTGCAAAAGCGCGTGGAACTGGGCCGGGCCCTGGCCGCCGAATCCGACCTCATCCTTCTCGACGAGCCCATGGCCGGCATGAACCTGGAAGAGACCGAGGACATGGCCCGCTACATCCTGGACATCAACGAGGAGTGGGGCATGAGCGTGCTTTTGGTGGAGCACGACATGGGGGTGGTCATGGATATTTCGGACAAGGTGGTGGTGCTGGATTTCGGCCGGGTGCTGGCCGAGGGGTCGCCACAGGAGGTTATGGCTGACGCGGACGTGGTGGCTGCCTATCTGGGCGGCGACGACGGGGTGTTTCTCGGCCGGTAGCAGGCGTTGGGCGGGACCGGCGGGGATGGTTGAGAGCGGTACTCATTTGAAATGACGTTTTTTCAAAAATACTGACGTATTTTTGGGTTTGGGCGGTCATGGCTGACGCGGACGTGGCGGCCTCCTACCTGGGCGGCGACGACGGGGTGTTTCTCGGTCGCTAGGGGCCATTTTTTGAACATCGAACCCGAAACATCGTGGATGGCGACATGGGCGAGGCCCCAAAACCGTATCTCGACACGCTTCCCGGCCTGCTGTGCAAAAAGGCCCGGGCCCATGGGAAAAAGACCGCCCTGCGGGAGAAGCAGTGGGGCGTGTGGCAGCGTTTTTCCTGGGACGACTACCTCACCGCCGCTGCCGAGTTCGCCGGGGGGTTGAAAAAACTGGGGTTCGGCCCGGGCGACATCGTCATCCTCATCGGCGACAACCGCCCCGAATGGCTGTTCGCGGAACTGGCCATCCAGGCCCTGGGCGGCATGGCCCTGGGGCTGTACCAGGACGCCCCGGCCGATGAGATCGCCTACATCCTGGAATTGTCCGAGGCCCGGCTGGTGGTGGCCGAGGACCAGGAACAGGTGGACAAGATGCTGTCCCTGCGCCAGGGACTGCCGCAGTTGGCGCACATCGTCTTCCACGACCCCAAGGGGCTGGCCGGGGTGGACGAGCCGGGCCTTGTGAGCTTCGAGGCCGTGCGTGAGTCGGGACGTGATCTGGCCGGGCAGTTCCCCGACTGGGTGGCGGCCCTGTCCCCGGACGATCCGGCCCTGATCGCCACCACCTCCGGCACCACCGGTCGGCCCAAGCTGGCCATGCTCTCCCATAAAAACCTCCTGGCCATGGCCCACAACCTGGGGCTGGTGGACGAGCGGCGTCCGTCCGACGAGTTCGTCTCCTTTCTGCCCCTGGCCTGGATGGGCGAGCAGATGATGGCCGTGGCCTCGGCGCTGTTATTCGGCTTCACCGTGAATTTCCCCGAGGAGCCGGACACGGTGCAGGACAACATCCGCGAGATCGGCCCCAACGTCATCTTCTCCCCGCCCCGGGTGTGGGAGAACCTGGCCGCCCGGGTCCGGGTCAAGATCATGGAGACCACGCGCCTCAAGCGTTTTCTCTACAACCTCTTCCTGCCCGTGGGCATCCGCCTGGCCGACGTCCGGTTCGCCGGGAAAACGCCCGGCCTTGGCCTGCGCCTGGCCTACGGCGTGGCCTGGTTCTGCCTGTTTCGGGCCTTAAAGGACCGCCTGGGCTTTTCCAACGTGCGCTCGGCCAGCACCGGCGGCGCGGCTCTTGGTCCCGACGCCTTCCGGTTTTTCCACGCCATGGGCGTCAACCTGAAGCAGATCTATGGCCAGACGGAAATCTCCGGCATCTCCTGCATCCACCGTGACGGGGCCGTGGACTTCACCTCCGTGGGCCAGCCCATTCCGGAGACGGAACTGACCATCGCCGAGGACGGCGAGATCCTGTCCAGGAGCCCCTCGGTGTTTTTGGGCTATTATAAAAACCCGGCGGCCACGGCCGAGACCCTGACCGATGACGGCCGCCTGCGCTCGGGCGACGCGGGCTATTTCGACGACCAGGGCCGACTGGTGGTCATCGACCGGGTCAAGGACGTCATGACCCTCAAGGGCGGTTTCAAGTTCTCGCCCCAGTTCATGGAGAACAAGCTCAAGTTTTCGCCCTACATCCGGGAGGCCGTGGTCTTCGGCCACGACCGCGACCATCTGGCGGCCATCGTGTGCATCGACGCCGAGATCGTGGGCCGCTGGGCCGAGTCCAAGGCCCTGACCTACACCACCTACCAGGATCTGTCCGCCAAGCCCGAGGTTTACGCCCTGATCAGGGCCGAGATCGCGGCCATCAACGCAACCCTCGCCTCCCAGATGCGGGTGTTGCGTTTTGTCCTGCTGTTCAAGGAGCTCGACGCCGACGACGGGGAGCTCACGCGCACCCGCAAGGTGCGGCGCAAGGTGGTCTCCGAACGCTACGGGGCCCTGGTCACGGCCCTGTATTCCCCGGAGTGCCGCATGAACCTGCGGGCCGAGATCACCTACCAGGACGCCAGCGTCCGGGAGATGTGCGGGGAACTGGCGCTCATGGACGTGGAGGACCGCACGGCCGCGTAGGGCGGCCCGGGGTCATCGCCACGAAGAAGGGAGAGGGCGTGGAATACTATCTGCAGTTGTTCATTTCAGGGCTGGTGGTCGGCAGCATCTACAGTCTGGTGGCCCTGGGCTTCGTCATCATCTACAAGGCCACCAAGGTGGTCAACTTCGCCCAGGGCGAACTGGTCATGGTCGGGGCCTACATCTGCTTCGCGCTCACGGTCCAGGCCCGCTTGCCGTTTCTGGTGGCCTTTTTCATGACCCTGGCCTTTTCCTTCATCCTGGGCATCGTCATCGAGCGCCTGATCCTGCGGCCCATGATCGGCGAGCCCATCATCAGCGTGGTCATGGTCACCATCGGGCTCTCGTCCGTGCTCAAGTCCCTGGTGCAGCTTTTCTGGGGCACCCAGATCCAGGTCTTCCCGCCGGTTCTGCCCCAGGAGCCGGTGATGATCGCCGGGCTGCCCGTGGCCCCGGTCTATCTGGCGGCCTTTGCCCTGTCCGTGATCCTGTTTCTCATTTTCTCGGCCTTTTTCAAATATTCCCGCCTGGGCATCAGCATGCGGGCCACGGCCTTCGACCAGCAGGCCGCCGCCAGCATGGGCATCGGCATCAAAAACATCTTCGCCCTGTCCTGGTGCATCGCGGCCATGGTCTCCTCCATCGGCGGGGTGATCCTGGGCAACATCAACGGCATCAACGCCCAACTTGGGCACCTGGGCCTGAAGGTCTTCCCGGCCGTGATCCTGGGCGGCCTGGACAGCCTTTTAGGCGCGGCCCTGGGCGGGCTGATCGTGGGCGTTTTGGAAAATGTCTGCGACGGTGCGGCCAAGGAATTTCTGGGCCTTGGCGGATTCAAGGACGTGGCCGCCTTCATTCTCCTGGTGGTCATTCTCATGATCAAACCCTACGGGCTGTTCGGGGCCCGGGAAATCGAGCGGGTGTAGCGCATGCACGGACAATGCGGACTGTTTTTCAGAACCTACGCGGGCGAGGCCCGCATCTTTCCCAGCCGGTTTCTCATGGTGTCCATGGGGCTTTTCGGGACGGCCCTGTGTCTGGCCCCCCTGGCCATGAACAACTATCTGGTCTCGATCCTGTGCCTGATCAACATCGCCGTGATCGGGGCCGTGTCGCTGAACCTCCTGACCGGCTTTTGCGGGCAGATCTCGCTGGGGCACGGGGCCTTTTTCGGGGTGGGGGCCTATGCCGCGGCCTATCTGGCCAGCCTGGGGCTGCCGTTTCTGGCCGTCCTGCCAGCGGCCGGGCTGGTCACGGCTGCGGTGGGCATGTTTTTCGGGCTGCCGTCCCTGCGCCTGAAAGGCATCTATCTGGCCATCGCCACCCTGGCCGCCCAGCTCATCCTCGAATACGTCTTTTTGCACTGGGACGCGGTCACCGGGGGCTCCAGCGGCATGGCCGTGGACCCGCCCCAGGTGTTCGGGTTCGCCTTCGATTCCGACGTGAAGATGTTCTACCTGACCCTGGCCGTGGCCTGCGTGTGCGTCCTTATCGTGTGCAACGTCATGCGCACCCGCCTGGGCCGGGCCTTCGTGGCCATCCGGGACCATCACCTCTCGGCCGAGATCGTGGGCGTGGACCTTTTCGCCTACAAGCTGCGGGCCTTCGGCATCAGCTCCTTCCTGGCCGGGGTGGGCGGGGCCTTGTGGGCCTTCTACACCATGTACATCACCCCGGAGCAGTTCGGCATCGGGCTTTCGGTCAGCTACCTGGCCATGATCATCATCGGGGGGCTGGGCAGCGTGCTGGGCGGGGTGTTCGGGGCGGTGTTCATCACCATCCTGCCGGAGTTCCTCAACTTCCTGGCTCATCACGCCGGGGCCTTTTTCACGGACATAAGCGGCGCGCTTCTGGCCATGAAGGAGGGGGTCTTCGGGCTGGTGCTGGTGCTGTTTCTCATTTTCGAACCCGAGGGCCTGGCCAACCGCTGGCGGCTGGTGAAGGCCTATTGGAAGCTCTATCCCTTCGCCCATTAGGCCCCCCGGCCGGGCGAAGAGTCAACCGTTCAACACAAGGAGGGTGACGTGAAACGCATGGCGAAATATCTGGCCTGGTCCCTGGCCTGTGTCCTGGCCCTGACGGCGACGGCGTTTGCTGAAGACGTCATCACCATCGGGCTTTTGTCCGATCTCTCCGGCCCGACCTCGGCCGTGGGCGTGCCCTATTCCGAGGGCATCAAGGATGGCGCGAAATATATCAATGAAAACGGCGGCATCGCCGGGAAGAAGATCAACCTCGTGGAGGTGGACTACGCCTACAACGCCCAGCAGGCCCTGGCCGCCTACAAGCGCTTCATCTCCCAGGACAAGATCGTGGCCCTGCAGGGCTGGGGCACCCAGGACACCGAGGCCCTGACCAAGTTCGTGGGCAAGGACCAGATTCCCACCCTGTCGGCCTCCTATTCCGCGCACCTCACGGACCCGGAAAAGGCCCCCTACAACTTCTTCGTGGCCGCCGACTACACCACCCAGGTCCGGGCGGCGCTGAAGTATTTCAAGGACAACTGGAAAAAGCCCGAGGCCCCCAAGCTGGCCTTTGTCTATCCCGACCATCCCTACGGACTGGCCCCCATCGCCGGGGCCAAGGAATACGCCAAGGAGCTGGGGTATGAGATCGTGGGCGACGAGAACGTGGCCTTAAACGCCATGGACGCCATGGCCCAGCTCCTGCGTCTGCAAAAGCTGGCCCCGGACTACGTGTGGATCGGCGGCACCACCCCGTCGGCGGCCATCGTCATGAAGGACGCCCAGAAGCTCGGGTTCGCCACCACCTTTTTCTGCAACATCTGGGGCGTGGACGAGAGCCTGGTGAAGCTGGCCGGGGACGCGGCCAACGGTACCTATTCCCTCCAGACCGCCGTGGTCTATGGTCAGGACGTGCCGGGCATGGCCGCCATCGAGAAGATGACCGGGGGGACGCCCAAAATGACCCACTACATCCGGGGTTTCGCCTCCATGCTGGTCATGGCCGAGGGCCTGAAAATCGCCGCAGCCAAGGGCGAACTGACCGGCCCGGCCATCAAGGAGGCCCTGGAGACCCTGCGCGACTTCGATCCCATGGGCCTGACCCCGCCCATCAGCTTCTTCCCCAACGACCACCGCCCCAACATGGCGGTCTTCATCTACAAGGTCGAGGACGGCAAGATGGTGGAAGTGGCCAGGGAAAGCCTGGAGAGAAAGGCCGAATGGCTGGGGAAATAAACGCCGTGGACATGCTTGCCGTCGAGAACCTGGAAGTCGTCTACAACGACGTGGTGCTGACCCTCAAGGGGCTGTCGCTGCGCGCCGGGCAGGGCCGGATCACGGCCCTGCTCGGGGCCAACGGGGCTGGCAAGTCCACCACGCTCAAGGCCATCTCCGGGCTTTTGGCCGGGGAGGACGGGGAGATCACCGACGGCCGCATCCTCTACGACGGCAAGGCCATCAACCGCCTGCCTCCGGAAAAAATCGTGCGCCTGGGCGTGTTTCAGGTCATGGAGGGCCGCCGGGTCTTCGAGGACATGTCCGTGGAGGACAACCTGCGCTGCGGCGGGGTGACCCGCCCGGCCAGGGAGTTTCGGGGCAGTGTGGAGCGGGTCTACGACTATTTCCCGCGCCTTAAGGAGCGGCGGCAGCAGTTGGCCGGGTACATGTCCGGCGGCGAGCAGCAGATGCTGGCCATCGGCCGGGCGCTGATGGCCAGGCCCCGGCTCCTGCTCCTGGATGAACCGTCCCTGGGGCTGGCCCCGCTTCTGGTGGAGGAGATCTTCGACATCATCCGCCGCGTCAACCGCGACGAGGGCGTGACCATCCTTCTCGTGGAGCAGAACGCCCGGGCCGCCTTAAGCGTCGCCGATGTGGGATTTATCATGGAAAACGGCCGCATCGTGCTCGAAGGGGCCAGCGCCGAACTGGCCAGCAACCCCGACGTGCAGGAGTTCTACCTGGGCATGGGCGGCGGCGGCGAGAAAAGGCGCTACCGGGACGTCAAACACTACCGACGCCGGAAACGCTGGCTGGGCTAGCGCGCCACTGCCGCAGGATGAGGCCCGATTCAGGCAGCACGCGAGGTGACTGATCGCTGGCTGATCGAGTGTTGCGCCCTTGGACAAGGACGCCAGTATCATTTGTCGATGCGTCGACTGTTTTCACTCTAGAGTGTTGTCTTGCCGAGCCCCGAGTTGAAGGACGCGACACGAAGGCGGCCTTGCCGCCTGACGCGAAACCACCAGGATGGGATCACACCCCACAGGCAGAAGGGATCACGAGATGGACCGCACGCAAGGCGCATTCCCGTTTTACAGCCCCCTGGAATCCGCATCCCCGGCCGAGGCCGCCGCCGCCAAACTGGCCCGGCTGCGGGAGATCGTGGCCCTGGCCTTTGCCGGATGCCGGGAGTTTCGGAACCGGATGGAGAGGGCGGGGCTTGCCCTGGACGACGTCGCCACCTTCGAGGATTTCGCGCGTATCCCGGTTTTGCGCAAAAAAGAGCTTTCCGCCCTGCAGGGCGGCGGCCCGGGCCTGGATGCCCTGTTGCCCCATGGCATCCGGGGGCTTAGGCGCATCTACCAGTCCCCGGGGCCGATCTACGACCCCGAGGGGCCCGGCCCGGACTATTGGGGCTTCGCCGAGGCCTTCGCCGCCGCCGGGTTTGCCGCGGGCGACCTGGTGCAGATGACGTTTAGCTACCATCTGACCCCGGCCGGGCTCATGCTCGAGGAACCGCTTCTGGAACTGGGGTGTACGGTCATCCCGGCCGGTCCCGGCAACACCGACGTGCAGATCGAGCTTCTGACGCAGCTTCCGGTCACCGGGTTCGTGGGCATGACCAGCTATCTGGACGTCATCGCCGACAAGGCCCGGGCCCGCGGCCTGGATCTCACAAAGGATTTCCGCCTGCGGACGGCCTTCGTGGCCGCCGAGCGGCTGCCCGAAAGCCTGCGCAAAAAGGTCCAGGAGGCCTTCGGCATGACCATCCGCCAGGGCTACGGCACGGCGGACGTGGGCTGCATCGCCTACGAATGCCGGGAACTGTCCGGCATGCACGTCACCTCCCGGGGATACGTGGAGATCTGCGAGCCCGGCACGGGGCGGCCCCTGCCCATGGGCGAGACGGGGGAGGTGGTGTTCACGCCGTTTTCCACGGCCTATCCGCTCATCCGGCTGGCCACGGGCGACCTGTCGCGCCTTGTCCCGGACCCCTGCCCCTGCGGCCGCACGTCGCCGCGCCTGGCCGGAATCCTGGGCCGGGTGGACGACACGGCCAAGGTCAAGGGGCAGTTCATCTATCCGTCCCAGGCGGCGGAGGTGGCCCAAGGCTTCCCTTGCATCACGGCCTGGCAGATCGTGGTCGCAAACCCCGGCGGCAAGGATGCGATCGAATTTACGGCCTGCTGCGACGGTCCCGGCGGTCCCTTGGACGTGGAGCGGTTTACGGCCGCGTTCCAGGCCCGGCTCAAGCTGCGGCCCAAGGTGACGGTGCTGCCTGCGGGCCAGCGGCTGCCCGACGATGCGCCGCGTCTGGTGGACCGGCGCGGATTCGACTGATCCCCTGTCCCTGGCCCGCGTCCAGATGAAGATACGGTGACGCGGGCCTGGGACGCCTTGACTTCATCCCTGCGCAGGTGCTTAGTCTTTTTCTCATGGTGCGGTCTTTGCGTTGCTGCGTCGGCGCGCCCCGGGTGGACTGCTGCGCCACGGCGCAGGGGGGGGGGCGCCTTCAAATCCATGGTGATGTCTTCATCTTGCCTGTTCCGGCGAGCTTTCTGAATTTTCGATGTGTTGGTGACGTCCCAATCCGGCCCGCCCTGGGCGTGCGATCCTTGCCCGAGATCCCGAAGGAGAATCAATGGCCCGACTGGCGTTTGGATTGGCGTCGGCCCTGCTCTGGACGATCTTCGCCGTTGCCCTGGGCCGGGCAGCCGATATCCGGGCCTATGGCGATTTCCGGGTCCACGGCAACTTTTTCCAGAACCAGAATTTCACCGGGTGGACCGGCACAGGCGCGCAGACCGAAGACCCTGTGGTCTTTTTTCAGCGCCTGCGCCTGCATTTCGATCTTCCCGCCTCGGACGCCCTGTCCTTTCGCCTGGGACTGCGGCTGAACAACGAGATCTGGGGCCAGGGCCCCCTGGCGGCGGACAGCTCGGTCCCGGACATCGAGCCCTATCAGGCCTATCTCCAGTTCACCCTGCCGGACACGGACCTGCGCCTGACCGCAGGCTATCAACCCCTGTCCATGCCGCACACCCCGGTTTTTTACGACTCCGTGGTCCTGTCCACGGATTCCGGCAACAGCGACACCGCGGCCGTGGTCCTGTCCGGCCCCCTGGTGGCGGACACCCTTTCCGGAACCCTGGGGTACGGGAGGCTGGTGGACACCAACGGTCCCTTCGACACCGCCACCACCCAGACCGGGGACGAGCTCGACCTGTTTTTCGCCACGCTGGACCTGACCCTGCCCGGGGTGAAGATCAGCCCCTTCGGCATGGTCGGGGTTCTGGGGCGGGGGGCCTCCCTGGGGGGCATGGGCGACAGCCTGCTCTCCGCCGGAACCTTCCTGTCCGGCGGCGGATTCGCCCACAACCAGAATCCGGCGGTGTGGGCCGGGGCGGCGGTGATCGTGGACGCCCTGGCCCCGTTTAAGCTGTACGCCGACGTGGCCTTTGGCGACGTGGCGTTCACGGATCGGGCCATCAACCGGCGCTCGGGCTGGTTTGTGGACGCGGCCCTGGAATACGGCGGATCGTCCTGGGTGACGCCCCAGGTGTTCGGCTGGTGGGGGAGCGGAGAGGACGCCAGCCTGACCAACGGCTCCGAGCGGCTGCCGTCCATCGACTCCTCCTGGGGCCCCATCTGCTCCTTCCTCTTCGACGCCGACCAGGAGCTGCACAACACCAACATGGACGTCAATCCCCAGGGGAGCATGGGCCTGTCCTTCGGGCTGAACCAGATCAGCCTGATTCCGGACCTGACGTCCCTGGTCGGGGTCACCGTGGCCGCCGGGACCAGCTCTCCGGCCGGGCTGCGCAAGACCGTGGCAGTCACCGGAGGCCCCGGGGCCTACGTCCAGATGGGCAACGACCTGGCCCAGGGCGAAACCCTGCTGTCGGCCTATTTCAACCATTCCTACGCCATCACCCAGGCCCTGGATCTGGTGCTGGAGACCGGCTGGGCCAGGGGCTACGGCTTCCACAAAAGCATCTGGGGACGGCGCATGGTGGACAAGGCCGGAGACGTCATCCAGGGCGGACTGGGTTTTATTTATCGTTTCTGATCGCGTGCCGCAGGGCCGTGTTCAACGGATTGCGGTCCAACCTCGTACCAAGGGAGAGAGCATGCACAGTGCCCGAAAAATGGACGTACGAATCCTGACGGCGTTTCTTCTGGCCATGTTTTTCGTCGCCGCAGGCCCGGAAGTCGGCGTGGCCGCCGAGGCCCCGGCCGGGTTGCCCACGGTGGTGGTGGTCACCACCGGCGGCACCATTGCCGAGAAAACCGATCCCACAACCGGCGGCGCGGTCCCGGCCGTGTCCGGGGCCGACCTGCTGGCCGCCGTGCCGGGGCTGGCCGCCGTGGCCAAGATCGAGGTGGTCACGTATTCCAATATCGACAGCTCCCAGATGTCTCCCGAACGCTGGGCGGGCCTGAGCCGGGCCGTGGGGCAGGCCCTGGCCCGGCCCGAGGTGGCCGGGGTGGTGGTCACCCACGGCACGGACACCATGGCCGAAGGGTCGTATTTTCTCGACCTGACGCTTCCCGGCGACAAGCCGGTGGTCTTCACCGGGGCCATGAACGACGCCTCAAGCCCGTTTCCCGACGGTCCCGGAAACCTGTTCAACGCCGTGACCCAGGTCTGCGCCCCCCAGGCCAGAAACTGGGGCGTCACCGTCACCTTGAATGGCTATATCAACGCCGCCCGGACGGTGCGCAAAACCCAGACCACCAACGTGCAGACTTTTGAGTCCGGCGAGGAGGGCTACCTGGGCTACATCACCGGGGGAAAGGTCACCCGGTTCAACGACGCCGACAACCGCAAAAGCCTGCCCCTGCCCGAAACCCTGCCCAAGGTCGCCTTCGTGTCCACCTTCGCCGGGGACGACGGCAGCCTGGTGCGCCATGCCGTGGACGACGGGGCCAAGGGGCTGGTGGTCGAGGGCGTGGGCGCGGGCAACGTGAACGAGGCCGTGTATGGGGCCATCACCTACGCCCTGTCCAAGGGGGTGGTGACCGTAATCTCCACCCGGGTGCCCAACGGGGCCGTGGAGCCGGTCTACGGCGACGCGGGCGGCGGCCTGACCCTGCTGGACCACGGCTGCATCCTGGCCGGAGATCTCGACGGCCAGAAGGCCCGGCTGCTGCTCATGCTGGGGATCGGTAACTTCGGCCCGGACGCGGCCAGGCTGAAAACCCTTTTCTAATGCCTCCCGCCGTCAGGCGGCGCAGGAGGCACGCGGCAAGCAGATGACTGGAAACAGGCCGTCAACCTGTAACCCGGCCCACGATATGGAGGCGCCACATGCAGGACGGACAGCGCGACGAGGAAAAACGCTACGAAAGCCTAAGCCCCTTCGAGCTCAAGAACAAGCTGGCCGATCTGGCCCAGACCCATCATGAGAAAATGATGATCAACGCCGGTCGCGGCAATCCCAACTGGATCGCCACCACCCCGAGGGAGGGGTTTTTTCTCTTCGGGCAATTCGCCCTGCGCGAGGCCCACCGGACCATGAGCCGCCCGGGCATGGCCGGTTCCCCGGACGGCGCAGGCAGCGGGGCCCGGCTTTTGGCCTTTTGCGAATCCCACGGAGATCGCGGCGGGGCCCAGTTTCTGGCCGACGCCTACGCCTACGCAACCAAAACCCTGGGCCTTGACGGCGACGCCTTCGTGGGCGAGCTGACCGACGCCATCCTGGGCGACCATTATCCCACCCCGGATCGGGTGTTGCCGCTGACCGAGAAGGTCGTCCAGGCCTACCTGGCCGAAACCATGTTCGACGGCCGCCCGCCCGCAGGGACCATGGACCTGTTCCTGGTGGAGGGCGGCACCGCGGCCATCAGCTACCTGTTCAATACGCTTAAGGAAAACGGCCTGCTCAATCCCGGGGACAAGCTGGCCATCGCCACCCCCATTTTTTCGCCCTACCTGGAGATCCCCCCCCTGGCCGATTACGAGCTGGTCAGCGTGGACGTGGCCATGGACGAGGATGCGGGCTGGCAGTTCCCGGACGCGGAACTGGCCAAGCTGCGCGACCCGGCGGTCAAGGCCTTTTTCCTGGTCAATCCCTCCAACCCGCCGTCGGTCAGCCTGACCGAGGCCTCCTTGCAGGTCATCGCCGAACTGGTGCGCACGGAAAGAAAAGACCTCATCATCCTCACCGACGACGTCTACGGAACCTTTGTCAACGGATTCCGCTCCCTGGCGGCCATCGCCCCGCGCAACACCATCCTGGTCTATTCCTTCTCCAAGTACTTCGGCTGCACGGGATGGCGGCTGGGGGTGATCGGGCTCTATAAGGACAACGTCATTGACGAGATGATCGCCGCCCTGCCCGCGGACCGGCGGCGGGGGCTCCACAACCGCTACGTCTCCATCACCACCGATCCGGACGGCTTGAAGTTCATCGACCGTCTGGTGGCCGACAGCCGGGCCGTGGCCCTCAACCACACCGCCGGACTGTCCACGCCGCAGCAGGCCATGATGGTCTTTTTCTCCCTGGCCGAACTTTTAGACACCGAGTTTCATCTCTACAAAAAAGAGGCCCAGGGGCTGGTGAAGGAACGCTACGACGCCCTGTATGCGGGCATGGGGCTCAAGGCCCCGGACCTCGACGCCTCCTATGCCCGCTATTACACCACCATCGACATCCACAAGCTGGCCGCCGAGCGCTACGGGTCCGAGTTCGACGCCTGGCTGCGGGACAGCCACGAACCCATCGATTTCGTGTGGCGGCTGGCCGAGGACAAGGACGTGGTGCTCATGGACGGCGGCGGCTTCGCCGGGCCGAACATGTCCGTGCGGGTCTCCCAGGCCAACCTGGACACCGGGGAATACGTGAAGATCGGCAAGGCCATAAGCGAGCTTCTGGCGGACTATAAAAAAGAGTGGGACGCCAGCCGTTCGTGATCGGGCTTAGCAGCGGATACGTCCGTTTCCGGATCGGAATGAGCATGATGCGAGATGGGTGACCTCGGAATCCCGGAGGCGCGGAGTTCGAGGGCACGAGACGGGCGGCGGGTCCGCCCCGTGCGGCGCGGCTGAAATGTCCGGCGAAAACGGGTGGGGGGGCGGGCAAGATGCCGACCCCTCCGCCCCGGCCCGGTGATGCCCGCCCCTGGCGGCGGAGCCGGGGCGAAAACGTCCCCCCTGGCCGCCGGGGAGCCGCGAAAAGACGCAGAAACGAAAAAACGGCGTTGCGCCGGATGCAACGCCAAAGGGGCAGGCCATGGCGGAATGGATCGTGACCGCGTTGCGGCAGCACGCCGAACTGGCGATTTTTCTGACCCTTGGGGTCGGGTATTGGCTCGGCGGCCTCAAATTCAAAAATTTCAGCCTGGGGGCGGTGACCGGGGTTCTTCTGACCGGGGTTCTGGTCGGTCAGTTGGACATCGCCATCTCCGACAACGTGAAATCCGTCTTTTTCATCCTGTTTCTCTTCGCCATCGGCTATGGCGTGGGGCCGCAGTTCGTGCGCGGCCTGGCCTCCGACGGCGGCCCCCAGGCCCTTTTCGCGGTGGTGATCTGCCTTTTGTGCCTGGGCGTGACCTTTGCGGCCATCAAGCTCGGCGGCTTCGACCTGGGCTTCGGGGCCGGGCTCTTCGCCGGGGCCCAGACCATCTCGGCGGCCATCGGCCTGTCCACCGACGCCATCGGCAAGCTTGGGCTGCCCCCGGACAAGGCCGGGGCCATGCTCAAGGAGATTCCGGTGGCCTACGCCGTGTGCTATTTCTTCGGCACCCTGGGCACCGGCTGGATATTGGCCTTCCTCGGCCCGAAACTGATCGGGGTGAATCTTCCCCAGGCCTGCAAGGACTACGAGGCCAAAATGTCGGCCGGAACGCCTGCCGGGGGCATCCATACCGCCTGGCATTCCATCGACGTCCGGGCCTTTCGGATCGAGAAGGGTTCCGCCCTGGACGGCAAAACCGTGGCCGAGGCGGAGTCCGGGCCGCCGCAGTCGCGGATCTACGTGGAGCGCCTGCGCCGGGACGGCCGGATCATGGACCTTGCCCCCGAGACCGTGCTCCAGGCCGGGGATTGCGTCGCGTTGTCCGGGCATCACGAAACCCTGGCGGGAACGGTGGAGAAACTGGCCGTGGAGGTGGAGGACCGGGAACTGCTGTCCATTCCCATGGAGTCGTTGGATCTGGTGGTCACCAATAAAAGCGTCAACGGCCGGACCCTGCTCGATCTGTCCCGGGAGCCCTTCGCCCGGGGGGTGTTTTTGAAAAAACTGACCCGGGGCGCGGCGGGCGTGTCCATTCCCCTTTTGGCCCAGACGAAGATCTATCGTGGGGACATCCTGCGGATCAGCGGGGCCACCGGCCATCTGGACCGGCTGGCGGCGCATCTGGGCTACGAGGACCGGCCGTCGAACATGACCGACATGGTGTTCGTGGGCCTGGCCATCGCCCTGGGAGGCGTCCTGGGCTCGGTCACCGTCCCGGTCTCGGGCATCCCCCTGACCCTGTCCTCGTCCGGCGGGGCGTTGATCCTGGGGCTGGTCGCGGGCTGGCTGCGCTCCGTGCATCCCACCTTCGGCCGCATCCCGGCCCCGTCGCTGTGGTTTATGAATTCCGTGGGGCTCAACACCTTTATCGCCGTGGTGGGCATCTCGTCCGGGCCGGAATTCATCTCCGGGCTCAAGGTCGCCGGGTGGGGGCTTTTTTTCTGGGGGGTCGTGGCCACGTCCGTGCCCATGCTCCTGGCCCCGCTTCTCGCCAAGCATGTCTTCAAGATCGACCCGGCCATCAACCTGGGCTGCTGCGGCGGGGCGCGCACCAGCACGGCCTCGGTGGGCATGGTCGCGGATGCGGCCAAAAGCAACATCCCCATGCTCGGCTATACGGTGCCCTACGCGGTCAGCAACACCCTGTTGACCATGTGGGGGCTGGTCATCGTCCTTCTTTTGAAAGGATGAGGCTGTCGGCCGTCGCCGGGCCGGGCCTCGGCGGCGGCCTGCCGCTGGCGCGGCGGGGGTTGCCCGAACCGACCCGGCTCCCGTTCCCATGCTGCGTGGCGGCGTTTGCGCCGGGCGTTTGGCCAAGGCGACGCCGCCAAGCCCGCCCTGCACCTAAAAAAGGCCCCCGGAACCTCGGTTCCGGGGGCCTTTTCGCGGCTTGTCGGGGGCGGGATCCCCCCTCCCTCTGGCGGTCCTAGGCCGCCGCCTGGTCCTCGTTTTTCGGCGCGCTGGCCGGGATGATCTTTAAGTCGAAGGCCGCAATGGAATAGATGACCGGCACCATGAGCAGGGTGATGAAGGTGGCTGCGGTCAGGCCGCCGATCTGGGCGTAGCACAGGGGCTCCCACAGGGGGCCGCCCGAGGTGGCCAGAGGGAAAAGGGCGATGACCGTGGCCCCCACGGTGATCATCACCGGCCGAAGCCGCAGGATGCCCGCGTCCAGGAGCGCCGTGCGCAGATCCTCGCCCTCTTCGAGCTTTTCCTCGATGAAGTCGAACAAAACGATCACGTGGCTGACGATGACCCCGATGAGGCTGATGATGCCCAGGAAAGCCATGAACCCGAAGGGCGAGCCCATGACGTACAGCGAGGCGATGGCCCCGGCCGCGCCGTAGGGGATGGCCGAGAACACGATGAGCGGTTTGACGGCGTTTTTGAACTGGAACAACAGGGCCAGGTAGATGCCGGCCACGGAGATGATAAGGACCACCGTGAGGTCGGCGAACCCGCTGACCTGCTTTTCGTGCTCCCCGCCGACCTGGAGCCGGATGCCCGGGGGCAGCTCCTTCTCAAAGGCCTCGATCTGCGGCATGGCCGCCTCCACCACCTCCGAGGGCAGATGCCCCGGGGTGGGATGGCAGGAGACCACGATGGTCCGGTACTGGTCGCGGCGGGCGATCTTTTCCGTGGCCACATCGAAATCCAGGCTGGCCACCTGCCCAAGCGGCGTCCGTTTTTCGGGGTCGGCCTCGGAATAGACGTAGAGGTTGGCGATGTCGGCCAGGGCCGCCCGCTCCTGGGGGCGCAGCCGGGTGATGACCGGGATGATCAGGCGTCCCTCGGACAGGGTGGTCGCCTCCAGGCCGTTCATGGCCGCCATGGAGGACTTGGCCACATCCTGGTTGGTCAATCCGGCCAGGTTGGCCTTGTCCGGGTTGATCGTGAGCCGGGCCTTCATGATCTCCGATCCCCAGTCGTCACGCACCCGGTAGGCCATGGGCAGGGCCCGGAAGATGTTCTTGAGCCGCTGCGCCTGCAGGCGCAATTCCCGCATGTCGTCCCCCATAAGCCGGATCTGCACCGGCACGCCCACGGGCTCCCCGCTCTCGAGCTGGCGCACGTCGATGCGCGCCCCGGGGATGCGCGACTCCAGGGCCGTCTGCAGGGGCTCCTGGAGCTTCGGCGTCAGCCACTTGTCCGTGACCTCGATGAGGATCTGGGCGTAGTTGGGCTGGGACTGCTCGGGCGAGACCGAGAACCAGAAGCGCGGCCCGCCGCCGCCCACAAAGGTCGTCACCTGCCTGAGCACCGATGCGGGCCTGCCGTCTTCGCCCGGATGGGCGGCCTCGTAGGCGGCGATGGTCTCCCGGATGATGTCCTCGGCCTGTCGGACCACGGCGTCCGTGGCCTGGATGGGCGCGTCCTCGGGCAGCCAGACGTCGGCGTAGAACAGGTAGGACAGGTCGTTTGGGAAAAACTGGGGTTTTAAGTGCGTCTGGAGGTAGACGCCCCCGGCGATGGGCAGAAGCGACAGGAGCAGCACCCAGTAGCGGTGGTCGATGAGAAAGCCCCCCAGCCGGTAGTACATGCCGGAAAAGCCCTTGGTGCGGCGCTCCTCCTCCGTGGGCTCGGGCTTGGCCGAGGGTTTGAGCAGGTAGCGGCCGATAAACGGGATAAAGCTCATGGAGGCCAGACGCGAGGCCACAAGCGAGGCCGTGATGACCACGGGCATGGCGAAGAGGTAGCGTCCGGTGTCGCCCTTGAGCAAAAGGAAGGGCAGATAGGCGATGCAGTTGGTGATGGTGGCGTAGAGGATGGCCCGGGCCAGTTTCGTCGGCCCGAGCCAGGCGGCGATGCGCCGGGGATGGCCCAGGGCCAGGTCGCGCTTGATGGCGTCGTTGGCCACCACGGGATCGTCCACCAAAAGACCCAGGGCCAGGATCAGCGAGGCGATGGACACCTGCTGCAGGTCCAGGTGCATAAGATGCATCATGCCGAAGGTCATGGCCAGGGTGATGGGGATGGACAGGGCCATGAGCAGGGCCGAGCGCCATTCCCAGAAGCCGATAAACGAAACCAGGACCACCAGCCACACGGCGTCGCCAAGGGCCTCCATGAACAGTTCGACGTTTTCCTCCACCTGCCGGGGCTGGTCCGAGGTCCGGGCCATGATCAGGTCTTCCGGGAGCCGGGCCGTGACCTCGGCCAGGGCCTCGTCCACCTGTTCGGAAAAGTCGCTGATTTTCTGGCCGTGGCGCATGTTCACGGCCAGGGTGATGCCAAGCGCCCGCCGCCAGTTCCCCTCTTTGTCCTTGTACAGGAAATAGTTGAGGTTTTCCGGAGGGGTGCGGT
This sequence comes from Desulfovibrionaceae bacterium, assembly GCA_031082225.1. GTDB lineage: Bacteria > Desulfobacterota > Desulfovibrionia > Desulfovibrionales > Desulfovibrionaceae > Desulfolutivibrio. Next base: position 19,624 of record JAVHLG010000012.1, on the reverse strand, counting down.
AGTAGCGCTCCATGTCCACCAGATCTTTCAGGTAGGCCCCGGGGCCCGATCCCGAGGCGGCGACCAGGGTTTGTCCCAGTTCCTGTTCGCTGGTGAAACGCCCGGAGGGGTCGATGACCAGGTTCTGGCCGCCGAATTCCAGCACCCCGCCCGCGCCCGTGGCGTTGCGGGCGGTCAGGGCGTCGCGGATGGTCCAGGGGGTGACGGCGTGGGCGGCCAGCCGCTCCTGGGAATATTCCAGATAGACGGCCTCCTGCTGCACGCCCCAGCGGGTGACCTTGGAGACGATGGGTACGCCTAAAAGCCGCCGCATGATCTGGTCGGTGTAGGCCTCGAGCTGGCGGTAGCTGTATTTGCTTCCGGCCACGGCCAAAAGGGCGGCCCGGGCGTCGGCCGGGTCGCGGATCACGGCCGGTTCCCAGATGTCGGGGCTTATCTCGGAAAGATGGATCCTGGTTTCGGCATAGTCATAGACCGCCTCCTGCAGGGCCTGGGGCGTGGCCGTGGCGGCCCCGTCCAGGACCACGAGGTTCGGGCCGGCGTAGACCTGGGTGTCGGAGAACAGTCCCTTTTCCGTGAGGAATCCGGCCAGGGATTCGGCCTGCCGCTGCACCATGGACGGGCTGGCCGCATGGGAGAAGACGAAGGCCAGGCTGACCCGGTCGGCGGGCGTCCCTTCCCGGGCCCTGGCCCGCAACTCGCCCATGACCCGCACCACCTCCCGGGAGCGCAGGTCCGCCTCCACCTCGGACACGGGCGGCGAGGCCACGGTGAGCATGAGCGCCGCCGTGTCCCCGAAATCCTTCATGAAGATCACGGGCCCCGCCCCCTCGGGCAGGTCCAGGAGGCCGCGCAGCCGCAGGTCGATGTCGTCGAAGATCTCCCCGGTCTCCTCGATGTCCTCGGTGAGCTCCACGGTGATGACCGACAGGCCCGTGCGCGAGGTGGACAGGATGCGCTTGACGTGGGTGTTCCCGGCGATGGCCTGCTCCAGGCGGCGGGTGACCTGCTGCTCCACGCGCTCGGCGTCGATGCCCGTCCAGGGGCACAGGACCATGGCCACGCGCACGGCCAGATAGGGATCCTTGCGCTGGGGCATGCCTGTCAGGCCGAAATAGCCCCACACCAGGACCAGGATGAGCAGGACGGCCGAGATGTGGGGATTCTCGACGAAATAGCGGGCCAGATTGCGGGTTTTCGCGATGCGTGAGGCGTCGCTTGGGTGCATGCTCATGGCTGGCCCCTATTTTATGATGCGCACGGGGGCGCCGTCGTGGATCATGGTCGCGCCGGTGGTGATGACCCTGGCCCCGGGCTGGGGGCCTTCGATGAGGGTCACCCGGTTGCCCACCACGTCGCCGATGCGCACCGTGTGGCCTTTGGCCGTGGCCACGCCGCCGCCCTCGAGCACCTCGTAGACCAGAAACCCGTTCGGGTCGCCGGGGTCGCGGACCACGGCGGAGACCGGCAGGACCAGCCGCGATACCTGCTCTCCGGCCAGGGTGGCCGAGGCGATCATGCCGTCTTTCAGGGTCAGGTCGGGATTTGTGATGGCCACCTCCACGTTGAAGACCCGGCTTTTGGGGTCGGCCGAGGGGGCCACCGACATCACGGTTCCCTGGAAGACCTGGTTGCCCAGGGCCTCCACCCGGACGGGCACGGCGTCGCCGGTATGCACGTGGCGCAGCATGAAGTCGGGTACGCCGAGCACGGCCTTGACCGTGGACAGGTCGGCCAGGACAAAGGCCAGGGTGCCCGTGGCCACCAGGGTTCCCTTTTCGATGGACCGGGACAGGACCAGGGCGTCCAGGGGGGAGGCGAGCACCGTGTCCTTGAGCTGCAGGCTGGCCTCCTCGATCTGGTGCGTGGTGCGGTCGGCGGCCGCCTTGTAGTAGTCGAATTTCTCCCTGGCCTTGTCCAGTTCGCTCTTGGCAACCACCTTCTGGTTGTAGAGGGTCTGGTAGCGCTCGTAGTTGATGGTCGCCTCGCGCAGCGACGCCAGCTCCTCCTCCCGGGCGGCCTGGGCCTTTTTGAGCGCGGCCTGGTAGTCGTCGTCCCTAAGCGTCGCCAGGACCATGCCCCGGGTCACCTTGTCGCCCTTTTGCAGGATGCGCGGTCTGGCGTCCGGGCCCGGGGCCGTGGCGATGTCCTTCACGTAGCCGCCGACCTTGAAGGCCAGATCCACGCGCTCGTTGGGGACAAGCGTGGCCGAATAGGTCAGGGCGTCGCCCACGGGCAGCGCCTCCACGGCCACGACCTCCACGGGCGTGGGCGGCTTCTCGAAGGGCGGTTTGTCCTCGGCGCAGGCCGCAAGGGCCAGGAAAAGGGCCAGGGCGCAAAGGGACGCCAGGGCCCGGCGGCCGGGATGTCCGGCGTCCCGGAACGTCATGATCCTGTGGGCCGTGCCGGATGTGCTGTGGGGGTGCTGACGCATGCCGCTCTCCGTTTAATAGGTGGTGGTCTGCCAGGAACGCTCGACCAGGGGGACGAGCGGCTCCCTGGGAAGGGAGCGCACCCGCGGGGTCTTGCCGAAGGCCATGATCCGGGGCGCACCCGGATCGAAGCCCGGCCAGGTCGGGCCGTGCGGCCAGTTGGGACGGCCGGTCCTGGCGAACGCGGCCCAGGCGGCGCGCATGGCCATTCCCGTGGCCCGGTCGGCGTCGTCGAACCCGAGCCACGGGCTCTCGAAGCCGAAGACCGGGAAAAGCTCCGCGCCATGGGGAACCCCGGCCTGCTGCGGGGAGACGCCCAGGGCGTCGCCCTCATCCTCCAGGGCGGCCAGGGCCCCGAGCGGCGGGGGGAGTTCATAGCGGTAGACGAAGCACGGCGACCCGGAGGCGGCCTGGGCCCTGGCCAGAAACTCCGCCGGGGCCACAAACCAGCGGACGCTGACCACCCGCTCCAGATCGTTCCAAAGCCCCGGCTCGCGGCCCGGGGCCAGGGCCAGAACCTTTTTCGCGTCGCAGCCGAAGCGGCGCGTCACCATCCGGACGTAGGCCTCGGCGGTGTCCGCCGGGGGGTCGAGGTGGTCCAGGAACAGGGAGGATTCGTTCGCGGTGGTTCCGATGATCAGCGGCACGTGGTGCTGCCTGCCCCTGGAAAAAAGCGTCAGGGGGTGATCCGGCAGGACAACGCCGTCCACCGTGGGCGAACATACCACCCCGGCCACCTCCAGGCCCGCCTCGGGCCTCAGGGCCTCGGTTGCGGCCAGGATGTCCCCGACGGACGCGGCGCGCAGGGCGGCCGGGACGTCGGGTTGCCTGTCCGCACCGAGCCGGGCGGCGATGCGGCGGCCGATGTCCTCGGCCGGGGCGACGCCGTGGACCGCGTCCTTCAGGCGGCGCAAGGCCCCGGGCGCGACCGGGCTTTGCAGGATGGCCTTGTCAAAAAGCCCGGCCGCCGCCGGGCTGACCAGATGCGCCAGCACGGACGCGGCCCCGGCGGACTGGCCGAACACGGTCACGTTGTCCGGGTCGCCGCCAAAGGCCGCGATGTTGCGTCGGACCCAGGCAAGGGCCGCCTGCTGGTCGAGCAGGCCGTAGTTGCCGGAGACGCCCCCGGGCGATTCGGCGGACAGGGCCGGGTGGGCCAGAAATCCCAGGGCCCCCAGGCGGTAGTTCACGGTCACCAGGACCACGCCCTCGCGGACGAGATCCCCGCCCGCGTAGAGGGACAGCGACCCGGCCCCGGAGGTGAAGGCCCCGCCGTGGAAAAAGACCATGACCGGCAGGCGGTCGTCGTCCGTACGGGCCGGGGTGCGCAGGCCAAGGGTCAGGCAGTCCTCGTCCGTGTCGCCGTCGGCGTCATTCTGGGGGCACTGGGGGCCTGGGGCGTCGCAGGCCAGGGGCTCGCCAACGGGGCGGGCCGGTTGCGGCGGCCGCCAGCGCAGGGCCCCCACAGGGGGCGCGGCATAGGGGATGCCCTGATAGATCCCGTCGGCGCGGCGCACAACCGGCCCCGAATCCGTGAGGATCGTTTCGGAGGCGGCCAGGGCCCTCCCGGGCAGGCCCGGGAGGGCCCCGAAGGCCAGCCCGAGGACCAGCCCGAGGGCCAGGGGCAGGGCCATCCGCATGGCCGGGGGCGCGGCCGGGGAAAGGCCCGGGGCGGTCTGCGGCGTCATGAACCCGTCCGGGGGCCTGGCGTTCGGAAAGGAAGGCCGCCCCGGGCCTGGGGCGGCCGGGGACACGGCGTGCGCCGGATGTGGGGTCGAGCGGTCATGGGCGCTCCCGGAAACCGGTGTCGCGAGACGCCGTCGCGGCGTTCTCCATGTTGCAGCTATGCCCCGCCCCAGGGAAAAAAACAAGGCGGGGCCGGATGTCCGGCCCTAGGCCCGGACCAGGTCCACCAGATCCTTGGCCGGGCAGGGCCGGGGCAGGGTGCAATAGGGGGCGAAGAGCTCGAAAAACTCCTGCGGCCCAAAGGCCCGCTCCGGGGCCATGACGCCCGTGTCCCGGGTCATGCCGCGCAGGTGCATGACCGCGCCCAGGGCCAGGGGAATGCCGGTCATGGCGGCCATGTCCGGCGGCGTGGCCCGAAGCGAGGCGGCCACGGTGGCGGGTTTGCCGTGGCGCGCGCCCTGGCCCAGGACGAAGAACAGGGGCAGCCTCGGTCCGTCCACCAGCCGCGACAGGTGGGTGAACAGGGCGTCCAGGAGGCCGGATTTCGAGGCGTGTTCCACCAGATCGCGCCCGGCCTCCTCCAGGGTCATCCTCCCGGCGTCGATGGCGTCGCGGTAGTCCCTAAACCCGCCGATCCAGGCCGAGGGCATGACCATGCCGCAGTGGGTGCGCCGGACCTCGGGCCAGGAATAATGGAAGGACACGGGTTCGGGATGGCCCACGGTGTAGATGGTCCGTTTGCCCCGGCCGGGATAGTCGATGACCAGGTCTTCCAGGGGGCGGCCGTCGACCAGTTCGCCGTCACGGCATTCCAGGATCGTGCCCGAGCACTGCTCCATCCAGTGGATCACGGCGGCGGAAAAGGCCAGGGTGTCGCCGGTCTTCTCCTCGATGTTCCACCCGGCCACCAAAAGGTCGACCTCGTCCAGTTCGGCGCGGACCATGGCCCCGAGCAGGTTGTTGATGCCGGGGCTGGCGCCCATGCCGACCACGGCGGTTGTGCCCGCCTCCCGGGCTGCGGCGTCCAGGTCGAGCATCTTTTTGGTCGGCTCGGGGTCGTCGCAGATGTCCAGATAATCCACCCCGGCGGTGATGGCCGCCTCGAGAATGGGCAGGCCGAAGCGGAAAAAGGGCCCCACGCAGTTGAGCGTCAGGTCGGCCCGGCGCATGAGGTCCACCAGACGGGTGTGGTCGGTCACGTCGATGGCCTCGGCCGTGGCCTCGCCCCGGCACCTGACGGCCGTCCGCTCGGCCTCGGCCGCATCCAGACTGGCCAGAATGAGATGCCCGACCTCGTCAAAGGCGGACAGGGTCTGGGCGGCCAGGCTGCCCATGGCCCCGGTCCCGAGAAGCAGTACGGTCTTGCCCATGGCGGCGGCTCCTTGCGTTTCGGTTGTTGTGCGCGGCGTGCCGCGTTTCGGGGGTTTCGGCCGGAGGCGCGGCCCTCGGCCCGGGCGTCTCCTGGACTGGGAACGGTCGCCAGCAGGCCCTTTCCTCCACGGAATCCGGGGCCTTACGTGGCCGCACCCCGGTCCTTGCCCGGCCATTCGAACAGGCGCTTGAGGCGCTCCCAGAACTCCCCTCCCAGGACGAACAGGCTGGTCAGGAACAGGGCCTCGCCGGACAGCAACAGATAGAGCAGCGTTCTGGCCTCCGTCTCCCGGGAGCGGGTGAACAGCAGGATGGCGATGGCGGCGTAGTAGGGGATGAGGCTGCCGACAAGAAGGGCGATGCCCAGGCCGTGGCGGAGCTTCCCGATGGGCCTTTGCGGCGCGGCGGGTTTTTTGGAGAAGAAAAAGCCCTTGATCTTGTCCTTGACGGACTGGATGAAGGGCCTGCCCAGAAGGGCCACGGCGGCCAGAAAGGCCAGTTCCCCGGAGCCGATGTACACCGCCCCCAGGGTGACGATCTCGGCGGTGTCCAGGGGCAAAAGGGCCACCAGTTCGATGGTGCACAGGGGGACGAGGCTGTAGATGAAAAGCCCCATGCCCAGTCGGTATTTCCAATCCTTGCCAAGCGGCGGCGTGGTTGCGTCGTCCTTTTGCATGGCGGCCTCCCGGGGTGTCGCTGCGGCGTGGACATTTTTCAAAGGCTCGAAGATCGCTCCCGGGGCGCGGCCTGGCCGGGCCGGGCGCAGGTGGTCTCCTGGGCCTTCCGCCCGGCGGCATGCCCGCCCCTGGCGGGGCCAGGCCCCGGGCGAAACATTGCAACCAGCCTGATTACATCATGTTTGCGGCGATGCGGCAACGGTCCGCGTCATCCGCGCCACGCACTACGGGGACCATCCCTGCGGGAGGGTCACACGGGAGCGCCTGCCATGGCCCGGGCCACCGCCGCCGCCAGTTCCCCCATGTCCATGGGCTTGGCCACGTAGGCGTCGATGCCGGCCGCCAGGATCTTTTCCCTGTCTCCGGCCATGGCGTAGGCGGTCATGGCGATGATGGGGATGCGCGCCACGGATGCGAACTCCGGGGAGTCCCGGATGATGCGGGCCGCCTCCAGACCGCTGACAACGGGCATCTGGATGTCCATGAGGATCAGGTCGTAGCCGCCTTCCCGTAAGCGGTCCAGGGCCTGCTGTCCGTTTACGACCCCGTCCACGGCGTGCCCGGCCTTCTCCAGCAGGCGGCGGGCCAGGTGCAGGCTGACCTCGTCGTCCTCGGCCAGAAGCACCCGCAGGGGCCTGTCGCCGATGCGTAACCCGGCGGCCGGGGCCAGGTCGGGAACGGGCGCGGCCTCTTCGGGCAGCCGGAAGGGCAGGGAGACGTAGACGGCGGTCCCGTGCGGCCCGTCGCCGTTTTCCTGTCCGGCGTTGTCGATGGTCAGTTCCCCGTCCAGCAGTCCAAGCAGCCGCCGTACGATGGCCAGTCCCAGTCCCGCCCCCTGGTAGCGCCGCACAAAGGAGGCCTCGCCCTGGCAGAAGGGCTCGAAGATGCGTTCCAGCAGGTCGTCGGGGATGCCGATGCCCGTGTCCGTCACGGTGAAAAGCAGCCGCACGCGGCCGTCCTGGCCGCCGGGCAGGGGGGACGCCTCCACGTGGACCCGGCCTTCTTGGGTGAACTTGAGGGCGTTGCCGATGAGGTTGAACAGGATCTGGCGCAGCCTGGCCTCGTCGCCGATGAGGATCGGGGGGAGGCCCCCGGCGAGGTCGAAGTCCAGGGCCAGACCCTTTTCCCGGGCCGTGAGGTCGAAGATCTCCAGGATGGAGTCCCTGAGGGTCTGGAGGCGAAACGGGGCCTGTTCGATGCGCATCCGGCCCGCCTCGATGCGCGACAGGTCGAGGATGTCGGACAGAAGGCCGGTCAGACGCCGGGAGGAGGCCGTGGCCGCCTGGAGGTATTCGTCCTGCTCCGGGGTGGGGTCGGTGGTCGTGAGCAGTTGGAGCATGCCCAGCACGCCGTTTAGGGGGGTTCTGATTTCGTGGCTCATGTTGGCCAGAAACTCCGACTTGGCCCGGTTGGCGGCCTCGGCCTGCTCCTTGGCCGCAAGCAGGGCCTCCTCGGCCTGCTGACGGGCGGTGGTGTCGCGGTAGATGGACATGTTCAGGGGGCGGCCGTCGCGCTCCATCCTGCGCCCGGTGATCTCCACCCAGCGGACCTCCCCGTCCTTGCGCAGGATGCGGAAGGCGTAGCGCACCTCGTCCACCTTGCCGGACAGGCGGTCCAGGAGGCTTTGCCGCACCATGTCCCGGTCCTCGGGATACACCAGGGACCACATCTGTTCGGGCGCAAGGGCGTAGATTTCCTCGGGCGCGTAGCCGAAAAGCTCGCAGAAGGCCGGATTGACCCAGGTGAAGACCGGGGGGACGCCCTGCTGGATGGCGATGGCGTCCAGGGACTGCTCGAACAGAAGCCGGTAGCGCTCCTCGCTCTCGCGCAGGGCCTCCTCGGCCGTGATGCGGCCCAGGATGGCCTGGATGCTGGTCATGAAGGCCGTGATCTGGGTCACGTCCTGGGGGCCGTAGTCGGTGTTCCGGTTGGCCACGGCGGTCACGGCCACGACCTTGCCCTTTGAGGACAGGGGAACCACCATCAGCCTGGACAGGGAGACGTGGCCCACCGGACATCCCCGCTTGGCCGGATGCGGCGCGGCGTAGTCGTTGACCACCAGGGGCTCGCGGCGGCGTATGGCCTCGGCCCACAGCCCGGCCTCGGAAAGGGGGAAGTGCAGGGGGCTGTCCGCGACGGTGCAGCCCTCGATGGCCTCTCCGATCCAGGACTGAATGGTCACCACGGTCTCGGCCTCGTCCACCAGGCCGTAAAAGCCCAGGCCGCTTTCGGTCATGTCCACGATTTCGTCGAGGGCCCGGGTGCAGATGGTCTGGTAATCGGCGTTGGCCAGGGAGGAGATGCTCCACAGGGCCTCAAGACGCCTGTTGGCGGCGGTCAGGGCCACCTGGGCCCTTTTTTGCCCGGTGACGTCCCATACCGTGGAGATCAGGAGGCTCTTGTCGGCGACGGGGATGTTGCGGGCGGTGATGTAGGTGGTCTCCTCCCCGGCCCGGGTGATGGGGATGTCGGCCCAGTACATGCGGGCCGGATCCTGCGAGGCGCAGTCCGCAAGCACCCGCGTGCGCAGGGCCTCCCGGAATTCGGGGTCGTGGTAGACGGCCTGCCAGAAGGCGTCCGGGGAGCTTAAGGCCTGGCGCGTGGTGCGGTAGAACCTGAAGAAATTGTCGTTGAAATAGGTGAAGGCCACCTCGGGATCGATGGTGTTGACGGCGATGCCGATGGGCAGGTTGTCCATGATGGAGCGGATGAAGGCCTCCTTCTCCGTGATCCGGGCCTCGGCCCGGCGACGCTCCTCGACCTCCCGGGACAGATGCCGCGTCTTGCGGGCCACCTCGCGGCGCAGGTACCATAGCCACACGGCGGACAGCACCAGAAGCGCCGGGACCAGGACCATGAGCATGGCCTTCACGTCCATGGGGGGGGCGGGCAGGATGGGGCCGAACCATTTGGCGTACAGGGCCTCGTAGACGCCGTTGGAAAAGACCACGGCCAGGCCCTCGTTGAGGGCGGCCAGAAGGGCTACGTCGCCCTTTTTCACGGCGAAGCAGAATTTTTGCTCGAATTCCGACAGGGGCTTCCGGGAAACCTTGAGGCTCTCCTCCTGGGCGGCGCCGACGTCCACCAGGTTTTTCAGGCCAAGCGTGCGGATGATCTGCAGTCCCACCACCTGCTGCACGATGACCGCATCGTGTTTGCCCTGGGACAGAAGCCGCATGGCCTCCTCGAAGGAGTCGGTCAGGATGAGCCTGTCCGTCAGGTGTTTTCGCGCGGCGTATTCATGGGCCGTGTCCCCGCGCATGACCAGGACTTCCTTTCCGGCCAGATCGGCCTCGCTGCGGATGGACTTCTCGCCGCGGCGCACGAAGATGGCGCCCTGCATGCGCAGGTAGGGGGCGGTGAAGTCGTAGATTTCGGCCCGCTGCGGGGAGGAGGACACCAGGGGCAGCACATCCAGTTCGCCGTCGGCCAGGGCCTTTTTGATGACGTGCCAGGGCGCGACCGTGAAGGTCACGTCCATGTCCATGGCCGTGGCCACGGCCCGCAGAAGCTCCACGGAAAACCCGTCGGCCCGGCCGTCCGGGGTGACGATGGCGAACGGCGGATAGTCCAGTTCGCTGGCGGAGCGCAGCACCCGGGGCAGGCGGTCGGCGTCGGCGGAAGGCGCGGGGATGTGGTCGGCCCGGGCGGCCGGGGGGAACGTGCCGATGCAGGCGATCAGGATGGCGACCGCAAGCACAAAGACGCGCGTGGGGTGGCGGGGCATGCGTCGGGCTCTCATGGCTGCCGTGGGAAGGCAGGGCGGGGACGACGCCCCGGTTGGGGGTGCGGGCGTTTGCTCCCGGCGGTCGACGTCATGCCCCGGGAGGTATGGTGGCCGTCATGCGTCAGGCCATGGGGAATTTTCACGGTATAATTGATACAGGCAGGCCTCGCCCGCGTCAATCCGGAAGTCTCCGGAGGCTCCCGGGTCTGTCCCTGCGCTGGGGAGGCCTGTGGCCGGGACCGGGTTCGGTCCGGCCAGGCCCGGTCAGGAAACCACGGCCTTTCCCAGACGTCTGGCCGCATGGGCATAGACGTCCGTCCCCCGGCGTTCCACGGCCCCGGCATACAGGCTGCCCACGGTGCGGCAGTTGAGGCTGTCCCTCAGGGTACAGCGCACAAGCCCGGTGGCCTCGTCGCAAAAGCGGCGCAGAAGCGGCGGCACAACTCCCGAGACCACGATGATCGCCGCCGTGCGTTTTTTGGCGGTGCGCGGCACGGGGCAGCCGCGTACGGTCAGCGTCCGACCCGTGGGTTTGGCGAAGGTCCAGCAGATGCGCTCCAAAAAGGCCATGGCCAGGGACGTGACATGCCCCATGTGGACCGGGGTGGCGAAAATCAGGGCGTCGGCGCGGGCCAGGTCGTCCAGGATGGGCGTCATGTCGTCATGCTGCACGCAGGGGGCATAGGGCACGGCCTGGAGGTTGTCGCGGCAGACCAGGCAATTGCGGCACGGTCCGATGTGCGCCTCTCCCAGACGGATTTTTTTGACCTGGGCCTGGGGGGCCGCCTCGCAAAGGCCCGCAAGGGCCTGGTCCAGCAGCGTCTCCGTGGCCCGGCCCGGCCGGGGACTGCCCATGATCGCCAGAACATGCATGGCCTGCCTCCTGGATGAGGGGGGGGTGCGGGGCGCAGCATAGCACTGGCGCGCCGCCCTGGGAATCCGGCCCGGGGACGATTCCTTTGCGTCTGTGCCGCTTCGGTCCTGGGTGCGCCGGGTGCGGCCCGGACGGGACATGCCGGAAATCGTGGACGGCGGGGGGCGCGTTTGTCAGGGCGAGCGCCGCACCGGGAAGGCCAGGTCCGCAAACGTCAGTGCTGCCGGGTGGTCCGGATTGATCGCCAGGGTCAGCCGGACCATGGGCAGGGCGGGCAGGCCGTGTTCTTCGGACAAAACGACGTGGTCCCGGGCCAGGGCGCTGGCGGGCAGGGCGGCTATCCCGAGCCCGGCCGAGACGGCGGCCCGGACATTTTCATACGACGCGCTGACATAGGCGAAATGGAAGGCCTTCCCCGCCGTCTCCAGGGCCCGGACGGCGGCCCGGCGGTAGGCGCAGCCCGGGGGAAAGCCCGCCAGCGGCAGATCGGCGGCCCGGTCCACAGGCACGGGGCGGCGCGCCGCCCAGCGCAGGGGCTCGGAACGGATGTCGCGGCAACCGGTCGGCGTCTCGTCCGTCTCCAGCCGTTTGTACACGGCCAGATCCAGGGCCCTGGCCGCGAACATCTCCCGGATGTGGGCCGACAGGGCCGAGGCGGTTTCGATGCGCAGGCCCGGGTTGCGCTCCAAGAGCCGGGCGACGATGCCGTGGATGTCGGCCACGGGGAAGTCGTCGGGCACGCCCAGGCGGAAACGTCCCGAAAGCTCCGGCCGCCCCACGGCCTCCGCCGCCTCCCGGGTCCGGGCCAGGATGTCCCTGGCGGCGTCGAAAAACCGCCTCCCCGGCGCGGTCAGCCCGAAATACTGGCCGTGGCGGCGCGTAACGAGACGACAGCCCACGATCTCCTCCAGCCTGCGCAGGCTCTGGGTCACGGCCGACTGGGTGCGGCCCAGGGCCTCGCCCGCCCGGTGGAGCCCGCCGAGTTCGGCCACGGTGGCCAGGGTGCGCAGGTGCTCCAGGGTCAGCCGCCGATCCCCGAAGAGCCCGGTGAGGCCGGAGAGGCCGGAGAGGCCGGAGAGGCCGGAAAGGCCGGGTGTGGGCTCGGTCATGCCGTTCTCCCTTCAATATAAGTTTGATTTCATTTTATCGCATCATAATTCATTTTACGCGGATTTCCAATCCCCCTAAGGATGTCGCCACGTGCCGCCGCCACCAACCGCTGGTTCCCTGCGGGACGGCGCACGGGAGCCCCCGGCGCAAAAAGGAGGATCGCACCATGCCGCGCCTTGCGCTGTATCCCCTGGTGGCGCTTTTTTCCGCCGTGTGGAGTTCGGCCTTTGTCGCCGGGAAGATCGGCACGGCGGCCCTTGACCCGTATACGCTTTTGGCCTGGCGCTTCGGCCTGACCGCCCTGGCCCTTTTTCCCCTGGCCCTGGCCCGGGGGCGGGCGGCCCATGCCGGGGACATCCGGGCCGGTCTACTGCTCGGGCTTTTGTACAACGCCCTGTACCTGGGGCTGACGTTTACGGCCCTGGTCTCGGTCTCGGCCACGCTGGTCATCCTCATCGTGAGCTGCGCCCCCTTCGCCACGGCCCTTTTCGCCGCCGCCGCAGGGCAGGAGCGCCTGGACGCAGGCAGGCTTTTGGGCGTTGCGGCGGGCTTTGGCGGGGTGGCGGCCATCGCCCTGGGCCAGCCCATGACCATGGCCACGGCCCTGGGGGTGGGGTGTGCGGTTCTGGGCATGCTGGCCTTCAGCCTGGGGACGGTCGTGTATCGCGGCCGGGCCGGGGACGCCGTGGGCGTCAATTTCTGGCAATCCGTGGCCGGGTGTGCGGCCATGATCCCTTTGAGCCTGGTCTTCGGTCGGCCGGGGGCGGCCGCGACCCCGGAACTGGTCGCCGCCGTGGCCTATCTGGCCCTGGTGGTGGGCGTGGGCGGCATGGGGCTGTGGTTTTTTTTGATCCGGGTCAGCGGGGCGGCCACGGCTGCGGCCTATCATCTGCTCAACCCCGTTTTCGGGCTGCTATTTTCCCATCTCCTCCTGGGCGCGGCCATCACCGCCCGGGACGCGGCCGGGGTGGGGCTGATCTGCCTGGGGCTGGCCGTGGTCATCCGCAGGCGGGCGTCGAAACCCGGGGCCGCGTGACCCGGGGCCGGGCCTCGTCCCGGGGCGAAATTCCCTGTCCCGCCCGGCGCGACATCCGGCCCGTTTGCAGGTAGGATGAGGCCGAACGCGGCGTGCCGGACACGCCCGAACCGCAAAGGATGCACCCATGCCCGGTAGACCTGCTGCGCCGCGCACCCCGTGGCGCATGGCCCTTTTCGCCGTCCTGGCGCTTTTTTTTGCCGTGTCCTGCGACAGCGGCGGCGGGCCGCAAAACGCCTCCATCTTCCAGAAGGAACTGGACGCCCTGCAAAGGGAGCCCGAAGACACGGGGCCGCCCGCCCTGCGCCGCACCCTGGAGGTTCCTGTGCCGGGCATGGCGACCATGGTGGACCTGGGGGCGGATTCCTGCATGCCCTGCCGGATGATGGCCCCTGTCCTGGACAAGGTGGCCCGGGACTACCGGGATAGGGCGGCGGTGGTCTACATCGATCTGGGCAGGCATCCGGAACAGTCGGCACGCTTCGGCGTCCGGGCCATGCCCACCCAGATCTTCTACGACAAGACCGGCAGGGAGATCGGCCGCCACGAGGGCTACATGGACCGGGCGGCCATTTCCGAGGTGCTGGATACCCTCCTGGCCCGGTGAGGCGGCGCTGTCTGGGAAGGCCGTCACGGATGTGAGGGCAAAGCCCCTGTTTTCTTAAAAACCAGGGGCCTGCGCCAGAAGCGGCGGCAGGGCCGCCGGGCGGTCAGGAAAGAAAATCAGCCAGTTTCGGCGCGGCCATGCCGCGAACCCCCCGTATTTTACGCGGCGTCTCCCGGCAGGGCGCGTTGCCGCCGTGTTTTTTGCGTCCCGGCGGACAGCGTCCCGCGTCGCCACAGGAGGCTTGCGGCCACGCACACGACCACCGATCCCAGCCACACCGCCCCGAATTTCACGTACATGGACAGGGCCGCATCCAAAAGGGCGTATTGCAGGATGACCGCCACGGGCATGTGCAGCAGGTAGACGTGGTAGGACGAGGCGGCCAGGGTCCGGGAGAGCCGTCCCGGGGCGGCGTTTTTTTGTGCCCCGCGCGAGGCCAGGGACGCCAGAAGTCCCACCACGCCAAGGCACAAAAACGTCCGGCCCAGGTAATGGGCGAAAACCAGGGACGCTGGCCCGGCCGCGGACCCGGCCGCGGACCCGATCACGGCCGGATAGGCCGCGAACATGACCCCCAGGCTGAGCGTGGCTCCGCAAAGCCACAGCCACCAGGCCCCGGGCCACGGGGCGACGAGTCCGCCCCGGGCGGCCGTGTACGCGCCCAGGGCGAAAAATCCCACATACAGCGGCAGCCGGGTCGGCTGCACCACCACCAGGGCCGTGGCCCGCAGCCAGGCGCAGTCGGACAGAAAAACCGCCGTCAGGGTGCTGGCTGCGGCCATGCCCAGGCCCGCTACGACCAGCATGATGACGCGCACGGGGCGGGCCGCGCCGTCCGTGGCGGCCGGGCCTGCGCCGGATTTTGGGAAAATGGTCCGCCACAGGGCCAGTCCGCCGAAAAGCCCCACAAGCACCACCAAAAACCACAGATGATGCGGCGAGAGCATGTCCCGGGTGGCCATGGCGTCCGCTGCCGTGACGTACAGATGCACGCCCACATCCGCGCCAGAGGCCAGCCAAGACAGGAGATAGGCGAAAAATCCCATGGGCTCGGGCGTGCGCGAGACGTAGCCCACATAGGTCATCAGCGGCAGAAGGGTGATCATATAGATCAGAAACGTGGGCGTGAAACGCCAAAACTTGGCCCGGAAGAATCCCCCCGGGCCTGTGCGGCTAAGCGACCCCGGGGCGAAGCATCCGGCGATGAAAAAAAGCGTGGGCATGAGAAAGCCGTCCAGCATGGACAGCAGCAGGTCGAAGGCCGGGCCGGTGTCGGCGTTGCGCACGTGCCACCAGGGCAGGACCGTGCAGTAGGCCGCTGTCGCGTGCAGGGCCACCACCAGAAGGACCAATACGGCCCGGGCCGTGTCCCAGAAATACAGGCGGGATGTGGCGGTCATGACGGCGCTCCTTGGCCCTCGGCGCGGTATGTGGCGCGCAGGGCGGCGATTCCGGCCATGGAGAAGGCGAAGATGCGTTCGGCCAGGACCGGCCAGTGCACGCCCATGCCCGGATGATCGGGGTGGGCCAGCCTGAAGACCGGCCACACGAAGCTGTAGTAGGCGGCCTGCCCCACCACGCTGCACAGGGCGTCGCGCACCAGGTCGTCGGGAACGTCCGGTCCCATGAGTTCGCGCATGAGCGCCATGCCCCAGGCGGTCTGGGGGCGGACGTATTTTTCGTTCATGGCCGCGAGGTCGAAGGACGGGGAGAGCATCTCCCGGGAGAAGATGCGCAGGAACTGTTCGCCCACCTCGCCGCCGTCGTAGAGGGTGGCGCAGTAGGCGAAAAGGAAGGCCCGCAGGCGCGCCTGCGGTGGGGACTGGTCCAGGACGGGATGGGCGGCGGTTTCGCGCCGGGCGTCGTCCGGGACCAGGATCAGGTTTTGGTAATCGGATTCGGGACAGGCGGGCGGGGCGGCGTCGCCCGGCGGGGGCGGGGTCATGGCCGCCATGCGGCGCTCGATCTCGGCGAACATGATGTCGATGATCAGGGCGTAGAGTTTGGCCTTGTCGCCGAAATAGTAGTTTACGGCGTTGTTGTTGGCGCCCTTGGCCCGGCGGCAGATCTCGCGCACCGTGGCGGCCTTGTAGCCCTTTTCGGCAAACACGGCCACGGCGGCCAGCAGCAGTTTTTCCCGGGTGTCTGTTCCGTCTTTCGGGGTCATGGCGGGGAGTCCTCCGTTTCAAGACAAATGTCTTAATCGGGATTTAAGGCAAGTGTCTTGCACGTGTCAAGCGGCAGTATTTCGCTGGATCAGGATTTCGTGCGCAAGGCAGCCCGGCCCGATGCGGCCCGGCCCGATACGGCCCGATACGGCCCGATGCGGAGCGGTTCGGAGCGGTTCGAGCCGATGCGGCGTCATGGCCGGGCTCGGGGTCTGCGACGCGGCGCTTCGGCAGGCCATGCGTCGCTTCGCTCGGGCCTGCCGTGCCCGCCGCGCGCACACCCGTCGCCCGGCCCGGGCATCCCGGCCGTGTGCCGAGACCGCGAAAAGACAGGGAACAGTCAGTGGTGAACACGCAGGGCAGGTGGTTTCACAGTGGCGCACACCCGTCGCCCGGCCCGGGCATCCCGGCCGTGTGCCTGAAACCGCGAAAAGATGCGATGCCATCTTTCCCGTTCGGGGATTCCCAAGGGGCCATGCCCCTTGGGCCGCCGGAGGCATTCCCCCCTGCTCCCAAGCCCCTGCTCCCTGGTTTTCGCCCTTACTCCCGCCGCCGCGCGCCCCACAGGGCTGCGCCCAGCGCGCCGGTCATGTCCGGATCGTCGGCCACGAGCAGGGGCTGTCCCAGGGCCTGTCCGAGCAGGTGCACGATGCACGGGTTTTTGGCCACGCCGCCGGAGAAGACCACGGGCGCATCGCCGCCCGTCACGCCCACCCGGCGCAGCATGTTGGCCGTGCGCCGCACCACCGAGGCGTGCAGCCCGAGCGCGATGTCCCTGGGATCGCGCCCTTTTGCCATGAGCGAGGTGGCCTCGGTCTCGGCGAAGACCGTACACATGCTGCTGACCTCCACCCCGGGGTTGCCCGAAAGGGCGTAGGCCCCGAAGTCCTCCACGGGGATCTGGAAGACGTTGGCCAGAAACTCCAGGAACTTGCCCGTTCCTGCGGCGCAGCGGTCGTTCATCTCGAACTTGGCCACCCGGCCGCCGTGCGAAAGCGCGATGGCCTTGGTGTCCTGGCCGCCGATGTCCAGCACGCCGCGCGCCTCGGGAAAGCAGTGGGCCGCGCCCAGGGCGTGGGCCTTGATCTCGGTGATGGTGGTCACGTCGCGGTCGAAGCCGTGCCTGGCCACCAGTTCCCGGCCATAGCCCGTGGCCGCCACGGGGCAGGCCGGGGCGGCCGTGAAAAGCCTGCGGCACTGGGCCACGGGGTCGAAGGTGGTGGCCGTGCGCGCGGCGTGGATGACCTCGCCGTCCGCGACGACCACGAGTTCGATGGACCGGGAACCGACGTCGATGCCTGCAAACATGGGAAAGGCCTCCGTGTGGGGGATGGCCCATGGGGTAGCGGGCAGGGGCGGGAAAGTACAATTGATAGATCGGATCGAAGGGGGCGGGATTGATTTGAAGAACGGATCGCTTTGGGGCGAAGGGCTGAGGGTTGGCCGGGTTCGGGGTTTGCGACGCGGCGCTTCGGCAGACCATGCGTCGCTTCGCTCGGGTCTGCCGGGCGCGCCGCGCGTACACCCGTCGCCCGGCCTGGCCATCCCGGTCATGCCCGCAAGACCGCGAGAAGACGAAAACGCATCTTTCCCTTTACGGGGTTCCAAGGGGCTTAAAGCCCCTTGGCCGCCGGAGGCATTCCCCCTCAATCCCTCTTCTCGCCCTTTGGTCGGCCGGAGGCGTTCCCAAAGCCCTGCTACCTGTTTTCGTAGCGTTTGTAGCGGTCGAAATTGAAGCCCCGGGGCAGGACGGCCCGCCGGGTGGGCCGGGGGCGGCCCGGCCGCCTGGCGCGCCTGCCATGGAGCAGGGCGGCGGCGAGAACCGTCAGCAGGGCGGCCCCGGTCAGAACCAGGGCCGTCACCATGGCCGTCTCATGCCGGTCGGGCCGGTCGGGCCAGCCGGGCCAGCCGGGCCAGCCAGTCCAGCCAGCCCAGCCAGTCCAATCGGACGAGGCGGCTGGGGCGTCCGGGCCGGATCAGGGGATGGCCAGGGCATGTTCCTGCTCCGACTTGCAGGCCACGCACAAGGTGGTTCCGGGCACGGCCAGCAGGCGGCGCGGCGGGATGTCCTCGCCGCATTCCCGGCAGACGCCGAAATCCGCATCGTCCATGCGGTTTACTGCGGCCCGAAGGTCGGCCAGGCGTTCCTTTGTGTCCTGCCGCCAGTTGGTGCAGGCGGGGCCGCCGGAGGCCTCCTCCTGAAATTCGGCAAAGCGGTCCAGGGCGGCCAAGGTGGAGGCGATTTCCTCGGTAAAGGTGCGAAACAGCGTTCTGCGGTCGGCAGCGGTCATGGGCATTCTCCTTGTGTCGAGCGATCAGCGGACAAAACAAAAGCCCCACCTCCTGGCGTGGAGATGGGGCCGACCATGTACGAAATCTGGCATTTCCTACATGGCGCCCCCGAAGTGGCAACGGCGGGTCGCGGCCACCTCCCTCGATGCGGCGCACAACCCCGGGCCGATGGGGCCGGGAAAGGTGACGGAATGGGTCTGGCTCTCGTTCGTCATGGTTCCTTCGTGCGTTGCTTGTCCGGTTGCGGGTGTTGAAAGGGGCTGGCCCCGGGCCGCCGAAGGCCGCCCCTTGGGCCGGGACATGATCGGCCGATGCAGCCCACCATAGCCCGGCCCGGGCCGGTCGCAAGCTTGTCGGAGTCTTCCGACAGGACGGCCCGACAGGGTGCAGGCCTTGACGGGGCGGGCGGCCTTTTCTACTGCATCCCGACCGGCGGGACCACGCCGGAAAGGAGCGGGCATGAAGGACGAACGCGGCATCTATTATCATCCCAACCCCCGGGAACGGGCCGTGCGCATGTACGTGCGGGAGCGCTACGGCGACGTGGAGTTTCGGCTGTGGAACCGGGACCACCCCCGTATCTGGGAGGGCCACGACTGGATCGCCTACGACGACATCCGGGCGGCGGCTGCGCAATACGCCAAGCGCGGCACGGGGACGGACCCCCTGGAGATGTACGACCTGGAGGTGGCCAAACGGCTGCTCCTGGATGAAGCCTGATGCGTCCGGGCGTGGACTACCGCATCTACGGGCGGATTCGGGGGCTCTCGCCGGAGGCGGCCGGGAAACTTGCGGCCGAGGCCCCGTTCGAAACGGCCCGGGCCGTGGCGGGCGGCATCGAGATTGAGCATGAAGGTCGGTATGTGGACGTGGAGGAGTTTTTGGCCCGGGCCGTGGTGCTTTTGCCCGCAGGGGGCGACGGGGATGTGGACGTGATCGACCACGAGGCCTGGACGATTACGCGATATGCCTTGCGCCCCGGGGATTTGCAGGCCGTGAGCCATGGTCTGGACGACGTTTTGGACCACACCAAGAATGAAGGAAATTTCTGATCGGGCCACTTTTGTGTTGACGGGCCGGGCCGGGTCCGCTAGAAACCGCCCCCTGGTCGACGCGAACAAATGACTTTTTGAAGGCGACGAAAAAAAGTTGTTGACGGGCCGAACCGGATCGACTAAACATCAGAGTTTCGCGCGGGGCGAAAGAAACACACCCCCGAACGAAGATGGGCCGCAGGAAGTACCGGGTTCGAAAGACCCCAGACGGCCGTGATCTTTGACAATTAAATAGCGAGTCGGGTGATTCGAGACGCATCGGCCGGAAGTTCGAGCGATCGGACGGAAGGCAAACGCGACTGAGAAAAAGGATTTGAACTGGAGAGTTTGATCCTGGCTCAGATTGAA
>JAVHLG010000012.1:0-231 GCA_031082225.1 Desulfovibrionaceae bacterium | reverse complement strand
GGCGTGCTTAACACATGCAAGTCGTGCGAGAAAGGGGACTTCGGTCCCTGAGTAGAGCGGCGCACGGGTGAGTAACGCGTGGGTGATCTACCCGGAAGTCTGGGATAACGGTGGGAAACTGCCGCTAATACCGGTTACGCTTCCAATTCAGAATTGGAGGGAAAGACGGCCTCTGCTTGCAAGCTGTCGCTTTCGGATGAGCCCGCGTCCCATTAGCTAGTTGGCGGGGTA
>JAVHLG010000129.1 GCA_031082225.1 Desulfovibrionaceae bacterium | reverse complement strand
ACGGGTTGACGCACGCCCGGAAAATACATGGAATGTATTTTACAACCCCATCCTGTTCTTTGGTTTTTTGCAGCTTTTGGGCTTCAGCGGGATGCCCAGGCCGGGCGACGGGTTTACGCAAGGCAAGGCGGCTGCGCGAGGTCGCCGAGCGTTGCTGGCGCCGCGCCTTGTCGGAAACCCCGAGCCCGGCAGCATCCGGCAGCACCCGGCAGCGCCCGGAGATCGAAGAAAAAAACTATCAGGAAGTGGAGGGGATCAGAACAGGGAATGCTGGTCGTGGCGAATGCCCTGAATGCGCATCAGCGCCTCTTCGGCCCGCCGCCGCATCCGGAAAAGCGCCCCCATGCAGGTCAGGTCGCTTTCCCCGGCGATGTCCGTCAGCGCCTCCACGGCAATGGCCAGCCTGGCCCGCAATTCCCCGTCTTCGTCCTCGGCTATTTGATCGTCCATGACCGACTCCTTTCGTGCGGGCGGTGTGTCCCGCGCGAAACTCATAATCCCTCGTGGCCGCCTTGGCAAAGGGGGAAAACCGGCCGATCCCGGATTTGCCCGGGGCCATCGCGCCGAAAGAAAGGATATGCCCGTGCATACGTTTGATTTTCATCGGGGCAGGCGTCTGCGTCGTACCGCCGCCATTCGCGACCTGGTGCGCGAAACCATGGTCACCCGGCACGATCTCATCATGCCCTATTTTGTGGTGGAGACCGCAGACGAATCCTTTGAAAAACCCATCGGGGCCATGCCCGGGCAGTCCCAACTGGGGCTTGGGGCCTTGTCCGCCCGGGTGGGACGGGCCGTGGCCAAGGGGCTTCAGGCGGTGCTCTTATTCGGGCTCCCGGCCAAAAAAGATGAACGCGCCTCCGGGGCCTACGCGGCGGACGGCATCGTGCAGCAGGCCGTGGCCCGGCTTAGGGCCGACTTTCCCGATCTGTGCCTGGTGACGGACGTGTGCCTGTGCGAATACACCTCCCACGGCCACTGTGGCATGCTTTCCGCCACGGGCGAGGTGCAAAACGACCCGACCCTGGATCTCCTGGCCGCCACGGCCCTGTCCCATGCCAAGGCCGGGGCGGACATCGTGGCCCCGTCGGACATGATGGACGGCCGGGTGGGGGCCATCCGCGCCACCCTGGACGAGAACGGCTTTTCGCACATCCCGGTCATGTCCTATGCGGTGAAATACGCCTCCAGCTTCTACGGCCCCTTCCGCGAGGCAGCGGAATCGGCCCCGGCCTTCGGAGACCGCAAGGCCTATCAGATGGACCCGGCCAACGGCCGGGAGGCCATGCGCGAGGCCGCCGCCGACCTTTCCGAGGGCGCGGACATGCTCATGGTCAAACCCGCGCTTCCCTATCTGGACATTCTCCACGCCCTGCGCCAGTCCTGCGACGTTCCCCTGGCGGCCTATCACGTCAGCGGCGAATACAGCATGCTCAAGGCGGCGGCCCAAAACGGCTGGATCGACGAAAAACGCACGGTCATGGAATCGGTGACGGCCATCAAGCGGGCCGGGGCCGATCTCATCATCACCTACTTCGCCGAAGACATCCTGGATTACATCCGGGACTAACATTCCCCCATTAAATTTTTTGAAGGAGGGTCCAGGGAGGAAACTTTTTTCAAAAAGTTTCCTCCCTGGCCGCCGGAGGCTCCCCATGCATCCCTCTCAGCATCCCCATTCCTCTTCCCCCCACTCTTCTTCCCCCTCCCCCACGGGCGCGCCGCCCTTGCGGCTGATCGCCTGGGAGGTGACCCGGGCCTGCAACCTGGCCTGCAAGCACTGTCGGGCCGAGGCCATGCCCGAGCCCTGGCCCGGCGAGCTCACCACGGCCGAGGCCAAGGCCCTGATCGACACCTTCCCCGAGACCGGCTCGCCGATCATCATCTTCACCGGCGGCGAGCCGCTGATGCGCGCCGACGTGTTCGAACTGGTGCGCCATGCCGGGCAAAAGGGCCTGCGCTGCGTCATGGCCCCCAACGGGACCATGATTACCCCGGATAACGCCCGGGAGATGAAGGATTCGGGCATCCAGCGGTGCAGCATCTCCATCGACGCCCCGGATGCCGCCAACCATGACGCCTTTCGCGGCGTGCCCGGGGCCTTCGACAAGGCCATGCGCGGCATCGGCTACCTCAAGGACGCCGGGCTGGAGTTTCAGATCAACACCACCGTGACCAGAAACAACCTGGGCAAGTTCAAGGACATCTTCAAGCTGGCCGAGGGCCTTGGCGCGGCGGCCTGGCACATCTTTTTGCTGGTGCCCACGGGCCGGGCGGCGCAGCTCGGAACCCAGGTGATCTCCGCCGAGGAATACGAAGAGGTGCTCAACTGGTTCTACGACTTCCGCAAGACCACCAGCATGCACCTAAAAGCCACCTGCGCGCCGCATTATTACCGGATCATGCGCCAGCGGGCCAAGGCCGAGGGCCTGGCCGTGACGCCGGACACCTTCGGCATGGACGCCATGACCCGGGGCTGCCTTGGCGGCACGGGGTTCTGCTTCATCTCCGCCGTGGGCCAGGTGCAGCCTTGCGGCTACCTGGAACTGGACTGCGGCAACGTGAAAACCACGCCGTTCCCCGAGATATGGCGCACCTCCAAGCCGTTTCTGCAGTTCCGCGACAAGTCGGCCTACGAGGGCAAATGCGGCGTCTGCGAATACCATCGGGTCTGCGGCGGCTGCCGGGCCCGGGCCTACACCATGTCCGGTGACTACATGGCCCCCGAACCCTTGTGCAGCTACGAACCCTCGCGCGGCTAAGAGAATCGGGGCTGCCGCCCCGAACCCCGCCCTCGCGTCGGGGCTGCCGCCCC
>JAVHLG010000128.1 GCA_031082225.1 Desulfovibrionaceae bacterium | reverse complement strand
AGAAGTTTTTTGAAGAGGGGGTCCGGGGGGGAAACTTTTTTTCAAAAAAGTTTCCCCCCCGGCGCCGCAGGCCTCTCCCGCCCCTAGCGCTGCGACGCCGCCAGGGCCTGGTCCAGGTCGGCGATGATGTCGTCCACGTGCTCGATGCCCACGGAGATGCGCACCAGGTCCGGCGGCACGCCCGCTTCGGACTGCTCGGCCGGGGTGAGTTGCGAGTGGGTGGTGCTGGCCGGGTGGATGACCAGGGTCTTGGCGTCCAGGATGTTGGCCAGGTGCGAGCACAGTTTCACGGCCTCGATGAATGTCCGTCCGGCCTCAAGTCCCCCCTTGATCCCGAATCCGAACACCGCCCCCGGCCCCAGGGGGAAGTATTTTTTGGCCCGGGCATGGTCCGGGTGGTCGGGCAGTCCCGCGTAGTTGACCCAGGACACGGCCGGATGGCCGGACAGGAAGCGGGCCACGGCGGCCGCGTTCGCGCAATGGGCCCGGGCGCGAAGCGGCAGTGTCTCCAGGCCCTGCAGGATCAGGAAGCTGTTTAAGGGTGCTGGCGCGGCCCCGATGTCGCGCAAGAGCCCCGTGCGCAGCTTGGTGCAAAAGGCCGTGCAGGGCGTGCCTTCCAGAGAGCACAGGGCGTCCCAGAAGTTGGCCCCGTGATAGGTGGGGTCGGGTTCGGTGATGTCCGGATATTTCCCGGCCGCCTTCCAGTCGAAGCCGCCCGCCTCCACCACGGCCCCGCCGATGCAGGTTCCGTGGCCGCCGATCATCTTGGTCAGGGAATAGACCGCGATGTCGCAGCCCACGTCGAAGGGGTTGAAGACCGGCGGCGGGGCCACGGTGTTGTCCAGGACAAAGGGCACCTGGAGCCTTTTGGCCACGGCCGCGATGCCCGCCAGGTCGTCCACGTTGCAGCGCGGGTTGCCGATGGATTCGGAATACAGGAACCGGGTGTTTGCATCCGCCGCCCGCTCGAAATTGGCCGGGTCCGAGGAGTCCACGATGCGGACCTCGATGCCGAACCGGGCCAGGGTGTGGGCGAAAAGGGTATGCGTGCCGCCATAGAGGTTCGCCCCGGACACGAAGTTCTGCCCGGCCCTGGCCAGCCCGGCGGCCACATAGAAGATGGCCGACATGCCCGAGGCCGTGCACAGCGCCGCCGAACCGCCGTGCAGGGCCGCCAGCCGTTTTTCCAGCACGTCCGTGGTGGGGTTCATGATCCGGGTATAGATGTAGCCCGGGGTCTTCAGGGCGAAGAGATCGGCGGCGTGGGCCGTGTCCCGGAAGAGATAGCTGGTGGTCTGGTAGATGGGCACGGCCCGGGACAGGGTGTCCGTGTCCGGGGTGTGCCCGGCGTGCAGGGCCAGGGTTTCGGGGTGCTGCGACGGCGTGTGCATGGCGCGCTCCATGGAGGTCGGGCGGTCCCGGGAGGGAGTTGGACTGTCGTTTGGGGAGGATCCATCCAGCGGTCATGATAGCCGCAATGGATGGCGCTGTCATCGGCCGCAAGAGGGTCTTTCCTTCCCGTTGGCCTTGACAAGCTCCTGTCCCGGGACCGAAAAGCAGACGGTCGAAACGGCCGTCGGCCGGGCCTTGAGAATCCGGAAGGTCGGTCCCGTCCGTTTCAAGAAAGGATGATCCCTGGGATTTTCGACAATCGTTCTCGGGCCTTTCGTTGCAGGGGCGGCCCGTTCGCTTCAAAAAAAGGATGATCCCCATGCGTATTCACGTGTTGCAGCATGTCGAGTTTGAGGATTGCGGCGGCATCCGGCTGTGGGCCGAGGCCCAGGGCCACGAACTGGCCACGACCCGGCTGGATGCGGAGGAAATGCCTCCCGCCCCGGAGGCCTTCGACCTCCTGGTGGTCATGGGCGGCCCCATGAACATTTACGACGAACAGGCCCATCCCTGGCTCGCGGCCGAAAAGGCGGCCATCCGGGCCGCCGTGGAGGCCGGAAAGGGCGTTTTGGGCATCTGCCTGGGGGCCCAACTCCTGTGCGACGTGCTGGGCGGAACCGTGACCCGGGGCGAGCACGCGGAGATCGGCTGGCATCCGGTGACGTTGACCCCCGAGGGGGCGGCGCATCTGCTGTTTGCCGGATTTCCCGAGACCTTCGCCGCCTTTCATTGGCACGGCGACACCTTTTCCATTCCCGAGGGCGCGATCCATGCCGCCACGAGCCAGGGCTGCGCCAACCAGGCCTTCGTGCTGGGCGACCGGGTGGTCGGGCTGCAATTCCACCTGGAATCGGTTCCGGCCAACCTGGTCAGGCTCATCAAGCACTGCGGCGCGGAGATCGTGCCCGGGCCGTACGTGCAGCTTCCCAAGGAGATGCACAACGGCCGGGCCCAGTTCGCCCCGCTCAAGGAGCATCTCCACCGGTTCCTGGATTCCCTGGCCGCCGCCATGGGAAAATAGACAGCCCCCTTCACCCTTTCACCGCAAGGCGGATGCATGCGCAAGGCCGACAGGGAAATCACGGACGTGAAGGATATCGAGGCCGTTTTGCGGTCCCAGCGCGTCTGCCGCCTGGGCATGATCTCCGAGGGCCGGGCCTACGTCGTGCCGGTCAACTACGGCTACGAATCCGGGGCCCTGTATTTCCATTCCTCCAAAAAAGGCAAGAAAATGGAGGCCCTGGCCCAAAACCCCGAGGTCTGCTTCGAGGTGGACGCGGATGTGTCGATCATCACCGGGGAGTTGCCCTGCCAGTACACCACCCAGTACCGCTCAGTGATCGGTTTCGGACGGGCCGTACCTCTCGACGATCCCGAGGACAAGCTGCACGGCCTGCGGGTCCT
This sequence comes from Desulfovibrionaceae bacterium, assembly GCA_031082225.1. Classification (GTDB taxonomy): domain Bacteria; phylum Desulfobacterota; class Desulfovibrionia; order Desulfovibrionales; family Desulfovibrionaceae; genus Desulfolutivibrio. The sequence continues at coordinate 249 of JAVHLG010000128.1, read as the reverse complement.
CATGCGCGCCCACGACGGCCCCCAGCAGGGCTTTGTACCCGAGATCGTGGCCGCTGTGGCCGTGGTGCGCATCGATATCGAAGCCATGACCGGCAAGTCCCTGCCCGCGCCCGCCAAGCGGGGCGGTTAGGGAGGCAGGAACCCCAGGGGAGAAACTTTTTTGAAAAAAAGTTTCTCCCCTGGCCGGTGGGAATGCTTTCCCGGCCGCCCATTCTTCCGGCCGTGCCGCCCCCGGCGCAACGCGCCGGG
>JAVHLG010000127.1 GCA_031082225.1 Desulfovibrionaceae bacterium | reverse complement strand
TCGACTTCGAGATCCCGGTCTTCTACTACACCCAGCTTCTGGCCCTGGCCATGGGGTTCGACCCGGCCAGCGTCGCGGCCCTTTGCGTCACCCCCCGCGACGCCGTCATCGCCGAGATCCAGAGCGAAACCCGCAAGGTCAAGTAGGAGGGACCATACATGACACATACACCCAACATCATCGGATTCGCCTGCCAGTGGTGCACCTATGCGGGCGCGGATCTGGCCGGCAACCTGCGCTGCAAATATCCCCCCACGGTCAAGCTCATCAAGGTGCCCTGCTCGGGGCGCGTGGAGCCCGAGCATGTCCTTGAGGCCCTGGCCCGGGGCGCCGACGGCGTGCTCATCGGCGGCTGCCACTACGGCGACTGTCACTACAAGGAAGGCAACTACAAAACCTCCCGGCGCATGACGGTCTTAAAAAAGCTCATCGAGGACGCAGGCCACGACCCCAGGCGTTTCCGCCTGGAATGGATCTCCGGGGCCGAGGGCAAAAAATTCGCCGAGGTCATGGACGAGTTCACCAAGGAACTCGCCGAGCTTGGCCCCAACCCCGTCAAGGGAGGCAACTAGCCATGGCGGATAAAATCAAATTCGCATTCCTTCTGGCCGGCGGCTGCGCCGGATGCGAGATGGCCCTGGTGGACCTGTCGGAAAAGCTGGTGGACGCCCTGGAGCATCTGGAAGTCGTCTTCTGGGCCCCCACCGTGGCCGACGTGAAATACAAGGATCTGGAGGCCATGCCCGACGGCTTCATCGACCTGGCCTTCGTGGACGGCATGATCCGCAACTCCGAAAACGAGCACATGGTCAAGGTGCTGCGCGCCAAGTCCAAAGTGCTGGTGGCGTTTGGGGCCTGCGCCACCCTGGGCGGCATCGCGGCCCTGGGCGACCTGCACACCAAGGCCGAGCTCTTCGACCAAGCCTACAAAAACACCTTCAGCACCGACAACCCCGAAGGCGTGTGGCCCCAGCCCCAGTGTCTGTTCGAAGGCAAGTACGACCTCACCCTGCCCTCCTTCACCAGCCGCTGCGCCACCATCGACCAGCTCGTGGACGTGGACTACTATGTAGGCGGCTGCCCGCCGCATCACGACTTCGTGGCCGCCGCGGTCACAGCCATCGTCTCCGGCAACCTTCCTCCCAAGGGCGCCTGGCTGACCTCGGGCAAAGCCGTGTGCGACGTATGCAAGCGCAACCCCGCCCTGTCCGATCAGCAGCGCCTGCCCGTGGGCGACGTCATCCGCACCGTGGAGGGCCGCCCCGACGAGACCAAGTGTCTCCTGCAGCAGGGTTACGTCTGCTTCGGCCCGGTCACCCAGGGCGACTGCAACGCCTCCTGCTTAAACGTCAACATCCCCTGTCGCGGCTGCGGCGGCCCCATGCCCGGCGTCAACGACTTCGGCGCGCGCTGCGTCACGGCCATCGCCTCAAGCCTCAAAGACGACGCCACGGCCGAAAAGCTCGTGGACAAATACAACAACATGGCCAAGCTCGTGTACCGCTATTCGTTCTCCGCCAGCACCCTCGGCAAGAAACAGCGTCCCGACCCCCAGGCCTAATGGAGGATATATCGTCATGAGAAAGGTTGAAATCAATCCCATCACCCGCCTGGAAGGCCATGGCAAAATCGCCATTTTCCTGGATGACGCCGGGAACGTGGACGACGCCTTCTTCCAGACCGTGGAGTTTCGCGGCTACGAAAAATTCCTCCAGGGAATGCCCATTGAAGAGGTGCCCCGCACCGTGTCCACCATCTGCGGCGTGTGCCGCGCCGTGCACTTCACCGCCTCCATGAAGGCCTCCGACGGCGTCTACGGCGTCACCCCGCCCTCGGCCGGACGCAAGCTGCGCGAGCTGTTCTTCAACGCCCACTATGTGGAAGACCACGCCGTCATCCTCTACGCCCTGGGATTCCCCGACTTTGTGGTCGGCCCCGAGGCCTCGCCCGCCATCCGCAACGTGGTGGGCCTGATCCAGGCCGTGGGCGCGGACGTGGGCAAGCTGGTTTTGCGCAAGCGGGGCCTGGCCGTGAAGATCTTCGAGATGCTTGGCGGCAAGCCCAACCATCCCGTGGCCGCCCTGCCCGGCGGCTGGTCGCGCCGTCTGGCCGAGTCCGAACGGGCCCAGATCGAGGAGTGGTCCAAGGAGCTCGTGGAGCTTGGCGAACTGACCCTTCAGGTCTTCGACGACGTGGTCCTCAAAAATCCCAAATACATGGAGCTGGTCACCGGCGACATGTACAAGGTCGAGGTCGGCTACATGGGCAGCGTGGACGACCAGGGCCGCATCACCTACTACGACGGCGTCCAGAAGGTCATCGACGCCGTTGGTAATCCCGTGGGTTCGTTCACCGGCAAGGGCTACCTCGATTTCATCTCCGAGCGCGTCCTGCCCTGGTCCTACCTCAAGTTCCCCTATCAGAAAAAGCTCGGCGGCTGGGACGGCATCAAAGACGGCCCCGGCACCAATCTCTACGCCGTGGGGCCCCTGGCCCGCTTCAACATCGCCTCGGGCATGGACACCCCCAAGGCCCATGCCCACTTCGAGCGCTTCCACGCCACCTTCGGCGCAAAGCCCGTGCACTACATCCTGGCCTACCACTGGGCCCGGGCCATCGAACTCTTAAACGCCGCCGAGAAGTGTCTGGAACTGTCCCGCGACCCCGAGATCACCAGCGCCGACACCTGGACCAAACCCACCTCCTGCCCCGGCGAGGGCGTGGGCATCATCGAGGCCCCGCGCGGCACGCTCATCCACCACTACGTCACCGATGACAAAGGCATCGTGCAAAACGCCAACCTCATCGTGGCCACCACCCACAACAACGGCCCCATCAACCTGGCCGTCAAAAAGGCCGCCAGGCACTTCATCAAGAATGGCAACGTGGCCGAAGGCATGCTCAACTACGTGGAAATGGCCTTTCGGCCCTACGACCTGTGTCTGGCCTGCGCCACTCACGCTGTCACCGGCGGCGGCACGCCCATCGAGGTCGATATCCACGACTGCCACGGCCACGTCATCAAGACGTTGCGCAACTTCTAGCGGATGGTCGGGGAGGGGGCGTCGCCCCCTCCCCGAAC
>JAVHLG010000126.1 GCA_031082225.1 Desulfovibrionaceae bacterium | reverse complement strand
CCGGGGGAACCGTTCCCCCGGCCGGGCCGCCGCATTTTGAAAGGAGAACGACATGGCCCTGCGACTGTCCACCGGACTGCGCAACAAGCTTTTGAGCACCGCCAGCTTCAAGGAAACCATGGCCGACGGCGTCATCCGCATCTTCCCCGGGGTGCAGCCCACCACGGCCGACGACGCCGAAGGGGCCACGCATCTGGCCCAGATCACCCTGGGCTCGGGAACCTTCACCGCCGGGCAGGCGGCGAACGGACTGGAATTCGGCACGGCCGCAGGCGGCATCCTGTCCAAGAACACCGGCGAGGTCTGGTCCGGGGTGGCGGCCACCAGCGGCACGGCGGGCTGGTTCCGCTTCTACGCCAACGACCTGGCCACCGGGGCCTCCACGGACACGGCCCGTTTCGACGGATCCATCTCCACCAGCGGGGCCCAGCTCAACATGTCCAGCACGGCCATCACCGCCGGGGCCACCACCACCATCGACAGCTTCACCATCACCTTCCCGGCCTCCTAGTGTAGTGTGTTGCCTCCTGGCAAACCGTAACGGGAATTGCCGAACGCAACACGAGCGGCGGGCGGGCGTCCGGGGTGGCGCCCCGGACGCCCGCCCTGTTCCGGACACGGCCACGGCCCCGCCGAAGACCCTTTTGCGGACCGGCATGGCGTTCACCCAACCCGAACCCCAGATTTCGGAGGCCTCATGGTCGAAGCCTATCCCCTGTCCCTGCCCTGCCGCTTCGACGGCTTCCCCGGCCGCATCCGGGTCACCTGCGGCCCGGCCTTCGACGACCTGCGCGGCTGTCCCTACAGCTTCGGCAGCCGGGTGACCTGCGCCCGAACCCCCCTGTGCGGCGTGGCCCAGGGCGACTACCTGCCGGGATCGGCCCTGCCGCGCCAGGAGATGATCTTCTCCGACACCGGGTCCGACACGGCCTTTGACCTGAAAATCGCCTTCACCGGCCACGGCGTCTTCCATTTGGCCGCGCCAGGCGACGAGCGGTACAGCCTGGCCGTGATCAAGGGGCTGCGCGTCCAGGCCTTCGGGCTCGACCGGACCTTCGAGATCACCGACCTGTGGGAGACGGGGATCGTGGCCGAGACCGACCTGACCGTCCCCCCGCCCCTGCCGGGCATGGTCTGGGTGGACGACGAGGCCAGGCCAAGCAATTTCGCTGTCACCTGGTACGGCGGCAGGGGCCAGGCCGGATACGCGGCCATCAACGGCCGGCTGCAGCTTGGCGGCGCGGCCCACCTGCGCCTGGGGAGGACGTCGTGAGCCGGGTCGCCTACCACCTGACCACCGCCGCCGTGTCCCGGGCCCTGCCCGACCCCCTGGAGCGGACCCTGTACCAGAATCATCTCATCGTGCACCGCTTCGGCGAGGCCTGGGGCTACGTCCCCCGGCAGGATCCCGGGCTCCTGGCCCTGGAGGGGACGCTCTTTTCTTCCTCGTGCAGCACCTACTGGCCCCTGGCCAACGATTTGTACATCGGCGGCACGGACGGCGTGAACGGCAGTTGGACGCCCCAGCCCCGGGGGGCGCTGCCGGAATATGTGGGCGTGCGCTTCGCCGTGCCGCTGCGGGTCACGGGATTCCAGTTCTCCAGCGGCGTGAAGGCACTGGCCGTATGCCCCTACGCCACCGGACCATGCGCCTATCCCAGCACCTTCGTCCTGGAGGCCTCCAACGACGAGACGCAATGGACCCCGCTTCTCGCCGTGACCAACTACCGGGCCATGCGCATCGCCACGGCGTCGCCCTTTCCGGGCGAACAACTGACGGCTTCCGAACGGGGCCGCGTCTTTTTGTCCGACCTCATGGACGTGTCCAACGACACCTTTTATCTGGCCTACCGCATGCGCATCCTGGCGGCGGTCACGGATCTCTACGGCAACTACAACGTCTCGGAGCTGATCTTTTATGGACAAAACGCCTGAGCCCGCGACGGCCGCGATCCGTGACGCCGCCCCGGCCCTGCGCCAGGCCGCCGCAGACGGGGAATACGGCCACGATCCCTTTGCCCGCACCCGTTTCCGGGTCATGGCCGCCAGACGGACGCGGCCCGGGAAATGGCCCGACCAGGCCCTTGAAGGTGAACCATGAGCCAGCTTTTCGATTACCTTTTCGACATCGAGGCCGCCCCGGACGACGACCGCAGCGCAGACGGCCTGTGCGCCATGTTCCTCAACGTCCGGGCCACGGGAACCTGCGGCGTGACCACGCCCGGGGAGATCCCCTGCGACGGCCCGGTTCCCGGCGAGGAGGACGAGGACGGCTACGTCCCGGGCGACGGCGGCTGCTCGGGCATCGTCTTTCCCAGCCTTGAGGCGGCGGGTCAGGCCACGGTGGGCACGGCGGCCGACATGGCCCTGCCCGTCATCCGGTGTCAGGCCCTTGGTCCCTGGTGGTTCCCGGGGGCCGGAGACCTCCTGCTGCCGACCCCCGGCCTTGCCGGGACGGCCAGAATCCTGGTGCTTTCGGCCAGCGCCCTGCCGCCGCTTTTCGCCCTGGCCCGGGCCGCAGCCCTGGTGGGCGCGATCCTGCCCGGGCCACAAGGGGCCGCCCTGGCCGGGGCCCTGGCGGACGCCGCGCTCCCCCCAGGCTGGACCCTTCTGGCCGCCTCGGGCCTTGACCGTCGGGGCGACGTCCTGGTGCGGCTGCCGGTCCCGATCCCCGAGGGCCACAGTTGCGGGCTGGTCAATCCCGTGGTGCGGCGCACGCCCCAGGCCGCCGTGGTGGGGCTGCTCAACCGGGACAGCGCCATGCTGGCCGCCCTGGCCGCCGCCCTCACCCCAGGCCTGGACGACCCCGACGACATGGCCGCCGCCCTGCTCTACGCGGTCTCCAACCTCCTGGACTACGTCAGCGACCCCGAGTCCCTGGACTTCGGCGACCGCTGGACCTGCAGCCTGGGCACCTGGTTTCGCGGCCAGGGGGATTGCGAGGACGGGGCCATCCTCCTGCACGGCCTGCTTCTGGCCCGGGGAGTGGCCTCCTTCCGGCTGGTCACCATCTTCGGACGCATGGCCCCGGACGGCATGGGCCACGCCTGGACCTGCTACAAACGGGCCTGTGACGCGCGTTGGACCGTGCTGGACTGGACCGCCGGGCCGCGCTCGCCCCTGGCCGGTCCGGACGACCTGACCCGCCTGGACCAAAGCCCGGGCTACCACCTGGTGGAATACGTCCTGACCGGGGAGGGCTTCCATCCGGCCCGGATGCCCGTGGCCGACTTCTTTGCGGCCGTGCGGGCCGACGGTCTGACCCTGCCCCTGCCTGAGTGCGCCGCAGCCGCCAACCGGGCCGCCAAGGGGAGCCTTCGCCTGGGATCGGCGACGCTTTTTGGCGGTCCCCTGGTCTGCGGGGCCCTGGCCGGGAACGACGGAACAATGATCCTGCCCGCCCTGGCGGCGGCTGTGGCGGCCGGATGGCGCAGCGGCCGGGC
>JAVHLG010000125.1 GCA_031082225.1 Desulfovibrionaceae bacterium | reverse complement strand
GACAATGGTCCCCCCGGGCGGGGTTCGGGGCGGCAGCCCCGACGCCGGGCGGGGCGGCGGCCCCGATCAGAGCAGGGCGGCGTAGGCCAGGCTGGCGGCCAGAAACACGGCGCAAGGAGCGATGAGGCGTCGCCAGGCCCCGGCCAGGTCGACGCGGTAGTAGGAGCAGGAGAAGATGAAGCAGATGTGCAGGGGGGAGATGAGCACGCCGGTGTAGCCGCACAGGATGGCCAGGGCTATCCAGGCCATGTCCGGGCCGGTCGGGGTCATGGGGATGACGGCCATGAGCAGGGGAAAGGCCGCGCCGACGTAGGCCATGGTGATGCCTGAGACCAGTCCCACGAGGAAGGGAACGATGATGGCGGCGGTAATGAGGACGGCCTCCTTTCCGGCGGAAGCGGCGAGCTTTTCAGCCACGCCGGTCACGCCGAGAACGTCCTTGAAGATGAAGATGGCGGCGATGACGGCCAGCATGTGCAGGGTATGGCGGTTTCCCAGTTCACGCAGCACGGTGCGGGCGGGGACGCGGTTTTGCACGGCGCACACCAGGCTTGCCGCCGCCAGGGCGGCCATGACCCCGATCTCGAACGGCAGATCCGTGGCCAGGGAGGCAAAGACGACCTCCGTGCCGACCGCACCGAGGATGGCGGTCAACAGGGGCAGGCCCAGGGAAAGGAGGATTTTCGGTTCGACGCGGCCGACAGCGTCGGAGCGGCCACGGGACGGCGCGAGATGCGGCCGCAGGAAGAAAAACCAACCGATGAGGATGCATCCCAGTGCAGCGGGCCAGGTCATGGCCATGATGGAGGCCAGGGAGACGTTGGCCAGGGAGGCGGCCATGATGACCCCGGGATACAGCGGCCAGCAGGGTTCCCACAAATGCCGGAACCAGTAGTTGATGAGGGCCTGGTCCATGGCCGGGATGCCCATGGGATCGCCCACGCTTTTGACCATGGGGGCGGAGAAATGCGCCCCGCCGGGCATGGGCAGAAGGCCGATGAGGGCCGGGAAAAAGGTGACGCGCAGGGCCGGGTTTTTAATCACCGGGGCCACGGCGCGCATGAGGCGGTCGTTCTGGCCGGTTTTTTCCAAGAGATCGCTTAAGGTCATGATGCAGGCCACGATGCCCGCCAGACTCAGGGTCTGGGGGTCGGCCAGGGCCAGGGCCGCCGTGGTGATCCAGGTCAGGGGGGACAGGGCGAACAGGGCGGCCAGAAGGATGCTCCCGGCCAGGATGGACAGGGGCAGGCCCAGACGCAGGCGGATGCCCGTGAGCATGGCGGCGAAGGCGGCCAGAACCTTAAGCAGCGGGATGAACCCGGCGATGAAATCCATGCGATGCACGTGTGCGTTGGCGGTTGCGATGGGGCGAGGCAGGTATGTACGCCCAACACCCCGGCCCGGCAAGGGCGGATTGACGTCCCTTTGCTGCGCGGCAGGCATAAAAAAACGGCCGGGATCCGAAGATCCCGGCCGGGGCATCGGCGAACCAAATCATGCTTTCATTAGAACTTGTACTGCAGACCGAAGGCCACGCGCCACGCGTCGGAGGCCTTGTTGGCCAGACGCGGGCCCCACACGCTCTTCTGGAAAGAGCCGTGGGCGTAGCCGGTCTCGATGATGGCGGCCAGGTTTTCGTAGATCATGTACTTGTGGTCGAAGCTCACGCCGATCACGTACTCGCTGGCGGTCAGGTCACGACCCATGGTGAACAGGCCGTTGGAGGTGTAGCCAGGATAGGAGTAGTCCACGCCAATGTAGCCAGGACGGTTGACGGCGCCGGTCATGGGCACGGTCAGGCCGGCGGCGTTGATCAGGTAGTTGGCGTAGTTGATGTTGCGGAACGCCTTGGACGAGTTGGTTCCCATGGTGTACACGACGGTGATGCGATGGGTCAGCTTCTCGATGAAGGAGATGTTCTTCAGGGAGAGGCCCAAGCCCCAGGAGCCCACCGGGTTCAGGTACATGTTGCTGTCGGCGCCCAGCTCCTGTCCGCCGTCGAACAGGAAGGAGGTGCCGCCGTTCCAGGACGAGAAGGTGTAGGGCATGCGCTCGCTGCCGTTACGCCAGGAGCCGTCTTCACCGGTGCTCCACCAGCCGAACACGGACGGGGTCAGGATGTCCCAGCCGGTGTATTCGATGGCGGCGTCGATGAACCAGCCGCTGCGCTTGGAGGCCTGGCGGTCGGCCATGGCGCCCTGACCGTAGATCACGTCGGCATAGAACTTGATGGGATCAAGGGCGTCGACTTCGATCGCGCCGCCGAGCCACCAATACGCGTTCTGATTGTTCTTCCAGCCCGGAGCCAAGTAGCCCGGGGTAACCAAGTTGGCGGCGGTCTCGAAGTTGTACGCGGCACTGCGTCCGGCCACGCCAAGGGCGGTCCAGGGGGTGATGCTGAAGCCGTCCAGGGTGATGGGCAGGGCCATGAAGAACAGATCCAGCTCATCAGCGACCTGGGTGGTGGTGGCGTCCCACTGGCCGTTGTCATAGAAACGGCTGTAGCCGATCAACAGCCCCAGGGTGTCGGGCACCAGGGGGGCGGTGATCACCAGGGCGGCAGACTCGGAGTCGAAGATCAGGCTGCCGTCAAAGTACTTGCTCTGCGGAATGGCCAGGGGCTGACGACCGGCGGTGATCTCGATGTCGGTGTCCGGCCACTTGAACTGCAAGAAGGCCTGATAGACGTCGATGGACACGGCAGGCGCGTCTGCGGTCAGGGTGCCGCGACCCCACCACTGGTTGTTCACGCGGATGCCCAAGCGGAACTTCAGGGCCTCGTTGGCCACGAAGTCGGTGCGCAGGCGGAAGCGCTGGTTGACGCCGAAGTTGTCTTCGGTCTGGGTGCCGGCGGCGGAACCGCCGTTGAACTGATTGGACCAACCCGTGAAGTTGCGGCCGCTCCACCAGTTGCCATAAACACGGAAATCACCGGTCATCTTCACTTCGGTGGCCGCCTGGGCGCTGGCGAAGCAGCCCAGGACCAAAATGGCCGCCAAAGCAAGGGTCAAACGTTTCATGTTCCTTCCTCCATGTTGCGAATTCATGCCGGTTGCCGATGCCGTACATCCGTGAGGTCCATCCCTGGGAACGGGCGGACCACCCTCCACGAATGTGTGCAATTTCTAGCCAACCCATGTGTCATTTGCAAGGGAAAAGGAGGATTATTTTGACACAAGTACAATTTTTTTTACATAAACGATGCACCCTGTCTTATTCCTAAGAATACTGTATGGATACATTTGGATGATTCCGGTTCTCATTTTCATAATACAGGAGCCGTTCAGGCCTCAATATCCGAGTAATATTCAGGCCAATATGATGTTGTTTCATTTTCTCACACTTGAAACGCCACAAGGATGACTTTGTTGTATTCTCTGAACCGGAGACGTCTTTCCCCGTTGCCGGGTCTGAAGAGGACTTTCACCTCCACCTGTCTGCGCCCTGCCGGGCGCGCCAAAAAAAACGGCCGGGATCCGAAGATCCCGGCCGAGGCATCGGCGTAATCAGGTCACGCGTCCTTTAGAACTTGTACTGCAGACCGAAGGCCACGCGCCACGCGTCGGAGGCCTTGTTG
>JAVHLG010000124.1 GCA_031082225.1 Desulfovibrionaceae bacterium | reverse complement strand
CGGCCAGGGGCAGCCCGACCAGCCGGTCCGTCCGGCCGCCCGCCCGGCCCAGGCACAGCCCCCGGGCGTCGGCCCAGACCACGGCCGCCCCCGGGATGTCCGTCCCGGCCACCCCGGACAGATCGATCCCCGGGGCGCGCAGGCAGGTTCCCGGGATGGGCGGGGCGTCCATGACCCGCCGGTAGACGAACAGGGCCGGATCGTGGCCCGCCGCGAAAAAGACCTCCGCGTCCGTGCCCACGAACAGCCCGTCCTCCACGGCCGCCAGCATCCGCACCCTCCCGCCGCGTCCGGGCAGAAAGCCGCCCGCCGGGTCCATCAGGTGGAAGGCCCCGGCCCCCCGGGTGAAGTGGACCGTGTCGCCTGCGGCAATAAACAGGCGTCCGGCGTGATATTCCAGCAAATGCCCGGCCGGGGGCTCGACAACGTCCCCGGGCCGCGCCCGGTCCGCCGCGCCGCCCCAGGGCAGGGCCGCGCCGCCGATGATCATCCCTTTTTCGAACCCGTTGGCGTAATAGACGCGATCACCCACGGCGACGAAGGACAGGGCCGCCCCGGGGGTCAGGCCAAAGGCCAGGGTTTCGACCACCACCCCGCCCGCCTCCCCGGCCTCGGGCACGATCCGGACCAGCCGGTCGTCCGCCCCGGCGAAGGCCTCGTTTCGGCCGCAGGACCACAGGGAATGAAACGCCCCGGCGGCCACCCGGCGAAACCCCGCCCGCCGGGCCACGCCGCCCCCGGGCAGGATGTCCACGTTGACGGCCCGGGCCGCGTGGTAGGCCCCGGTCTTGGGATCCAGGCCCAGGGCTGCCGTGGGCCGCGTCGGGTCGATGCCCCGGCAGGCGGCGAACCGGGTCACGGTCAGGGCCCCGCTCACGTCAGGTCTCCCAGTCGGCAAAACCCCAGCACGTCGGGCACCGGTTCGTCCAGGGCCAGGGCCTCGCCCGCGAAGATCCGCAGGCGGTCCATGGCCGTTTCGAACCGGACTTCGAAGCGTCCGGTCTGCACCTTGGCCCCCGCGGCCCCTTCCTCCAGGCCCTCGAAGAGATCCCGGCAGACCCGGGTGATGAGCAGTTCCGGGGCCAGGTGTGCGGGCAGCCCGTCCGGACGGTCCGTGTCCGCCTCCATGGGGGCGGGCAGGCGGAAATAGCGCGCCAAAAGCACGGTCGGCGTGTCGCAGACGGGCCGCACCAAGAGCTTCGCGCCCATGGCGGCGGCGGCCAGAGGCCGCGAGGCCCCGGACGTCCGCACCGCCGACCCGCCGCGCCGCGCCAGTTCCTCAAGGCCAAAGGCCAGAGAAAGCCGCCGCCGGGTGGTCAGGCACACGACCTCCGTCAGGCCGTGGTGATAGTCGGCGGGCAGGTCCACGGCCTGGGCCCCCGGGTCGAGAACCACGGTGTTCTCGGTGAAAAGCCCGGGCAGGCGGACCCGTCCGGCCACGTCCAGGAGCGCCCGGTTGAGCAGGCGCAGGATGCGGTCCTCGGTGACCGACGGGTCGCGCACCTCCCGGGCGATCTCCATGACCAGGACGGCGGCCGTGTCCAGGTGCGGGCCGCGCCGACCGGATGCCCCGGGTCGGGGCAGGGTGAGCGATGCCTGGCTTGGCATAGGGGCTTCTCCATGTTGCGGATGTCCCTGCGGCCTGTGGCCGGATGGCGCACGGCCGCAGGGGATATCGAGTCGCGGCGGGGGCGCGTGGGGCGAACGGCAGACCGCCGCACGGCAGCTTTTTTCGCAGGGGAGGGCTAAAGGCCTTCCCCCTTCCCGGCGCAGGATTTCCGCCGTCCCCAGGCCCCCCTAGTCCAGGGTCAGGCAGCAGGGCCGGTACTGTCCGGCCACGCCCGCCGAGGCCCAGGCCACGGCCACGAACGGCTTGTCCTGGGCCGCCGGGGAACCGGCCCCGGCCAGGGCCCCGGCCGTGGCGGCGGGGACCAGTATGGTCCCCGGGCCCGAGGCGTCGGCGGCCAGGCACAGGGCCGGGCCCGAGGTCTGGGACCAGAAGTGGTGTCCCCCGGGCACGGAGCAGGGGGCCACCCCGGCGGGCAGATTCTCCTCCTGGTCCGAGGGGGCCACGCCGCGCCAGGGCGAGGCGATGAGGCTGACCTTGGTGGCGCTGTCCAGGCCGCAGCGCAGGGGCTCGGCCAGGGTCAGGACCAGGCGCCCCGAGGCGGCCGCCGCTGAGTTGGACAGGATGCGGTACTGGTGCCCCTGCCCGGCGGCGGCCGCGACCTGGAGGTAACCGTCCTCGTAGTCGTTTTCGGCGGCCGGGGCCGCGCCCAGGGTCAGGCACAGCACCCGTTCGCCCACGGCGGCGGCCGGGGCGTCGAGGCCCAGGTGCTGGGGCACGGCGGCCTTGGCCATGCACAGTTTTCCGGCCGGGACGCCGCCCGGGGCGGCCAGGGCGTAGCGGAAGCCCCGGCCGTCGGCCAGGACGCGGCGCGCCCCGAGGATCTCCAGTTTGCGCGGGGACGTCTCCATGACGTCCTGGGAGAAGCACAGCTTCATGGGCTGGGCCATGGTGCGGACCTCCTTTCTGGGTTCGGCCGTACCATCCACGGGGTGGATGCTACGGACACCGCTTGAAATATCGCAGGGTTCTCTCAAAAATATGGTCGTATCCCAGGGGACATGCGCCGTCAGGACAGGTTGACGTGGGCGGCGTGGGCCTTGCGGTTGGAGCACACCAGGTTGCCGTGCCACAGGATCTTCATGGTCTTTCCGGCCGGGCCGTGGAGTTCGGTCCAGGGGGTGCGGGCGAAAAAGCCGTTTTGGTGGATGGCGAAGCCCAGGTGGTTGGTGTTGACGGCAAAGGCGTGCCCGGCCGGGCAGAAGTCGTCGGCGGCCAGGATCATGCCCTCGAAGACCAGGTGGGTGAATCCGGCCCGGGCGGCCTCGTCGTCGGAGACGAAGCGCTGCTGCACCTGGAGGATGCGCGAGATTGTGTTGTAGAGGGCCTCGGTGGTCACGGCCACGTTGGGCTTGCCGTCGCGGCCGTCGGAGATCTTGGCCGCCGAGCGCAGGTTTTGCAGCACGTCGAGGCCCATGGACGCGGCGTCGTCGAGGGTCACGGCCCGCCAGGGCCTGGAGCCGTCGGCAGCCGTGAGCTGGTTTTCGGCGATGCCGCCGTAGGGCGCGTCGGGGTCGCCGCCGGTCAGGGAGCGCAGGCCCGTCAGGGTGGGGGCCTCGTCGCCCCCGGCGCTGTAGAGGGTGGCGGCCAGCCAGTTGGCGCAGGTCTTCTGGGCGGTCTCGATTTTTTGGGTCACGAACTGCACTGCGGCGTAGTCCCCGGCGGCCGCGATCTCGTCCGTCAGATGGACCGTGGCGTTGCCGTAGGCGTGCTTCCACTCGAAAAACGCCGCGCTGACGCTGGCCCGGTCATCCGACGACAGGGGGTCGGTGCGGGTGAAGAAGCCGCCCTCGGCGTCGGAATAGTTGAGGGGGATGCGGATTTTTTCGCCCCCGGCCGGGCGTTCGAAGATTCCCATGCGCCGGTTCATGAGGAAATCCAGCAGAAAGGAGCTGCCGAAATAGATGTCCACGGCCTTGCCGTCGGCCGCCGCGAAATAGTCGTTGGTGACGGCCTCGATTTCCGAAAGATTGAGCGCCATGTGTCGTCCTCCCTGGATGTCAGTTTCCGGCGGCGGCGCGCCGGGCGGCCAGACGTTTGGCCAATACCGCGTTCATGCCCCCGAACCGGCCCGGATCGGCCATCTCGGGATCGTCCGCCCGGTCCGGGGCCGCTCCCTGCCCCGGGCCCAGGGTGGCCGCCTGACGGCGCACCCGCAGGCTTTCCATGACCCGTTTTTCCGCGTCCCTGGCGGCCTCTTCCAGGCGCGCCGCCATGTCCTGGCGTTCCCGGTCCAGGCGTGCGGCGAAATAGGCCCCCACCTCGTCCAAAAGCGGATTGGCCCGGCGGGCCTCTTCCAGGCGGCCGCTCGTCTTCAGTTCCTGAAAGTCCGGATGCCCGGCGGCAAAGGCGGCCTCGGCCTCCTGGCGTTTGGCCTTGGTCAGTTCGCCGCCCAGGCGGGCGAGACCCTGTTCCATCAGGCCCGCCACCTTTTCCTCCAGACTGCGGACCAGCCGCTCCCATTCAGGGGGCCGGGGCCCGTCCGGCCCTGCCGCCGGGGGTGAGGGGTCCGGCGTCGCCGCCGGGTCTGCGTCTTTTTGCGTGTCCATGTGTCCCCTGTCCGTTGCGTCGTTCATGAAAAGACCCGGGATGGTTTCCCACCCCGGGCCGTGTCCCTGCCCTGCCGTTTCCGGCCGCTCACTGCACGAGGTATCCCCCACGCCGCAGGCCCTCTTCCAGGGCCGCGCAGGCCCCGGGAAATCCCGCCGTGTTGTCGCGCAGGGCCCGGCGGTGGGCCGCGTCCAGCCGGGCCAGGATGGTCCCGATGTCATGCATGGCCTCGATGGCCCGGCGCATGGAGGCGGCCTGGAAAAAGGCCCGGGGCATGGCCTCGGGATGGTCCGCCGCATAGCGTGTGGCCCGGTACCAGCGGTAGGCGTCCACGGCCTGCGTAAAGCGCATGCGTCCTCCTGTGTTGCCGGTGGTGGTTATGTCCCGTGCGTCGTGCCCGGGGACGACGTCCTCCCCAACCGTCCGGCGGCGAATCGCGCCAGGGCCTCCCGGCGCGCCGTGGCGCAGGCCCGGCGGTCGGCGTCCCTCCGGCGGGTTTCCTCGCCCGGCTCCAGGGGCCGCAGCCCCTCCCCGCGCATCCAGGCCCGGTAGGCGGCCCGGCACGGGTGGGCCAGAAAGGCCCGCACATGGGGGGCGGGGTTGTCCTTGTCCACCACCCGGGTCACGGAGGCGATCCAGTCCGCGTCGTCCCGGTATCCCTGCCCCACGGACACCAGCCGCCGGGTTTGGCCGCCGCAGCCCGGGCAGGCCGGGTCCGGGCCGTGCGGGGGGCACAGGTCATAAGCGCTAACTTAACTTGCAATCTTTTGCGGATTTTGGTACTCATCCCCACA
>JAVHLG010000123.1 GCA_031082225.1 Desulfovibrionaceae bacterium | reverse complement strand
CCACATTCGGCAGGACCATCCCGGCCAGGATGCACCCCATGCCCGCCATCTGCCCAAGGGACACGACCTCGCCCAGGACCAGCCTGGACAACCCCGCCGTCACCACACGTCCATTCGCCCTGGACACCTGCGCTGGAATCCTCAATCCCCAAAGGAGAGGGATGAGGGGCGATCTTCCCGAGACCTCTTGACGCATACCCACAAAATGAGTACACACTACCCATGTCTTGGACTGTTCTCATACCCAAGCGCGTCGCCAAGCAGGCCCAGGGACTGCCCGCCGCCGTGTTGGACGCCGTGGCCCAGTTGGTCGCCGATCTTGAGCTTGACGGGCCGATCCAAAAAGGGTGGCCGAACTACGGCAAGATCACGGGAAGGCCGAAGTGCCATCATTGCCATGTCAAAAAAGGTCGTCCCACCTATGTGGTCATCTGGCGCATGATCGAAGAAGACACGATGGAGGTGAGTTATGTCGGTACCCATGAGGGAGCGGATTACGAACGGATGTGTTGACCTGTCGTATCGTGTCCCGGTCGAGAAGGCGGAGATGGTCAAGCGGGTCATGCGGGCTCTGCTTGAGGACGGCGAACAGGATGACACCACCGGGTATGTCACCCCTGAAGAGGCCTTCGGCCCCTCATCTCCCGCCCGGGCGTTGCGCGGCTACCGCTACCGCGAGGCGCTGACCCAGGCCAAACTCGCCACACTGGTTGGGGTCACGGCGCAAAACATCAGCGACATGGAGTGCGGCAGGCGCGGCATCGGCAAGGAGATGGCCCGGAAGCTCGGGGAGGCGCTCAACGCGCCATGGGAAAGATTTCTGTAACGCTGGAAGTGTCTTTCATTGCATTGAGACCCTCCAGCCGTATATTTGAGAGCAGGAACTCCCACAGCCGCAGGATTTGCGGCAAATCCACCTGATCCATCTCTTTTCTTAATGTCCTCCGTAGACCTTCCTGCGATGGCCAATCCGAAGCACCACGACAAGCACCTTTTCGTCCGCGATTTCGGCTATAATCCGATAATCCCCGACGCGGTATTTCCAGAGCCCCGTCAAGTTGCGGCGTAGCGGTTCCCCAAAATCACGGGGATTTTCGCTTACCGCAATGCGTTCCCGGAGAAATTTCCGGATTCGCTCCTGTACTTGACGATCAAGGTTGGCAAATTCCTTCTTGGCCTCCGCCTCGAACTCAATTCTCCAGGCCAAGTTCCTGCTCCACTTCGTCGAGAGAATAGGTGCGGCTTCTGCCTGCCCTCAAATCCTCAAGGCGTCTCTCGGCAAGATACATATCCTCAAGGTCGTCAAGATATCCCATGACGGCCTCCCGGATGTAAAATGCCTTGGATCGACCCGTTGTCGCGGCCAACGCATCAAGCCGCTTTTCGGCGTCTTCCGGCAATCTGACGGACGTCGGCATGGCTCCTCCCTTTTTGAATACATGTATTCAGACCGAAACGCCCCGTCAAGGGTCTGGTTCTCTATCCTCCCCAGGAGCCGCCCCCGAAAAACGCCCCTTTCCGGCTCAGTTCCAGGCCTGCGTCCCGAAACGAGTTCCCGGAGCTTGGCTAGTGTCGCGTCCACGAAAAGCGCATATGGCGTTCCGTAGATAAAAATCTAAAATTATTGATTTTTCTTAAAAAATACTATCGTATTTTTTAAGGGACGTGACACGAGGGGCCTTTTCGATCGAAAAAAACGCGGGGCGTTCGGGGGATATCCCCGGACGCCCCGTTTTACATGGCGCAAAGGACGTATGGGGCCGCAATCTATTTTTCAATCTCGAAATAGTCCGCCAGGTCGATGCCCGGGAACTCGAAAAGAAGCGGCGTGCAGGTTCCGCTTCGAATGATCCGCAGCACGCAGGGCAGGGCGGCCCCGGGGCGGATGCCGTATTTCTCCAGGAACCGCTTCCCGGGGGGCCAGCCGTTGACCAGGGTCAGGGTCTGGGTCTTGCCTTCTTCGTGGATGCCCTGGATCGGCAGAGATGCCGCCGCCTTGAAAACATAGGTCACGGTCATGCCCGGATAGGGCGCGGTGGGGACGTTCTTGTCCGGAACGGCCGGGACAACGGCCAGGATGGTGGCTGTGCCGGGATGGTCGGCATAGGTGCAGGGGCCGCCCACACGCAGGCTGCGCGGTCCGGAGGCGCGGTCTCCCGTCAGGGGGAGGCCCTGGGGGACGTCCGGGGGGGCGGCGGAAAGCGGTGCGGCGCACAGGATGGCGGCCGTCAGGGCGGCTGCTGTGGTCAGGATGTGTCTCATGGCGATTCTCCGTGGCTCAGGGCGGTTTGCGACACGGACGCCAGGCCCTGGGGCGGCCTGCCTCCGTTGTGGCTCAGCGGGGGGATATCCGCAGATACAGATCCCCTTTCCAGGGGCCGAAGCGGCGGCCCATGCCGCGAAGCCGCAGGGGACGACCCGGAACGTAATCCCTGGGCAGGGTGACCTCCACGGTGACGGGCTTGGGATTGAAGACGCCGTGGCGGATGCCCACCCGGATGCGCGTGCCGGGCATGAGGCTGGCCCCGGGCACGGTCACGGTCTGTTCGTCGTCGAGTTGCGCGAGAAACCAGGACTTGATGTTGCCCCACAGGCCCTTGGTCAGGTCCAGGGAAAAGGCCCGCTCCCCCCACTTGAAAGTCAACTCCTTTTTCCCGAGCGGGGTCACGCCGCGTCCGGCGCTGCGCACTTGGCGGTAGATGTCCTGGAAGACCTGGCGGGCGAAGGGATCCTTGAGCAGGTCTTGCAGCACCTCCTCGCGTCGGAAATAAAACCCGGTCTGGGTTCCGGCCTTTCCGGACGCCCGGCGGTAGGCCTCCTGGCCGCGTTGTTTTTGGAAGCCGCCACCCTGGTCTGCGCTTGTCCCCGGCCGGGCTTCGGGACCGGGATCGAAGCGTTGCCCCCTGGCCTGTTGCGGTCCTTCCGCGCCAGGCGGCGGGGGGGCGGGGCCGGGCCGCTCCTGGAAGGCGTGCTTGACCAGGAGATAGGCCTCGTTGAGCTTTTGGAACTTGCGTTTGGCCGTCGGATCGTTGGGATTCAAGTCCGGATGCAGGGCGAAAGCCAGCCTGCGGTAGGCGGACTTGATTTCCTCAATATCCGCCCGGGGGCTGACGCCCAGGATGCGGTAGCCTTCGTCAAGGCGCATGGGGGGCGGTTCCGGTTGGTTGTGCTGCAGGGTCAGTGTCCGAATCGTTCATCACCAGGGCCTCGGGGGTGTCGGCCTCCCGGCGTTTGTCGCTGTTTTCCCCGTCCGGCCCGGCGGCGGCCTGGTCGCATGGCCCGGAAAAGCGGCAGATGCCCTGTTCCCGCAGATAGGCCAGACCCTGGCGGGCGAACTCCGCATGGGGCACGTCCGGATCGATGCCGGGACAGAAATCCTGGGCCATCTCCCAACTGATGGCGTCGATCAGGTTGCCCCGGAAAAAGGGCCAGGCCCGGCAGATGTCCGGCCGGGCCGGATGCACGCCGCATCCCTCCCCTTCCTGAAAATACAGGCAATAGCCGTCGGCCCGGCTTTTTATGCGGTATTTGCCGCAGACCTGCTGCACGGCCCGGGCCAGAAACTCCTGGCGGGAGAGGCCAAGGTGCGCGCACAGCCGGACGATGTCGGCCTCGGCCAGCACGATGCCCCCCTCGCCCTGGCAACAATGGCCGCACAGGCGGCAGGTGAAGGCCGAATTTTCAGACATGTGGTTGCCTTACGCCAGAAGTCTTTGGTGTTCAACCATGAGGCAGCGATCCGAGACCACGGTGATGGGCAGGCCGGCCAGGATGGCGCGGGCCTCGGGGCTTGTGATCCCGGACTGCATCCAGAAGATTCTGGGCGGGACCGCCAGGGCCGCCACCTCCCGGGCGTGGGCCGGACAGTGCTCCGGGGCCCGGAACAGGTCCACGATGTCCACGGGGCCGGGCAACTCCGCCAGGCTTGGAAAGGCGGGAAGCCCCCAGACGGTCGCGCGCACGGGATGCACGGGAAAGACCGTCAGCCCGGCCTGCAAGAGATAGCGCCCCACGCCGTCCACCGGGGAACCGGGCCGGTCCTTGGCCCCCACCACGGCCACGCTGCGGCACGCCCGCAACAGCGAGCGCAGGGCGATGTCATTTTCCAGCATGGCTGCTCCCTGGGTTTTCGTCCGTTTGAAAAAGGTGTATCCGCCGGGAAACGCCGCCGCCCCTTCCTGTGCGGCAAAAGGACGCTTCCATGTCACAATCTGCGCCCCCATTTGCGCCCCCATTTGCGCCCCAGTCCGCCCCCCAGTCCGCGTCCCGATCCGCATCCGGCCGCCTGGACGCGCCCGCCGCCGCGCGTCTGTGGGAGGAGGCCGACGTCTTCGCCCTGGGCCGCATGGCCGACGCCATGCGGCGTCGCCTGCACCCCGGCGACGTGGTCACCTACATCGTGGACCGCAACATCAATTATACCAACATCTGCGCCTGCGGGTGCCGGTTCTGCGCCTTTTTTTCGGCCCCGGGGCAGCCCGGCGGCTACGTGCTCTCCCGGGAGGAACTGGCGGCCAAGGTCCGGGAGACCGTGGAGCTTGGCGGCTATCAGATCCTCTTGCAGGGCGGCATGCACCCGGACCTGGATCTGTCGTTTTATACCGGCATGCTGGCCTTCCTCAAGGACGCCTTTCCCCAGGTGGCCATCCATGGATTCTCTCCGCCGGAGATCGTCTATTGGGCCAAAAAAGAAAAGAAATCCATAGCCTGGATCATCAGCGAACTCAAGGCGGCCGGGCTCGACTCCATCCCCGGCGGCGGCGCGGAGATTCTCGTGGACGCCGTGCGTTCCAAGGTTTCGCCCAACAAGTGTCCGGCCAGCGAATGGCTTGAGGTCATGGCCACGGCCCATGGCCTGGGACTGCGCACCACGGCCACCATGATGTTCGGCATGGGCGAGACCATCGAAGACCGCCTCGAGCACCTGGAAAAAATTCGCGCCCTTCAGGACGAAACCGGCGGATTTACGGCCTTTATCCCCTGGACCTTCCAGCCCGCCAACACCAACCTGCCTGCGCCCGAGGTCTCGTCCTGGGAATACCTCCGGTTTTTGGCCCTAAGCCGCCTGTTTTTGGACAATGTCCCGAACATCCAGGCCTCCTGGGTTACCCAGGGCCCCAAAA
Organism: Desulfovibrionaceae bacterium; assembly: GCA_031082225.1. Taxonomy (GTDB): domain Bacteria; phylum Desulfobacterota; class Desulfovibrionia; order Desulfovibrionales; family Desulfovibrionaceae; genus Desulfolutivibrio. Next base: position 217 of record JAVHLG010000123.1, on the reverse strand, counting down.
TCGGCCAGTTGGCCCTTTTCTGGGGGGCCAACGACTTCGGCTCCACCATGATCGAGGAAAATGTGGTGGCTGCGGCCGGGGTCAGCTTTCGGCTGCCCGAGGACGAGTTGCGGCGGCTGGTGCGCGGGGTGGGATTCACCCCCATGCGCCGCAACATGGACTACAGCCCCAGGGATTGAGGAAGGGGGGCCTGCGGCGGCCAGGGGGGAAACCTTTT
>JAVHLG010000122.1 GCA_031082225.1 Desulfovibrionaceae bacterium | reverse complement strand
CCCCTGGAATGCTCCTCCCCCCTCTCTTTTCTTCATTCACCCTTTTGGCCGCCTTGCGGCCATCGCCCGGCCACGATGGCGGCGGCGCGGGCGACGGCGTCGTGGTCCTTGACGCCCGGGGACGTTTCCAGGCCGGAATTGAGGTCCAGGCCCGTGGGCGCGGCCACGTCCAGGGCGGCCGCCATGTTGTGCGGCCCAAGGCCTCCGGCCAGCAGCCAGGGGCGCGGCGGCTCAAGGCCTGCGACCAGGGAGAAGTCCATGGACCGGCCGTGCCCGCCGCCGGAGGTTCCGGCATCGAGCAGGAAAAAGGCGCAGGACTCGGCGAAGCGGTCCATGGCCTTTTGGATGGCCTCTTTGGAGCCGAGCTTTTCCGGCCACAGGGCCTTGATCACCCGCTCGGGGCCGACGGCGCGGCAGAAGGTCTCGCTGTGGCGGCCGTGGAGCTGGGCCAGATCGAGTTCCGCGGCGTCCATGATGCGTAAAACCTCCTCCACATCCTGCTCCACGAAGACGCCCACCCGGTAGGCGTCGCCGCGCGGCAGGTCCAGGGCGGCCTCGGGGGTGATGCGGCGCGGGCTTTTGGCCGCGAAGATGAATCCGGTCATGGCCGCGCCTGCGGCCAGGCAGGCGGTGACGTCGCCTGGGCGCGTCAGGCCGCAGACCTTGAAGAAGGGGATGGGGGAGATCATGGTCTGGCCTCGTTTGTTTCGGCCTGGACCAGTCCGGCCAGGGTTGCCCCGGGATCGGTCCCGGCCATGATGGAGGCGCCGACCAGCACGGCGTCGAAGCCAAGCCTTGCCATGCGGGCGGCCTGGTCGGGACGCGAGATGCCGCTGGCGGCAATCCAGATGCGGCCCGGGCGTTTGCGCGCGGCCAGGCGTTCGGACACGGTCAGGTCCACGGTGAGGGTGTTCAGGTCGCGGTTGTTGACCTGGATGATGTGCGCGCCGTGCACCTCGGCCCGGTCCAGATCTTTGTCGTCGAAGACCTCCACCACGGCTTCAAGGCCCAGGTCGTAGGTCACGCGCAGCATGTCCGCCAGGGCCGTGTCGTCGAGCATGCGCACGATCAGAAGCAGGGCCGACGCGGGATGGGCGGCGGTCTGGGCCACCTGGAGGGGATGGATCAGGAAGTCCTTGCGAAGGAGCGGCATGCCGGGCGCGGCCCGGGCGATGGCGTCCAGATAGCCGAGGCTGCCCTTGAAATAGGCCTCCTCGGTCAAAACCGAGATGCAGGCCGCGCCGTTTTCCGCGTAGGTCCGGGCCACGTCGTCCGGGGACAGCCCCAGGTTGATGTCGCCCCTGGAGGGCGAGGCCCGCTTGTATTCGGCGATGACCGCGGCGCGTTTCCCGGCCACGGCCCTGGCCAGCACGGCCCCGGAAAAGGACGGCCGTGGGCCGGGCAGAGGCGGCGGCAGGCCGCCGGACTCGGCCAGGGCCATGAGTTTTTCGATCTCGGGCCGCTTGGCGGCGCGAAACTTCTCAAGCATGGGCTTCTCCGAAGGATTTGGCGGCAAGGCCAGCGGCCACGGCCTCCCGGGCCTTGTCCATGGCGGCGGCCAGGGGCAGGTCTTCGAGCAGGTGCAGGGCCGCGCCGAGATTTAAGGCCAGCATGTCCAGCATGGCCGCCGGGCCGACCCCGGCCAGAAGGCCGCGCAGGGTGTCCACGGCCTCGTCGCGGCCGGAGACCACCACGTCGCCGGGCTTGTGCGCCGGGAAGCCGAAATCCGCCGGGTCGATGCGGTCGCGCTTGAGCCAGCCGTCGCGCACGTAGCAGACGTCGGCCGGGCCGAACGGGGTCAGTTCGTCGAAGCCGCCTGCGCCGTGCACCACCACGCCGTGTTTGAGTCCGGTCAGGGCCAGCACCTCGGCCATGAGCGGCACGTGGCGCGAGGTGGGCACGCCGAGGATCTGATGCGTGGGCCGGGCGGGGTTGAGCAGGGGCCCCATGAGGTTAAAAAGGGTGCGCGCCCCAAGCTCCTTGCGGATGGGGCCGATGCGCTTGAACGCCGGGTGGTAGCTGGGGGCGAAGAGGAACACGAAGTTGGTGGCGTCAAGCGAGGCCTTGACGGCGGCGGGCTCGACCACCAGGTCGAAGCCCAGGGCCTCCACGGCGTCGGCCGAGCCGCAGGCGCTGGACACGGCCCGGTTGCCGTGCTTGACCACCTTGTGGCCCATGGCCGCGAGATAGAGGGCCACGGCGGTGGAGCAGTTAAACGAGCAGGTGTTGTCGCCGCCTGTGCCGCAGGTGTCGATGCGGTCGCCGGTCAGGCCGGGAACGAGCCGGGCCTCTTCCAGGGCGGCCTTGACCCCGGCGGCGATCTCCACGGCGGATTCGCCCTTGGTTTTGAGTCCCATGAGGAACGCGCCCACGCAGGAGGCGGGCATCTCGCCGCTGTACATGGAGCGGAAGGCGGTCATGGCCAGATCCTCGGGGAGGTTTTTGCCCACGGCCAGAAGTTCCAGCGCTTCAACGAACTTGTCCATCGCGTGTCTCCTTTTTCGTGGCCGTCAGCGGCCCGCTCCCTGGGGGAGGATGTTCTCCGGAAAATTGGCCAGAAGCTTCATGCCGTCCGGGGTGAAGACCGATTCGGGATGAAACTGCACCCCCACCCAGGGGCGGCCCCGCCAGGAAATCCCCATGACCTCGTTCTCCTCTGTCCAGGCCGTGATCTCCAGCCTGTCCGCGGCCCGGGCGGCCTTAACCAGAAGCGAATGGTAGCGGCAGCATTCGAAGGGGTTGGGCAGGCCGGTGAAAAGCCCGGTCTCGCGGTGGCTGACCATGGACGTCTTGCCGTGCATGATGCGATCCGCCACGACCACCGGCGCGCCCGCGAAATGCCCCAGGATCTGGTGCCCCAGGCAGATGCCCAGGACCGGCACCTCCTTGGGAAGCCTTTCTAAAAACTTCAGGCATAGCCCGGCGTTTTCCGGGGTGCTGGGCCCTGGCGAGATGCAGACCATGTCGAGCGTGCCGGACGACGCCAGCTCCAGGATGGCCGGGTCGTCGTTTTTTTTGACCTCGGGGTCTTTGCCGAGCATCTGGAAGGCCTGCACCACGTTGAAGGTGAAGGAGTCGAAGTTATCAATAAGTAAAAACATCGCCGCCCTCCTTGGATGCCAGGACTTCGGCCAGCACCCGGGCCTTGTTTTGACATTCCGTCCATTCCCTGGCCGGGTCCGAGTCGTAGACGATGCCCGCGCCCGCCTGCCAGTGCAGCATGCCGTCGCGTATCCACAGACTGCGGATGGTGATGCCGGTGTCCAGGTCCACCCGGCCCGGGTCCAGCCCGATCCAGCCGATGGACCCGGCGTAGGGGCCGCGCGGCTGCTTTTCAAGCTCGGCGATCATCTGCATGGCCCGCACCTTGGGCGCGCCGGACACGGTCCCGGCCGGGAAGGTGGAGGCCAGCACGTCCAGGGCGTCCAGGCCGTCTTTTAATTTCGCGGTCACGTAGGACACGATGTGCATGACGTGGGAGAACTTCTCCACGTCCATGAACTTCTCCACCTTGACCGTGCCCGGGGCGGCGATGCGGCCCAGGTCGTTTCGGCCCAGGTCCACCAGCATGACGTGCTCGGCCCGCTCCTTGGGGTCGGCCAGAAGCTCGGCGGCAAGGCGGGCGTCCTCGGCGGCGTCGGCCCCGCGCGGCCGGGTTCCGGCGATGGGGCAGGTGGTGAGCGTGCCGTTTTGGCAGCGCACCAAAAGCTCGGGCGAGGAGCCTAGAAGCGTCACCCGGGGCAGGCGCATAAAAAACATGTAGGGCGAGGGGTTCACCTGCCGCAGCCGCCGGTAGACCACAAAGGGGTTGCCGGCAAAGGGCGCGGAAAACCGGGTGGACAGGACCACCTGGATGCACTCCCCGGCCCGGATCATGTCCTTGGCCGTGGACACGGCGGCCATATAGGCCGCCTCGCCGGGCTTCGAGGTCACCGCGCCGAGCACCGGCCGCTCCATGGCGTGGTAGATGCTGGAATGGTCGATGTCGAGCTTGGCGCGGCCGCCGTCGTCCAGGGACAGATACGAGCAGCAGTGCCGCAGGTGGTCGAAGACCACCACCTTGCCCGGCAGGACCAGGCACGACTCGGCCTTCTCCGGCGGCAGGTCCGGGGCCAGCTTGGGCTCGAAGATCCCGGCCATGCCGTAGCCGAAATAGCCGCACAGCCCGCGCGAGATGGGCGGCAGGTCGGCGAACTCGTCCGGGGGCAGGACCGTCAGACGCCGGGTCAGTTCGCGCAGGCCGTCCACGTAGGGCGCTCCGGACAGCTCTTCCAGGGGGGCCAGCCGCTGGTCCTTGGCATGCACCCGCAGCCTGCCCGCCTTGACGTCCACCCGCAGCCGGAAGTCCCAGGCGATGATGCTGAAGCGCCCCAGGCGGCCGTCCACCTCGGCGCTCTCCAGCAGGATGCCCGGTTTCTCGCCCACCAGCCCCAGAAAGAGGCTGATGGGGGTCTGGACGTCGGCCGGGAGCCTCAAGCCCCGCTGCGTCAGGGTGATCGCGTTCATGATGCGTCCTTTCTGGAAGGTTCGGTGTTCCACCAGGTGGCGGCGCGCGCGGCCAAAAGGTCCACGTCGCCCCCGGCGGCCACGTTCAGGAAATTGCGATAGGTGCGCACGGCCTCCTGGCTGTGCGGGTTGGCCTCGAAAAGCGTCCCGAAGAGTCCGGCGTCCTCCAGGATGAGCTTTTTCGCGGCGTCAAGCCGTCGCGTGAACGACGGGGTGATGAACTTGCCGATGTCCCCGGCGTTTTGCTGGGCGGCCAGATAGGCCACGGTGGTCACGAAGTTCAAGCCCTGCACGAAGGCCATGGCCCGGTCGTGCTCGTGGGGGTCGGTGCGAAACGCGGCGAACCCAAGCCTCTCCATGAGCCCCTCGACCTCCGTGGCGGCCGCCTCGTCGCGGCCCGGGCAGCCGGGCATGACCGCCACCCGCAGGGCCTCGGCCGTCCCATCCGCCCCGGTCTTCTCCCCTGTCGCGGGATTGGGGCCGAAAAGGGGATGCGTGCCCACCACCGGCCCTGCGTACGCCGACAGCATGTCCTGCACCGGCAGGATTTTTACCGACCCCACGTCGGCCAGTATCGCCCCAGGTTTCATGGCCGGGACCACGCACCTCGCCACGTCGCCCGTGACCGTCACCGGCACGGATAAAAGCGCCAGGTCCGCGCCGGTCACCGCCGCCGCGACCTTCTGCGGCGTCAGTGGCCGGTCCAGTTCCCGGACGTCAAGGCCCGCCTCGCGGCACCGCGTGGCGAAAAGCCGCCCCATGCCGCCGCGCGCGCCCACGATGGCGATCGAGGATATGGTCATAGGGAGAGCCTCCGGCGGCCAGGGGGCATACTTTTGTCGGCCCCCGTCGGGGGGGTCCGGGGGGAATGATTCCCCCC
>JAVHLG010000121.1 GCA_031082225.1 Desulfovibrionaceae bacterium | reverse complement strand
GGAGTGACGTATATTTCTCTTCGCCTCAAGGTATCGCGGTAGCCCCCGATGGCTCGGTTTATGTTGCCGATTCTGTTGTTAACAGAATCCAGAAGTTTTCCTCTACGGGGACATTTCTAACCAAGTGGGGCAGTGAAGGCACGGGTGACGGGCAGTTCGATGGGAGTTGGGATGTCTCGGCAGCCCCTGATGGCTCAGTGTATGTGACTGATATGGGGAACAGTCGCGTTCAGAAGTTTTCTACAAACGGTACTTTCCTGGGCAAGTGGGGCAGTTTTGGCACGGGTGACGGGCAGTTCATAAGTATATGGTCTGTCTCGGTAGCCCCCGATGGCTCGGTTTATGTGACTGAGACTGGGAACAGTCGCGTTCAGAAGTTTACCGCAAACGGCACGTTCCTGACCAAGTGGGGCAGTTATGGCGAGGGTGATGGGCAGTTCACCTTCCCTATGGGTCTCGCGGTGGCCCCCGATGGCTCGGTTTATCTGTCTGATACCTTTAACAATCGCATCCAATATTTTCGATCGCAATCCCCGAAGCCTCAAGGAGCATTCTCGCCAGGGTCTCTTCTGCTCCTGCTTCTGGAGTGATATTTTGGAGAAGGGCTTGAGTCGAAAAAGTTTTTCCGTTTGAAACCCTGGCATGGCCATGGGTGCGATGGGTTTGAGGTACTCTGAAGATCACGGGAAGATGCGGATCCAGGACAGCTAAAAAAACCGCCAACCAACCCCAACTACCCCGGTCGGGAGGGGCAGAATCGGTTGGCGTTTTAGCAACATAATCGGGGTCGATTTCTTGAAATAGGCTATAAATTCTAACTAAATAGCCAACTTCTGCCTCTTCGTAATCAGCCCGCCCCCCCGCCGCTAGCATCCTCCCGGTCGCCGCTAGCATCCTCCCGGCCGCCGCTAGCATCCCCCGGCTCCGTCGCTTCCGCCCTGGCGCAGAAATCGTCCGGGGCGCATCACCCCCCGGCGTACAGCTCGTCCAAAATCTCTTTTCCGCCCCGGGCCAGGACCGTGGCCGCCACCTGTCTGCCCAGGGCCTCGGCCCCGGCCCGGGGGCCAGTGGCCGTCTCGCGCACCACGCGCTCTCCGGCCACGTCCGAGACCATGCCCGTGAGCCGCACGGCGTCGCCGTCGATGACCGCCCAGGCCGAGATCGGCACCTGGCAGCCGCCGTCCAGGCCGCACAGAAACCCGCGTTCGGCGAAGACCGCGTCCCGGGTGTCCGGATGGTCGAGAAAGGCCACCAGCCCGGCCGTTGCCGCGTCGTCCGCCCGGTATTCGACGCCAAGCGCGCCCTGTCCGGCGGCGGGCAGGAAATCCGGCGGCGCCAGGGGGATGCGCACCGGCGCGGCGAGCCCCAGGCGGTTCAATCCCGCCCCGGCCACCACGATGGCCGCGTAGTCGCCGCTTAGGAGCTTGCCCACCCGGGTGTCCAGGTTGCCGCGCAGGCTCTCGATGCAAAGGTCGCGGCGGCGCATGAGCAGTTGCGAGGTGCGGCGCAGGCTGCTGGTGCCCACCCGGGCCCCGGGGGCCAGGGCGGCAAGCGACGCCTCGCCCCGGGTCAAAAGCACGTCGCACAGCTCCTCGCGCTCGGGCACGACGCCCAGCACCAGCCCATCGGGCTGGGCCGCGGGCACGTCCTTCATGCTGTGCACGGCCAGATCCGCCCGGCCGTCTAAAAGGGCCTCTTCGATTTCCTTCACGAACAGGCCCTTGCCGCCGACCTTGGCCAGGGGCACGTCCAGGATCTTGTCGCCCTGGGTCTTGATGATCAATAGTTCGGTCGAAAGCCCGGGATGGGCCTCCCGAAGCCGGTCGGCCACGTGGTTGGCCTGCCACAGGGCCAGCTTGCTGCCCCGGGTGGCGATGACGATGCGGTTTTTCATGCGGTATGTGTCCAGTGGAAGGCCGGTGGATCAAGGGCGCGCCGAGGCGGCCGGGACGACTCTAGCCGCAGGTGGAGCAGTTGCCGCCGGAGCACCCGGCGCAGCCTCCCGAGGAGGCCCGGGGGGCGGTGGCGGTGAAGCCCGTATCGCTGGAGCCCCGGCCGATGCGGCAGCAGGACAGGAGCTTCTCGGTCTTATGGGCCTTGCATTTTGGGCAGGCCGGGGCCGGGGCGTCGGCGGACACGATGTCTTCGAACTGGGCCCCGCAGGCCCGGCACACGTATTCATAAATGGGCATGGCAAAAACCTCCGTTATTCCGTGAGATATGGGCGCGGGCCGATGGGCTGTCCGGCTATCCCTCGTCGAGATAGGGGCGCAACTCCATGACCGCTTCAAAAAGATAGTAATCGACCAGCCGACAGAGAAGATGTCCGATGGCGATATGTATCTCCTGGATGAGCGCGGTGGTGGTGTGGGGCACGAGCAGGGCGAAGTCGCTTAAGGGCACGATGTCGCCGTTTTGTCCGGCAAGACCCACGGTGATCATGCCCTTTTCGCGCCCGGCGCGCATGGCCTCCAGGACGTTTGGGCTGTTGCCCGAGGTGGAGATGCCCACCAGGACGTCGCCGCGCACCCCCAGGGCCTGGACCTGCTTGGCGAAGATCCGTTCGAAGCCGTAGTCGTTGCCGATGGCCGTAAGTGCCGAGGTGTCCGTGGTCAGGGCCAGGGCGGGCAGGGGCGGGCGTTCGAGCTGGAAGCGGTTGACGAATTCGGCGGCCAGGTGCTGGGCGTCGGCCGCGCTGCCGCCGTTGCCGCACAACAGGATCTTGCCCCCCCGGGCCAGGCTGACGGCCATGGTCCGGGCCACCCGGGCGACGTGCTCGGCGTTCTCGGCGAAAAAACGCTCCCGGAGGGCGCAACCTTCCCGGGCGTAGCCCAGGATGTCTTCCACCACGTGGCCGGACATGGGACATATCCTTTGTGATGATGCGTCGCCGTGGCGGCCCGGCGCGCGTTGGACCAAGATACGAATCCTATCCCAAGACGCGGACGATGACAACGCCGCGTCCCGCCGCGTTCCGGGGTTGAGATTCCGCCGCCGCCACGCACGGCTTGTGCGGGGCGCGGGATTGGCGTACATACCACATGTCGCCCAAGGCGGCACAGCCAGGGAGCCTCCTCATGACCGAAACCCCTGCCATGGACATCGATCCGGGACTTCTGTCCGCCGCCCGGGAGAAGACCGCCGCCCGTTTCGAGGGCGTCGATCCGACCCACCCGGCCGTGGCCGAGCTTTTTGAGTTGGCCGTGTCGCGGCTGGCCCGCGAGGCCGCCGCCGACCCCGGACGTCTTACGCCGATCCCGCCGCCCCGGCCCGGAGCGCCCCTGGCCGGTGTGTCCGAGTTCGGTCCGTCGCGGCGGCTGGTGGACGACATCGTGCCGCCGCCCCTGCCCCGGGCCTTTCTGACCCTGCAGGAGGTTCTCGGCAACCCCCATTCCTCCCTGCGCGACATCGCCGCCGTGGTCTCCCACGATCCGGGCCTGTCCGCCCTGTTGCTCAAACTGGCCAACAGCGCCTATTACGGATTTTCCGGGCGGGTGGACACCATCGACCGGGCCGTGGGACTGCTCGGGGCCTCCGAGGTGCACACCCTGGCCGCCGGGGCCGCAGTCAGCACGCTTTTTCGCGACAATCCCTATCCGGAACTCCTGGACATCCCGCTTTTCTGGAAACACAGCGTGGCCTGCGCCATCGTGTCCCGTTTTCTGGCCAAAAAGCGTCACGAGGCCAACCCGGAACGCTTCTTTTTGGCCGGGCTGCTCCATGACATCGGCAAGGTGCTTTTGGCCGTGGCCGAGCCGGAGATGGCCGCCATGGCCCTGGAGATGGCCCGCCGCGAGAAGCTGACCGGCACCAGGGCCGAGAAAAACGTGTTCGCCTTCGACCATGCCGAACTGGGCGGCCGGGTCATCGCCAAATGGCGTTTCCCCGAATCCCTGGCCCTGATCGTGGCCGGACACCACGACCCTGCGGCATGCCGGGACGACCCTGATCCGGCCGTCGTGCACGTGGCGGACATGGTCGTTTTGGCCCTGGGGATGGGATCGCGCCCCGATCCCATGGTCCCGGCCCTGTTTCCCGAGGCCTTCGCCATCCTCGGCGTACATCCCCAGGATCTGTGCCTGGCCGCCGACGAACTGGACGAACGCCTGCCGCCCCTGACCATGGCCTTTCTGGACGGCGGATCGCACTAGACCGGCGACATCCGGTCCGTCCCGGAAATCCCGCCCTTTTCACCACGCTTCACCGGGAACCATTCATGAATCGATGCGCCTGCCTCTGCATCCTGCTTTCGCTCCTGGCCCTGTGCCCGGGAGCCCGGACCCCGTCGGCCCATGCCGCGCCAGCCGCGCCGTCCCGGACGGCCCCGTCCGAGACCGCGCCCGCCGTGGCCACGGCCGAACCCCCCACGTCCTTCCACGGCATCGCCTGGGGAACCCCCCTGTCCGAGATCACAGGCATGAGCGTGGTCGAGAAAAACGGCCCGGCCGCCTATGCCAAGGTCGCGGGCGTGAGTCCCCGCATCGCCCAGGTGGACGTCTCGGACATCGTCTACGCCTTTTGCGACGACCGTTTCGCCGGGGCCATGGCCACCTTTCAGGGCCGGGACCGGCTTGCGGCCATCCGGGAGGTGGTGGCCAGGCGCTACGGCCAGCCGGTCGCGCCCGGGGACGCCACGGAGAATGTGGGCTGGCCCATGGGGGATGTGCTGATCATGCTGGAGTTCGACGCCCTGGTCGGCGTGGGCGTCTTAAGCTACCTGCACGCGCCGACCTACGCCCCGTGCACCGGGGGGGGCGAACCGGGCCCTGCGGCCGAACCGCCGTCGCCGACCGGCCCTGCGGCCGGAACCGGGGCCCAGCCATGACGCAGCGGGCCAGCGCCTTCGTCCTGCTGGCGGTCCTTGTCCTGGGATGCGCCGGGCCCGGCCTGGCCGCGTCCGAGCCCCGGGCCATGCCCTTCAACGACACCTCGGTCTTCAATTATTTCAAGAATGTCGAGGCAAAGGAGGGGAGCCTTGATCGGATCATGAGCCAGGAGGAGTTCACAAGCCGCCGCGTCAACCTGTTTGTCTCGGTCATGGGCGAGGCGGGCTATGATTTCGAGGCCACGGTCAAGGCTGCGGCCATGCCCACGGCGGTCATGGGCGAGAAGTCGCGCAACCCCCGGTTCAAGTTCCTGGCCGGGGTTTTTCAGATTCATCCCAGGGAGTTTCTGGCCCGAAAGCTGATTTCGGAAGAGACCTACCGGGAGGTCATGGCGGTCTTCGAGGGGAAATGACCGGATGGCGCGGCGTGCAGGCCCCGGAAAGGGACCGGCCCGTGTGTTTCGGGGCATGCCCGGGCTGGCGGGGCGTCAGTTGCGCTCGGGGTGTCCGCTGGCCAGACGGCATTCCCGGCCAGCCCCCACCAGGCAGGCCCGCAGGCAAAACATGCCGGGGGCGGGCATCTGACCCTGGGCGCCGGCCAACAGTTCGCACACCGCCCGGTTGAGGGCCTCGGCAAAATCCCATCCCAGCCGCATGTAGCGGGCGGCCTTGCGGTCCACGATCTCCCGAAACATCGCCCTGTCCATGGCCTGCTCCTTGTTGGCTGCGGCGGCATGTCCGGTCGGCCGGGGGGCCCGGCCCGGCGTCCGGCCGCCTG
>JAVHLG010000120.1 GCA_031082225.1 Desulfovibrionaceae bacterium | reverse complement strand
CCTCCCGATTCCTCCGCTACCCAAAAAGGAGACCGCATGATCGAGCTGGAGTTTGAGACAAAAAATTGCTGGGACGTGTATACGGATAAAAAATCGAAAATGGCCATGGAAAAGCTGGCCGTGGGCTATGTGGACTTTTTAAGCCGCTGCAAGACCGAGCGCGAGACCGTGGAATATGCCCGCGGCGCATTGCGCAAGGCCGGATTTGTGGAGAGCGCGGCTGGCGACTTCAAGGGCGACGCGGTCTTTCGCGTGGCCAAGGGCAAGACGCTTTTCGCGGCCCGCAAGGGCAAACGGCCGCTGTCGGCCGGATTTCGGCTGGTAGGGGCGCATGCCGACACCCCGCGCCTGGATCTCAAGCAGCGCCCGCTGTACCAGGAATGCGCCGTAGCCCAGGCCAAGACCCATTATTACGGCGGCATCCGCAAACACCAATGGCTGGCCCGGCCCCTGGCCCTGCATGGCGTGGTGGTCAAAAAGGACGGCACGGTCGTCCCGGTGTGCATCGGCGAGGAGGAAAGCGACCCGGTTTTCGCCATCTCCGACCTGCTGCCGCACCTGGCCTACAAACAGGTGGAGAAAAAGCTGTCGGACGCCTTTGAGGCCGAAAAGCTGAACATCATTTTGGGGCACAGCCCGGCCGAGGAAGCCAAGAAACCGGCCAAGGACAAAGGCAACGGAAAAAGCCCCATCAAGCACAAGGTGCTGGAGCTGCTCAACGCCCGCTACGGCATCACCGAGGAAGACCTCTACAGCGCCGAGCTCCAGGCCGTGCCTGCCGGGGCGGCCCGGCGCGTGGGCCTGGACGGCGGCATCATCGGCGGCTTTGGCCAGGACGACCGCATCTGCGTCTATGCCGGACTCATGGCCCTTTTGGCCGCGCCGCGCCCGGAGCACACCCAGGTGGTGCTTTTCTGGGACAAGGAGGAGATCGGCTCGGAGGGGTCCACCGGGGCCAAGTCGCACTTTTTCGAATACTGCCTGGAGGATCTTGTCGCCGGGTGGGAACCCAGGGCCAAGGCGCGCCGCATCTATGAAAAGTCCAAGGCCCTGTCGGCCGACGTGCACGCGGCCATGGACCCGGACTACCAGGATCTGCACGAAAAGCTCAACGCCGCGCTTCTGGGCTATGGGCCGTGCTTTTGCAAGTTCACCGGGCACCGGGGCAAGGTGGGGGCCAACGACGCCCACCCGGAATACGTGGCCTGGCTGCGCGGCGTGCTGGCCAAGGCCGGGGTGCCCTGGCAGATGGCGGAACTGGGCAAGGTGGACCACGGCGGCGGCGGCACGGTGGCCAAGTTTTTGGCCGTGTACGGCATGGACGTCATCGACTTCGGGCCGCCGGTTTTGTCCATGCACAGCCCTTTTGAGCTGACCAGCGTGGCCGACCTGTACGCCACCATGCTGGCCTACAAGGCCTTTTTGCAGAGCTGAACGCGACATCCCGTTACGGGATTCCACAGGGCTTCGCCCTGTGGCCGCCGGAGGCATTCCTCCTGCCGATCAAAACGACCCCGCCCCAGCGCGGAAAGGACGCTCCATGCCGGTCATCATGGGTACCGCCGGGCACATCGACCACGGCAAAACCACGCTGATTAAAGCCTTAACGGGCATCGACTGCGACCGTCTGGTCGAGGAAAAAAAGCGCGGCATCACCATCGAACTCGGCTTCGCCTTCCTGGACCTGCCCGGCGACCGGCGGCTCGGGATCATCGACGTGCCCGGCCACGAGCGGTTCGTCAAAAACATGGTGGCCGGAGCAGCGGGCATCGACTTCGTGACCCTGGTCATCGCCGCCGACGAGGGCATCATGCCCCAGACCCGCGAGCATCTGGAAATCTGCACCCTGCTCGGCATCAAAACCGGTCTGGTGGCCCTGACCAAGATCGACATGGTGGACGAGGAATGGCTGGAGATGGTCAAGGAGGATGTGGCGGGCTATCTCTCCGCGACCTTCCTGGCCGACGCGCCCATCTATCCCGTCTCGGCCCACACCGGCCAGGGCCTTGACGCGCTTCGGGCCGCCCTGGCCGATCTGGTGGACACCTACCAGCCGCGTCGCCGCACCGATCTGGCCCGGCTGCCCATCGACCGGGTGTTCACCCTCAAGGGCTACGGCACCGTGGTCACTGGAACGCTCATTGCCGGAAGCTTCAAGGTCGGCGACGACGTGGTGGCCTATCCCAAGGAGACCACGTCCAAAATCCGAAACCTTCAGTCCCACGGCGAGTCCGTGCAGGAGTCCCCGGCCGGACGGCGCACGGCCGTGAACCTGCCGGGGCTCGAGGTGGACGACCTGGAGCGCGGCGAGGTGCTGGCGTTGCCGGGCACGCTGTTTCCGAGTCCGGTGTGGGACGTGGAACTGACCTGTCTGGCCTCCTGCCCGCGCTCCATCAAGCACCGCACGGAGATCCACTTCCACCACGGCACCAAGGAGACCCTGGCCCGCATCTTCCTGCTCGACCGGGAGAAGCTCGAACCCGGCGAGACGGCCGTATGCCAGGTGCGCTTCGCCGAGCCCCTGGCCGGGGTGTTCGGCGACCGGTGCGTGGTGCGCGCCTATTCGCCGCTGCGCACCGTGGCCGGCGGGCGCATCGTCTCGCCGCTGGGGCGCAAGGTGAAGCGTTTCGCCGAGGCCGGACTGGAACCGCTACGCCGACTGGCGGCGGCCGCCCGGGAGGAGGTCCTTCCGGTGCAGCTGGAACTGGCCGGGGCCGAAGGCATAAGCTTCGCCCGGCTCATGGTCTTAAGCGACCTGGAATCGCGGGAACTGGAAAAGGCCCTGGGCAAGCTGTGCGACAAGGGCGAGGCGGCCCTTGTGGACCGCGAGGGCCGCGAAGGCCGGGTCTACGTGGCGGCCTCGGTCGTCGCCAGTCTGGCGGACGGGTTGCTTAGCGCCGTGGCCGCCTTCCACAAGCGCGAGCCCATGAAGCAGGGACTGCCCCGGGGAGAATTGGCCTCCACCTTCGGCAAGGCGCTTTTCCCCAAGCTCTTCCATTTCCTGGTGGAGCGGCTGCTGAAAACCGGCAGGCTGGCCGCCGACCAGGAGCTTTTGCGCCTGCCGGACCACAAGGTGTCCATGGCCTCGGATCAGGCCAAGCTCTTTGAGACGCTGAAAAAAATCTACGACGACGGGGGCCTGACCCCGCCCAATTTAAAAGACATCCTGGAGCCCCTGAACCTGACCTTCAAGGACGCCCAGCCGGTCTACAAGCTGCTTTTGGCCCAGGGGCATCTGGTCAAGATCAAGGAAGACATGTTTTGTGCGGCGGTGGCCTTCAAGGATCTGGTGGAGCGGGTGGCGGCGTATTTCGAGACGGCCAAAGAGATGGACCCGGCCAATTTCAAGGACATCGCCGGGCTGTCGCGCAAGTTCGCCATTCCCTACCTGGAATACATGGACAAGGAAAAGATCACCGTGCGGGTGGGAGACAAGAGGCAGTTTCGGCGCAAGTAGGCCGCGCCGGTGCGCGGGCGGCCGGATGCAACAAAAAAACGCGCCGTCCGCCGCGTGGGCGACAACGCAAAACGCATGGGCTCAACCGGCCCAGAACCGGCCCAGAACCGGCCCAGGCCTAAATCCATGCCCCCGATGCCGGAAAAGCGTTGGCGACAACGCAAAACGTACAGGCACTGCCGGGGCGTCACGCCCCCACGCTGCCGGAACGGGGATATCCGCCTCTACCAGTCAATGTCCTTGGGCTTGTTTTCCTGCTGATACTTGATGGTCAGCGACGCCACCAGGACGGACAGAAAACCGAAAAGGACGATGAGTCCGGCGAAATCGAGTTGCATGGGCCTGCTCCTTGTCTTGCGTGAATTGAGGTTTCGTTTTTATACTGTTTTCGTCGCGATGTCCACGGGTTGGCCGTGTCGCGTGGCCTCGTTTCTTTCGCCAGGGCCGTATCCCGCCACCCGGACCAGGAGCCCCGCCATGCAAAATGCCCGTTTTCCGCGCCGCCCGGCGGTCCTGTGCGCCGCCGTGATCGCCCTGTGCGTCTTCGCCGCCGCAGCCGCCCCGGCCGCTGCCAGCGTCGTGCGCGTGGGCGAAACCCTCTACCGCCTGGACGACGGCCGCACCTTCAAGGCCCCCTGGGATCTCGCCCAGGAACTCATCGCCGCCCGCGAACCGGCCATCGTGGTCATGGAGGCCAAGGCCAGCAAGGAACTGCTGCAGTTGCTCCTGCAGACCCTGGAGAGCTTCAACATCCCCAGCCTGCTCACCAAGGCCAAGGATTTCAAGGAACTTGTCAAACGCGGCGTCATCGTGACCAAGCCCGCCCCCTGAACCGGGCCATCCGCCCGGCATCCGCCGCCTTGACACCCCGACCGGCCCGGACTAACTCCCACAGCCGTCCTGGGTGCTCATCGTGAGCTTGATAGGGAATCCCGTGCAAATCGGGAGCGGTCCCGCCGCCGTCAGTCCTTCACAAACCGATCCCCCCGCGCGCCACTGGGCAATCCGCCCGGGAAGGCCGGGACCGGTGGGACGAGCCGGAAGACCTGCCCGGGACATGGCTTCGCTCCGACGGCAACGCGGAATTTTGCCGACGGCATGGACGGGAACGAATACGGGCTCCCTTCCTCGCGTTTCGTCGCGTGGAAGGGATTTTTCGTTTCCGGCTCGCGAGCCTCCATCCCTTTCACGCCAAACGTTGGAGGTCCTCATGTCCCGTATCCCCCTCCCGCGCCCCAAGCGGCACGCCGCATGGTTCGCAATCCTGTTCCTGCTCCTTCTGCCCTCCCTGGCCCTGGCCCACGGCGACAAGGAGCGTCCGGAAAAAACCGGCATCCTGCTGGCCTATTTCGGCACCAGCGTGCCCGAGGCCGAGGCCGCCCTGAAAAGCCTCGAAACCAAGGTCCGGGCCGCCTACCCCGCATACGACGTGCGCCGGGCCTATTCCTCGAACATCATCCGCAAAAAACTCGCCGAGGCAGGCCAAAAAGTCGATTCGCCGGTCACGGCGCTGGCCAAAATGATGGACGACGGCTTTACGCATGTCGCCGTGCTCACCTCACTGTTCATCCCCGGCGAGGAATATCACGGACTGGCCCGCACCGTGGTCGCCTTCGACGGACTGCCCAAAGGCTTCGACAAAATCGCCCTCAGCTATCCCCTCATGTCCGACCCGGCCGACATGCCCGAGGTGGCCGCCGCGTTCCTGAAAACCCTCCCGGCCGAGCGCAAGCCCGGCGAGGCCGTGGTCTTTATGGGACACGGCACGCACCACCCGGGAAACATCTTCTACCCCGGCCTGCAGTTCTATTTCTCCAAACTCGACCCCGCCGTCTTCGTCGGAACCGTGGAAGGCACGCCGAGCCTGGACGACGTCGTCGCGGAACTCAAAAAACGCTCCATCAAAAAGGTCTACCTCGCGCCGCTTATGGCCGTGGCCGGGGACCACGCCCAAAACGACATGGCCGGCGATGAACCCGATTCCTGGAAGTCCGTGCTCGCCAAAGAAGGCATCGCCAGTATCCCCGTCCTCAACGGCATGGCCGGACAAGACCCCGTGGCGGACATCTACCTGAAACACCTGGCCCAAACCCTCGACCACTTGAAATAGGCCGGACCAACCGGGCATCCGGGGGGCGCTGCCCCCCGAGCCGACAGTGGCAATCGGGGGGCGCTGCCCCCCGAGCCCCCCGGCAGGGG
>JAVHLG010000011.1 GCA_031082225.1 Desulfovibrionaceae bacterium | reverse complement strand
CTCAAATCTCAGACGTGGACGTGGCCACGGAGATGACCGAGTTCGTGCGCCAGCAGATCCTCACCCAGGCCGCCGTGGCCATGCTCTCCCAGGCCAACTCCCTGCCGCGCATGGCCCTGCAGCTTATGGGATAAACAGGGGCTGCCGCCCCGGACCCCCCGTCACCGTGGCGTCGCCTTCGACGCTTCGCGTCGGCGGCAACGCCACGGAAACGCGGGTGTTCGCGAGAGGCAACGGCCTCCCGGCCAGGGCCCCCGCCCATGGAACCGAAGCCTTGCGGCCCTGCGGGAGACGCGACGCGTCGCCCGCAGGGCCGCACGATACGGGGTGCAGGGGCCTTAGGCCCCTGCCGGGGGGTGCGGGGGGCGGCGCCCCCCGCTTCTCCCCCGGCCCTACGCCAGGGGGAGCCGTCCGGTTTTGACGAAGTCCTCGACAAGACCGAACACCAGTTCGTTGCCCCGGAAATTGGCGGCCCGGATGGCGGCGCGCCGCGCGGGCAAACCGGCCTCGAAATCGCGGACCATGGCGGCATCCAGGCGCATCATGTCCAGGTGGCGGCCGTAGCCGAGCTTTTCCAGGTAGGCGGCGTTGATATGCTGTTCCACGGCCCCGCCCACGGGCAGGGAGATGACGGGCTTGCCGTAGTAGAGGGCCTCGGAGATGAGGTTGTGGCTGCCGCCGCAGATGACGTAGGCGCAGCTCGACAGGTCGGCCAGAAGCCCCTCCTCGGAATAGCCCCGGAAGGTCAGGTTTTTGTCCACGCGGTCCACCTTGTAGCCGTAGACCCGGCATTCCCGGGGCAGGGTTTTTAAAAACGGCACGAAGGCGTCGCAGATGGAGCAGCTTTGGTAGACCAGGATGTGGTCACCGTCCGATGGCGTGTGGCGAAACACGCTGTCGCGCAGAAGCGGCGGCGCGATGCGGGCGCGAAGGCCGGATTTGACCTGCGGCTGGTAGAAGGAGATGGAAAGGTAGTCCGTGCAGTTGCTGAAAAGCAGGCGGATGGAGGCCAGGATGCCGTAATAGTCAAAGCGCATGCTGGCCGGGATGTCGTGGACGCAGGAGGAGATGACGTGCTGGTGGTCCAGCGACAGGCAGGGAATGTTCGCCCGTTTGGCCGCGATGGGCACGAAGTATTCGTAATCGGAGATGGCCGCGTCGGGCCTAAACTCGTCGATAAGCCGCGCCAGGCGGTCCAGTTCCCGGCCGCGCCGGGCGAAGGTGCGCGCGGCCAGCCCCAGGGTGGCCAGGGTGTCCACCTTGTAGTTCCTGTAGCGGGTACCGGGGTTGGCGAAATGCTCCACGCGCCATTCCCGGGAGAGCAGCCCGGCCCCTTCCTCGCTGGAGACGAACAGGAATTCGTGGTGCGGCAGATGCCGGGCGATGACCGTGGCCCGGATGGCGTGGCCGTGCTGGGAGCCGTGCACCCCGTAGAGGATTTTGGCCATGAGGGTCTCCTTGGCGTGGCGTGAAAACGGCGCAGGGAAAACGGCGCGGGGGACGCCGCGCGCCGCGAGGGCAGGCCTACCGGGAAACGGGCGGAAGGGCAACCGGTCGGCCGCGCCCCTGGCGACGCCTCTTGCCTTTGCGGCCGCTGTCCTGGTAATTTTGCAAATCGTGACCCTCTCCGTGCGGCGGAGGGGTGCGGCACAAGGCGGCAGGGACATGGACACGACCCCCCTCGGCGATCTGGTGCGTCTGGCCCGGGCTGGCGACGCGCGCGCCTGGCGGACCCTGGCCGGGCGGTTCTATCCGTCCGTCCTGTGCATCGCCCGGCGCAGGCTCTCCGGGAGTTCCCTGGCCGAGGACGCCGTGCAGGAGGCCTTTCTGGCCGCGTTTTGCAGCCTTGGCTCACTGCGCGAGCCCGAATCCTTCCCGGCCTGGATGGCGGCCATCGTGCGCAACCAGTGTACGCGGCTGGCGCTTGGCCAGCATGCCGCCCAATCCCTCGACGACGTCAGCCAGGACGAGGCCTTGCCCCTGGCCGAAACCGGCGATCCCGCCGAAGGTCTCCATGCGGCCCGGCTCCGGGCCGCCTTTGACGCGGCCCTTAAGGCCCTGCCCGGGCATCTGCGGGAGGTTGCCCGGGGACATTACGGCCAGGGCCGGACCAGCGGGGACATCGCCTTGGCCCTGGGGCTTGGCGAGGGCACGGTGAAAAAGCGGCTGCACGCCGCCCGGGAGATTTTGCGGGAGAAGATGCTGCCCTACGGCGGGGCGGGCATTTTGCGCGTGGGCTACATGCCCATCACCGACCATCTGCTGCCCATGGCCGTCCAGGAGCTTTTCCGGGACCGCCCCCTGCCCGTGGCCCCGCGCCGCTATCTTTCCTGGCAGGCGCTCACGGCCGATCTGCGTCAGGGGCGGGTGGACGCGGCCTTCATCATGGCCCCCCTGGCCATGCGCCTGGCCGCCATGGGCGCCGACCTGCTGCATGTCATGGACGCCCACCATGACGGCAGTTCCCTGTCCGTGGCCTCCGAGGGCCGGATGCGCCGCCTGGGGCTGCCCGCGCCCTACAGCACCCATCAGGTGCTCCTCGACCACCTGGCCGCCGCCCGTCCCGAACTGGCCGACCTGAGCCTGTCGGTCATCAGCCCCTCCTATGCCATCTCCTCCATGCGGGCCAAAAAGATCGACGCCTTTTTCTGCGCCGAGCCCTGGGGGGCCAAGTGCGTGCAGGAAAAGCTCGGCCGGACCATGCTTTTCTCCAAGGACATCCTGCCCGGGCACACCTGCTGCATCCTGGCCGTGCGCCGGGATTTCGCCAGCCGCCACGGCGAGGTGGTCCGAAAGTACGTGCGCAACCTGCTGGCCGCCAGGGACAGGGTCCGTGACGACCCGGGCCTGGGGGCGTGCATCCTGGCCGCCTGCACCGGGGTTTCCCGGGACGTGGCCCATTCGGTCCTGTCCGGGCGTCTGGTCACCTTCGACGACCTGCGGCCGCGGCCGGAGCGCATGGAGGTGTTTTTGCCCATGCTGGGCCGGGACGCCCCGTCCGCCGCCGCGTCCTTCGACCTGGGCCGGTTCGTCTGTCCGGACTACGCCTGACCCTGTTTTATACGCCGCACCCGCCGTTTCCACAGCGGCCCCTCCCCCTCCCGTGGGCGTCTCGCGGGCGTTTTCATGTTTTTTTGTGTGCGCGGTAACTTTTTCCCCCGGGAACCGCTCTTCCCTGGAAAGGGCGGCACACATGCGGCACGCCGGTTCCTTTTCCCTCGCGTCCGGGGCCGCATGACGAGCACATTCTTAACGGAGGACACGCAATATGCACCGAAACGAATGGATTCCCACCGTCTGTTACCAGTGCAAGGCGGAGTGCGCCATTTTAGCCCGCGTCGAGGACGGCGTGGTCAAGGAGGTCAAGGGCAACCCCCTGGCCAGGGGCAAGATGTGCGTCAAGGGCATGGCCGGCATCACCACCCTGTATTCCGCAGAACGCCTCAAATATCCGCTCAAGCGGGTGGGCGAGCGCGGCGAGGGCAGATTCGAGCGCATCACCTGGGACGAGGCCCTGGATATCATGGAAAAAAAGCTGCGCGAACTGCGGGAGCGCGGCGAGGCCCACACCTTCACCTATTCCATGTTTCCCCACTCCACCACCGACCCCAAGTGGCGCTTCGTCAACGCTGCGGGCGGGTTCATCTCCACGGGGCTGCCGCACTGCGACTCGGCCAAGATCATGGCCCATCTGCACACCTTCGGCTGCTTCCCCAACCACCACATCGCGCCCATGTACTACACCGTGCCCAAGGGCGGGCTCATGATCCTCTCCGGCAGGCATCCCTTCGGCTGCCTGGACGACGCCTGCGTGCCCCGGGACATCCTGAACGCCAAGGCGCGCGGGGCGAAGCTTGTGGTCATCGACCCCATCTTCCGCTCCGAGGCCGCCAAGGCCGACTGGTGGATCCCCATCAAGCCCGGCGGCGACGCAGCCCTGTTTCTGGGCGTGTGCCACTATCTGCTGACGAACGACCTGTACGACAAGGCCTTTTGCGACAAATGGGTGCGGCCCGGGGACATGGACAATCTCATGGCATTTATCGCGGACAAGACCCCGGAGAACATGAGCCGCATCTGCGATGTTCCGGCTGCGGACATCGTCAGGCTGGCGAAGATGTGCGCCGAGGCCAAAAGCGTGTGCATCGACGCGTTTAAGTCCATCATGTACGGCAACGCCATGGACTGGGGGCATGTCTGGAGCATCCTTTTGGTCATCACCGGCAACCTGGACAACCCCGGCGGCCAGCCCCTGCCCGAGATCGCGCCCATGGCCCCGGTCACGCCCGTGCCCACGGCCCCCAACCTCAAGGAACTGGGCTATCACCGCACCGGTCCCAACAAGGACAGGTTCGACCACTACAATTTCATCCTGGAACCCACCTGGTACGCGGCCCAGGCCGTGAAGGAAGGAACCCTCAAGGTCTTTTTCGCCTCGGAGTGCAACCCGGCCCTGTCGGAGATGGGCTCCGGGGAGTGGCGCAAGGCCATGACCATGCGCGACGAAAAGGGCGACTACAAGCTGGAGCTGTTCGTGGTCACGGAGATCATGCCCTCGGAGACCATGAAGTGGGCGGATCTGGTCCTGCCGGATCAGACCAACTTCGAACGCTGGGAGCTGCTGTACATGCCCTGGTGGTACAACTACGGGCACACGGCGGCCCTGTGCCGCCCGGTCATCGATCCACTGCACGAGACGCGCCACGCCAACCGGGTGATGATCGAACTCGGCAAGCGCATGTTTCCGGAATACTTCGCCTTCAAGGACGATGTGGAATACTACGACATCGAGTTGTCGGGCGTGGGCATGTCCATGCAGAAGCTTCTGGACAATGGCGGGCTGTGGTCCCCGGGCACGGCGGGCTTTCGCAAGTATGAGGACGCCGGGAAGTTCAACACCGCAAGCGGCAAGATCGAGCTGGAATGGCGGATGTACGCGGATATCGGGCAGCAGTGGCCGAGTCCCGAACTGCCCCTGGAGTTTCGCCGGGGCGAGAAGGAGTTCCCCTTCATCCTGGTGAACTTCCGCACCATCTTCTTGAACAACACCGGGGCCTGGTCCCAGAACAACGCCCAATTGCGCGACCCGGTCTCGGGCCTGGACGCCAATCCCGTGGTCATAAACCCCATCGACGCCGTGCGGCTGGGCATCGCCGAGGGCGACATGGTCACCGTGGCCTCGTCAACCGGCCAGGTCCGGCTGCCCGTGGCCCTGTCCGAGCGTATAAAGCCGGGCTGCGCCGGGCTGATCCACGGCTTCGGGCAGACCATGGGCAAGGTGGCGGCGCGGGGGAACTGGGCCGGGGACAACGAACTGATCGCCGACGCCGGATCGCACCTGGACGAGCAGGACCTGCGCGGCGGCGAAGCCCACGTGGCCACCCGCGTGAACATCCACAAGTAGGGGGAAACACGCCATGAAACAGCTCAGCATCATGGTCGATCTCGACCGCTGCATCGGCTGCAAGACCTGCATCGTCGCCTGCCGCAACCATCACGGCCTGGTGGACCACGAAAACGCCATGCCCGGCGAGATGAGCCACTATATCCGGGTGGAAAACGAGCTCACGGGAACCTATCCCGATCTGGCCGAGGACTTCTGGGTGGTCATGTGCCAGCACTGCAAGAAGCCGCCGTGCATCAAGGCCTGTCCGTCCGGGGCCATCGCCAAGGACGTCCAGACCGGCATCGTGCGTATCGACAAGGCGGCCTGCACCGGCGCCAAGAAGTGTCTGGCCAAGTGTCCCTACGACGTGATCCAGTTCGACGCCGCAGGCAACTTCGCCCACAAGTGCGACCTGTGCTACGACCGGGTGATCCACGGCCTGGAACCGGTGTGCGTGGAGGTCTGTCTGGCCGACGCATTGCGTTTCGGCGAGAAGGAAATCCTGCTCATGCACGCCGAGGCCGAGGGCAAGGCGCTGATCAAAAAGCGCAGCACCCAGTCGATCCTGTATGTGAAAAGTCCCAAGGGGTAGTGTGGCGTTCACAAAAAACAGACGTGTTTTGTGAACAAAAATCATAACTTCAAGGTGTTGCTGCGTATCAGGCCATAGCCGGAAGTGGCGAACGCAACATGAGGGAACCGGCGGCGGCCGGGCGGATCATGACAGGTCCGTCCGGCCGCGCGGCCACGGCGGCGTCTTGGCGAACGGGGCGAGGCCGGAGGCCAGGCGGAACCTCGCGCCCGAGCGGGTTGTTCCTGAAGCCGCATCGGCGTGTTGGGGACGGGACGCGAGACGAAGCGCCTGCCTTTGGCGGAAACCGGCACAGGGGAGGGCCCATGATCCAGATACGCCTCAAGCCGCCGTGCCGTCGGGAGTTCCGCAAGGATGTCTACGGGCCCGGGGTCATCTCCCTGTCGCGGCTGATCTGGGGATCGGCCGGGGCCGGGCTTTTTTTGCTGCTGGTCGCGGCCATCTCCGAGGCCTGCGGGGTGGGGGTGCTCTATCCGCCCCTGGCGGCCACCTGTTTCATCAGCGCGGCCTGCGCCTATCTGCGTGTGGCCCGGCCCCGGCAGGTCATCGCCGGGCATTTCGTATCCACTGTGGGCGGGCTTGCCGCCGTCTATGCGGTGAATTGGGCGGTGTCCGACCCGGCCCTGGCCCTGCCGCTGACGCTCGGGCTGGCCGTGGCCCTGGCGGCGGTGTTCATGCAGGTGTTTGACGCCGACCATCCCCCGGCGGCGGCCACGGCGGTCATCCCGGCCATTTTGCCGCTGCCTGCCGACACGCTGGTTTTGCCGGTGCATATGGCCTGGGGGGCGGTCCTGGTGGTGGGGTTTTCCCTGGCCTGGAACCGGGTGTGGTTCGAGTTTCCGGCCCCGGAGGACGGGACTGGCCGGACCCGGCGCTTTGGCCTGGAGCGGATGGAACTGGTCGGCCTTGGCCTGTGTGCGGCGGCGTTTGCGCTCATGGCCCTGCGGCCGGTTTCCGAGGCGGTCTACATGGCCGGGATGTGGGTGATGCTGGCCGGGGTGGTGGCGCTTCTGGCCCAGCCCTTCGTGTCCGGGGTGGTGGTGGGCGGCGAGGCGAAAAAATGTCCTCCGGACCAGTCGCCCGTTCCCCCTGCCCCCATCGTCCGGGGGAAAGCGGGATGATGCCCCTTCCGGGTGAGGGGGCTTTTTTCATGCGGGATGACCGGCGCTCGTGTTGCGTCGCGTAACAATACGCCAGTATTATTTATGAAAAAATAAGTATCTCAAACTGTTGCATGCCGGATTCGGGCATACCAATTTCGCAGACGCCATGCTAGACAGGGGAACGCGACGCGCTTGACTCGGCCGCCATGCGGCCGGGCAGGGAGGTTTCCGCCATGAGCATTCAATACCAGACCGACGAACAGGGCAACCGGGTGGCGGTGGTCATCCCGCTGGCCGAATGGGAGGCCATCCGGGAGCGGCTGGCCGGGGAGAGGCCGGTTGCGGCCTTTGGACTGACGCCGGAAGAGGCGCGGCAGACTCGGGCACGGCTTGAGGCCTTCGCCCCGGATTGGGATGCGCCGGAGATGGACGGCTACGACAATAAATTCTGACGTAATTTTTGGTTTACGCCAGCCCCACCTCGGGCGCGATGACCGCCATGGCCGCAATGGCCGTAGCCAGAAACGCATCCAGCTCCATGCCCGCCTTGTCGCACTCCAAAATATTCTCCCTTCTCACCGCCGCGGCAAAGGCCTTGTCCTTCATCTTCTTTTTGATGCTCTTGGGGGCCAGCCCCTCCATCTTGGTGGGCCGGATCAGCGCCGCCGCAGAGATCATCCCGGTCACGGACTCGGCGCAGCGCAGCGCATAGTCCAGGCGGGCGGCGGGCATGACCCCGGTGTGCTCGCTGTTGTGAGCGGCGATGGCGGCCAGGGCCTCGGGCGGCAGCCTGCCGTCCAGAAGCGCGGCGCACGAAAGGCCGTGCCGGGCCGGATCGTCCTTGGTGTCCGGGTAGTCCAGGTCGTGCAAAAGCCCGGTCAGGCCCCACAGCTCGGCGTCCTCGCCGAGTTCCCTGGCCATGGCGGCCATGATGGCCTCGGTCTCCAGGGCGTGGCACACCAGATGGCGTTCCGGATTGCGGGAGGCAAGAAGCGTCAGGGCGGATGCGCGGTCGATCATGGCGGACTCCTGTGGGGCGGGTGGTCGTGGTTGCGTCTATGCCGGGGCGATGGGGTTCAGGGCGTGTCGTCGCCGGACAGGGGGCGGCCGCAGGACGGACAGCGGGGCGCGCCGGAGTTTTGGGCGTCCGTGTCGTCCGTGTTGCCCATGTTGCCCGTGTTGTATGGAGCGTCGCGCTGCGACAGGGGTTTTCCGCAATGCGGACAGCGGGCCTGTTGCCCCTTGCGGCGCAGGATGTTGTGGATCACCTGGAAGATGGCGTTCATGCATTCTCCTCCCAGGAGCGCCGCCTGGCCGCGAAGAGTCCGGCCTTGGCCGTGATGTCGCCATGCGGGCCGAACACGTAGGCCACATCCCCGGCCGTAAAGCGCAGGGTGCCGTCGGGGTTGGCAAAGACCTGTCCACCCCGGCCCACGGCCACCACGGTCAGGCCGTGGGTGCGGCGCAGTTCGGATTCCTCCAGGGTCTTGCCGTCAAGCATGGAGCCTTCCTCCACGGTCATGGCGCTGACGTCCAGGCCCGTGAAGCCTTTTTTCAGGGCGTCCATGGGCTGGCCCTGGATGTCCAGGTTGCGCAGCATCTCGTAGCTCTCGGAGCGCACCTCCGAAACGAACCGCTCAATGTCCATGCGTGGCACCATGTACTTGGTCATGACCCGGGTAAATATTTCGATGGAGGTCTCGAACTCCTCGGGAATGACGTCGTTGGCCCCAAGCTCCTTGAGTGGGCCGAGCTCGTTCAAAAACCGGGTGCGGGCCACGATGTGCACGGCCGGATTGGTCTTGCGGGCCGTGTCCGTGATGCGCCGGATGGCCACCGGGTCCGAGACCACGATGGCCAGCACCCGGGCGGTGTGGATTCCGGCGTGCTCGAGCACGGCCGGCTGGGTGGCGTCGCCGTAGGCGATGGGTTCGCCCTTGGCGGCCTGGGAGCGCACCGTGTCCGGGTTCATCTCCAGGATGGTGTAGTCCACGCCTGCGGCCTTGGCGGCCCGGGCCAGGTGTTTGCCGCCGATGCCGAAGCCGCAGATGATGAGGTGGTCGGTGAGGTCGCGGTGCTGGCCGCCGTCCAAGTCCGGCCCCCGGTAGGGCGCGGCGGCGGCGGACAAAAGCGGCAGCCGACCGATGCGGTCGGCCAGGGCCGGGGCGAACATGATGCAAAAGGGCGTCAAAAGCATGGTCAGGATGCTGGCCGACAGGAAAAGCTGGTAGTGGTCCGGGCCGATAAGCCCCTGGGACAGCCCGCTCTTGGCCAGGACGAAAGAAAATTCGCCCACCTGGCAGAGAGCGAGTCCCACCAGCACGGCCGGGCGCAGGGGATAGCCCAGGATGCGCGCCGCCGTGGCCGCAAGCAAGGTCTTGCCCACGATGACCGCCGCAGTGGCCAGGAGCACCGTGTCCACATGCTCGATGAAATAGGACATGTTGAGCAACATGCCCACGGAGACGAAAAAAAGGCTGGTGAATACGTCGCGGAAGGGCAGGATGCCCTCCAGGGCGCTTAAGGAATATTCCGATTCGGACATGATGAGTCCGGCCAGGAAGGCCCCAAGAGAGAGCGACAGGCCCAGGCTCGAGGTCAAAAAGGCCACGGACATGCAGATGCCAAGCGTGGTCAAAAGAAACAGTTCCTTGCTGCGGGTGCGCATGACCGCCCCCAGCACCCAGGGCACGATTTTCCTGGCCAGGAAAAAGACCAGGACCACGACGCCGATGCCCTTGGCGGTCATGAGCAGAAGCGAGGAGCTCAAGGCCGCGCTCTGGCCGGAGAGGAAGGGGACCATGAGCATCATGGGCACGATGATCAAGTCCTGGAAGATGAGGATGGCCAGGATGATGCGGCCGTGGGGGGTGTTGGTTTCGGCCCGCTCCTGCAAAAGCTTGAGCACGATGGCCGTGCTCGAAAGCGCCACCAAAAAACCCGCAAAGGCGGCCTGGCCGGGGGTGAAGCCCAGAAGCGAGGCCGCGCCGTCGAAGACCAGGATGGTCAGGAGCACCTGGGCCGCGCCGCCCAAAAAGACCGGCTTTCTGAGCTTGACCAGTTCCGAGATGGACAGCTCCAGGCCGATGGTGAACAGCAGCAGGATGACGCCGATCTCGGCCACGGTCTCGACCTCGTGTACCGAGGCCACAAGCCCCAGTCCATGCGGGCCCGCCAGCACGCCGGTGAGCAGAAACCCGACGATGGCCGGTATCCGGATCTTGTGGCACAGGAAAATGACCCCGATGGACAGGCAGAAGATGACGACGATTTCTTTGAGCAGTGCGAATTCCATGGGAAGATGATGGCATCCTGAAAAAGGGTTGTCCAAGCCCGCATGCCATGCGCCGCCATGCGGGCGCACATTCATTCTTCAGTGCGTGACAGGGCGCGGCAGGGCGCGGGGGAAGGCTTTTTTTGTTTCGGCCGCGGTCCGGGGCGGTTGCCGCCCCCCGCCCGGCCCCTGGTCAGGCCTTTTTGGGAGGGGGCTCGGCGGCCTTCAGGGTTTCGAGTTCCTCCCGGCACTGGTTCAGGACGCGTTCGGCATAGGCCACGGCCACCTTCTTGGCGTCTTCGGCCGTGGCGAACTTGTCTTTGAGGGACCGCTTGCCCACCTGGACCTTCCAGCCCGGCGTGCCCATGCGGTCATAGACCACAGCCACCAAAAGGGCCTTGGCCAGATTGACGAAGTAGGTGGTGTCGTCGTGCTTTTCCCATTCGACGCTCACGGGGCGCTCCTTGCTGCAGGGGCAGGTCTGTCGCGGATGGCGGTCTGGATCTTTTAGCATCGGGCCGGGGCAGGCGTAAAACGTTTTCCGGTCGAAAAAATGGAAAACCCGGGGGGACTGGCGTCGTTGCAAACGAACGACAAGGCCCTGCTTTTTTCAAAACCCGAGCCTTGCGCCGCCAGCGGCGGCGTCGCCGCCGGGCAGAGAGGCACGAAAACCGCTCGCTTCCAGCGCGGCAGGGCCGCTTCCTGCTTGCGGTTTTCGCGATCGTCGCTGCCGCGCCAACCGAAAAACCCGGGGGGACTGGCGTCCACCCCGGGTTTTCATGCTGGCGGGATGTTGTCGTTATCCGAAGACCATTTCCCCGGTCTCTCCGGTGCGGATGCGGCGGGCGTCGGCGATGTCCAGGACGAAGATCATGCCGTCGCCTTCTTTGCCCGTCTGGGCCCCGGCGCTGATGGCGTCCATGGTTTCGGTGACCTTCTCGTCCTTGACCGCGACTTCCAGGCGCACCTTTTTGAGCAGGTTCACCTCGATCATGACCCCGCGGTACGTTTCGGTGTAGCCCTTCTGGCGTCCGGACCCGGCGATGTTGGTGGCGGACATGCTGTGGACACCTTTGGCATAGAGGGCCTGCTTGACGGCATTGAGCTGTTCAGGCCTGAAGTAGGCGATTATCAGTTTCATGGTAGCCCCCTTATTCGGTGATAAAGATCTGGAAGCCGCTGTAGGCTTCGCTGCCGTGCTCGGTCAGATCCAGACCCTTGAGTTCTTCCTCGGCCGTCACGCGGATGCCCACGGTGATTTTCAGCAGGGCGAAGAGAACCAGTCCCGCGCCGAAGGACCACACGAAAACCGCGCCCACGCCGATGATCTGGGTGATGAGCTGGCTTAATCCGCCGCCGTAGAAGAGCCCCGCCGTGCCGCCGAAGTCCGGGCTGGCGAACAGGCCCACGCACAGGGTGCCGAACGCGCCGCACACGCCGTGGACCGAGATGGCGCCCACGGGATCGTCGATTTTGAGCACCTTGTCCAGGAATTCGATGGACAGGACCACCAGGATGCCGGCCCCGAAACCGATGATCAGCGCGCCCATGGGGGAGACGTTGGCGCAACCGGCGGTGATGGCCACAAGGCCCGCCAGGACGCCGTTTAGGCTCATGGACACGTCGGGCTTGCCGTAGCGCAGCCAGGCCGTGCACATGGCGGCCAGGGCGGCCATGGCGGCGGCCAGGTTGGTGGTCACGGCGATAAGGCCGATGTTGCCGTTGGCGGCGGTGGTGGAGCCGGGGTTGAACCCGAACCAGCCGAACCACAGGATGAACACGCCCAGGGCCACCAGGGGCAGGTTGTGGCCGGGAATGGCCCGGGCCACGCCGTCCTTGGTGTACTTGCCGATGCGCGGCCCAAGAACCAGGGCCCCGGCCATGGCGATCCAGCCGCCCACGGAGTGGACCACGGTGGACCCGGCGAAGTCGATCATGGGCGTTTCAAGCTGGGACAGCCAGCCGCCGCCCCATATCCAGTGGCCGGAGATGGGATAGACCACGGCGGTGACCAGGAAGCTTAAGAACAGATAGGACACGAACTTGGTGCGCTCGGCGATGGCCCCGGACACGATGGTCACGGCCGTGGCCGCGAACACGCACTGGAAAAACCAGAAGGTGTAGCCCCACAGGCCGTCGGCGTCGGCCGTATTGGCCTCGGACAGGCCGAAGTTGGAAAAACCGACGAACCCGCCGATGTCGTCGCCGAACATCAGGGCGAAGCCGACCAGGAAAAAGGCCACGCTTCCGGCCGAGAAGTCGAACATGTTCTTCATCAGGATATTGCCGGCGTTTTTGGCCCGGGTCAGCCCCGTCTCGACCATGGCGAATCCGGCCTGCATGAACATGACCAGGATGGCGGCGATCAGCGTCCACATGACGTTGCCGTTTTGCTGGGACAAAAATTCCGGCGCCTCATCCTGGGCGAAACCAGCGCTGGGGAGAACCAGCGCGACCAGCGCCGCCAGACCCACGACCGTCAGCGCCTTTGTGGAGAGTGTCCATCTCCGTTTCATAAACCCTACCTCCTCGAAAAGTTGTTTTCCCGCTCCACCGGGCCACCACACGCCGCTCCCCGAAGGGCGCGCGCCGCATACGCGCGGGCAATCGAACAACACATCAAAAGCAAGAATGAAGCCAATTCGTAACAATTTAAAATAATGAGAGAATTCTTTTGCATGGCGGTGTTTCCTACAATAACGTAGCCATCGTGGCTTTCCGTCCTACATTTTTGTCTGAAGTTGTTTTTTTGCCGGACAACCGCGCCGGGAGCCAGGGGAAATGCTGCGCTCCCGGGGCGTTAAAGGCATGCGCCGGGGGGATGTCCAGTGCCGTACGAGCCCCGGGGCGCACTGCCGCCCGGCCGCAAGAGGCGACACCACCTTCGTCATGTCGGGAAAAGGGGCGACCCCGTCCGGGGCGGGAACCGCGTCCGTGCCGCGGTCAGGCTGGCGGCGCAGCACAGAAAAGGCCGCCCCCCAAAGGAGGCGGCCTGACAACGTCGGATCATGTCCAGGCAAACTACAGGATGGGCAGGTAGCGCTCGATTTCCCATTCGGTGATCTGCATGCGGTAGGCGTCCCACTCGGACTTCTTGTTGTCCACCAGGGCGTTGAAGAGGTGGTCGCCCATGACTTCGCGCATCAGCGCGCTGTTCTCGAAGTTGCCGATGGCCTCGGCCAGGCTGCCGGGCAGGGAGGAAATGCCCTTGGCGGCCATCTCGGAGTCGGTCATCTTGAAGATGTTCTCCTCAATGGGAGCGGCCAGCTCGTAGCTCGCCTCGATGCCCTTGAGTCCCGCGCCGAGCATGGCCGCGAAGCACAGGTACAGGTTGCAGGCAGGGTCGGGGCTGCGCAGTTCGATGCGGGTGGCGGCTTCCTTGCCGGGCTTGTACATGGGCACCCGGATCAGGGCCGAACGGTTGCGGCGGGCCCAGGCGATGTACACCGGGGCTTCGTAACCGGGCACCAGGCGCTTGTAGGAGTTGACCCACTGGTTGTTGACCAGGCCGAACTCGGGGGCGTGCTTGAGCAGGCCCGCGATGTAGCTCTTGGCCTCCTTGCTCAGGTGGTACTGGTCGGCGCCGTCGAAAAAAGCGTTTTTCGAGCCCTTGAACAGGGACTGGTGCACGTGCATGCCCGAACCGTTTTCGCCAAAAAGGGGCTTGGGCATGAACGAGGCGTAACAGCCGTGCTTGCGGGCGATTTCCTTGCACACCACGCGGTAGGTGATGGCCATGTCAGCCATGCACACGGCCTCGTTGTAGCGCAGGTCGATCTCGTGCTGGCTGGGGGCCACCTCGTGGTGGCTGTATTCCACGGCGATGCCCATGCTCTCCAGGGCGAAGATGATGTCGCGGCGGACGTCGTTGGCCAGATCGCGGGGCGGGGCGTCGAAATAGCCGCCCAGGTCGAGAATTTTGGGCTCGTTGGCGTTGGCGAACAGGAAAAACTCCAGTTCGGGGCCCACGTAGTAGGTGTAGCCCAGGTCGGCGGCCTTCTTGGCCATCTTCTTCAGGATGTAGCGGGAGTCGGCGGAGAACGGGGTGCCGTCGGGCAGCCTGATGTCGCAGAACAGGCGGGCGACGGGACGGTCGGACGGACGCCAGGCCACCAACTGGAAGGTGGTGGGGTCAGGGAAGGCGACCATGTCGCTTTCCTGGATCTTGGTGAACCCGGTGATGGACGAACCGTCGAAGCCCATGCCTTCCTCGAAGGCGGTCTCCAGCTCGCGCGGGGTCACCTGGAAGCTTTTGAGCACGCCCAGGATGTCGATGAACCAGAACTGCACGAACGAAACATTGTAATCCTTGACCGCCTTGAGCACGTCGTCAGCGTTTTTGCAATTGAAAACCGCCATATGTGTGTTCCTCCGTCGCTGTGTGTTTTGGTCCGGAATCTGAACCGGCCAATGTGCGCGAGGGCGTTGTTAAAGGGATTTTATGGGCGAGGCAAGGGAATAAAATGTCAAGATTTGACAAAAATGTTACAAATGTTTCGAGACATATTTGTAACAATTGGAATTTTCAGGCGTTTCATGCCAGGACATTTTTCATGCGCCAGGATGAAATTGTTGGAGAAGGCCTTCCCGGGGCGGGCCGCGCCTATTCCTTGTTGCGCAACACGTCGAGGATCTGCACGGAACCGGCCTGCCAGGCCGGGTAGGCCCCGGCGGCCAGCCCCAGGACGGCCGATCCGGCCAGGGCCTGGAGGATGAGCCAGGGATCGAAGACATAGGGAAAGTCCCCGAAGCGGTAGACCACCAGCAGCAGGGCCAGGGCGGCCAGGACGCCGCCCGCGCCGCCGACGCAGGACATGGCCCCGGATTCGAAAAGAAACTGGCGCACGATGTCCGTCCGGCGCGCGCCCACGGCCCGCCGGATGCCGATCTCCATGCGCCGCGAGCGCACCAAAAGGACCATGATGGACAGGATGCCCAGGCCCCCCACGGCGAACGACAGGCTGGAGCTGATGATGCCCAGGGTCTGCACCAGATCCAGGGCCTGCTGCTTGAGGCGCATGGTGTCCTTGGCCGTGAGCACCGTGAAGTCGTCGGGCTTGGGCGCGTCTGGCCCCACGCCGTGCTGCCGCCGCAGGATGGCCTCGGTCGTGGCCTTGGCGGCCTCGAAGTCCGAGCCGTCGGCGAGCTGGATATAGACCCCGGTGATGTGCCAGCGGTTGTCCAGGCGGCGCATGAGGGTGGACAGCGGCACGAACACCTGCTCGTCCTGGTCCGATCCCGAAAGATCCGCCCCCTTTTCCTCCATGACCCCGATGACCGTCAGACCCGCCCGGTAGAGGAACACCCGCTGCCCCATGGCCGCCTCCGGGTCGCCGAAAAGCCTGGTGGCGATGGTGCGCCCCAGCACGCAGACCATGGCCCGGGAATCCTCCTCCTCCTGGGTGAAGAAGCGCCCAAGCTCCGGCACGAAGGCCCGCACCTGGGGATAGTCCGGCCATGTGGCCACCAGTTGGCAGGCCACCCGGGTGTTTCCGGCCCGGATGTGCTCGGTCTTGGAGATGTAGGGCACGCCGCGCGTGGCCGCAGGCAGGCCGCGCAGGATGGCCAGGGCGTCGGCCACCTTGAAGTTCTTATGCGAAGGCTGGGTGCGGGAGTCGCCCCGGGAAAAGCGCAGCTTGCCGGACATGGCCATGAGCAGGTTGGGACCGAGCTTTTCCGTCTCGATCTCGGCCTTGCGCACCATGGCCTCGGAGACGTGGCGCACCCCGGTCAGGGCCAGGGCGCCCAGAAAGACCCCGAGCATGGCCAGGACCGTGCGCAGCTTGTGCGTGGAGAGCGCGGAAAGGGCGATACGCAGGCTTAAGGGCATCAGACGCGGCGGGTTTTTTCCGGATCGCCGGGGATGTCCGCCGGACACGGCTCGTCAAAAGGCTCCACGGGCCAGGGAAACGTCTGCCGCGCCCGGTCCAGGGCGAAGGCCTCCACCTCGGCGTGCCAGCCCCGGAAACGCCTCACCAGGTCGCGCCCCAACTCCGTCAGGCGAAATCCCTGCTTGGGACCGGACTTCTCCACCAGGGCCGCGCCAAGCACGGACTCCGAACGTTTGAGCCTGCCCCAGGCGGCCCGGTAGGACATGCCCATGGCCTGGGCGGCCTTGTTGAGGGAGCCGTATTCCTCCACGCGCTCCAGCAACTGGACCCGGCCCAGGCCCAAAAACATGTCCTGGCCGGATTCGAGCCACAGGTGCAGGCGCTGGGTGGGGGTGATGTCGTGCATGACGGTCTCCGCTGAGGATATATGGTTGTGTCCCGGATCGGACCTCGCAGGCGCATCGCTCGTCATCTTCCTGCATACCCCGGGAAGCCCCGGGACGCAAACACCCAGATGCATTCCGGTCGGGATGCGGCGGAAAGCGGCCTTTTGACCCCGGCCTCCCGGGCATGTACACCAGGGCCATGGGCAACACGACACATCCCCTGTTCGTCGTCGGCGTGGGCATCGGCGCGCCAAAGATCCCCCCCCAGGCTGCCGACGCAATGGACAACGCCACGGTGGTGGCCGCCGGGAAACGCATCCTGGCCGCCTTTGCCGCGCATCCGGCCGAAAAAATCGCGCTTGCCGCCCCCCTGGCCCCCATCCTGGATACCCTGGCCGGGCGTCAGGCCGCAGGCGGCCGGGTAATGGTCCTGGCCGACGGCGATCCGCTTTTTTTCGGCATCGGCCGCACCCTGCTGTCCCGCTTCAGCCCGTCGGCCCTGCGCTTTGTCCCCAACGTGACCGCCGTCGCCGCCATGGCCGCCCGGCTGGCGCGCCCCTGGCAGGACATCCCGGCCGTCAGCCTGCACGGCCGCAGCGACCACGCCGCCCTGTTTCAGGCCCTCATGCGGGCCGGACAGGCCGCCGTCTACACCGACGCCGCCAACACCCCGCCCGCCCTGGCCCGGGCCGTGCTGCACCGGGGCGGGGACGCCTTTGCCCTGCACGTCTTCGAAAACATGGGGCTGGCGGACGAAAACCACACCACCCTGACGCTTCCCGTGGCCGCCAATCTTCCGGACGACGCCTTCTCGCCCCTGAACCTGGTCTTTCTCGAACGCCTGAGGCCCCCGGAAACACCCCTGACCCTGGGCCTTGCCGATGTCTCCCTGTCCCGCGACGACACCGTGTTCACCAAGCTCCCGGCCCGGGCCGCCGCCCTGGCCCTGCTGCGCATCCGCCGCACGGACGTGGTCTGGGATCTCGGCGCGGGAACCGGCGCCGTGGCCCTGGAGGCCGCCCTGCTGTGCCCCGGCGGCAGCGTCTACGCCGTGGAAAAACACCCCGGACGCTTCGAACACCTGCGTCGCAACATCCAGAAAACCGGGGCCCTCACCGTCACCCCCATCCTGGCCGCCCTGCCCGACGCCCTCCAAAGTCTGCCCGATCCGGATCGTATCTTCCTCGGCGGCGGACTCTCCCAAAACCCGGGCATCCTGAGCGCCGCCGCCAAGCGCCTCAAACCAGACGGCCGACTGGTCGTTGCCGCCACGCTGTTGGCCACCCTGGAACGCGCCCGGGCCTTTTTCGCCGACCACGCCTGGATATGCCAGGCCACCCATATCCAGGCTTCCAGCGAAACCCCCCTGGGCCGCCACCACCGCCTCACCCCCGACAACCCCGTGTTTCTCGTGGCCGGGGAACGGGAATGTGGGGAGAGGGCTTCGCCCCCTCCCCACACCCCTCCCTCACCAGGGGGACACTGTCCCCCTGGACCCCCGAACGGCATCGCCTGCGGCAAGGCCGCAGGCGATGCGGATGGTGGAAGGGAGTAAAGGTATGGCCGAAGAAACCCGTCGAAAGTTTCCGGGGAGGGAGGGTTCGGGAGACAACCCCCTTTTTCAAAAGGGGGTTCCCTCCCGATTCCCCTCTTCCCCCAAGGTCTTCTTCATCGGCGCGGGGCCGGGCGATCCGGGGCTTTTGACGCTCAAGGCGGCGCAGGTGATCGCCGAGGCCGGGCTGGTGCTCTATGCCGGGTCGCTGGTGCCGCCGGAGGTGGTGGCCGGGGCGCGGCCCGGGGCGCGGGTGCTTGATTCCTCGGGCATGACCCTGGAGGAGACGCACGCGCTCCTGGTTGCGGCGGTGCGCGGCGGCGAGGCCGCAGCCCGGGTGCATACCGGCGATCCCGCCCTATACGGGGCCGTGGCCGAGCAGGCGCGGCTTCTGACGCGCGACGGCGTGCCCTTCGAGATCATCCCGGGCGTGACCTCGGCCTCGGCGGCGGCCGCCGCGCTTGGGGTGTCGTTCACCATGCCCGAGGCCGCCCAGACGCTCATCCTGACCCGGTTGGCCGGACGCACGCCGGTGCTGGAGGCCGAGAGCCTGCGCGCCCTGGCGGCGCATAATAGCTCCATGGCCATCTACCTGTCGGCAGGCGATCCCGAGGGACTGGAGCGTGAACTGCTGGCCGCCGGCCTTTCGCCGGACACGCCCGTCGGCGTGGCCTGCCGCCTGGGCTGGCCGGACGAGCAGACCTTTTTCAGCACCATCGCCACGCTTGCCGCCGACGTCCATGCCCACGGCATCACCCGCCAGACCATCTTCCTGGTGCTGCCGCACCACGACGCCAAGGCCCGCTCGCGCCTCTACGCGCCCGATTTCGCGCATGGCTTTCGTCCCTGACCGGAGGGGAGAGCGGGGGGTCCGGGGCGGCAGCCCCGGTTACGCCAGGTGTTCCCGCATCCAGGCCGTCCAGGCGTCGCGGGCGCGGGAGGCGTAGAGGGCCTTGCGGCTGGCTTTTTTGTTGCGTCCGGGCAGTTCGGGAGAGAGGCCGAAGTTGACGTTGGAGGGTTGGAAGTGCTTGGCCTCGCGGCGCAGGTGCGAGAGCAGCGCGCCCAGGGCGGATTCGGGGGGAGGCGGGGGGAGTTCCCGGCCGTGGAGCCGGGCGGCGAGGCAAAGGCCGAGCCACAGGCCGCAGGCGGCGGATTCCACGTAGCCTTCCACGCCGGTGATCTGTCCGGCCAAAAAGACGCCTGGCCGGGCCAGGAGTTCCAGGGATGGCGAGAGGGTTTTGGGGGCGTCCACGAAGGTGTTGCGGTGGATGCTGCCCAGGCGGAGGAATTCGGCGTGAGCGAGGCCGGGGATGGTGCAAAAGACGCGTTTTTGTTCGGGATAGGTGAGCTTGGTCTGGAAGCCGACCATGTTGTAGGCGGTGCGGGCGGCGTTTTCGGGGCGCAGTTGGATGACGGCGAAGGGGCGGCGGCCGGTGCGCGGATCGGTGAGGCCCACGGGCTTGAGCGGCCCGAAGGCCAGGGTCATCTCGCCGCGCTCGGCCATGACCTCGATGGGCAGGCAGCCTTCGAAGTGGAGGTTGTGTTCGAAGTCGCGGGGTTTGACCTTGTCGGCGGCCAAGAGGTCGGCCACGAAGCGGCGGTAGGCGGCCTCGTCCATGGGGCAGTTGAGGTAGTCGCCTTCGCCTTCCTGGTAGCGCGAGGCAAAAAAGGCCACGGTGAGGTCGATGGTGGCCGCGTCCACGATGGGGGCGATGGCGTCGTAGAAGGCCAGGCTGTCGCGGCCGACGACACGGGCCAGATCGGCGGCCATGGGGTCCGAGGCCAGGGGCCCGGCGGCCAGGACCACGGCGTCGAGGCCGGTCAGGGCCGGATCGTCGAGGCTTCGGATCTCCTGGCGGACAAGCTGGATGCGTGGGTGGGCGGTGATGCGGGCGGTGATTTCGGCGGAGAAGAGTTCCCGGTCCACGGCCAGGGCCTTTCCGGCCGGGACGGCTGTATGCCGGGCGGCGTCCATGACCAGGCTCCCGGCCTCGGACATTTCGAGCTTGAGCAGGCCCACGGCGGCCAGGGGATCGTCCGAGCGAAAGGAGTTGGAACATACCAACTCCGCCAGATTTTCCGAGGTATGGGCTGGCGAGAAGGTCGCGGGCTTCATTTCGTAAAGGGTCACGTCCACGTCCGCCCTGGCCAGGGCCATGGCGCATTCGCACCCGGCGAGTCCCGCGCCCACGATTCCGACACGCATGAAATAACCTCCCTGTCCGCCTGGAGGGGGCGGGGATTTGGGTGCTGGCCCGGCGGCCGGACCGCATATGCCGGAGCGTCCCGGCCGGAGGGGGTTAGGCCGTCAGTTTGGCCGCGATGGCGGCCAGATGGCGTCCCTGGAAGCGGGCGGCGGCCAATTCGTTTTCCGAGGGTCGGCGGCTGCCGTCGGGTCCGGCGATGGTGCTGGCCCCGTAGGGGGAGCCGCCGGTGATTTCGTCCACCCGGGTCTGTCCGGAAAAGGAATAGGGCAGGCCGACCACGACCATGCCGTGGTGCAGAAGGGTGTGGATGAAGCTGATGAGGGTGGTCTCCTGCCCGCCGTGCTGGGTGGCGGTTGCGCAGAACACCCCGCCGGGCTTGCCCACGAGGGCCCCTTTGGCCCACAGGCCGCCGGTGGCGTCCAGGAACTGGCGCATCTGGCCGCACATGTTGCCGAAGCGGGTGGGGGTGCCGAAGAGGATGGCGTCGGCGGTCGCGAGTTCGTCAATGTCGCACACGGGCACCACGCGCAACGACTCCTGCGCCTCTGCGGCCCCCATCTTTTCGAGGACCTCGGCGGTCAGGGTTTCTGGTACGCGGCGCAGTGCGGCCACGGCTCCGGGAACCTCGGCTACGCCTTCGGCCGCGGCCTGGGCCAGGGCGCTGACGTGTCCGTAGAGGGAATAATACACGACGAGCACGTTCATGGGGGCGACTCCTGTTGCGGGTTGACGAACAGGGCGAAAGTAGCCCGAAGCCGGGGCGGGGGCAAGCCGGTTCGCCCGGGCAGGCGGCGGCTGCCGGGACAGGGCGGAGATCCGGGGGGGCGGGCGGCTATCGTCCGCCGTACGGCCGGGGTCGGAAGGAGGCGGCGGCCGTCACGGATGCGGAAT
The DNA here is from genome assembly GCA_031082225.1 of Desulfovibrionaceae bacterium. Lineage (GTDB taxonomy): Bacteria > Desulfobacterota > Desulfovibrionia > Desulfovibrionales > Desulfovibrionaceae > Desulfolutivibrio. The sequence continues at coordinate 59,514 of JAVHLG010000011.1, read as the reverse complement.
CTTGAGAACCTGCCCCGGGACGATCTTGTTTAGGCTGGCCAGGGCGTTGTGCGCGGCCAGGGCGGCCACGTCCACGTTGTGCCGTTTGGCGATGGCCCCCAGGGTGTCCCCCGGCTGCACGGCATAGGTCGTTTCGGCCTGGGTCGGCGCGGGCGCGGCGCCCGCCGGTCCGGGGGCCTGGGCGCCGACATCGGCGTCCGTAGCGGGAGTGGGCGCGTCGGCAGGGGCTTCGTCCGGTTTTTTTGCGGCCCCGCCGGGTTGTCCGGGGATGGCCAGTTCCGGGTCGTCGGCAATGTCCTTGGCGGAGAGGGGGCGTCCGGCGCGCAGGGCCTGTTCCTTTTTGATGACCAGGTATTTCTCGCGGGCATCAAGGAAGGTTTTCTCCGCACCGGCGTCGGCGGACGCGGAACCGGCGGCCAGGGCCCTTTCGTAGTCGGCCCGGGCCGTGTGGAGCTGCTCCAGGGCCAGGGTCTCCTCTTGGGCCAGGATCTCCGCGTTGACGTAGGTCATGTTCGATTTGTAATCGGAATAGTTGGAGCATCCTGTCCCGGAAAGAACCAGGGCGGCCAGGAGGCCGAGCAGGAGACGTGCGGGGTTTTTCGGCATGTAGGTGTCTTCCGTAGGGTTCGGCGGTGTCGTTGTGCGGCGACGGCGTGACGCGTCTTTAGCGTCCGGCGCGTCAGGTGCGACGTTTTGTCAGCGTTAACACCCCGCGCCGGGTGGCGTAAAGTCCGGGGACGCCAGCCGACAGGGCTCAATCGAGCATGAACCGCATGGGGTTGACCGGGGTTCCGTTGACCAGCACCTCGTAATGCAGGTGGGTGCCCGTGGTGCGCCCGGAGTTGCCGGAGTGGGCGATGAGCTGGCCGCGTTTGACCTCCTGGCCGGGGGAGACCGCCGCCGACTTGAGGTGGCCGTAGAGGGTGCTTATGCCGTAGTCGTGTACGATGACCACCCGCAGTCCGTAGCCGCTTTGGTAGTCCACGTCCGAGACGCGCCCCGCGCCGGGGGCATAAACCGGCGTGCCGTAGGGGGCCTTGATGTCCACGCCGTTGTGGAAATCGGCCCGCCTGCCGAAGGGGGAGCGTCTGGGGCCGAAGACCGAGGTTATGTAGCCTTTCATGGGCCACAGGGAGGGTCGGGCGTCGAATTCGAGCTTTTTTTCCCGCAGGGAATAGCGCAAGTGCTGCTGCAAGACCTCTTGCAGGGCGATCTCCTGGCCAAGGTAATCCAGAAATTCGTTCATCTTGCGCGTCAACGCCCCCTGACGCAGGAAATACATCCCCGAGGTCGCGGTCAGTTCGGGGCCCGGAGCGCCCATGCCCAGGTGCGAGGCGTCCCCGGCCGGATCGAAATCGACCATGACCCCGAGTTTTTCATTGAAGGCGGCGATGCGGGCGACCTCGGACTCCACGCGTTCCAGGCGCGCCTTGAGGCGCAGGGATTCGGACTTCTGGTCGGCCAGGACGGCGAGGTTCTCCCCGGACAGGCGCTCCAGCCGCCCATATCCTGCATAATAGCGCCACAGGACGGCGTTGACGCCCGCCAGCACGGCCAGGATCGCCAAGGGGGCGACGACCATCCAGGCCCGGACGGTGAAAAGCCGTCTGGCGCCCCTGCCGCGTCGAAAGACGAAGAGTTGGTATCCGAATATGGGCATGTCGTGGCCGGTACATCATGCGTCTGCAGTAGCTGGAAAATGCAATGATGCTTGTAACCAAGAAAAAAAGAAAGGGCAACCGCTCCACTTTCGGCCTGTCGATTTACAAAACCCCTTGTGCTGGCATAGAAAACCATGGATCGGCCCTCGCCAGCCACAGGGCGGCCGCCATCGGGCGTCGTCGCGCGGTTTGCGCCCGGGTCTTGTGCGAAGCCCCGCAACCCCCCGCTGACCGTCGTCTGCGGACAAGCCGGAAAGGGATCCATGGACCACGCCGACATTCTCTTGGAATCCGGCACCAACGAGCTGGAGATCGTCGAGTTTCACGTGCTGGAGGATATGGGCCAAGGGGAAACCCGGCCGCTGGCCTTCGGGGTCAATGTGGCCAAGGTTTTGGAAATCATCGAAAATCCAGGTCTGGCTCCCTTGTCTTCGGCCCCGCATCCTTGCTTTCTGGGAACCATCCCCTTGCGGGAGATGGTCCTGCCGGTGCTCGATCTGGCCACATGGCTGGGCATCAGGCGGGCGGCCGCCCCGGGAGAGGTGGTTTTGGTGACCCGGTTCAACCTGCGCACCACGGGGTTTCTGGCCTCGGGGGTGACCCAGATCCACCGGGTGGGGTGGAAGAGCGTGGAGACCCCCCACCGCCTGATCGCAGACTGCGTGACCGGGCTGACCTGCATTGACGGCCGCTTCGTCCAGTTGCTCGATCTGGAGCGGATCCTCTTCGACCTGGATCCGGTCCCGGACGGCGACGTCGTGAGCGAACGACCCACCGGGCGGACCATCACGGTGCTTCTGGCCGAGGATTCGGCGGTCATGCGCCAGATGGTCTCGGCCCGGCTGGCCGAGGCCGACATCCGGGTGGTCCTGACCGGCAACGGCGAAGAGGCCCTGACGGTCCTGCGCGAACTGGCGGCGGACCAGGCGGCCGCGCCTGATGCGGGGCGGCCGGGTCTTCCCGACGTGGTGGTCACGGACATTGAGATGCCCCTGCTCGACGGCTATACCCTCACCCGGCGCATCAAGGAGGATCCGAGGCTCGCCCACCTTCCGGTGGTCCTGTTCTCGTCGCTGATCACGGACGATTTGCGCCACAAGGGCCGGACCGTCGGGGCCGACGCCCAGATCTCCAAGCCGGAGTTCGGCAGGCTGGCCGATGTGGTGCGCTCCCTGATCGGGAAGCCCTGATCCGCAGGGCGTCGCCGCCAGGGCGTTTCTTGGGGGAAATGGCGCTGTTGCGTTGCTTTTCTTGCAAAACGAAGGCACAAGGGGACATCGTCAACCCCGTATCCGGAACCAGATCATGAAATTCCCCCCGGACATTCCTGCGCTCATCACACGGCGTTCGCTTTTTTCCTGGGTATGGACCAGCAATTTGAAATTGCAGGGCATCCTTTTGGTGGTCATCGTGGTCACCGTCGGGGCCCGGGTTCTGCCCCTGGAGATGCAGAAACTGATCATCAACCAGGCCATCGGCCTGCAAAAGCTCAATCTGCTTTTCATGTATTGCGGCTATTACCTGGCCGCCGTGGTGACCGCCTCGGGGCTCAAGCTGGTCATCAACACCCTGCAGACCTACATCGGGCAGCAGTCCCTGGCGGATCTGCGCAAAAAACTCTACGCCCACATCCTGACCCTGCCCATGCCCTTTTTCCGCAAGGCCTCGCCGGGCATGGTGGTCCAGTCCCTGGTTTCCGAGGTGGCCAACACGGGCGAGTTCGTGGGGCAGGCCGTGGCCGTCCCGGTGACCAACGTCCTGACGCTTCTGGCCTTCGCCACCTACCTGTTCTATTTAAATCCGCTCATGGCCGCCATCAGCATGGCTTTGTATCCCGTGGCCATCGTGGTCATCCCTTTTTTGCAAAAACGGGCCAACGCCGCCAACAAGGAACGGGTGGACACGGGCCGCAAGCTGTCCACCATGATCGGCGAGACCATCTCGGGCATCCACGAGGTGCATTCCAACGCCAGCTTCAACCTGGAGAACCGGCGTTTCGCCGGCTACGTGGACAAGCTGTCCCAGGTGCGGGTGGTGTGGAACCTGTACAAGTACGCCATCAAGGTCTCCAACAACTTCTTCCAGAGCCTGGGGCCCTTCGTGCTCTTTTTGGTGGGCGGCTACCTGGCCATCAACGGCCGGTTCGACCTGGGCGCGCTGGTGGCCTTTTTGTCGGCCAACGAAAAGCTCTACGACCCCTGGAAGGAGTTGATGGATTTCTACCAGGTCTGGCAGGACGCCACGGTCAGCTACGGCCGGATCATGGAATATTTCGAAGGCGAGGCCGAGTTTCCCCTTCTGCCCGAGGCCCCGCGCCCGCCCCTGACCCTGGACGGCAGCGTGGCCGTGCAGGATCTGGTCATGGAGGTCCCCGGCGGCATCCAGCTGCTCAAGGGCGTGTCCATGGACATTAAACCCGGGGAGCAGGTGGCCCTGGTGGGGTATTCCGGCTCGGGCAAATCCACCCTGGCCCTGTGCATCTGTCAGATCAACAAGTATTCCTCCGGGCGGGCCATCCTGTCCGGCTACGACGTCGACGCCACCCCAAAAAGCGACATCGCCGACAACATGGGCGTGGTGGCCCAGCATCCCTTCATCTTCGAGGGCACCATCCGCGACAACCTGCTGTATTCCATCAACGCCCGGCGCGAGGCCCACGGGATCGAAGGGGAGGAGGGGCTGCCGAGCCTGGACCGCATCATCGAGGCCATCCAGCAGGTGGGGCTTTTCCAGGACGTGCTCAGGTTCGGCCTGAACACGGTCTTCAAGAAGGGACGCAAGGAGAACCTGGTCAAGAAGATCATCCACATCCGGGAGAATTATTACCAGGAGCAGGGGGAGACGCTCAAGAACATCGTGGAGTTCTTCGACGTCGATAAATACCTCTACTACAGCCCGGTTTCGGCCAACATCCTGTTCGGCAACCCCAACCGCGACGAATACCAGCCCGAGAACCTGGCCGGCAATCCGGCCTTCCTGGAATTTTTGCGCGAGGCCGGACTGCGGCAGCTTTTAGTGCAGCTTGGGCGGGAACTGGCGGCCCAGACCGTGGACATCTTGAAAAACGTGCCCTCCCCGGACGCCAGTTTCTTCGAGCAGTCCCCGGTCAGCGCCGACGAATTCGCGGCCTATTCCGATCTGACGACCCACCTGCAGCGGGTCAAGATCCATGAGATCAGCGCCGACGAGGAGCGCCTGCTTTTGACCCTGGCCCTGCGCTTCACCCCGGGACGCCACAAGATCGTGGGCCTGTCCAGGCTTTCCGAGGAGCTTTTACTCCAGGGCCGGGCGCTGTTCATGGAGAGGACCGGGAAAAACGATCCCGAGGCCGTGACGTTTTACCGCCGCGAGGACTACATCCATTCCCAGACCATCATGGACAACATCCTCTTCGGCCGCATCCGCACCGACAGCCCCAAGGCCCTGGACCAGATCAACAAGTCCATCATCAGTCTGCTCATCCAGGAGGACATGCTGGAGCGCATCGTGGAACTGGGCCTGGATTTCCACGTGGGCTCCTCGGGCGACCGCCTCTCCGGGGGCCAGCGCTCGAAAGTGGCCCTGTCCCGGGCCTTTCTCAAGGAGCCGCCCATCCTCATCCTGGACGAGGCCACGGCGGCCCTGGACAACGCCTCCCAGACCCGCATCCAGAACCTTCTGGAATCCAAGTGGAAGGGCAAAAGCACGGTCATCTCCGTGGTGCATCGCCTGGACACCATCAAGGGCTTCGACAAGGTGGCGGTGATGAAGGCCGGCCGCATTGTGGAATGCGCCTCCTACAACGAACTCATGGACAAAAAGGGGATGCTCTATGAACTCGTCCACGGATCGTCAGGACGCAAGTGAGGGAGCCTGCGGATTCACCACCCATCTGGATATCCTGCGGGAGATGCCGATTTTTACCGGCCAGTCCCTGGATGTGCTCAAGGTGCTGGCCTACCTGAGCGGCAGCGAGACCTATCGCGACGGGGACCGGCTGTGCGTCCAGGGGGAGATGTTCGACTGCTGCCGCTTTCTCACCATGGGCCGGGTGGAGATCCTGCGCGCCCCGGAGCACGGCCAGGCGGCGGTGGTGGGCACGGCGGGCGGCGGCTGGGCCTTCGGAGGGCTGGCGCTTTTGACCCACGTCAAATCCCTGTATACCATCCGGGCCAAGGGCGATGTGGAGTGCCTGGTGCTTTCCAGGGAGAAATTCCAAAAGGCGGCCGAGCGGTTTCCCCAGATGTTGCCGAGGGTTTTGCATGTCGTCGTCGAGCACATGTTTACGTGGGAGGCCAAGGTGCTGTCTTCCCTTGAGCGCAATGCGGCCACGCCGGAAGATGTGCACGGCCTGACCCTGTTCTAGTGTCGTGTTCTGAAAACCCGAAGATGCGAATGTATACGAGAACACTTTGAAAGAGTTGTTTTTTTCTTGAAAAATACCGGCGTATTTTTTGGGAAGCGACACGGGGACGCATGGGCCGCTCCGGTTCGGGACGGGAAACCTCTGCATGGTGGGAGTCCATGATCGCAGACAACAAAGACCCCCTTGCCGTTTTTTCGGACTTTGTCGCCAAAAAACGGCTCAAGATGACCCCCCAGCGGCGGCACATCCTTGATGTGTTCCTGGCCTCCGAGGGGCATCTGACGGCTGAGGAGCTCTACCGCAAGGTGAAGGAGGCCAATCCTTTTATCGGGCAGGCCACGGTGTACCGGACGGTGAAGCTTTTGGCCGATTCAGGGCTGGCCAAGGGCGTGGAGTTCGGGGACGGCGTGGTCCGCTACGAGGTCAAATACGGGCAGACCCACCATGACCACCTGATTTGCGAGCGGTGCGGACGCAACGTGGAGGTGGTGGACGCGGACATCGAGAAGCTCCAGGAGGAGGTGGCCGCGCGTCACGGGTTCGTGCTCACCGGGCACAAGCTCTATCTGTACGGCGTGTGTCCCGATTGCCGCAAGGCTGATCCGTCCATGGCCTAGCCTGGGCCGCGAGGCGGCATGGCCGTTCCTTTCGCCGCAGGGGGCGGCGGCTGTCCGTTTTTCGTCGTGCCCCGTCTTGTGCGGGACCAGTCTCACGGGGGGCATGGCGCAGCCGCCGGGCGCGCCCGCCGTGGCCACGGGCCTTTGGCCGCAATCCACATGCGATGACAGGCCTGGGGCGAAAAAGACGGATCGCCCAGGCAAGGGGACGCTCCATGCTGCACAGACGTATGCTCCTGTCGGTTCTCGCCGTGTGCCTCGCCTTTCCCTGCGCGACGTTCGCCGGGCAGACGCCCCTGGTTTTCGGCCTGCTCCTCGTGGGGCCTGCCAACGACAAGGGCTACAGCCAGGCCCAGTACGAGGGCGGCCGGTATGTCGAGGCCAAATTGCCCGGGGCCAGGATGATCTACCTGGACAGCGTCAACCCCACGGACCGCCCCGGTCTGACCATCCCGCAGGCGGTGGACGACATGGCGGCCAAGGGCGCGCGACTGGTCATCGCCGGTTCCGACGACATGCGGGACGGCATCCTGGAGGCCGCTGCGCGGCATCCGGAGATGACCTTCATCCATGTCTCCGGCGACGACGTGCTCACGGGCAAGGCCCCGAAAAACCTGGGCAACCTGTTCGCAAAGATCGAATACGGCAAGATGATGGCCGGGTTCGCCGCAGCCATGACCACGAAAACGGGAAAAATCGGCTATCTGGGGCCGCTGGTCAATGACGAGACGCGGCGCGTGGCCAACGCGGCCTATCTCGGGGCGCGCTACGCCTGGACGGCCGTGCGCGGCCAGAGGCCAGAGGATCTGGTCTTCAAGGTGAACTGGATCGGCTTTTGGTTCAACATCCCCGGGGTGACCGCCGACCCCAACCAGGTGGCCGGGGCGTTTTTCGACCAGGGATTCGATGTGGTCATCTCCGGCCTGGACGCCCCCGAGGCCCTGGTCGTGGCCGAGGCCCGGCGCAAGGCCGGGGCCGACATGCATGCCCTGCCCTATGTCTACAAACCGGCCTGCGAGCTGGCCCCCGAGGCCTGCCTGGGCGTGCCCTATTTCAACTGGGGCCCGCCGTTTCTGATCATCGCCCGGGAGGTGGCCGCCGGAACCTACAAACCGGCCTTTGCCTGGCTGTCCCCGGATTTCGCGGACATGAACAATCCGGACACGAGTCCGGTGGGCTTTCTGCCCGGTCCGGGGCTGTCCGAGGCCGCCAAAAAGGCCGTGGACATCTTCGCGGCCGGTCTCGGGGCCGGGATCGTGGACCTGTACGCCGGGCCCCTGGACTATCAGGACGGCACGGTGTTCGTCCCGGCCGGACGCACGGCCACGGAACAGGAATTGTGGCGCTGCCCCCAGCTTTTGCGCGGCATGCAGGGCCAAAGCGCCGCCAAGTAGGGCCCGCCAGGGGTGGGGGAGTCCGTGAACCCCGGGAGGGTTGCCTCCCATGGTGTCCCCTGACTCCTCCGGGCATCCCCGGGCATCCCCGGCATCCCATAATTGCGCGGGGAATCCGCCATCAGGCACAAGGGGGGGATATGGCCGACGTTTTCGACCAGATGCTCGCACGCATCCGCAAAATCATCGACGCCGGGATTGATGCCGACGCCACCATGCGGGTGCTGGAGATATTGGAGGCCCCCTACGTCTCCGAGGGCATTCTGGAGAATGCCCGGCTCTACAGCGAGACCCTGCCCAAGGCCGAGGAACGGCCCTTCACGCCCACCGAGCGGTATATGCATTTTTTATGGGACGCCTTTGACAAGCTGCCCCTGTGCCTGATCGTTCCGTTTTCCATCCCCTTCCGCAGGATTCTGGCCGAACGGCTGTTCGGGGCCTGCGGCCGGGCGTTTGTGTGCGAGGAGAACGTGCGCTTCAATTTCGGGCAGTTTTTGCGCGTCGGGGACAACGTGTTTTTCAACCGGGGCGTGTTTTTGGACACCAAGGGCGGCGTCGAGATCGGGGATTCGGCGGCCCTGGCCGAGGACGTGCGGATCTTCACGCACGGCCACGACGAGGCCTCGCACATGACCCGGTCCTATGCGCCGGTGCGCATCGGGGCCTATGCCAAGATCTACGCCGGGGCCACGCTCATGCCCGGGGTGACGGTGGGGGAGCAGGCCATCGTGGCCTCGGGGGCGGTGGTGACCCACGACGTGCCGCCGAACATGGTGGCGGCGGGCATCCCGGCCAAGGTCATCCGGGAGCGGCGCACCGGCGGCAGAAGCGGGGATGAACTGGAGCATATCTGGCTGTTCTAAAGGTGGCCTGTTGCCACATCTGCCAGTATTTCCAAGAAAAGCGAGGGGACGGACGTGTTCTCCCCTGAAATTCGGGCACGCGAATTTCAGGGGCGCGCCGCCGGTCATTCCATGTTGTGGTCTGTATCTCAGGCGCCTGCAGAGGTGCATTTTTTCCAGTCAACGGGGTTCAATACGTCGCGCGTCAGCGCGAATTCGATGGTCACATGGTACTGCAGAACAGTCTGACGACGATCATCCAGCAAGGAAACGCCTTGCTCAGGCAGAACCTCCTTGAGGAAGCCGAGGCGTTGTTCAGGGAGTGCATGGCCCGGCATCCAGGTCATCCCGTACCGAAAGAGCGTTTGGCCCATGTCGCGGATCGGAGGTCGGACTTTGACGCGGCGTACCTGCGGTATGCATCGCTTGCGACATCGCATCCGAACCACCCCGCCGGATACGTCGGGCAGGGAAACGTCCTGTTGCGTCTTGGCCTGACCGACGAGGCCCGGGAGCATTTCAGGCGGTGCGCCGACCTGTTTCCGGACAATGCGCCGATCATGGAGCGGCTGGGGCACATCGCGCGCCTGAATGGGGATCTTGACGCCGCCTCTGTGCGGTACGCGGCCTTGCGGCGTGTCCATCCGGACAATCCGGCCGGGTTTATCGGGTTGGGAGACGTCCTGCTCGACCTGGAACTGTTCGACGAGGCCGAGGAAGTGTTCGCAAACGCCGTGGAACGGTTTCCGGACCATCCTGTTCCGAAGGAAAAATACGCCCTGACGGCGCTGCGCGGATTGGACCTCGATACGGCGTATGTCCGGTATGCGCGACTCGAACAGGAGCATCCCGGGAGCCCGTTGGGATGCCTCGGCCTGGGGAACGTCCTGCTCGCCCTGCACCTCCATGACGAGGCCGGGGAACACTTCCGGCGGGGCATGGAACGCTTTCCGGTAAACCCCGCGATCATGGATCGATACGCCCAGATCGCGCTCCTGAAACTGGATTACGACGAGGCGTACGCCCGGTACACGGCGCTGTGGAAGGCGCATCCGGACGCGCCGCATGGATATCTCGGCCAAGGGGATGTCCTGCTCAAACAACGGCTCGTTGATGAGGCCGAGGAGGTGCTGGCGGAGGGCATCACCCGGTTCCCGGAACATCCCTTGTTGCGCCAGCGATATGGCCTGGCGGCCATGCAAAGATGTGATTTTGACGAGGCCATGTCGCGATTTGAGGAGCTTGTCCGCCTGCATCCGGACAATGCCGCAGGATACATTGGAAAGGCGAATCTCCTGATTCATTTGAACAAACTTCGTGAGGCGGAATCGCACATCGCATGTTGTCTCCAGAGATTCCAGCAGAACCTTGTCCTCAGGGAAATGCACGCCTTGGTCTCTTTCCGTCGCGTAAGGTATGATGAGGCGCATTCCAGGTATGAGGCTATGGATATGTATCCACGAGCTACGGCAGGATACCTTGGTCTCATGCGTGTCCTGATCAGAAGAAGAATGTTCGACGAAGTCCATGGCATGTTGTTGCGGGCAATGACAACATGTCGCTTCAGTTCGTCATTTTTGAAACGCGTCATCGGAGTTTTCATGGAAGGCCTGATCACCAATGTGCACATCCACAAGCCGGAAATAACCGATCTGATCATTGCCGCCTTCGTGCGCCACAAGCGCGACGGAACTTCGGAGATATGCCATGATACGCGCAAGCACTGGCAGTCCCGATTGGTCCACATCCGGCACCTTGCGCGGGCGGTGTCCAGCCAGCCCGGCAATGCCGGGAGTGGGCGGATGCGCGACGGTCGAAGATCCCTGCTTGTCTTTGGGGATTCGCATGTGGCAGTAACGTTTCAAAATTTGCAGCAGTTCGCGGCCCAGGGGGTCAAGGCCTGGCTTTTCGCGATTCCAGGGGCCAGCATCGCGGGACTTGGCAGGCGCCATTCCACATTGGACCTGATACCGAAGATTGAAAAGTGCCTCCTGAAATACGAGCCTGACTACCTGCTCTTGAAGTTCGGACAGGTTGATGTCGAATATGGATATTATCATAGAAAGTACGTCAAGGGAAAAGCCAGGCTGGACTTTGCGCAGTTCAGCGAAGCGTTGATTGATGGATACCTTGACGCAGTGGATAGTTTGCGGAAAAGAACCACCCTGGCGATCTGCGGCATCAACATGCCGACCGTTTTTTCCAGGGAGAGTTTCGCCAAGAGAACGCAGGATGTCATATTATTTGGCGAAGGACAAAATGATACTGTCAATTATTACAAGTTATGCGCCTTGCAGCCGTCGGTCGTGCAGCGAACGAAGATGTCCATGGAATTCAACAAAAAGCTTGAATTGGGATGTAAGGCCAGAAACATCAAATTCATAGACCAGACGCCTCTTGCCATGGACAAGGAGACGAACCTTGTGCATGAGCATCTTCGCGATGACAACGATGTGCACTACATGACGTCGGATTTGCACAAGGCGCGATTCATCGCCTACACCATGGAGAGGCTGCTGCGGGAGTGATGTTTGCTGCCCGGCCGCGTCGCAGGGGGGCGGCCTCAGGAAGGCGTTTTGCCTGTCACGTCCAATGTGACGGGCGTTAAGGGCGTGACCGGCCCGGAGGCCTCGGCAAAATACCGTCCGGCCACGCAGGCCGCCGCCGCGCAGGCCGTGAATTCGATCAGCTCCGGGGCCGAGATGCGGCCGTTGAACTCCCCCAGGTGCGGCCCGGTGGGAATGGCCACATCCGCCGCGCCCCTGTGTCGTTGATCCCGCCGTGCGGTCCATTCTCCTTTTTTACAGACCGGCGCAGATTTCCACGAAAACCCCTGGCTGTTGCTCCTTCGGGCACGGGGTGATCGAAATGGTGACATTCTCCCCGAGCCGGTTGATCCAATGCATGAGGCGGTCGGAGGTGACGAGGCGGAGATGGCCGCGCAGAATCTTCGACAGATTCGACTGGTCTTCGCCGAAGATTTCCGCCGCCTGCTTCTGGGTCAACCCGCGATCCTTGATGAGTTGGTTCACGGCGGAGATGAGCCGCGACTTTTGCAGTTTCACTTCTGCATCGGGATGCCCCATGTCGGCAAACACGTTGCCGCTTCCGTAGAAGACTTCCGAGTTGTCGGTCATGACGTTTTTTTCCATCATGGAATGATTGAGGCGGGGCGTCGGGACGCCTCGGCAAAATACCGTCCGGCCACGCAGGCCGCCGCCGCGCAGGCCGTGAATTCGATCAGCTCCGGGGCCGAGATGCGGCCGTTGAACTCCCCCAGGTGCGGCCCGGTGGGAATGGCCACATCCGCCGCGCCCCGGCGCAGCCCCAGGGCCTCCTGGAGCGGCATCCCGCGCCGGGTCAGAAACTCCACGAACGCCGCGTCGCTCATATTTTCCTGATCTGCCACCCGCAGCATCTCCACCATGTGCCGGTCCACGCCCATCTCCTCGATGAGCCGCGCCGCCAGCCCCTCGCGGTCAAACGGCAGGGCCCCGGCCGGGGCACGGCCGGTAAATCCCTCGTAATAGGCGTCGTAGATCGTGGTCAGGGCCTCGGTCAGAAGCGCCGCATCGAACAACTCCCGGGCGTCCACCGGCTGGCCGTCGCGGGACAGGCCCACCCGCGCTGGCTCCTTGAACCGGAAATAGCTCCCGGTCACCAGCAAAAGCCCCAGCAGATGGTCCCCCATGGACTTGTAAAGCGGCCCGGTGGGCCCGGCATGGGACACGAAGTGCTCGAAGTCGCGCAGGCCGCTTGGGCCGAAGTTGGGGAACCGGGTGGAGGCCAGCCATTGGTCCAGGCGGCCCATGCGCCGCCAGTCGTAGAGGCCGTCATCGGAACGCCGCTCACGCTGCACCCGGTTGTGGAAAAGCGGGATGGGGGCGGTATGCACGATGCCCCGGGCGCTCAGGCGTCCGAACAGCAGGGCGTTTTGCCCAAGCACGGCCAAAAGCTCCCGGCCGTCCAGCCCGCCATCCGGCCCATGCTCGTTGGGATAGCGGAAATAGTCGGCCCGGGCCACGTAGGCCATGGCCAGCCCCCCGGCCAGGGTGGCGGGGGAAAGGCCCGTGGACGCCAGGGGGGCGTCCGCGATCCGGAAGACCGCCTGCCCGGCCACCCGGACGGGCCGGGGCACGTGGAAGGGCGCGGGCATGTCCCGGGCCTCGGCGGCCAGATGCTCCATCCAGGCCGCCTCCAGGGCCAGCCCGGAGACAGACTCCCCCTGGCGCAAAAATTTTACGGCCACGACCCGCCCCGTCCCGCAAAGGGGGACGATCAGGGTCCGTCCGGCCCGGACGGGAGGGGCGTTGGCCCTGGATGCCGCGTCATCGCCTGGGTCGTTTCCCCGGTGGGCGGCGGCCAGGCGAAGAAGCGCCGTCCAGGCGATGTCATGCCCCCAGGATGCCTCCGGCGCGGGACAGTCCCCCCCGCACACGGCCACCTGCGGGCCGGAAACGGACAGGGGCAACGCCCCCACGGCGTCTGCCGCGGCCATGCGCGGCTTGCCGGGACGGGCCAGGGCCGTCTCCACGCCTGCAAAGGCCCGGGCCGCCAGTTCCCTGTCCGGGGCGTTGCGGCACAGATCCAAAAGGACGGCCGCCGCATCGCGGTACAGAAACCGGGCCTGGGTCTGGGCGGCGTGGGGGGCCTGGGCCAACAGGTCGGCCAGGGCGGCCACGGCATCCGGCGTGACCTCGGCCGGGCGCTGCCGGGCGATCTGCGCCAGACGCCCCACGGCCAGATAGGCGGCCTGGAAATCGGTTCCGGCCAGGCCCTGGTGCTGGGTCATGGCGCTGTGGACGGGGCCTGTGGTCCGACGGGCCGGGGGGGAAACACCCGGGAAGGGGCCTTTGGGCAGGTCGTGGTCATGGGGCGGCGGGGACGGCTATTTGCCGCAGCAGCGGGCGTTTTTGAGCGGCGAGCAGGGGGCCGGTTTCATGTCCAGGTCGATGCAGCCGTTGGTGAAGTCGCGGATGATCTCGGCCGAGGCCATGCGGCCGTGCCAGACCTTGCTGCTGATGATGGCCAGGTTGTCGGTCACCTGGATGTAGAATTCGGTGAATCTCGAGCCGAAGTGCACGTTGTAGACGTAGATGCCGTCGCGCACGCCCATGAACTGGAACTCCTCGGGCGGCTTGCAGGTGGCCATGGACAGGGCCCGGAGGAAGGCGCACTCCATCACCGCCTGTTCGTCGAAGGCCGCCGCCGGGGAGGGCAGGCCCGGCATGGCGGCAAGGCCCGTCAGCACGACGGCCAGGAGCAGGGCGGCACGCGTCACTTGTGACAGGAACCGGGACAGGAGCCGTGACAGGGGCCGGGAAAGGGGGCGGGACATGCGACCTCCGTGCGTAGCGGCGCGGACCTCAATCCAGCTCGTATTCGTCGCGCCAGTCTTCGGTCTCGGTCCAGGCGGGCTGGTCGGCCTTGGAAAACAGGCAGTCGCCGATGACCAGATGGTCCATCTCCGTGCGCATGAAGCAGCGGTAGGCGTCCTCGGGGGTGCATACGATGGGTTCGCCGCGCACGTTGAAGCTGGTGTTGACCACCACGGGGCAGCTCTCGCGCTCGTTGAAGCGGGAGATGAGCCGCCAGTAGCGTTCGTTGGTCTGGCGGTGCACGGTCTGCACCCGGGCCGAGAAGTCCACGTGGGTGATGGCCGGAAGGGCGGACCGCTCCACATACAGCCTCTCGAACATGGGCTTTTGGGAATAGCCCTCGGGCAGGGGCTTGCGCAGGGCCTCGGCCACCGGGGCCACCAGGAGCATGTAGGGCGAGGGCCGGTCCAACTCGAAGCACTCCGAGACCTTCTCGGCCAGGACAGACGGCGCGAACGGCCGGAACCCCTCGCGGTATTTGATCTTCAGGTTCAGCTTTTTCTGCATCTCGGGATGGCGCGGATCGCCCAGGATGCTGCGGCCGCCCAGGGCCCGGGGGCCGTATTCCATGCGCCCCTGGAACCAGCCCACGGCGTGTCCGGCGGCCAGATGGGCGCAGACCGTGTCGCACAGGGCGTCGAAGTCCTCGAAACGGGTGAAGGGGGCCTGGCGGCGTTTGGCCAGGCGTTTGACGTCGGCCGTGGTGAATTTGGGCCCAAGGTAGGAGCCGCGCATGCGGTCCAGGGCCCCTTTGGGCAGGGGGGTGCGGTCCTTGCCCATCCAAATGTGCCAGGCGGCCATGGCCGCGCCCACGGCCCCGCCTGCGTCGCCTGCGGCGGGCTGGATCCAGATGTCGTCGAAAAGGCCCGAGCGCAAAAGCTTGCCGTTGGCCACGCAGTTTAAGGCCACGCCCCCGGCCATGGTCAGGTGGCGGCAGCCGGTCAGGTCGCGGGCGGTCTTGGCCAGGCGCAGGACCGCCTCTTCCGTGACCTGCTGGATGGCCAGGGCCAGGTCCATGTGCTCCTGGGCCAGGTCGGTCTCGGGTTCCCGGCGCGGCAGGGAGAAGGTCGCCTCCCATTTGGCGTCGCGGGTCATGGTCAGGCCCGTGGCGTAGTTGAAATAGTCCATGTTGAGCAGCATGGACCCGTCGCCCCGCAGGTCCACGATCTCGTCCAGGATGGCCTTCTTGTAGCCCTCCACCCGGGCGCCGCCCTCGATGCCGTAGGGGGCCAGGCCCATGAGCTTGTATTCCCCGGAATTGACCTTGAAGCCGCAATAATAGGTGAAGGCGGAATACAAAAGCCCCAGGGAGTGGGGGAAGTCCAGCTCGCGCAAAAACGTGATGTCTTTGCCCTTGCCGTGGGCGATGGCCGTGGTGGCCCACTCGCCCACGCCATCCACGGTGAGGATGGCGGCCTCGTCAAAGGGCGAGGGGTAGAAGGCGCTGGCGGCATGGGAGAGGTGGTGTTCGGGAAAAAGGATGCGCGGCCTGCCGGGCCCAAGCTTGGCCAGTTCCTCGCGCAGCATCTTGCGCATGAAGAGCTTTTCCTTGATCCACACCGGGATGGCCGACAGAAAGCTCGGCAGGCCCGCAGGGGCGAACCCGTGGTAGGTCTCAAGCAGGCGCTCGAACTTGAGGTAGGGCTTGTCGTAGAAGACCACGGCCGCCACCTCGGGCAGGCTGATGCCGGCCTCGGCCAGGACATAGGCCCCGGCCTTGGCCGGGAAGGCCGGGTCGTGCTTTTTGCGGGTGAACCGCTCTTCATGGGCCGCGGCCACGATCTGGCCGTTGCGTAAAAGTGCGGCGGCGCTGTCGTGGTAGTAGGCGGAGATCCCCAGGATGTATTCAGGCATGGGATGTCCGGATTAGAACAAGGTGTAGATGAAGGGGGCCACGGCCGAGCCGCTGGTCAGGACCACCAGCGCGCCGAACAGCAACAGGGTCAGGATGATGGGCAAAAGCCAGAATTTTTTCCTGACCCGCAAAAAGCCCCACAGTTCGCGTAAAAATTCCATATGGCCTCCGAATGCCCGCGCGGCGCTTTACGTCAAAGGCGGTGCGGGATTGTCGTCAAGTGATAAAAAAACGGGCTGACCAGCAATACAAACAGTCGGCCCAGGCGTCCGGTTGGGGCGGCGGGCCTTTGGCCCAAACGGCGCGCGGCCGGGCCGTCAAAAGGGCTGCTCGATGTCTGCGGCCGTAAACGTGTGGTCCCGGTTCCGGAACACCGAATCCGTGCCCTTTTTCCAGCAGGCCACATGCAGGCTGTCCTTGCCCAGGGCCTTGCGTAAAAGCCCCATGGGCGTGAGCACCAGGAAAAAGGCCAGGGAGAGGATGACCTTGGACATGACCGTGCCCAGCACGTGGGACAGGCCGAACCAGACCCGGGCCAGGGGCTTGTACACCCCGGGGCAGATCATGTTCACCAGAAGGACCAGGATGGCCGCAGGCAGCATGGCCTTGTAGCCGCCGATCCAGGCGAACAAAAGGCAGATGAGCACCATGGCCATGCCCGTATCCCGGGCCTGGGCCGTGGTGGCCTTTATCCAAAACGAGCCCTTGGGGGACTTTTTCATCGTGTCCATGGCGGTATGTCGTCCGTGCCGGGAGGGTTAGGAAAAAAAGGAAATGCCCGGGCCTTCGTCCAGGCCGGTTCATGCGCCGTAAGGCCGCGCATTCCTACCTTTCGGCGGGCGCGGGCGTCAAGCTGTTCCTTGCTCGCCCGTGGATGCGGGCTTCCCGGGGGGATGGCGGCCCGGACGCATCCGCAAACCGACCCGTGAACACGTCAAAGAACTTAAGAGACGGGAACGTCGGGGCGGTCCGGACGCATCCGCAAACCGGCCCCTCCCGCCGGGGGTGCGTTTCGCGAAGGCGTCCGGGAGGCGGGGCTTATTGCGGATTGTAGACCTGGAAGGTCTTTTTGGCCGAAGAGCCGTCCTCGGCCACGACCTCCAGGGTCCAGTCCCCGCTGACCATTTCCCATTCCTGCTCGAAGGTGAAGAGGCAGTTGTACTGGACGCCCACCTGCACGGTGTCGGTGGTTTCGGTCTTGAATTCCACCTCTTTCTTGGCCGGATTGATCATGCCCGGGGAGGTGGTGATGATGCGGATGTTGGCCTGGCCGCCCTCGGGTTTTGTGACCTGGAAGTGGAACCCGAAGGTGGTGCCGAGTTTTTTGGGTACGGACTCCGTCTGCAGGGTCAGGGTGTTGCCGTCATAGATGCCGAAATCCACGATCTCGATGGAATTGGGCGGGGGCGGGGGCTCATCGCCGAAGCCGAACAGGCTGAAGCCGGAGCAGGAAGCCAGAAGCAGGGTCAGGATCAAAAGCACGGGCACTATGCGTTTCACGGAGAAACCTCCTTGGAGTCGGCAGGGAATCATGGGAGTCAAACGAAATGTCGGACGTCTGTCAAGGTGCGGCGGCGCGGCCTGGGGATCATCCGGGCGAGGCATAGGCCACGTCCAGAAGCGGTGGCTTTCCGGAGAAAAAGGCGTCGATCCTGGCTTTTTCAGAGCTGAGCAGGCGCAGCCTGGAGACCGGGAGCGGGCCGTGTTCGCCGCCGTAAAGAACCAGGGCCCGGTCGATGAAGGAGGCCGGGATGAAGTCGAGGGGCATGCGCATGACCCTGGGCGAACCGTCGACAAGGATGGCCACGGGACCATCCAGGCGGGCGTGGGAGGCGTCCACCAGAAGATTGCCCGTGCGCACCAGGGTTTCCTCCGTCACCGCCAGGGGGGTTCCGGCCCACTTGGCCAGAAAGGCCACAAAGGCCGGGCGCGGGGCCACGTAGGCGAAGGGATCCACCTTGCAGGCCACGGACGTCCCCGGGACGTTTATGATGTCGGGGTTGTCCCGGTAGCGCAGCCCCAGGGCCTTTTCCAGCCGGGGGAGAACCTCGCCGTAGTCGATCATGGTCAGTCGCGCCTTTTGGCGAAGGCCTGTTCCAGAAGCCGTCGCGCCAGTCCGCCGAAGCTTCCCGGCGTCGTGCCGAACACCGCTTTCCACACCTCGTCGGATTCCATACACAAATAGAGTTTTCCCGCAAGCCCGCATTTTTGCAAAAGCCCGGCCACATGGCCAAGCTGGCGCACCCGTTCGGGCCGCACCAGCCGCCTCTTGCCGTCGAGATCCGTGACGAATTCGCCCAGGTAGTAGTCCGGGAGGACGCCTTTCGCGGTCAGGCCCGCAGGTAGATCGGGCAGAAAGCGCAGGGAGCCCAGGCTGATATAGACGATGTCCTGCGGCCGCAGAAACGAGGCGATCATGTCCACGGTGGCGGCGTAGCCCGCCTCCCAGCCGGGGTGGGGCACGATGGGGTCGAAGTGCAGGCATACCCCGAATCCGGCCCGGGCGGCCTCCCGGGCGGCGGCCAGCCTGGCCGAAAGCGGCGGCGCGCCCCGCTCCTGGGCGGCCACGATGGCCGGGGCGTTCACCGAAAAGGCCGCCAGCACCCGGTCCGGCCTGGGCTCGGCGGCCATCCAGGACGTGTCGGCGGTCTTGGTCTTGAGTTCCAGGACCACGTTGTCGAATCCGCGCAGGAAATCCAGGATTTCCAGGGTGTGGCCGGTGATGGATTCCAGGGCCAGGGAATCGGCGAACTCCCCGGTGCCCACCCGGAACCGCCGCGTCCGATCGCGGCCAAAGACCTCGCCCAGTTCAGAGAACATGGCCCCGGTGTTGGCGAACACCCGCAGGTCGTCCGTGCGCAGGTAGGCCTTTAAGATGCAGTAGGTGCAGTCCATGGGGCAGCCCTCGCCGATGTGCACGATGCGGTAGCCGCAGCAGCGGTAGCTTTTGGCCCCGGGGCAGGGCCGAAGAAACCGCCCCCGGTGGGCCGTGAGCCGCAGCACCCGGCCCGGGCCCGGGTCCGTCCCGGCAGCCGAACCCGCCGGTTCCGTCAGGTCCGCCGGGTCTGCGACGCCTGTCGGCGGCCTGCGGCCGGACGCGGAGTCGCCCGGCGGATCGGCCACGGAGAAGGGCACAGTGGGCAGACGCTCCCGCACCCGCCGGGCCATGGCCGAGTCGGCCACGGCCGCGTCCGCCACCACGGCCCGGATGTCCCAGGCGGCGACCGGAGCGGGCGGGCGGTCAGGCCTCATGGCCGCCCCCGTGGCCGCAGGGCGCGGCCCCGTCCGGGTCGTGGCCCCGGGCCAGGGACCACAGGGCCTGCCAGTCCGGATGCGTGGCCATGCGGGCCAGATCGGCGGCGGCCGTGTGGAGGGTCGCGGCGTCCGCCGCCCGCAGTTCCAGGGTCACGGCGTCGGACTCGAAACCCCGCGAGGGGGAAAGGGTGAACCCCGTGCCCCGGCTCACACCCCGGGCCAGGGCGGCAAACCGCTCCTCAAGCCCCGTGAGCACGGGGTAGCGGGCGCGTTTGGCCGCAGCGGCCAGCCGGGCGATGAGGTCGTTGGGGGACAGGCCCTGGTCCGTGCCCACCCCGGCCAGGGCCTCCCCGGCCGTTTCGCCGAGGGTCCGGCCCGAGGCCCGGGCCGCCTCGCGAAGCGGGGTCACGAAACGGGCCAGGGTGTTGGCCGACCAGCGGGCGGCGGTGAGCCACGGCCGCAGGGCTGCCAGGTCGTCGCCGTCCATTCCGGCCAGGGCCTGGGCCCCGGCCAGGGGCACGGCCCCGGAGAAAAGCAGCTCGTCGGCGGCAGGGGGAAGGGACAGCCAGTCCGTCAGGCGGCGCGACCCGGCGCGAAGGGCCGGTCCCAGGTACGGCCCGGCCAGCCGCAAAAACTCCGGGACGGGGATGTGGGCGGCAAAGTAGCGCCCGGCCTTGACCAGCATGGCCTCGTCCACGGCGTGTCCCATGTTGGAGGCTAGGTAGACCAGGCCGCGCCAGACCTCGGGGCTTGCGCCGCACCCGGGGCCGGGCCAGGCGATGATCCGGGCGTCCAGGGTGCGTCCGGGGAGGCGGCGCAGGGCCAAAACCCGGGCCCGCCCGGCCAGGATGCGTGGCCGGTCGTCCACGATTTCGGCCAGGGCCGGGACCATCTGGCCCATCTCCGTGAGGGAGCGGGCAAGGGCGTCGTCTGGCGGGCTATCCCAAAAAAGGCTGTCGCCCGAGACGTCCGCGTCCCGGGGGTGGATGGCGAGGTGCTGCACGATGTTTTTGTCCTTTGGAGAGCGCGGGGATTCTCAATTGTCACGATCTTGACATTGGATGACGCCTGTTCGTATACCCCGGAATTCGTGGAAAACCAAGATTCACGGATTGATGGCAAAGTTCCGGCCGGGGCTTTGCGCCAGGGGCGGCGGCATCCGCCGCTTTTCGGAAAAGCATGAAAATCAATCGCTTACGGCGCGAGCTTGGCCGCAGCCTGTGCGTGATTTTCGAGAGTCCGCCGATGTTGTCGGCGGCCCCGGCGGGGCGGCATGCGGAAAATCCCGTTGAAGGCGGGTTTTGGGCCGACGCGACCGCGACCTCGTGCGTCGGCAGTCACTGCGGAAACCGTGGGGCGGACGGCGGCGTCATCACCGCTTCCCACGGCCCCTCAACCCCTAACGCAGCAAAGGGAGATGGGAATGTCGGACCTAAGCAAGCAAAGGACTTATGCGCTGGTCGGTCACGGCGGATGCGGCAAGACGTCCGTGGCCGAGATGCTGCTCTTCAACGCCGGGGCTGTAAGCCGCCTGGGGAAGATCGAGGAAGGGACCACGGCGCTCGACTACGAGCCCGAGGAGATCAAGCGCCGGGGCAGCACCCAGCCCGGCATCGCGGCCTTCTCCTTTAGCAAGAACCGCCACTTCCTCATCGACACCCCGGGCGACGGCAACTTCAATGGCGACCTGCCCTATCTGCTCAAGGCCGTGGACGCGGTGATCTTCGTGGTGGATGCCGTGGACGGGGTCAAGCCCCTGACCAGGAAGCTGTGGGGCGAGGTGGCCAAGCTTGGCCTGCCCACCATCTTTTTCATCAATAAAATGGACCGCGACCGGGCCGACTTCAACATGGCCCTGTCCGGCATCCGGGAGAAGCTCGGGGTCAAGCCCTATCTGCAAAACATTCCCATCGGCGAGAAGGAAAATTTCAAGGGCGTGGTGAACATCCTCGAAAACAAGGCCTATTTCTTCGACGACAAGGGCGGCCTGAGCGAGGGGCCGGTCCCGGCCGAGATGCAAGACGAGGTGGCCCACCTGCGCGACACCACGGTGGAGGAGATCGCCGTGTGTGACGATGAGCTCATGGAGCGCTACCTGGAGGGCGGCGAGCTGTCCATGGAGGAGATGCACACGGCCGTGCGTCAGGCGGTCATCTGCGGCCAGCTCTATCCCGTATGCGCCGGGGCGGCGCTCAAAGGCATGGGCGGAACCCGGCTTCTGGCGGCGGTGGAGAACTACTTCCCCGGCCCCCTGGACTGCTGCGTCGGTGAAAAGACCATAACCGGCGAGGACGGGACCGAACGCAAGGTCGGCCCGGACGAGCCCGTGGCGGCCTTCGTGTTTAAGACCCTCTACGATCCCTTTGCCGGACAGTTGTCCATGATCCGGGTGCTCACGGGCACCCTGACCCCGGACGCCGCCCTGCAAAACGTGGCCAAGGACGTACGGGAGCGGGCCGGACAGATCCTTCTGCCCCTTGGCAAGGAGACCGCCATCTCCAAGGAGCCCATGGGCCCCGGGGCCGTGGTGGCCCTGGCCAAGCTCAAGGACACGGCCACCGGCGACACCCTTTCCGATGAGAAAAAGCCCTTCGTGCTGGCCAAGCCCGCCCTGCCCGCGCCCATGAGCTCCTATGCCCTGGCCCCGGCGGAAAAGGGCGACGAGGACAAGGTGTTCTCGGCCATGGGCAAGCTTTTAAGCGAGGACGTGACGCTGACGCTGTCGCGCGACGAGGAGACCGGCGACATCCTGATCTCGGGCATGGGCCAGTCCCACCTGGAGACGGCGGTGGAGAAGGCCAGACGCCGCTTCAAGGTGGAGCCGGTGCTCAAGGCCCCCAAGATCCCCTACCGGGAGACCTTCAGGGGCAAGGTGGAGGTGCAGGGCCGCCACAAGAAGCAGACCGGCGGCCGGGGCCAGTTCGGGGACTGCTTCGTGCGCTTCGAGCACCGAAACCGGGGCGAGGGCTACGAATACGTGGACGCCATCGTGGGCGGATCCATCCCCAGACAGTACATCCCGGCCGTGGACAAGGGCATCCAGGAATCGGCGGCCCGGGGCTATCTGGCCGGGTTCCCCCTGGTGGATTTCCGGGCCACGGTCTTCGACGGGTCGTTCCACACCGTGGACTCCTCGGAAATGGCGTTTAAGATCGCGGGATCGCTGGCCTTCAAGGCGGCCTGCGAGAAGCTCAAAATGTCGCTTCTGGAGCCCATCGTCACGGTTACGGTGAGCTGCCCGGACGAAAACATGGGCGACATCATCGGCGACCTTTCCAGCCGTCGGGGCAAGGTGCTGGGCAGCGACTCCACGGGCGGCATCACCGAGGTCCAGGCCCACGTGCCCATGGCCGAGATGCAGGAATACGGCAAGGCCTTAAGCTCCATGACCGGCGGCCAGGGGGCCTTCACCATGACCTTTGCCCACTACGAGGAGTGCCCGCCGCCCATTGCCGAGAAGGTCATCGCCGAGCACAGGAAAAAGGAAGACTAGCGTGGCGTTTGCAAAAAAACATACATGTTTTTTGCGAATGCATGTCGTACATTCAAGGTGGAGCAGCGTGTTAAACCATAACGGGAATTCCCGAACGTAATACGAGCGGGACGCGGACGGGCGCTTTTTCGACGCGCCCGACCGGGGATGACAATCGCCCCTGCCGGAGAGTGGTCCGGCGGGGGCGTTTTTTTTCGGGGCATGGGGTGGGGCGAACAGGCGCCGACGCGCGGCGTCCAGCCGCACGACGCGGCGCGCCCCCAGACCAGGGGACGCCAGTCCCTGGCCATCCCGGGGTCCGGGTAGGCCGACGGTTCCTCAGACCAGGGGACGCCAGTCCCTGGCCATTCCGGGGTCCGGGTTGGCCGACGGTTTTTCAGACCAGGGGACGCCAGTCCCTGGCCATCCCGGCGTCCGGGCGGGGCCGACGGTTCCTCAGGCCAGGAAATGCGCGTGGCCGTCCTGGTGCGCCGTGGGCGGCGTGGCCTGGGGGTGCCCGCGCAGACTGCGGATGATTTGTTGCAACACCCGGCGGCAGGTCATCAGGTCGTCCGGAGACATGCCTTCCTCGGCTGCGTCCGTGGTCAGTCCGGCCAGGACGCCTCCCAGACGGTAGACCTCGCGGCCTGTGTCCGTGGCGAACAGGCAGTTGCAGCGCCCGTCCCGGTCATGGTTTTTCCGGGCGATGTAGCCGCGCCGCTGCATGCCGGACAGAAGGCGGCTGACGCTGGTCTTTTCCTGCAGCAGAAGCCCGGCCAGCTCGTTCTGGGTCAGGCCCTCCCGGTCGCAAAGGTGGGACAGAACCCGCCACTGTTCCATGGTCACGCGCAGACCCGCTTCGTGGAAGCGCCGGTTGAGGTCGGCGATCATGGCCCTGGAGGCCCAGGCGGTAAGACACAGCAGCGTTCCATTGGGGTTGTAGTCATTTTGTTTCATAGGCATTGTTGTATGTGCAACTTGTTATAGTGCAGCAAGTTCGTTGACCAAAGACACACCGGGAAAATTTACAAAACCGTGAAACATTAAAAGTATCAGGAATAGATGTCCAGGCGTTTGTTTATCGGGGAAATAATTTGAGGCTGGTATATGAGAATTTTATTTACAAAAAACATGACATAGAATTAAAACAGGACGAAGCGGATGATGTACATCCCGAGAATGTCAAATGTGAGTGGAAAAGTTTCGAAGTTGCGAGGGTCATTTCGTGCGGAATCGGCACATGTCGGATATCGAGTCTTGGTGATAAAACAAGCAAGGCATGATTTCGACGGAAGTTGCAGTTTGATAGATGCTCTGACAACTTCATAAGATTTTGCAGTATTTGGATTAATGCATACTATTCCACGATAGAATTGTGTTTATGCATCGTTATGGCGCTGGTGAATTCCAGGTTTGACAGATACGAGCATGGAGTTGTGTTATTCTTCGACGTTGCGAAACACTGGTTGAGTAAAATTGTATGTGAAATTTATCACGTTTATGGGAGGAAATATTGCAAAACGGTTACAAACATGTTGCAGAAATCATGGATTGCAAGGTCATTTGAGACGTTGTCCGTGGAGTGAAAGGAGGAATGCGGCGGTGTTGTGAGTATGTTCCTGCCAGGAAGCGCCCGTACGAAAGCAGATGATGTTCGAAGATGAAGGGATGTCCATGACGTGTGCAGCGAGGCGAGGTGTGGATTGTACATGTACTACCTAACGGAAGATCCGTCCGCATGGTCGGCGGCTCACAGGACGTCAGGAGGGTTTGTTCATGCAGTGGATCAAAAATCTCAAGATCGGCACGAAGCTTCTATCCAGCTACATCCTGCTGCTTCTGCTCATGGGCGGAGTGGGATATCTGGGCGTGACCAACATGGGCATGATCAACGGCATGCTCGATGATCTGTACAACGACAACCTCGTTCCCATTTTGCAGATCGACGAGGCCAACATCGAGATGATCAAGTTCGCCCGAAACCATTACCGGCTGGTCATCTCCCGGGACCGGGACGAGATGGAGGCCTACAATAAGCGCATTGAGGAGAACGTCGTACAACTCAAAAAATCCCTCGACGATTACGCCGCGGGAAGCCTGACGGAAAAGGAGAAGGAGGTTCTGGCCAAGTTCCACAAGGCCTTCGAGGCCTACCGGACCTCGGCCAAAAAGATTCCGGAACTGGCCCTGGCCGGGGACAAGGACGGGGCCATTGACCATATGCTTGGTACGGCGGCCAAGCTCGGGGCCGCTCCGGACGAACTGTTGGGCGAACTGGCCCAGATCAACAGGGACATGGCCAAAAAGTCAGCCGAAGAGAGCGATGCGGTCTACCGCCAGTCGCGAAATTTTATGTACGCCATCATCGGCTGCGCCGCGTTTTTGGGCATCGTCATCGGCCTCATGCTCTCGCGCATGATCTCCAAGGGCATCAAACAGTGCGCCGACTTCGGCATGGCCCTGTCCAAGGGCGACCTGAGCACCTCCCTGACCATCGACCAGAAGGACGAGGTGGGCGTTTTGGCCGACGCCATGCGCGCCGTGGCCGCGGCCGAGGGCGACGTGGCCCAGAAGTTCGGCCTTCTGGCCGACGGCGACCTGCGCATCAAGGTCGCCGAGCGCTCGGAGAAGGATACGCTCATGCGGGCCATCGCCGAGATGATCCAAAAGCTCACGGCCATCGTGGGCGAGGTCCAGGCCGGGGCCGAGAACGTGGCCTCGGGCAGCGAGGAGATGAGCGCCAGTTCCGAGACCCTGTCCCAGGGGGCGTCCGAGCAGGCCGCCGCCGTGGAGGAGTGTTCCTCGTCCATGGAGCAGATGTCCTCCTCCATCAACCAGAACGCCGACAACGCCCGCCAGACCGAGTCCATCGCCGCCAAGGCCGCAGGCGACGCCAAGGAGTCCGGCGAGGCCGTGACCAGGACTGTGGCGGCCATGAAGGACATTGCCGGGAAGATCTCGATCATTGAGGAAATCGCCCGCCAGACCGATCTTTTAGCCTTGAACGCGGCAGTTGAGGCCGCCCGGGCCGGGGAGCACGGCAAGGGCTTCGCCGTGGTGGCCTCCGAGGTCCGCAAGCTGGCCGAGCGCAGTCAGGGCGCGGCTGCCGAGATCAACAAGCTTTCGGCCGACTCCACCTCCGTGGCCGAGCGGGCCGGGACGCTTCTGCAAAAGCTGGTGCCGGACATCCAGAAGACCGCCGACCTGGTGCAGGAGATCGCCGCCGCCAGCCAGGAACAGAGTTCCGGGGCGACCCAGGTCAACAAGGCCCTGCAGCAGCTCGATCAGGTCATCCAGCAAAATGCCGCCGCCTCCGAGGAACTGGCCTCCACCTCCGAGGAACTCTCGGCCCAGGCCGAACAGCTCCAGGCCTCCATCGCCTTTTTCACCACGGACAACACCTATGCCGCCCGGACCATGAAGGCCATCCCGCACACGCCGCCCGCCCGGGGGCGGGGGAAGGCCCAGGCCCAGCCCACGCGTTCTGCGGCGGCAGGACGGTCTTCGGTCAAGCTGCGCCTGGAGTCGGCCGAGGGGGATGACGACGATCAGGCCTTCGACCGGTATTAGGGACGCCGGGCTGGACGGAGCACATGAGCGTCCGCCCCGGACCGTCGGCGCAGCGCCGGACGCCCTGTGGCCGGCGAAAAACCCTGGCACAGGGTTGATCATCGCATCCTGAAACCGGAGGCAGGCCATGACTGACGAACAACGCGGCGGAACCCAGCGGTTCCTGACGCTGAATCTGGATAAAGAGCACTTTGCCCTGGACATCTATTCCGTGCGCGAGATTCTGGACATGACCGAGATCACGCGCATCCCCCAGACCCCGGAATACATGCGCGGGGTGGTCAACGTGCGCGGCAGCGCCGTGCCCGTGGTGGATCTGCGCCTGAAATTCGGCATGCCCGCCGGGCAGCGGACGTTAAACACCCGCATCGTGATCCTGGAGATCGCCCGGGGCGACGGCAGCGCGGCCATCGGGGCCATCGCCGACGCCGTCAAGGAGGTGCTGGAGATCGAGACCGACAGGATCGACCCGCCGCCGCGCATGGGCACGGGCGTCAAGGCCGATTTCATCCGGGGCATCGCCCGCCACGGCGAGCGGTTTTTGCTCATCCTCGACGCGGAAAAGGTCTTCACCACGGACGAGGTTCTGGCCCTGGAGGGCCTGGACGTCCGGGGCGGCGAGGGTTTGGGCGACGCGGGCGGCCCCTTTGACGCCGCCCCTACGGCGTAAGGCCTGAAAAACCCGGGAGACGGGAACCGGCCGTGCAGCGTGAAAAGGCCCGGGGGGCTCCCCGGACGTCGCCCCTGCCCGGGGCGCGTCCCGAGTCCCCCGGCCGCGCGGCGGCCGCTTACGGGGGGACGTTTTATGCGCATTGATCTCGACGGCGACTGCACCGTGGCTGCGGCCCGGGCCATCAAAGACCTGTTGCAAAACGCCCTGGACCAGGGGGAGCGCACCCAGGTGAGCCTTTCAGGGGTCACCAGGGCCGACCTGTCCCTTTTCGAACTGCTGCGGGCCGCACGCCAGGGATTTCTGAACCGGGGCGTGGAACTGGTCATTTTGTCCGACATCCCCGGGCATCTGGCCCCGGCGGCCGAATGGACGGGGATTTCCGCATCGCGCCCCGCCGGGGGGCGGGGCCAGACCTTAGGAAACGCCAAGGACGCGTCATGATGCTGGAAAACGATCCGGCCCAGACCTTTCTGGAAGAGGCCCGGGAACTGTTGGCCAAGCTGGAAGAGGCCCTGCTCGAACTCGAATCCGATCCGGGCCATGCCCCGAGCGTGGCCCGGGTGTTCCGCAACCTGCACACCATAAAGGGCTCCGGGGCCATGTTCGGGTTCACGGAGATCGCCCGCTTCACCCACGACCTGGAGACCGCCTTCGACAAGGCCCGCAGCGGTGAACTGCCGCTTTCCCCGGAGCTTTTGCGCCTGGGGCTTGCGGCCAAGGACCACATTGAGGCCCTGCTGGACGTCAGTCCCGACGGAGGCGGCCTGGTCCCGGCCTCGGACGCCATCCTGGCCAGGCTGGCCGGGGCGCCCGGCATGCCCGGCCAGCCTGCCCCGGACCTTCCGGCCAGGGCCAGGGCCAGGGCCGGGGCGGCGGGCAAAGAACGGGAGGGGCAGGAGGGGGGGCCGGTCGCCACCTATTGGGTCCGCTACCGTCCGGCCGCCGACAGCTTCACCACCGGGTGCGACCCGTTGAGTCTGGTGGAGGAACTGACGGGCCTGGGGGAGCACGCCGTGGTCTACCACCAGGGCACGGACGAGCCCCTGGAGGACTACGACCCGGAAACGCCTCACGGCTTTTTTGACGTGATCCTGGTCACGGATCAGGGGGAGGAGGCCATCCGGGCGGTGTTTCTCTTTGTGGACGACGGGGATGCCCTCCGTCTGGAGAGGATCGGCGAGGGCCGCCCCCGGGGCGGCGACCTGGAGCATCTGGCCGGGATCGCCCGGGATCCGGCCCACGACGTGATCGCCCTGCCCGGGCTGTTGCGCGGTTTCTTATTGGACAAGCTGGCCATGCGCGGGGCGGGCAAGCCGAGGGAGGCCGTGTCCCACACCCCGGGAACCTCCAGCATCCGGGTGGACTCGGGACGTCTGGACCGGCTGGTGACCATGGTGGGGGAGATGGTCATCATCCAGTCCCGCCTGTCCCAGGCCGTGAACCAGGCCCTGGACCGCTCCAGCCTGGCCCAGATCGCCGAGGATCTGGAGCGCCTCACGGACGAGATGCGCGACAACGCCCTGGGCCTGCGCATGTTGCCCATCGGCACGGTGTACGGCAACCTGCGCCGCCTGGTGCACGACGTGAGCGTCTCGCTCGGCAAGGACGTGGACTTCGTGGCCGAGGGCGGGGACACGGAGATGGACAAGACGGTCATCGACCGCCTCAAGGATCCCCTGGTGCATATCCTGCGCAACAGCCTGGACCATGGCATCGAATCCGGGGAGGACCGGGAGCGGGCGGGCAAGCCCCGGCGGGGCGCGGTGCGCCTGTGGGCCGGACACGTGGGCGGCGAGGTGGTGCTGCGGGTCTGCGACGACGGCCGGGGCCTGGACCCGGAAAAAATCAAACGCAGCGCCCAGGCCAAGGGCCTTTTGGCCCCGGACGCCGATCCCGACCGGAGGGAGATTTTCAACCTCATCTTCGAGCCGGGGTTTTCCACGGCCGAGGCCGTCTCCGACCTCTCGGGACGGGGCGTGGGCATGGACGTGGTCAAGCGGGCCCTGGAGGCCCTGCGCGGGTCCGTGGACATCGACAGCGAGCCGGGCAAGGGAACCTCCCTGACCATCCGCCTGCCCCTGACCCTGGCCATCATCGACGGCTTCTGCGTGGTCATCGGCCAGGGCTCCTACATCGTGCCGCTCACGGCCCTGCGCGGCTTCCAGGAGCGGGTTCCCGGAGAGAACCGGAAAACCGTGGACATCATCGAGCGAATGGGCAAAATGATGCCGTGCGTGAGCCTGCGGTCGCTGTTCGGCATTTGCGAAAAGCGGCCCGACTTCGAGCGGGTGGTGGTGGCCGAGGTGGACGGCGTGGAGGTCGGATTGGCCGTGGACCGGGTTGTCGGGAGGCAGCAGGCCGTGATAAAGAGCCTTGACGAAATGTATAAAAACGTCAATTTTGTTACCGGTACGACCATCAACGGCGACGGAAGCATCTCGCTCATCCTGGATGTGCCGCGTCTGGTCGATTTTGCGGCGACCCACGCCGCGACGGCGGGGTGAATTTGTGTTGGCCACGCAGTGGCTGCACGGGCAGGAGTGGTGCATGAAGATTTTGGTGGTGGAAGACGATGCGACCAGCCGGGGCGTTTTACATGCCATCCTGTCCGAATTCGGACAGTGCGACCTGGCCGCCGACGGCGAGGAGGGGCTTGCGGTTTTCGAACAGGCCTTTTCCCGGAAGGAACCCTACGATCTGGTCTGCCTGGACATCCTTTTGCCGCGCATGGACGGGCAGGAGGTGCTGCGCCGGATACGGCGGCTGGAATCCTCCGCAGAAGCGGGCCAGGGCGGGGAGACCAAGGTGGTGATGATCACCGCCCTGTCCGACCCCAAAAACGTGGTGGAGGCGTTTTATCGCGGCGGGGCCACGGCCTACGTGCCCAAGCCCATTGACCGCGACCACCTGTTTCAGGTCTTGGGCAAGCTTGGCGTGGGGGCCTGAAGGTCCAGGCGCATCTCGGCCACTTCCTCGTCGAAGTTTTTGGACACGTCGAACCCCAGCTTGTGGGCCAGACCCTGCATGCCGCCGTTTTCCAGAAGGGCCTGGCCGCACAGCACCTTCGTGCCGCGTTCGCGGCAGTAGCGGATCATTTTTTCCATGAGCATGCGGCCCAGACCCGCGCCCTTTTGGTCCGAACGCACGATGATGGCGAATTCGGCCGAGGAATTGTCGGGCTGGGTGGAGGCCCGCACCACGCCCAGGGTTTCGGGCTTGCCGGATTCGTCCTCGGCCGTGGCGATAAAGGCCATCTCCCGCTCGTAGTCGATCTGGGTGAGCCGGGCCATCTCCATGTGCGACAGCTCCCGCACCACGCCGAAAAAGCGAAAACGCAGATCCTCGGGCGACAGCCGCTTGAAGAATTCGAAATGGGCCGGTTCGTCCTCGGGCCGGATGGGGCGGAGCAGCACCTTGCGTCCGGTCTTTAAGACCGTGCATTCCTCCAGTTCCCTCGGATAGGGCCGGATGGCCAGCCGGTGGGGGTCGGGCTCGCGCGAGGCGTCGGCCAGAATCCGGGCCCCCAGGACCAGGACGCCCTTTTCGTCGGCCAAAAGCGGATTGACGTCGATGGCGCTGATGCGGTCCACGTCGGTGATGATCTGGGCCACCTGGACCAGGGTCAGGCAGATGGCGTCCAGGTCCGCCCCGGCATCGGCCTCGGTGCCCGCCAGGGCGGCGGCCACCCGGGTGCGGAAGATGAGATCCCGTGCCAGGGACATGTTTAAGGGCGGCAGGGCCACGGCCGCGTCCTGGGTGGCCCGCCCGGCCAGGCCCCCCTGGCCGAAGACCACGTAGGGCCCGAACACCGGGTCCACCCGGGCCTTGATGAAAAGCTCCCTGGCCCCCACCCGCCGTCCCATCTCCTGCACGATAAAGCCCGTCACCTGGGCCTGGGGCCTGATCCGGGCCACCCTTGCCAGCATGGCCTCGGCGGATTCCCGCACGGCCTGGGGGGTCTCCAGGTCCAGGGCGATGCCGCCCACGTCAAAGGGCTGGGGGATGTCCGGCGAGGTAATCTTGATGGCCACGGGATAGCCCAGCAGACCGGCCTGGGTCACGGCATCGGCGGCGTCGGCGGCCATCCGGGAGGCGATGGCCGGAACCCCGTAGGCGGCCAGCACGGCCTTGGCCTCGGGTTCGCTCAAGTCCTCGCGGCCTGCGGCCAGGGCCGCCGCGACCACGGCCTTGGCCGCGTCCGGGTCGGGGTAGAACTCCGTGGGCAGGGAGGCGGGCATCTCCATGAGCAGTTCCTGGTTGCGGCGGTGCCGCACCAGATGCACAAAGGCCCCCACGGCCTTGTCCGGGGTCTCGTAGGTGGGGATGCCGGCCGCCGTCAGCAGGCGCACCTCCTCGCCGGACTGGTCGAAGCCCATGAAGCAGGCCAGGACCGTGCGGCTGGATTTCCCCAGGACCGTGGCCGCGGCCTTGGCCGCCTCCACCCCGGGCACCGTGGCGAAGGGCACGTGGATGATCAGGATGGCGTTGACGCCCGGCTCCTTCAACAGGATGCGCAGGGCCTTTTCATAGCGCCCGGCCTCGGCGTCGAAGCCCATGTCGATGATGCTGTCGCGCAGCCAGTTGGGGCCGAGCACCCCGTCCAGGGCGGTCCGGGTCTCGTCGGAAAATTCCGCCAGCTTGCCGCCCCCGGCCAACAGCGTGTCGGCGGCCATCATGCCCACGCTGCCGCCGTTGGTCAAAATGGCCAGCCTGTCGCCGCGAAGCGGCCGTGAACGGGCCAGGGTCTGGGCCGCGTCGAACAGGGCGTCGATCTCGAACACCCGCAGCATGCCCGCCCGGCGGAAGGCCTCGTCGTAGACCTCGTCCAGGCCTTCCTCCGGTCCGGGAGGATGCACCGTCCAGAGTTTTCGGCCGGGCTTGATGACCAACACGGGCTTGTTGCGGGCCGCCGCCCGGGAGGCGCTCATAAACGACCGGGCGTCGGTCACGGACTCCACATAGAGCAGGATGGAGCGGGTGTTGGGGTCGGAGCTTAGGTAGTCGATGATGTCGCCGTATTTGAGGTCGGCCCGGTCGCCCAGGGAGACGAGGTAGGAAAAGCCGATGCCCTTGGTCCCGGCCCAGTCCAGGACGGCGGTAAAAAGCGACGCGGACTGGGAAATAAACGCGATGCGGCCTGGTTTGGCGTCGGTGGGGGACAGGGAGCAGTTGAGCCCGATGCCGGGGATGATGAGCCCCAGGCCGCTGGGGCCCAGGATGCGCACCCCGTAGGGCGCGGCGGCCTCCACCATGCGTTGCTGCAGGGTCTTCTTGTCCGGCCGCGACAGCTTGCTGTAGCCCGGGGAGAGCACCACGGCGGCCCGGGTGCCGCGTTTGCCCAGATCCTTGATGGCCTCCGGGGCGGTGTCCGGCGGGGTGCAGATGACCCCCAGGTCCGGGGTGAGCGGCATGGTGTCCACGGACTTGTAGGCCAGTACCCCGGCCACGGCGTCCATGGCGGGGTTGACGGGCATGACCGGGCCCAGGAATTTCCCGGCCAGAAGGTTTTTCATGATCACCGAGCCCACGTGTCCGGGCTCGCCCGTGGCCCCGATGACCGCCACGGAATTGGGTTTGAACAGGGAATCGAGGTTGCTTATGCTCATGCCGGACCTCCCAGGGACGCCCGGGGGGCGGTGCATGCGGCGTCACGGCGCGAAACGGCGGCCGGGCCGGGTACGGCGGGGTCTTCGGCGGGCGGATGGTCCGGTCGGGCGTTTCGTGTGGGCATGGGCGTTTCCGGGGACTCGCCCGTCGGGCGCAGGCCGAATGGGCGGCGCGCGGAGAGCGGTCTTGTGCTTTTATGACGTCAGGATAGAGGCCCTTGCCGCGCAAGGCAAGGGCCTTTGCCCATTGGCGGGTTCGTCAGGCCCCAAAATACTGGCGCGGTGCGGCCGACCAGGGGGCTTTAGCCGTCATCCGGCCTTTTTGACGCCCACGTCCTGCATGACCGTCATGGCCGTGCCCACGATCCCGGCGATGTCCGCCAGGTTGGCGGGGAGGATCAGGGTGTTTCCGGTCTTGGCCAGGTTGCCGAATTCGGACAGATATTTCTCCGCCACCCGCAGGTTGGCCGCCGTCACCCCGCCGTCGGACGCCAACGCCGCCGCCACGGCCTGGATGCCCTGGGCCGTGGCCTTGGCCAGGAGTTCGATCTCCAGGGAGCGGCCTTCGGCCTCGTTGATGCGCTTTTGCTTTTCGCCCTCGGACACGGAAATGGCCTCCTGGCGCATGCCCTCGGCCCGGTTGATGCGCGCTTGGCGGTCGCCCTCGGAGGTGGCGATCTCGGCCCGCTTCTCGCGTTCGGCCTTCATCTGGCGCTCCATGGCCTCCATGACCGAGGCCGGGGGCGCGATGTCCTTGATCTCGTAGCGCAGGACCTTGATGCCCCAGTTCTGGGCCGCCTCGTCCACGGCCTCGATGACCTGGCGGTTGATGGTCTCGCGTTCCTCGAAGGTCTTGTCCAGGTCGATCTTGCCGATGGCCGAGCGCAGGGAGGTCTGGGCCAGTTGCGAGGCGGCCACGTAGTAGTTTTCGATGCCGTAGGCCGACAGCTTGGAGTCGATGACCTGGAGGTAGAGCACCCCGTCGATGGACACGGCCACGTTGTCCTTGGTGATGCAGGTCTGGGAGGGGATGTCCATGACCTCCTCCTTCAGCGACCGGCGGTAGGTGATCTTGTCCAGGAAGGGGATCAGGATGTGGAACCCGGCCCCCATGGTGTTGTGGTATTTGCCCAGGCGCTCCACCACGTATTCCGAGCGCTGGGGCACCACCACGGCGGTTTTGACGAACAGGATGATGACCACGACGGCCAGGACGACCAGCATGATGACGGAGTCGTTGAACATGGCAGGCTCCTTTGTGCGGCGCGTCCCGGCGCGGTATGCGGGTCGGGGCGCGTTGCATCTCTTTGGATGGACGTTAACATTTTTTCCACAAGAAAGAAGGCGTTCACATGACGCCGCGCGGCAATCGAGAAAAACCGGAATCCCGGAGGCAGGCTGCTACAGGGGCCGCACCCGAAAGGTCAGGCCGTCGTCCGAGCCCGGACCCTCGATGACCACCGTGGCCCCTTCGGGGATGTCCACGTCGGCGGCGGCCCGCCAGAAACTGCCGCGAAACTTGATCTCCCCGGGCGCGGCCGGGCGGATGGCCGTGGTCACCAGGGCCTGACGGCCCACGGCCCGGTCGGCCAGCTCCTTGTCCGCGCCGTCCTTGAGGCGTCCCCCGAAGGTGCGCATGAACAGCTTGCGCAGGGTGAAAAGCAGCACCAGCGAGGCCACCAGAAAAACCACGAGCTGCACCTGCACCGAGACCTCGGAAAAAAGCAGCATCAGGGTGACGATCCAGCTCCCGAAGCAGAAAAAGATGAGGATCAGCCCGGGCATGGCCAGTTCGGCGAAGAGAAACACCACGCCGATGAGAAACCAGGTCAGGGAGGCGGATGGCATAGACGCTCCGGGTTGCCGTTGGGGAAAAGGGCTGGGGAATTACCCGGGAACACTATACGAAATGAAGGCTGCCGACAAGGGCGGCGGGAAATGGCGGTGATCGGGGCGGAAGCGGCGGCCTTCCCGCCGGAGACGGAGAGGATGGCAGCCCGAAGGCCCATGGGTCACGGCCGATATCCGCCCACGGGCGGCGCCGTCCGCGCCTCCCTGGGCCTGACCGGCAGTCCCGACGGCGTGGGGCGCGAGGCCACGGAATCCGGCGTGGATGGGGTTGCGGAGGCAGCATCGCCGCTGCCTGGCTGAAGACGGCGGTGTCAGGTGAAGGCGGTCTCTGTTGGCACGGTACAGGCTACCGTTGTGCAGCAATTGTTGATGCAACACGAATAAACGTATCTATGTCATCAGAAAGCATATGCGTGATGACCTTGCTTATCGTGTCGATGTCCCAATCCCACCACTTTATAGCCAAAAGTTTTTGGATGTGTTCGTCCTTGAATCTTTTTTTTATGACTTTTGCCGGGACTCCTGCTGCAACATGGTACGGTGGGACATCTTTGGTGACTGTCGCATTCGCGCCTATAACCGCACCATCATGGATGGTGACGCCGGACATTATTGTGACGCGATGTCCAATCCATACGTCATTTCCAATGACAACGTCGCCGTTTGTCGTTGATCCAGCCTGGAGACCCTTGGCAAAGGGGAAAATGTCAGGAAGTCCTGAGAACGGATACGTCGTCACCCATCCGGTTCTGTGGTTTCCTCCCAGGAAGATGTCGCATCCCGGCGCGATCGAACAAAATTTTCCAATAGAGAGTGTCGCTTTTTCACCCCACCATTTCACGCTTGGGGTTCCATAGGTATAATCGCCAATCCGGAAATTGCTATAATTCGGATGGCTGCGTAAGACATCCTTTGTATAAAAATGAGCGGGCATAGTGCATGCATTCCTTTCCGTAAATGTGTTTCCTGCTTGCCCGCAATCCTCCGCCAAGAGCTGGTTTCAGCAACCTGGAGGGGGTGGGTGGTGTCCGCACGGAGACCCGGCCCAGGCGGGGGCGCGAACCCTGGTCCGCGCCCCAGTCCTTCCCTTCGCGTTATTTGTAATAAATCTTGATCTCGTTGGTGCCGGGGCTGGGATTGCCCGGGGTGGGCCGGCCGGCGGTGATCACCACCGGCTTGCCGGCCGTAAAATCCGGATTGGCCTCCACATATTCCTCCACCCGGTCCATGTGCCGCCGGTCGTCGCCGGTGATCAGCCGGGGCTTGACCCCCCAGGCGAAGTTTAAGGCCCTAAGCACCCTGGTGTCCGGGGTCAGGGCGTAGATGGGCTGGGCAGGACGCCGCGAGGACAGAAGCCTGGCCGTGTCGCCGCTGACCGTGTGGCTGATCAGCGCCGGGGCGTCCACGTTGTTGGCGAGTAAGCTCGCCGCATAGGCCAGGTACTTGGCCGGGTTGCGCTCCTTTTTGGGCGCG
Source organism: Desulfovibrionaceae bacterium (assembly GCA_031082225.1). Lineage (GTDB taxonomy): Bacteria > Desulfobacterota > Desulfovibrionia > Desulfovibrionales > Desulfovibrionaceae > Desulfolutivibrio. The sequence goes on along the minus strand of JAVHLG010000011.1, from coordinate 23,522 downwards.
AACGGCCCCTCGATGCGCTCCAGGTAGTAGCCCACGGCCTGGTCGGAAATCTGGCGCATGACCTTGACCGTCTCCACCGGATAGTCGCCGATGGCCGTCTCCTCGGAGAGCATGACGCAGTCAGCCCCGTCCAGGATGGCGTTGGCTACGTCCGTGCTCTCGGCCCGGGTGGGGATGGGGTTGTGGACCATGGACAGAAGCATCTGGGTGGCCACGATGACCGGCTTTTGGGCGTGGCGGCAGGCCCGGATGATCTTTTTCTGGATGATGGGCAGCTCCGGGATGGGGCATTCCAGGCCCAGGTCGCCCCGGGCCACCATGACCACGTCGGTGATTTTGAGGATTTCCTCCAGGTTTTCCACGGCGTTTTGCCGCTCCAGCTTGGCCACCACCGGGATCCAGGCGCCATGGTCCTTGATGTGCCCCTTGACGTCGGCCACGTCCTTAGCGCTTTGCACGAACGACAGGGCCACGGCGTCGATGCCCACGTCGATGCCCTCGTGCAGGTCTTTGATGTCCTTCTGGGTCAGGGCGGGCATGGGGTGGTGCTTGCCGGGGAAGGCGATGCCCTTGTGGGAGGACAAAAATCCGGCGTTCTGGGCCTCGAGTTCGAAAAGCCGGTCGGCCTTGACCACCTTGGCCACCTTGAACTGCAACATCCCGTCGCTCAGATTGACCGGCATGCCCACGTCGAGCCCGGCCAGAAGCTCCGGGATGTCCAGGCTCACGTAGGACAGTTCGCCGTCCGCCGGGCGCTCGTCGGGCAGGCCCAGATGCAGGTATTCGCCCTTGTTCACCTGTTTGGGGGAGCCCTCCACCTCGCCGATGCGGATTTTGGGGCCGCACAGGTCGCCAAGGGCCGTGAGCGGGATGCCCAGTTCGGATTCGATCTCCCGGATGGTCGTGATGGCCGGGATGAAATAGGCCGCGTCGGAATGGGAAAAATTCAGGCGGAAGATGCGCACCCCGGCCGCGACCATCTGGCGCATGGTCTCCGGATGCATGGACGCGGGGCCAAGCGTGGCTACGATTTTGGTCTGCATGCAGTCGCTCCCTGTGGGGGTAGGCCCAATTCGTCCCGGTCGCGCCGGTCGCGGCGGTCGCGGCGGGAAAAAACCGGATGCAACCCGACCCCGATTCGGGTATGCATACCAGGCAAGCGTTGCCGTATGGTGACGCCGTATTGTCGTCATACGGCCAGACGCGGCGGGGGACAACCCCCCCCGGCGGCCGTCTGGCGCAAAGGAGCCGATCCATGAGCGAGAACCAGGAGTTCAAGGTGACCGACAGCCGCGCAAACGCCCGGGATGCCGACATGGCCGGAACCTGCCGGGAAGGGCAGGGGAAGCCGCTTGGCAAGGACGAGCCCTGCTATCCGCCCGTGGCCTTTTCCACGTTTCTATTGTCCCTGGCGGCCTCGGCCATGGTCCAGCTCGGCGAATCCCCGGAGCCCGAGACCGGGAGCTATATGCAGAATCTGCCCCTGGCCAAGCACACCATCGACATCCTGGCCATGCTGCAGTGCAAGACCCGGGCGAACGCCACGGACGAGGAGGCCAAGCTCCTGGCCGATTTGTTGTGCCAGCTCAGGCTGTCCTACGTCAAAAAAACCGGCTGAACCGGAGGCCATGACATGAGCAAGATTCCCGTCGGGTTGGTGGGCGTCACCGGGTATACCGGGATGGAGCTGGTGCGGCTTCTGGCCCGGCATCCGGCCCTGGAGCTGGTGCGGGCCACGTCCCGGGCCGAGGCCGGAAAGACCCTGGTGGAGCTGTATCCGCACCTGCAGGGCCTGGGCATCGGCGAACTGTCCGTCACCGAGCCCGATGCGGCCTCCCTGTCCGGCGCCTGCCGTCTGGTGTTTCTGGCCGTGCCCCACGGGGCGGCCATGGGCTATGCCGCCGAGCTTCTGGGGGCGGGGCTCAAGGTCGTGGATCTAAGCGCCGATTTCCGCCTCAACGACCCCGGGGTGTATGAGTCCTGGTACGCCGTGGAGCACCGCCACCCCGAGCTTTTGGAGCAGGCCGTCTACGGGCTGCCCGAGCGGTATGGCGAGGCCATCAAGACGGCCACCCTGGTGGCCAACCCGGGCTGCTATCCCACCTCGGTCATTCTCGGGTTGGCCCCGGCCCTGGCCAAGGGCCTGATCGAGACCGACGGCATCGTGGCCGACAGCAAGTCCGGGGCCAGCGGGGCCGGTCGCAAGTCCCAGGTGGGGATGCTTTTTTGCGAGGTGCACGACACGTTCCGGGCCTACAACCTGGGCAAGCACCGCCATACCCCGGAGATCGAGCAGGAGCTGTCCAAGATCGCGGGCGCGGACATGATGGTGTCGTTTAATCCGCACCTTCTGCCCGTGGACCGGGGCATTTTGTCCACCATCTATACCAAGCCGCAACGACCCGTGACCCTGGACGACGTGCACAACGTCTACACCACCCACTACGCCCAGACGCCCTGGGTGCGGGTTCTGCCCAAGGGAAAGCTGCCCGAGACGCGGTTCGTGCGCGGGACCATGTTCTGCGACATCGGCCTTGTGCTGGACGGCCGCACGGGTCGCCTCATCGTGGTCACGGCCATCGACAACCTGTGCCGGGGCGCGTCGGGCCAGGCCCTGGCCTGCGCCAACCTGATGCTTGGCCTGCCCGTCGAGGCCGGGCTCAATCTGGCCCCGCTTGTGCCGTAGGGAGATATTTCATCCTTTGTGCCGGGTGGTTTGCTCGTGCTTCGTTTTACCCTCCAGATTGAGGGGAAACATCGGTGGTCATCATGCCGGGCATACTCGTCATCGCAGGCCCCAACGGGGCAGGAAAAACCACGTTTGCCCGGGAGTATCTTCCGCATGAGGCGGGGTGCCTTCTGTTCGTGAATGCCGACCTGATCGCTGCGGGGCTGTCGCCGTTTTCCCCGTCACTGGCGGCGGTTCGGGCCGGGAGATTCATGTCGCTGTACGACAATTCCGTACAACCGCCGAAGCTGCTTGCCGTCGGAGGGACGCATGCCTCGTGACGTCACTGACGCCGATCATTCCCTTCGCGACATCGAGCAGGCCCTGCGCCGCGCGGCGGCAAACGCTGAAAAACTGGCCCGGGAGACGGGTACGCCCCTGGTCCTGTGGCAGGACGGCCGTGTCGTCGAGGTGTGGCCTGCCATTGATTCCTCCATGCCCATGCGGCCCGGCCAGCCCCCGCAATAACCCGACGGCCGAACGGGTCGCCGCATCGTGGTCACGGCCATCGACAACGTCATCCCCGCCTCGCCAAGACATCAACGATCATCTGCAGAAGGTCGTCCATATTGACGGGTTTGGCGATGTACCCGTTCATTCCGGCCGCCAGGAAGATCTCCTTGTCGCCGGACATGGCGTAGGCCGTCATGGCGATGATGGGGATGCGCCGTCTGTCCTCCCCGGCCAGGCCGGAACGGATCGCCTTCGTCGCCGCGACGCCGTCCATGCCCGGCATCTGCACATCCATGAGCACCACGTCAAAGGGTTCCTGGCGCAACAGGTCGATGACCTGCTCTCCTTTTTCGGCTTTTCTTACGAGGCATCCCTTTTTTTCCAGGAGCCGTTGCGCCGTGAGCGCATTGGCCTGATCGTCTTCGGCCAGAAGCACCCGCAAGGCAGGCAGCTCGTCTTCCCTGCGACAGATCGACGGGGTCGGCTCGGCCGACATCTGTTGTCCGATGCCCAGACTCACGGAGAAGTGGACGGTGGTGCCGACGCCTTCCTTACTTTCAATCGTCATGTTTCCACCCATAAGCTCGACAAGGCGTTTGCAGATGGCCAGCCCGAGCCCCGCCCCCTGAAACTGGCGCTGATAGCCCTCGCTGACCTGGGTGAATGGTTTGAACAGAAGGGGCAGTTTCTCGTCGGGGATGCCGATGCCGCTGTCGGTTACGGAAAACAAAACACGGTAGCGTCCCGGTTGCTGTTGGGGAAGGGGAGACGCCCCCACGGTGACGGTCCCTGACGCGGTGAATTTGAGCGCATTGCCGACCAGATTGGTGAGCACCTGTTGCAGGCGGAGCGCATCCCCCATGAGGCCGCCCGGGATGCCTGGGTCGGCTTCACAGACCAATGCGATGCCGGACTTCTTGGCGGTGGGGAGAAACATCTCATGCAATTGCAGCAGCACATGATGCACATCCACGGGCTTGTGCTGAATGTCCAGTTTTCCAACCTCAATCCGCGACAGGTCGAGAATGTCCGAGAGCAGGTTGGTCAGACGGTTGCAGGAGTGGATCGCGACATCCACATAGTCGGTGTTTTCCCTGCTCAGGGAGGACAGCCGCAGCAATTGCAACATGCCCAGGATGCCGTTGAGCGGCGTCCGGATTTCATGGCTCATGTTGGCCAGGAAGGTGGATTTGGCGCGATTGGCGACCTCGGCCGCCTCCATGGCCTCGCGCAAGGCGATTTCATACCGCTTTCGTTGCGTGATGTCCTGGACCGTTCCGTGCAATCCTATGATCCTTCCCTGCTGGTCCCGGGTCGGCCCGCCAAAGGCGTTCAGCCAGCAGACCTGGCTGTCCTGGCGGATCATCTGCAGTTCCAGTTGATACGGCTCCCCGCTTTCAAGGGCCGCGTCTATGCACCGTCTCATGCGTTCCCGGCTCTCCTGGGTGAAGAAATCGGAGACTTGGGCGAGGGTGAGCGGGTCGGGCGGCGGGGTGCGGTCGGCGATTTGCCATAATTCCTCGGACCATGCGACCTGGTCCTTGTCCCTGTTCCAACTCCAGATGCCGATACGGGCCAGGGCGTGGGCCTGCTTGAGGAGCGCCTGGCTTTTTTGCAGTTCGACTAAAAGCAGTTCGTTGCGTTTGCGCAGGAGGCAATTCTCCAGCCCCTTTCCCACGCGTTCGGAAAATTCCCGGGGGTTCAGCGGCTTGGGGAAATAGCCGTGGACCCGGCCCTTGTTGATGGCATCCACCAGGGGGTCGTAATCGCTGTATCCCGTCAGCATGTAACGCAGAACGTCTGGAAACTCCGTGGCCACCTGTTCCAGGAGGGCCGCTCCGGACATCACCGGCATGCGCTGGTCCGTGATCAGCACATGGATTTCCTCGCCACGCAGGATGTCGAGAGCCCGAGGGGCGGAATCCGCCAGGCGGATGTCGTAGTCGCGCCGGAACAGGGCCTTGAAGCTGCTTAGGTTCTCCGGTTCGTCGTCCACATACAAAATGACCGGCTTGTCCCGGCTGGGTGTCTGGTTCATGCGGCGTCCTCCTGCGGTGCGGGCAGATACATGGAGAAGGTGGTTTCGCGTCCGGGGACGCTGGCAAGCTCCAGGGCTCCACGGTGCTCTTGTATCAGATTGTTGCTGATGAAAAGTCCAAGCCCCGTCCCCCTTCCCACGGGCTTGGTGGTGAAAAAGGGATCGAAGATGCGGCATTGGATGTCGGGAGGGATGCCGGGGCCGGAATCCGTGACGTGCAGGGCCACGTATGGCGCGCCGTTTCGGGAGCAGGTTTCGGTGGCCAGGGTGATGCGCCGCAGGGCCGGGTCGTCGACGGACTCCACGGCGTCGATGGCGTTGGTGATCAGGTTCATGACCACCTGCCCCAGCTTGCCCGGATTGCCGCAAATCCGTGGCGTGGGCGAGAGCGTCGTGGTCATTTCCGTGACGTTCTTGTAGCGGTTGCGCAGGACCACCAGGACGGATTCCACCACGTCGTTTATGTCGACATCCTGGCACACGGCATCGTCCGTGCGCGAGAAGACCTGCAGGGAGCTGACGATGTCCCCGGCCCGGGCCAGGCCTTCGAAAACATGCGCCAGAAGTTCGGGAATTTCCTGCGTAAGGGTCGCATAGTCCACCTGCCGTTCGAAGGCGGCCAGGGCCTCCCGCTGCCCGTCAGGCATGGCATCACGGCAAAAGGAGACCAGGGCCGTCAGGTCGCGGAGGTCTTTTTCCAGGCCGTGGCAACTGGTTTTCACGAAATTGAGGGGGTTGTTGATCTCATGGGCCACGCCTGCCGCCAAAACGCCCAGGGCCGCCATTTTTTCGGAGATCACAAGGCGGTTCTGGGCCTTTTTCAACTGGTCGAGGGTTTCGAGCAAGACCCTGTTTTGCTCTTTCACCTCGCGTTGCGCCCGCCGCAGGGCCAGATGGGTCATGACCCGGGCCAGCACCTCCTCCACATGGAAAGGCTTGGTGATGTAGTCCTGGCCGCCTTCGGCAAAGGCCCGGACCTTGTCTGCGGCGTCCCCGAGGGCGCTGATGAACAGCACCGGAATATCCGCCAGGTTCGGGTCGGCCTTGAGCCTGCGGCAGACCTCGAAACCGTCCATCTGCGGCATGTTGATGTCCAACAGGATCAGTTCCGGCGGGTTCCGTCTGGCCGCCTCCAGGGCCAGGGGGCCGCTTGGGGCCGGGCGGACCTTGTAGCCGCGCTCGGTGAGCATCCCGGAGAGCAACTGGAGGTTGGCCGGAACGTCGTCCACGATGAGAATGGACAGCGGCATGTCGATGCTCACGAGGGGTTTCCCTCCTGCAACAGTTCCTGCAACTTTTCGAAACGGTACTGCTCCACCAGCGTGAGGAGCCCCTTGGCCGCCGCCGCGTGTTCCGGGCCAAGGCCTGCGATATGTTCCCGCAGGCTTTCGACATCCAGGCTCAAGGCGGCGTCGCGCAGGGCGGCGAGGCATTCGGCCGGAAGCCGGGACAGGTGGCCGGGGGCAAGCTCCGGTTCGTCCGACGGCCCGGCGGCCCCTGCCTGGTCCGGCGGGTCGCCGTCCAGAAAGGCCACCCCGAGGTGTTTTTGTATAAGATCGAACAATTCCTCTACCTTGAACGGTTTTTTGAGGAACGCCACGGCTCCGCTGGCCAGCACCCGCTCCTTTTCCGCCATGAGCACGCTGGCCGTGACCGCGATCACCGGCGGGGCGTTTGAACCATCCGCGCTCCGGATATGCTCAAGCACGGCGAAACCGTCCATCTCCGGCATGATCATGTCCAGCAAGACCATGTGCGGACGCCATTGCCCGTACACCCGGCAGGCCTCCCGCCCGTCTCCGGCCTCGCGCACGGTGAATCCGGCATCCTCCAGCAGGCGGACCAGGATTTCCCGGTTGGTCTCGTTGTCGTCCACGACCAGGACGCGTTGTTCCCCCTGGCCCGGCCGCAGCCGGGACACCTGCCGCAAGCGGTCGCCGGATCTGGCCCGGCCGGACGTGCCCGGAGCTACGGGCACTGTGAACCGGAACATGCTTCCCTGACCCGGTTGGCTTTGGATGGCGATGCCGCCGCCCATGATTTCCACATAGGCCTTGGCGATGGCCAGGCCCAGGCCTGTGCCGCCTTTTTTCCGCCTGCCGGGATCGAGTTGTTCGAAATGGGAGAAGATGGTCTTTTGGGCCTCGGCCGGGACGCCCGGGCCGGTGTCCTCCACCTCGAACACAAGCACCTGCCGGGAACCGCCGCCCCCAGGACCGGGCGTGACGGCAGCGTCCTGCGCAGGCAGCACCCCGACCCGCAGGACCACGCCCCCCTGGTCCGTGAACTTCACCGCGTTGCCCAGGAGGTTGTTGAGCACCTGATGCAGTTTCTGCTCGTCCGCCACAATCCAGCGCGGCGTCTCCCGGTCAACGGCGAACTCCAGGGAAATGCCCTTGTTTCTGGTCAGGACCAGGAACATGGCCTCCAGATCCTCCAGCATGGCGTGCAGGTCGAAGTCCTCCTCCTGCAGGGTCATGCGGCCGGCCTCGATCTTGGACATCTCCAAAATGCTGTTGAGAAGGAGCAGCAGATGCTCCCCGCTGCGGTAGACGGTATGCACCGAGCGGCGCTGCCCGGGCAGCATCTGCGGATCGCGGAGCAGAAGCTGGGTGAAGCCTAAAATGGCGTTTAAGGGCGTACGTATCTCGTGGGACATGTTCGCCAGAAACAGGCTCTTGGCCCGGTTGGCCTCCTCGGCGGTCTCCTCGGCCTTTTTGCGCACCTCGATTTCCGCAAGAAGGTTCTTGTTTGCCTCCTCAATCTCCGCCGTCCGCATCCTGACCCGGTCTTCCAACAGGTCGCGCTCCTGCTGCAGGGCCTCCCGGGAGTCCTTGAGCTGGGACTCGGCCGTCTGCAAGGTATCCATCATCTGGTTGAAGGCCTCGCCCAGGTCGTGGATCTCGTCGCGGCCATGGACCTGGAGCCGGTATTGCAGATCGCCGGTTTGCCGGATGTGCCGGGTGCCCCTGGTCAGGGCGGCCAGGGGGGAGAGAATGGAGGAATAGAGGCCGATGAGGGTGACCAGGCTGAGCAGGCCGATGGTTGTGGCGAGGATGACCAGGCTGCGCACCACCACCACCCAGATGTCCTTCTGGATGCGGCTTTCGTCCACCAGGGCGACAAGCGTCCAGCCTGTTTCCGACGAGACGTGGGCATAGGCATGGCGTCGGCCCTGAGTATCCTCAAAAAGGACATGCCCTCCCTTGCCGGTCAAAAGCAGCCGCACCCCGTCCGGAAAGATGTCCCGCACATTTTGGAACAGCAGGGCGCTGTCCGGAGAGGCCAGGACGACCCCTTCGCTGTCCAGTAAAAGCGTCTGTCCGTCGTAGCTGATGGAGAAATCCGTCAGATAGTCCGTCAGGCTGGCCAGCGTGATGTCCGCCCCCATGACGCCGAACAGCTTGCCGTCCGCGTCCCGCATGGGCACGACCACGCCGATGTTCACATCCGGGGTGGTCAGGGAACGGTAGGGCGGGGTGCGCAGGACCGCGTCGGGGTGGTCTTTGGCCAATTGGTACCAGGGGCGGGTCCGGGGGTCGTACCGGGTGGGGCTGGCACGCTTGTGGGAGCGCACGAAGCTGCCGTTTTCACGGCCCATGTACACGGAATTGACGTGGGGATGGTAGTGGCGAAAGGTTTGAAAAAGGTCGATGATGTCCTGTTCGCGGGGACCGATCCGATAGACGAAGGACTGTTCGTCCGCAGTGAGAAACGAGGTGAAATCATCGTCATGCGGGGTTTTGACCCGGGCATCCGCGGCCAGGATGAGCAGGTCGTTCTCCACATCGGTGAGGAAACGGGTCAGGGCGAAGTCCAGATGCTCCAGTTGTTTGGCTATCTGGCGGTCTATGTCGGAAAATGTCCGCGCCTTGAGCACCTCGTACTGGATCGTGCCCACCAGGGTGAGAATGAGGATGCCGGAGACCGCGAACAGCGCGAGGGTCTTGGTCTTCAGTCGCATGGGAAACTCCGTCAGGCCGCATCGGCGTCTTCAGGGGCCGATGGACTGTCTGTGCGCCGTGACAAGGCGGGGTGTCGGACATGTGCGATGGGGAGCCCCTTGAGCTTCAGTTTGGATTGCTGGAATGCATGGGCCTGCGGTTCTGTTATGGCCCGTCCCTGTTATTTGCGGGGTCGAGCTGAAAAAGTCTGGGATTGACTGAAATATCTAGTTGAATTTGTCGCTGTATGCCAGACAATTATTGAGTATTCCTACAGGATGTCCGCAGGTTTTCGGGATGTTGGCTGCTGCGGTCGCGACGGGGGGAGGCGGGGCGGATGCTTCTGTTTCCGTCGGGGTATGGATATTTTGGGCAGGACGTCGCTGACGGTGTGCTGATCACACTTCCGGAGGCGGACGTTTCGCGGCGCCGTCAGGTGGCGAAAACTGGGCGCATGGCATGTGTTGAGGACATGCGGGGAAAACCGGAGGCAACGAGATGTCGTATCGGGCATCCTGCCAGCCGCTATGCCCAGACACAAGCCCCCGGCGCGACGAACGCTCCGGGGGCCTCGCCGTTTCGGCGGGCGCGTCCGCTAGTCCGCGTTGCGGTCGTCGATGAGCCGTTTGGTCTTGCCGAAGGAGCGCGGCAGCTCGCCTGGGGCCACGATCTCCACCCAGCCCCGGGCCAGGAGGTGCTTGCGCATCTCCACGGACACGGCCTCGGACAGGTTCTGGTCCATGTCCACGGGCACGCCGAGCTTGCGTTCGATCTTGACCAGCATCTGGTCCCGGCCGTCCTTGCGCGTGAGCCGGATCTGGAACTCCGAGCCCAGTTCCGGAAAGCCCTCCAGCACCGCCGCGATCTGGCCGGGGTAGATGTTCACCCCCCGGAAGATGAACATGTCGTCGGAACGGCCCAGGATGCGGTCGTGGCGCGGGATGGACAGGCCGCAGGGGCACTCGCCCGGGATCAGCCGCGTCAGGTCGCGGGTGCGGTAGCGGACAAGCGGCGCGGCCTCTTTTTTGAGCGTGGTGACCACCATCTCCCCCACCTCGCCCGGGGCCACGGGCAAAAGCGTCTCGGGATCGAGCACCTCCAGGATGTACAGGTCCGCCCAGTAGTGGATGCCCGCATGGGCGGCGCACTCCAGGCCCGCGCCCGGGCCGTAGAGTTCGGTCATGCCCGAGATGTCGAAGCTGTCCGTAAGGCCCAGCCACTCTTCGAAGCGGGCTCGCATCTTCGGGGTGTGGGTCTCGGCCCCGAAGATGGCCTTTTTCAGGGAGATTTTTTTCCTGAGGTTGTGCTTGGCCACCTCCTCGGCCAGAAGCAGGGCCATGGAGGCCGTGGAGCACAGGCAGGTGGTCTGGAGGTCTTCCAGGAGCTGGAGGTGGATCTCCATGTTGCCCGGGCCGATGGGCACGCTCATGGCCCCGAAGCGTTCGCAGCCGAGCTGGAATCCGGCCCCGGCGGTCCACAGGCCGTAGCCCACGGCGATCTGCACCCTATCCAGGGGGGTCAGCCCGGCCAGTTCGTAGCAGCGGGCGAACATGTCCTTCCAGGTGTCGATGTCGTTTTGGGTGTAGGCCAGGATCTTGCGCTTGCCGGTGGTGCCGCTTGAGGCGTGGATGCGCACCACGTCGGACTCGGGAACGGACAGAAGCGGCAGGGGATAGCCCGTGCGCAGCTCGTCCACGGTGGTCACGGGAATGCGGGTCAAGTCCTGAAGGCTGACGGTCTGGCCTGGATCGTATCCAACCCCGGCCAGGCGTTCCCGGTAGCGGGGGTTGCCGGCATAGGCGTGGCGCAGGGTCCAGTTGAGGCCCTCGGTCTGGACGGCGGCGATGACTTCCGGGGTGAGATTGGGGAGAAAACGATGTTGTACGGTCATGGTAGCGGACTCCAGTGCGTTTACGCCGTGCGGTGAAGCGTGAACTCCTACCCCAAAAGCGCGATAAAAAAAACTCCCGCCACCATGAGCGCCGTGCCGAAAAGCCGCTCGGCCAGGCCGGACTCCTTGAAGATCAAGGCCCCGATGAGCACCCCGAACACGGCGCTTAAGCGCTTGACCGCGATGACGTAGGCCACCAGGGTCATGGTCAGGGCGTACATCTGGAAGACCAGAGACACGGCCTCGCAGGCCCCGGCGGCGAGGATCTTCCGGGGATGGCGGCGCACCTGGGAGATCGGCGTGGCCGCACGCCACAGGACAAGGGGCGTGAGAAAGACCGTGGTGGCGCAATAGGTGGAAAAGATCCAGGGGATGGGCGCGGAGACGTCCAGGCCCATGCGGTCCACGTTGGCGAAAAGGCTCCACAAAAACGACACCAAAAGCATGAGCCGCGGCCCCTTGTGGTCGAGAAGGGCCCTGAAGGGGGCAAACACGCCGTCGGCGAACCGCCTGAGGTTGAGGGCGTACGATCCGGCCACGATGAGCACGATGCCCACAAGCCCCGCCGGATCAGGGAATTCGCCGATCATCAGCGGGCTGGTGAGGAGCATGAAAAGCGGCGACAGGGCCAGCATGGGCAGGGTCAGCGACAGGTCCGAGGCCTTGACCGCCGTGATGTAGAGCACGAGGTTGAGGCCCCCGAACACGCCGCTTACGATGACCAGCCACCAAAACTTGGCCCCCACCGGGGGAAATCCGGAGGAGAACAGCATCCCGGCCAGAAGGACCGAGGTCACCAGGCAATAGCTCCAGGTGGCCACCAGCACGTCCACGTCGGCCATGGCCCGTTTCAGGAAGGCGTCTTTGGCGGCCTGGAGAAAGGCGGCCGATATCATAAGCACAACCCAGGTCATGGGGGGACTTGTGGCCGCAAAAGGGGGAAAAGGGAAGGGCTATTGTTGCCCCGGCAGGCCGGGAAGGCTAAGGGTGGCGCGTGCCTGGCGAACGCGGGGGACGGCCCGGACATCGTCGGCGAAAGGAGGGCGGACATGAGCGAACCGCAGATTTTCCAGATGATCCCGGTGGCCCGCTCGGGCTGGCTGACCGTGGGATTTGTCGGGGCCCTGGTGATCCTTTTGGCGGTGTTTTTCTTCATGCGCCAGATGGTGTCCAACGTGATCGAGGCCCGGGTGGCGGTGTCGGCGCAGGAGCTGTCCATCCAGGCCTGGCCGTACGGCCGCAGCATCCCCCTGGCCGATCTGGACCTGTCCGGGGCGCGCGAGGTGGACCTACGGCGGGATTTCCAGCTGGGGCTCAAGTGGAAGACCAACGGCATGGCCCTGTCGGGCATCTGGTTCGGCTGGTGGCGGCTGAAAAACGGGGAAAAGGCCCTGGCCTTCGTCACGGACAAGGCCCGGACGGTGTATCTGCCCACCCGGGGGGAGTTTTCCGTGCTTGTGAGCGTGGCCGATCCCCAGGGGTTTCTGGCGGCCCTGACCCGGGCGGCGCGGTAGCCGGGGCAGTTCACCGGGCCGCAAAAAACCGGGGAGGAAACCCGCGTTTCCTCCCCGGTTGGATCATGATGGCCGCGTAACGTCTTATTGGAAGCGGTCCTGGACCCCGGAGGGATCCTTGAATTCGATGGCCGGGTTGAACTTGAGCTTCTTGTCGCCCCGGTCCTCCAGGTACTTGAGCAGTTCCAGGTCCACCACCAGGGGCACCTCCACCCCGGCCTGGGTCAGCAGTTGGCGCTGCAGCCCCTCGGCCTTGGAGGCGAAGGCCACGGCGTCGCCCAGGATGCGCAGGCCCTCGGTGGGGTTGTGGAAGCCGATGGAGTTCTCCGCGCCTATGAACAGGGAGCGGTAGAAGGCCTCCTCGTAGTAGTCCCGGGCCTTGGCGTAGAACTCCTCGTTGATGGCCGTGCCGGCCTCTTTGGCCTTGTGGATGGTCTCAAACAGCTTGGCCACGGTGGCCGTGGCGTAGCCCGCCCGGATCATCAGCGACGCGGTACGGTCCTGGATGGTGAAGACGCGTTCCTTGAGCCAGTCGGAGCTCTCGGCGTGGCACTGGATGCAGGCCCGCATCTCGTTTTGCACCGGGCTCATGACCCGGTGGTCGGAGATCTTGAAGACCCCGGCCTTGGTGTAGGGCATGTGGCAGTCGGCGCAGGAGGCCCCGGCCTTGTAGTGGACGCTGTTTTGGGTGAAAAATTCGAATTCCGGATGGCGGATGAACCCCATCTTGAAGCCGGTCACGGTCTGCTTCCATTCCCGGATCGAGTCGTCGGAGCGGATCTGCTTGATGATGTTTTCGATGGTGATGTTGCCAAAGGTGCTGCCCTGCCAGGGAAAATACAGGCCGACGGACTGGTTTTCCTTGTCCTTGGGGATGTTGTAGGTCACGTGGCACTGGGCGCAGGCCACGGTGCGCATCTGCTGCCGGGTCAGGGTCTCGGGCTTCACGCCCATGCCTTCCAGGGCCTTGGTGAGGGTGAATCCCCGGGAGATCTTGAGCGACATGTCCTTGTTGTCGTGGCAGTCGATGCAGGCCACGCCCAACTCCCGGTTCTTCTCCGGAATCATGTTCAGGACGTCCTTGAAGGGCTGCTTGAAATACTCGACGCCCAACTGCTTCTGCAGCCCAGGGGCATAGGGGGTCTTGCAGCTTAAGCACACGCCGCCGGCCTTAAGCCGCGAGGAGTCGATCTCGAGCTGGTCGCGGACCATGTAGGCGTGGCCGCGCGGCTCGTTGTATTCCACGCCAAATCCCCATCCGTTAAAGAGCAGGGCCATGTAGGGGAACTCCGAGAGCTTGTCCACGCTCGGCGTGCCGCCGCCCATGCCAACTTTGTATTTGCTGAGCTGGGTGGGAACCGCTTCCTCGGTCTTTTTCCAGGACTCGAACTCCTCGGGATAGGCCTTGCCCCAGATGGTCGGATCGATCTCGCCGTCGGGAATGGTCACGGTCTTGACCATCTCGGGTTTGGGTGGTTCACACCCCGTGGCCCCGAACAAAAAGACCGTCAGAAGAGCTGTCGTCGCCACCGTCAGCGCCCCCTTGAACATAATCCCCTCCTCGCTGTCGTAAAAGTCCGTTTGGCTGCCGGGAGAACACCGTGGTCCCCGCCGCCGTGGCCAGGAAAGACAAAAAATGCCGTGTCCGTCAGATGGTCTGGCGGATGCCCGTCAGCCGGTGTTGCAACTGCCGGTGGCAGTCCCAGCAGTTTCGCTGCGTGTCGATCTTGAAAACCCGCTCGGTGTGGCAGCGGATGCAGTTGCCCTGGATCGTGGCCTTGGCGTGGCTCGAGGCGGTGATGTTCTCGGGAACCCGGCCGGAATAAAAGACCACGACATCCTTCATGCCGTCGATGGATTTCCAGGTGTAGTAGGTGGCCAGGTTGCCGTGGGGCAGATGACAGTCCACGCATTTGAGGGAGCGGTGGGCCCCGGCGTGGAACCAGGCCTCGTACTGGGCCTCCATGACATGGCAGGAGGCGCAGAAATCAGGGGTTTCGGTCTTGGCCATGAGCCCCGGCGGGCCGAACATGACGAAAAAGCCGCCTGCCGCCGCGATCACGGCGGCCACGGCCAGATACCCCAGCCGATTCCTGACGGTGCGGGCCATGGAAGCGCCTTTGTTGAGGTTGGCCGCCCTGGGGCGGCGAAATATGTCGCAGGAGTGATCTTGCTTTATTGTCTATGAAATTACTTTTGTTTTGTCATGGTTTATTTACATGAATCGGGAAGGATGCAAACGGGGTGTACACAATTGGCAGTGCCTCCGGCAGCGTCGCGTATAGGCCGGTTTCATTGCGGCGAGAGGCCTGCGGCATCTTTTTGTATTTCACAAGAGTGTCAATTGCGTGGATATCTTCGGGGTGGCGGGGGAGTCGCGTCGGTGCTCGCTTGTTGGGGCAGGGGTGGTCTTGCGCCGGGAGATGCGGGCTTGACGGGAGGGCGGCGACATACGGGCCGGTCGTGCCGGTCGCGCCGGTCGCGGCGGTCGCGCCGGTCGCGGTGGTCGCGGCGGTCGCGGCCGTTGCCGACGAGAGGCGGCGTGACCCGGCAGGACCGGACGGGAGGGCGCTGTTGCAAATGTTTGGCTTGGGGAATAAAAGCAGGAGAAGTCGGTGTATGGCGCTCGTGAGGGCGGGCGCTGGGGCACGACCCCGTGGGCCGCAGGCGGCCGATGACCCTTGAATCACTGCGTAGCAGTCTCACCCATGAAATACAGCAAGTTCCACAAGTCGTTCCATGACGGTTTCACCCTGGCCATAGCGGACGCCTCCAGGAAAGTCGCCAATATCTATTACAAGCTGTTTTTAAAGTGCGCCCCCCGGATGAACAAGAGCCTTCCCGTCGAGACCAGGCTTAATCTGTACTTCCAGCTTTCCGAATACATGACGAACACAACGGCGAAAAAACTGTCGCATATGTTGTTTGTCGATCTGAAGCGGATCAACCGGGGCCGCAAGGCCATCTTCTGCGCCCGGGTGAATACCAGTCTGGACATCCAGTTCCAGAAGGCGCTGACCACCAGCGTCAGCGACATCAAACGCATCCTGGACGCCTGCATCGGATGCCAGGGCAGCTCTTCCGCCAAACTGACCATCTACCACGGCTTTCTCAACAGGGCGAACAACGCCTTCGAGAAGGTCTACGCCAAGACCCGGGAGGATCTCTACGCCTTCATCGCCGGGAATCTGAACGCCATCGTCATGATGCTGGACGAATCGAACCATGAGATCCGCAACGTCCTGGGCCGCTTCCTCATCTTTCCCGTGGAGATCAAGCACGGCATTTCCACCACGGACGAGGCGGACACGGGATTTTTCCCCCGGCGATACTGCAAACCCGTTCTTGCCGTTTTGGAGGCGTCGATCATCGGCGAGGACACCTACCAGACCGTCAACAACAAACTCATCGAATACATCGAGAACCGGCTCGGCGACACGTCCATCACCAAGGACGGCATCGCCTTCATCTACAAGACCACGGACATCGCACCCCGGATCGAGAAATACGTGGAAAAGGTCTACGAGCGGTTCGAGGGGCAGCAGCGCAGGCTCGACTTTGTGGCGGCGGTCAACGAGCACCTCAGGCGAAACGGCCCGCCCGGCCCGGAATTCACCTACTCCCATCTCCAGCTTGTCCTGGCTGCCTGGTACGATTTCTTCCATACCGGTCGGTGAGCCGCCGACCGGCGCAGGCGCAACCGCCGCAGCGGGCCACCCCGCCGACCATGTGGGCCGCCGACCGGCGCAGGCCCAACCGCCGCTTCGGGCGGCCGCGTCGGCTACCCGGCCTGGCCGCTGACCCCGGCCTTTGCGAACGTCGCCATGTCGTTAAATATCGCTGCGGCGCAGCGCAGGACGAATATGGCCATGGCCGCGCCCGTGCCCTCCCCGAGCCGCATGTCCAGGTGCAAAAGCGGCCGCGCCCCCAGCGTCTCCATGACCATCAGGTGCCCGTGCTCGGCCGAGGCGTGGCTGAAAAAGGCATAGTCCGCCACGTCCTGGTGCATCTTCCAGGCCGCCACATAGGCCGCCGTGGAGATGAACCCGTCCACCACCACGGGCAGCCGGTTGGCCGCCGCGCCCAGCACCAGCCCGGCCAGGGCCGCGATCTCGCACCCCCCCAGGGCGGCCAGGATCTCCAGCGGATCGCCGCCGGACACGGCGGCGTCGTTGGCCCACAGGGCCTTGCGCACCACCTCGGCCTTTTGGCGCACCCCGGCCGGAGGCAGGCCCGCCCCGGGACCGGCGATCTCAAGCGGCGTAAACCCCAGGTAGGCGCAATAAAGGGCCGTGGACGGCGTGGTGTTGCCGATGCCCATCTCCCCCATCCCCAGACAGCGCACCCCCTTGGCCGCCGCCGCGTCGGCCAGGCGGATGCCCGTCTCCACGGCCTGCTGGCACTGGTCCGCGCTCATGGCCGGTCCCTCGGCCAGATTGGCCGTGCCAGGCATGACCTTGGCCGACACCAGGGACGGGTGCGGGTCGAATTCGCCGCCTGCACAACCGGCGTCCACCACCGTGAGCCCCACCCCGGCCGTGCGGGCCAGGGCGTTGACCCCGGCCCCGCCGGCCAGGAAATTGGCCACCATCTGCCGGGTCACCTCCTGGGGAAAGGGGCTGACCCCCTCGGCCGTCACCCCGTGGTCCCCGGCGCAGGTGAAGATGCGGGCCGGGTCCACGCCCGGGGCCTGGCCTCCGGCGATGCAGAAAAGCCGGGCCGCCGTCTCCTCCAGGCGTCCCAGGCTGCCCCGGGGCTTGGTCAGGTTGTCCAGATGGGCCAGGGCCTTTTTGCGCAGGGTTTCGTCCACCGGCGTGATGGCGGCCAGGGTTCGGCTTAAGGTATCGGGCATGATCACTCCTTGCTGTCGTCTGCGGCCGGGGCGTCGGCCAGGGCCAGCCGGGGCTGGCCCGTGGAATCGAGCGCGGCCTGCCAGAATTCGGAATCCGTGTCGATGCGGCGGCGGTCGGCGCTGACCAGGGCCAGGGGCACGTGCACGTAGCGGTCGTGCATGGAGCTCACCAGCATGCCGGTCTTGCCGGCCATGCCCGCATGCACGGCGTGCTGGCCCAAAAAGCCGCAATACACCGCATCGGCCACGTTGGCCGGGACGGAACGGATGATGTAGCTGGGATCGATGTATTTGAGGGTGATGGGCAGGCCCCGGCCCTGGCAATAGGCCTTGATCTCGCGCGCCAGCAGGCCGCAGATGTCGCCCAGGACCGGATTTCCCGAGGCGTCGACCTCGCCGGTCGGCGGCAGCAGATGCTGCCCCGCGCCCTCGGCGGTCACCACCACGGCATGTCCGCGCTTGACCAGCCGGTCCCCCAGGGCCGAAAGGAACCCGCCCGGGCCGTGCAGGGCGAAACGCTCTTCGGGGATGAGCACGAAATTGACGTGCTTGAGGCCCATGGCCGCCGTGGCCGCAATGAAACCGGAACTGCGGCCCATGAGCTTCAAAAGTCCGATGCCGTAGGGCGCGCCCACGGCCTCGGTATGGGCGCAGGCGATGGATTCGGTGGCCTTTTCCACGGCGGTGACGAAGCCGAAGGTGCGGGCCACGAAGCGCATGTCGTTGTCGATGGTCTTGGGGATGCCCACCACTCCGATGGGGAGGCCCCGGGCCGTAATCTCGTCCACGATGCTCGTGGCCGCGCGCATGCCGCCCACCCCGCCCAGGAGCACCAGGAAGTTGATGTTCATGCGCTCCAGGGCGTCCACGATCTCGTCCACGGGCTGGGGGCCGCGCGAGGAGCCGAGCAGGGTGCCGCCGAACTCGTGGATGTCGGCCACGTTGTCCGGGGTCAGCTCCAGCACGTCGTGGCGGCAGGCCGGGATGAACCCGCGCAGGCCGTAGCGGATGCCCAGGGTCGCGGCCACGCCGTAGTTGTGGTGGGCCTCCATGACCACGGCCCGGATGACGTCGTTGATGCCCGGGCAGATGCCGCCCACGGTGACGATGGCGCACTTGGTCTTGGCCGGATCGAAGAAGATGCGCTCCCGGGGTCCGGCCTCCTCGAAAAAGACCGGCTCGCCGCCGTATTCCCCGAGCTGCCGTTTGGTGATAGAGGCCAAGACCGACGGCTCGTCGGGCACGAACCGGCCGCAGGTCTTGGGGCACGCCACCCGGGACTCCCCGAGGCGCGCGATGCGGGTGTCCTCGGGACCGATGCGGATATCCTGGTCCGCCGCCGCGTTGACATTGACCACGTGACCTCCCGGGGCTGCTGGTTGCGGCCGACGCGTCGTAACGTCCGCCGTTTCGGCGCTTGGATCCCAAACCTACCGGCTTGGACCGGTTCTGACAAGCCGCCCGACAGGGCGTAACATTCCTGGAGCCCCAGTGACCGCCACCCCCCGCACCTTCCTCTTTCTGCCCCCCCTGCGCAAACCCGCCGGGGGCCTGGCCGTGCTGCTGCGGCTGGCCGCGCACCTGCACCGGGCCGGATATCCCGTGGCCCTGTCCCCCCGGGAGACCGTGCCCGACGGCGTGGCCGAACTGGCCCCGGAGGTGGCGCTTGCCCCCTTCGAGGATCTGCGCCTGTCGCCGGAGGACATCTGGCTGGTTCCCGAAGGCTGGCCCAACGCCCTGAGCCCGGGCCTTGCGGCCGGGGCCCGCTGTCTGGTCTACTGCCAGAACTGGGCCTACCTGCATAACGGCCTGCCGGCCAATGTCTCCTGGAACAACCTGCCCGTGTCATTTCTGGCCGTCTCCGACCCCGTGGCCCGGTTCATTGAGCTGGCCACGGGGAGGCGTCCGCCCATCCTGCGGCCGGGCATCGACCTTGGGCTTTTCCGCCCCGGCCAGGGAAAACCCGCAGGCGAGGTGCGAGTGGCCTACATGCCGCGCAAAAACAAGGCCCTGGCCGACCAGATCCTCCGCCTCGTCCAGGCCAGGCAGCCGGAAACCGGACTGCCCATCCGCTTCACGGAAATACGGGACATGACCCAGGCCCAGGTGGCCACGGCCCTTGGCCAGAGCCACATCTTCCTGGCCGTGGGGTTTCCCGAGGGCTGCCCCCTGCCGCCGCTGGAGGCCATGGCCTGCGGCTGCGTGGTGGTGGGGTACGCCGGGCTGGGGGGGTACGATTACCTGCGCCCCGTCCCGCCGACCGTTGCCCCGTCCTGGCCGCCGCTGCGGCCCGTGCCCTGGGGCGGCAACGCCTTCGTCACCCCGGACGCGGACGTGGCCCAGACCGTGCTTGCCCTGGAGGCCGCCGCCCGCCTGGTGCTCGACGGCGGCCCGGCCCTGGACGCGATCCTGGGGCACGCGGCCGACTGCGCCCGGGCCTACGGCCTTGAGGCCCAGGCCGAGGCCGCGAGGCGGGTGTGGGAGGAATTGGGAGAATAATCGGGAACGAACATGGCTCAGGCTGTTCCCCTTCCGCGTCGGAGAAGGATGCCTGCCGCACATGCCTGGACGCACGGTCATTGCCGCCGGACGTGCCGTCCATGCCGGGGCCGGGGCTGGAGACGGAAACCGGGACTGCGCAGGTCCCGGCGCTCAGCGGCCCGAGGTCGCCCGGTAGCGCGGCGTATATTCGATGAGGTCGGTTATCAGCAGGGCCGCCGAGAAGTCCTGGGCATTACGCGGGTTGCTCTCGCTTACGAAGTAATCCTTCAGATCGCGGGAGGCCCGGGACAGGCCTGCGTCGTCCGGCGTCGGGCGTCGGTGGGTGGCCTCAAGCAGACCCAGAAGCAGGGACGGCCACGGCCCGTCCGGCCCCAGATGCCTGGACAGGATGGCGGCCAGGGCGCAGATGCCGAACAGCACCCCCTCGGCCTTGGCATAATCCTTGGACCATATCTCGGCATCGGAAAACAGCGGCTCCCCAGGCCCCGCATGAGTCGGGCAGATGCGAACCTTTTTTCCCCGATGATGAAAATTGTGAGTGATGACCCGTCCCATGGCGTCCTCCCGGGCGGAGACGGCGGGTCGGGGGGGTCGGGCCTGCATTTCCCCCTGCCGCGCCATTTTTCTCCTGCTTGTCTTTTCGGCAGCGCCTGGGCGGTTCTTTACCAGGCTGGTGAAAAAACATGCACACGGACCGGGCCGGGCGGCCACGGGCGACGGGACCCCTGCGGCGCTCGGCCTCCGAAAGACCGGCGCGGGCAGGGCGTAAATCCGGAATCCCGGCGTCGCGACGTGTCTATTTCAAAACAGCAGTCGGCGCCAGTACGATCCGCACTAGCGGAAAAAAGCCAGGACATAGGAACCGGCGGTGTAGGCGATGACCGCCGCCAGCATCCACTTGATGGCCCGGGCCGGGACGAACTTCTGGCAGCGCGCCCCAAGATACATGCCGACCATGCCGCCCAGGCCGAACAGCAGCCCCAAAAGCCAGTCCGGGGCCACGGACATGCCCGGATAAAAGGGCGCAATGGCCTGATAAAAGGCGACCCCGGCCACGGAGGTGACAAAGGTGCCCATCAGCGCCGCCCCGGCCACGGTGTAGACCGGCAGGCCGTAGATGGACACGAAAAACGGCGCCACAATGGCCCCCCCGCCGATGCCGTACACCCCGCCCACGATGCCCACCACGAAACTCATGGTGAAGATGCCCGGGGTGGAGACGTCGTAGGTCTCGCCATAAAATTCATAGGCGATGCGCGAGGCGTCGAAGCGCAGAACCCGCACGGCCGGAAGCGTCGCGCCCCCGGACGCCTGCTGTTGCGCGTTCCTTTGCCGGTATTCGCGCACCAGGGCCTGGAACCGCTTCTCGGCCTCGGCCTTGGACGTCCCGGCCGGACCGCGCCGCAACAGGTCGCGGACCATGCGCAGGCCGATGTAGCCCAGGACCAGGGCCGCAAAAAGCTTGAACTGGCGCGGGTCGGGCAGATACGCCACCCGCAGCCAGGCCCCCAGAAACACCCCGGGCAGGGTGCCGATGATCACCGCCCAGGTCAGGGGCCAGACCATGCGCCCCTCCCGGAGGTAGCGGTAGACGCCGCTGGGGATGGCCACGATGTTGAACAACTGGTTGGTGGAGCTGACCGACGGGTTGGTGAATCCCAGAAAGGACATCTGGAAGGGAAGAAGCAGAAAGGCCCCGGACACCCCGGCCATGGAGGTGAAAAAGGAAATGGCCATGGCCACCAGCGGCGGAACCAGGGGGGATACTTCGATACCGGCGGTTGCGAAATACATGGGCGCCTCCCGGACGGAACGTTTCCCGTCGCTTTTGGTCACGAATAAAATACTTTTAGTGATTCTTGTCAAGCCTGCCCGGGCCGCGTCAGGCAAGCGCCTTGCATTTCGGGAGGTTGCGGCATACAGGTGTGTCCATGGACAGACCATCCTCCCTGGCGGCCGAGCCGCCCCCGGGCCACGACCATGGCCCGGAAGCCGCCCGCCCGGGGGGGAGTTTTTTTGTGCCGGATGGCGTCAAGCATCTGGACACCGTGGACCTGGAGCGGCTGACCGGGGCGTTCACCCAATGGGCCGAGGCCGCCCGCCGGGCGGATTCGGTGGCCTCGCGGCGCAGGGTGCGCCTGGTCTATCTGGTCATCCGCCACACCGGGGCCAGACTCGGCGAGGTGCTGGCCGTGGACGACCGCCGCGACATCGACCCGGGGCGCGGGGTCATGGTCTTTGCGGCCACGCACGCCGACGCCCGGCGCGAGGTGCGCCTGTCCGAGGCCCTGGCCCGGGAACTGGCCGCCGCCCTGGACGACCCGGCCCTGGCCCCCTGGCGCGGCCGCCTGCTGCACCTGGACCAGGGGTTCGTGCGCCGTCAGTTTTACGAGCGGGCCAGGGCCTGCGGCCTGCCCACGGACATGGCCAACCCCAGCGCCCTGCGCCGCTCCCGGGCCATCGAACTCATGCGCCAGGGCGCGCCGCTTCTGGTGGTGCAAAAAATCCTGGGGCATTCCACCCCGGTTCTGACCGCCTCGTACCTGGACTTTACCGAAAAGGACCGGCGGCGCATCGAACGCCGGGTGCTGGCCGCCGAGGCCAAACGCAAGACCAGCGCCCGAAACGCGTTTTACGGCAAGGTGGTCCGGGTGCGCCAGGGCGATGTGCAATCCGTGGTGGAGGTGGCCACCCTGGGCGGGCACACACTGACCTCGGTGATCACCAACGCCAGCCTGTCCAGCCTGAACATCCGCCAGGGAACCTTTCTCACGGCGGAGATCAAGGCCCCCTTCGTGGTGGTCACGGCCGGGGCCGTGCCGCCCGCGACCAGCGCCGAGAACGTTTTTTGCGGTCAGGTGGAGGCGGTGACGGCCGGAGAAATCACGGGCGAGGTGCTGGTGCGCCTTGAGGACGGCACGCGCCTGTGCTCGTCGGTCACGGCCGAAGGCGTGCGCGCCCTGGGACTTTCGCCCGGGGAGACGGCGGTGGCCGCGTGCAGCGCCTTCGCCGTGGTGCTGCGGGCCGACTGAGACGAGACAGGGAACGACCGGGGGCGACGGCCCCAAAGCATATCCATCCAAGCCGGAACGGAGGAAGCGGCATGAAAAAGATCATTGTGGCCGTGGACGGATCGGAACTGTCGGACAAGGCCCTGGACCGGGCCATCTTCGAGGCCACGCGCCACGGCGCGGAGGTCTTGTGCGTCAACGTGGTGGAGGGGCTGACCTTTCTGGCCTACAAGCGCGAGGATATTCCCGACGCCTGGGAGCGACTCATGCGCGAACCCAACAAACTGTTGGCCGACGCCGCCCAGAAGGCCGAGGCCGCCGGGGTCCGGCTGCGCACCCTGGCCGAGGCCGGACGCCCGGCCGAGACCATCGCCAAGCTGGCCCGCCAGGAAAAGGTCGATGAGATCATCGTGGGCAGCAGGGGCAAAAACGCCCTGGACAACATGCTTTTGGGCAGCGTGTCCGGGCGGCTGGTGCAGATCGCGCCGTGCACCATCGTGGTGGTGCGCTAGGCGGAGGATTGGGTTGGGGGGAGGCCTCCGGCGATGCGATAAGGTGTTGGGGGGAAAGCCTCCGGCGGCCAAAGGGG
>JAVHLG010000119.1 GCA_031082225.1 Desulfovibrionaceae bacterium | reverse complement strand
CAACGAAAGTCAGGGGGTCCGGGGGAAATGATTTCCCCCGGGCGGGGTCCGGGGCGGCAGCCCCGGCGACGGGCGGGGCTGCCAGCCCCGGCGGCGCTACGCCTCCAGAATGCGCCTCGCCTGTTCCAGGCCGGACTCGGCCATATGCTCCAGGCCGGTTTCGTGGGCGGTTTCGCGGTTGGCGGCCAGCACGTCGCTGCGGCTGAGGTCGGTGACGGCGAAGCGCCGCATCCCGGCCAGGAACTGCTGAATGCCCGCCCCGAGCTTGTCCATGAGCGTGCAGAAGGCGATGGCTCCGAGCGGCAGGGCGCGGGTTTCGGCCTCGCCCAGGCGCTCGCGCAGGGCGTGGTATCCGGCGAAGATGGCCTCCGGGGTCGCGCCGCGCTCGGCCACGACCTTGGGCAGGCTGTCCCACAGGCCGTGTACGGCGGCGCGTTTTTCCGGAAAGAGCACCCCTTCGATGTTTGCGCCCACAAAGGCCGGGATCATGAGCGCCCGGCCCAGGCAGGCCAGCCTGGCGTAGGGCGCGCCCAGGGCCAGGGCCTTGACGATGTGGTCCTCCCGGGCGAAGCCGCCGCCGAAGGCCATGTCAGCGGGTTTGATCCCGCGCTGGGAAAGCGCGTCGGCAAATTCGCGGGCCTTGGCGTGCAGGAAAAGCGACGGCACGCCCCAGTGGTCCATCATGTTCCAGGGGCTCATGCCCGTGCCGCCGCCTGCGCCGTCGATGGTCAACAGGTCGAGGCCCGCCTCGGCGGCGCATTTCACGGCCATGGCCAGCCCTTCCATGCCGTAGGCCCCGGTCTTGAGCGTGATGCGGGAAAATCCCAGGGCCCGCAGCCGGTCCACGGTGGTCAGGAACTGCTCGCGCAGGCGCTCGAAGTTCCCCAGGTCGGCATGCCCCAGGCGGCTGTGCCGGGCAAACGCCCGTACCGCCCCGTCGGCAAAAGCCTGGGACACGGACGGATCGTCCGGGTCCGGGTCCACCACGTAGCCGCGCGACTTGAGAAACCTGGCCTGCTCGATGCTGCCCACCTTGATCTCGCCGCCGATGCTCTTGGCCCCCTGGCCCCACTTGAGCTCCACGGCCACCTCGTCGGCGTGGGACTCGGCCAGAAATTCCGCCAGTCCGTTTCGGGAGTCCTCCACGTTTTGCTGCACCAGGATGCCGCCGGTGTCCGTGGCATACTGGCGATAGACCGCGATGCGCCGGGAGAGTTCCGGGGCCTTTTTCAGACGGCCGTCTGTGAACTCGGCTTTTGGGTCGATGCCGGCCACGTTTTCGCCGATGACCAGGGGCACGCCGCAAAGGGCGCAGCCCACGGCCAGGCCGTTCCAGTAGACGGCGGCCACCCGGGTGGACCCCAGCGCCCCGGTGATGATGGGCAGGCCCACGGCCATGCCGGACCCACGGCCAAACGTGGTGGAAAGATTCACGCCGGTGAACATGCGTTCGGCGTCGTCGCCGGGCCCCAGAACGCGTCCGGCCAGGCGCAGGGAGGCGTAGGACACGCCCTGATGCTCGGTGTTGGCGCTTCCGGCAGTGATTGCGCCAAAGTCCCGGGGATAGAGCATGTCCCGGCCGCGCAGGCAGGACAGCCAGGTCTCGCATTTGCCCGCGCAGTCGGCGCGGCACAGGGTACACAGGCCGGATTCGGCGGGCGTTCCCCGGTTGGCGGTTCCCAGGACGTCGTTGGTTTTTTGGGGCTGCATGGCGTGGGGTCTCCTTTGGCGGCCAACGGGCCGTGTCGTGGTGGAAGGAAAAACCGGGCGGGACGGATGGTCCCGGGCCGGAGGCTGTTGCGGGCCCGTGCGGCGGCCCCTTGAAAGAGGCGTCAGGAGGTCAACCGTTGTGCGGCGCGAGGGGGCGGGCGGCTCGCATCAGGGCGGCCCGAACCAGGGCGGCTTGTCCGGCCCTGGCCGCGAGGCGGACGGCCCGGCGCAGTTCATGCACGGCAGGGAGGTCGGGAGGGGGCTTGGGCGGGGCCGTGACGGCCTCGGCCAGGGAGGCCCCCAGGACGGCGGCGCACCACAGGGAGGCGGCGGCCATGCCCGGGCCGGGCAGGCTGGTCAGGAAGCCGACATCGATGATGCGGCCCTTGGCGACGCAAAGGAAGATTTCGATGAATCTGCCCTGGTGATCCACAACCCGGGCCGAGGCCGTGGGGTTGGCCGGGATGCCCAGGTGGGGCGGATCGAAGGCCGTCTCCCACAGGTCATGACCTAGACGCCATACGTCGGCAAGGCCGTCCGGGCGATCCGGATGGTCCTCGGGACGGGGAAGGGGGCGGCGCAGGGCGGGGTCGGCGGGTGTCATCGGCTTTCGAAGCGCTTGTGTCGGTCGAAGTCGAAATCTTCGGGCAGATGCCGTCCCTGGCGCAGGCCCGAGGCCAGCACGGCCACGGCCAACACGGCCACAATGGCCGCTGTGGCCCAGAAAAAGGATGTCACAAAAAGGTTCATGGCGCGTCCACCAGCCGGTTCCGGGATGATGGGCGAGACTGTGGCGGGAAATGCCCTGGCCCGCAAATTTGTCGGAATCTTCAGACAGACGCGACAGGTTCGACAGGCGCGACCGGCGCGGCCCGGGGACACAGGGGGCGGGACGGCGCGCCGTGCGGCGGCCGCATGGTGGGATGCTGCGGATACAAAGGCGAACAGATCGGCGCGGGCGGCGTCACCTTGGAAAACGTCCCCGCGTCTTTCAGGGGATGCGCGATGAGGGCAGGATGTCGTCCTTTTCCAGGGCGTAGCGGAAAAAATCCGCCGTGGTGCGCAGGTTGAGCTTTTTCATGATCCGGGTCCGGTAGGTTCCGGCGGTCTGCACCGTGACCCGCATGGCCGCAGCCACGTCGGTAAGCTTCTCGCCCCGGGCCAGACGGTGCATGACCTCGCGCTCCCGGGGCGACAGGCGCGGGGATTTGCCTCCCGGGCCGTCCCGGGTGGTCAGTTCGCCGGACAGGCCGGGGCTGACGTAGGTCTCGCCGCAGAGCACCTTCTCAA
The DNA here is from genome assembly GCA_031082225.1 of Desulfovibrionaceae bacterium. Lineage (GTDB taxonomy): Bacteria > Desulfobacterota > Desulfovibrionia > Desulfovibrionales > Desulfovibrionaceae > Desulfolutivibrio. The sequence continues at coordinate 3,199 of JAVHLG010000119.1, read as the reverse complement.
TGGCCTGGGCCAGTTCACCGGGGGCGGAGTTCTTGCCCAGGTAGCCGTTGGCCGAAAGCGCCAGGGCGCGCCGGGCGTATTCGGCCTCCACGTGCATGCTCAAGATGATGACCGGCAGTTCCGGGTCATGGCGGCGGATGGCGGCCAGGGTCGCAAAGCCGCTTTCGTCGGGCAGCGACAGGTCCAGGAGCACCAGGCCGCAGGGATGGGCCCGGACCAGGGCCAGGGCCTCGGCCGAGGTCGCGGCCTCCAGAAAACGGAACTCCCGGGGCGTGTCGGCCAGGATGTCCATGGTGCCCCGGCGCACCACGGCGTGGTCGTCCACCACCAGGACGACCAGGGGGGCGGCCGTGGGGTCGCGCCCGGTCATGAGGCCTTTCTCCCATGGGCCAGGGGCAGCACGGCCGTGACCGTGATCCCGCCGGTTTTGGCCTGGCGCGCGTCCACGTCGCCGCCGAAAAAGCGCATGCGTTCGCGCATGCCCAGGATGCCGTAGGCCGTGGGATCATCAAGGGCCTTTTGCGGCGCGCCCCGGCCGTCGTCGGCCACCACGAGGCGCATCTCGCGTTTTGTGGCCGAGAGTTTCACCCGCACGTGCGTTGCCCCGGCGTGGCGGGCCACGTTGGTCAGGGCCTCCTGGAGCACCCGGAAAAGGGCCGTGGCCCGTTCGGGGTCGATGCCCGGCATGGCCTTTGCCGCATCCACCGTGACGGCGATCCCGGAGCTTGCGGCAAAGGTCCGGGCATGGGCGGAGATGGCCTCGCCAAGGCCCAGGTCGTCCAGGATGGCCGGGCGCAGTTCCCGGGCGATGCGCCGCACGGTGGACAGGGCGCTGTCGGCCAGGGCGGCGATGTCCGCGACGCGCTCCCGGGCGGTTGCGTCGTCCGGGGGCAGGCGTTTTTCCAGACGGGCCAGCCCCATGCCAAGCGCCGTCAGGGTCTGGCCCAGTTCGTCGTGGATCTCGCGGGAGATGCGGCGGCGTTCCTTTTCCACGCTGTCGCGCAGGTGGGCCGAGAGGTTGCGGATGCGCTGCCGGGACTGCTCCAGGCTTTTGCGGGCGGTTTCACCCCGCTTGATCTCCCGGCGCAGGTCCGCGTTGGCCTGCACAAGCTCGGCCGTGCGCGCGGCCACGCGCTCCTCCAGGCGTTCGTTGGCCTCGCGAAGCGCCGTCTGGGCGGCCACCCGGTCGGTGACGTCGCGCAGGCTCAGGCGCAGGCCCATGGGTTCGCCCTCCGGGCCGGACACCCGGGTGGTCTCCTGGGCCGCCCAGACCACGGATCCGTCCGGCCGGACGATGCGGAAGTCCATGGACGGCGCGCCCTCTTCCCGGGCCTGGTCCATGCCCGCGCGCCATGCGGGGTAGTCCTGGGGGTGGACGACCGTGGCGAAAAAATCCGGATCGGCCAGGGCTTCTTCCGGGGACCGTCCGGTGATCCGGGCGCAGGACGGCGAGACGTAGCGCGGTCGGCCGTCCGGCCCAAGCCACACCTCCCAGTCGTAGGTGAAGTCGGCCACGGTGCGGTACATGACCATGGCCCGGAAAGGGGCGTTGGCGTCGGTATCGCCGCCGTCGGCCGTTGTGAGGTCTGTGCTCATGGGCCGAGCATAGCCGCTTTCGCCTGGAAGCGGAAGGCATGGAACCGGCCGTCCAGAGCGGCCGGTCCTCAATCCTGCGTGGTTCACGCCGGTCGGCGGAAAACGTCCCTGTTACGGGATTCCAAAGGGCGAAGCCCTTTGCCCCCCGGAGGGTTCCCTCTGTCCATTCCCCACATCCCGCCTACTTCCGGCCGCCGCCGCGTCCGCCCCGGCCCCCGGCCTCGCGGCCCGTGGCTGCCGGGGCCTGGCGTTCCGTGGTCGGCGGCTTGCGCATGGTCTGTCCGGTCGCGCCGGACTGGCCGAATCCGGTCTTGCCGAACACGTCCATGCTGTCGGAATAGCCCTGGGGGGCCTTGGCCATGGTGCGGGAAGACTGGGAGATTTGTTCCGGGGCCGAGCGGGCGGCCTGGGACTGGGACATGCCCGGGGTCGTGTTCGGGGCCGTGCGGGCGGCCTGGGGGGAGGGCGACGCCGTGGTCTTGGCCGTGCTTTGCGCGGGCATGTTCTGCACCTGTCCGTCGCCCACTGTGGCCGTCTTGGACTGGCCTGTGGCGTTGTTCGTGCCGGTGACCGTGGCCTGGCCCTTGGTGGCTGTGGCGTCCACGGAATAGTCGCCTCCCGTGTTGGTTTGCACGTCCGCCCCGGCGCTCACCGAGCCCTGGCCGGAACCCAGGTTGCTGCCTGTGGCGTAGGTCTGGGCCGTGGCCGCATTGCCGCCGCTTCCGGCCACGGCGCTTTGGCCGGTGTAGGCGAAGTCCGTGACCTGCCCGGAGTCGCTCCGGGTGACGCTGCCCTGGCCCTGGCGTCCGGCCGCCGCCGATTGCCCCGTGGCCGGATTGGTGACCATGCCCCCCATGGCGCTCTGGGTGCTGGTGGTGTTTCCGGAGACGGTCTTCGATCCTGCGGCCGTCCCAGCGGCGTTGACGGTCTGGCCGGACGGGGTCTGGACCGTGACCGTTCCGGCGGCCTTGCCCGAGGTGGTGTTCCCGGAGGTGGTCACGGCCGATGTCGAGGCCCCGGTGGCCGTGGCGCTTTGTCCCTGGGGGCCGGTGACCGTGGTCTGGCCGGAGTGGGTGTTGACGGTTGTGGCCCCGGCCGTGGTGATCGTGCCGCTTCCGGCATGGCTCACGGTGGCGGTCCCGGCCGGGGTGGCCACGGCCACGGTTCCCGAGGGATCGGCGTAATACGTGGTTGTGGCGGCGGGAGCGGCGGCCGGGACCGTGGTGACGGTCGTGGCCGGGACGGTGGTCGTGGTCGTCGGGGCGACGACGGTCGTCGGGACCGGGGTCACGGCCACCACGTTGGTCGTGGCGCCCTGCGCCGGATATGCCGTGGCCGGATAGCCCGGGACGACGGGAACCGGGGCCACGACGACCGTCGTGTTCGCGGCCGGGCTTCCCGGCGCGGCCGGTACGGCGGCGGGACTCGCGGCGCGGGCGGCGGCCATGCGGGCGGCCTCCTCGGGCAGGGCTCCGGCTTCCAGGAGCTCCTCCCCGCGGGCGATGACGCCCTCCTCGCGATTGAAGAGGTTGGCTTCGGACATGTCGGCTCCCGGGATGCTGTTTACGGTCCGCAGGCCGGCCGGCGGCCGGCTAGTGTCCCG
>JAVHLG010000118.1 GCA_031082225.1 Desulfovibrionaceae bacterium | reverse complement strand
GATCCCCGCGCCCGGAGATGTTGCGTCTTTTAACCCACGTGGCTGGTGAACTTGAACTGCGTGCTCTGCCGCCAGGTGTAGTAGGCCGGATCGCGGAAGTCGTCGATGCAGTGGTGGGTGAACTCAAGGCCGCAGACCTCGAAGAACTTTTCCCAGCCGATGCGCTCGGCCCACTCGCCCAGGCGCTCGTACTTCTTGGCTTCCTTGGCGTAGACCTCAACGATGTGCTTGATGGTCTTGGTCAGGGTCGGCCAGCGGGGCGGCTCGTTGGGGATGTAGGCCACGACGACCTTGGAGAACTTCGGCATGGAGATCCGGTTGGACACCTTGCCGCCGACCATGAGCACGATGCCGTCGCCCTGTCCGGAGGCCAGGGGCATGGCCGGGCACATGGTGTAGCAGTTGCCGCAGTACATGCAACGCTCGGGATTGACGACCACCGAGTTCAGCTTTTTGCCTTCCACTTCGATCTTGGACGGTTTGATGGCGCCGGTGGGACAGGCGGCCACGGCCAAGGGGATTTCGCAGATGTTGTCGAGAATTTCGGTCTCGACGATGGGCGGTTTGCGGTGGATGCCGACGATGCCGATGTCGGAGCAGTGCACCGCGCCGCACATGTTCAGGCAGCAGGCCAGGGAGATGCGCACCATGGCCGGCAGGGACATGGACTGGAAGTACTCGAACATCTCATCCATGACGGCCTTGACCGGACCGGAGGCGTCAGTGGCCGGGGTATGGCAGTGGACCCAACCCTGGGTGTGGACGATGTTGGAGATGCCCGCGCCCGTGCCGCCGATGGGGAACTTGAAGCTTCCGCCGGCGAACTTGCGACCGGACAGATCGGCCACCAGCTCGTCCAGGGTCTTCTCGTTGTCGACCATGAACTCGATGTTGTTGCGGGTGGTGAAGCGCAGGTGGCCGCCGCAGTACTTGTCGGCGATGTCGCAGGCTTCGCGGATCAGGGACACGCTCATGAGCCGGGCGGTGCCGCAGCGTACGGTGAAGACCTTGTCGCCGGTCTCGGACACGTGCACCAGGATGCCGGGCTTCAGGATCTCATGATAGTCCCATTTGCCCTTGTTTTTCTTGATGACCGGAGGATAGAAATCCTCGAAATGACGCGGGCCGATGTCGGTGATACGGCCTTCCATCGGCTTGTCGGGATTGTATCCGGAAGAAATGAATGCCATGCTGGTATTCCCCCTTTATCTCATGTGACGTTCGCGGTAACCCTTCTCGTCGTGCTTCCAGCCGCCCGGGACTTCGTCTTCCTTGAAGAAGATGTACGGGTTGGACCGGGGCTCCTTGACGTGCTGGGGCATGGCCGGGGTATTGGTGACCTCGAGCAGCTTCTGGAAGCCCATGCGTTTCATGGTCTCGCCCACGCGCTCGCGGTTCTTGCCCTCTTCCATCCACCAGTCCCAGATGTTCTCGATGACTTCCTTGATCTCGTCGAAGGGCTCTTCGACAGGAACGAAGGGAACCAGCAGCGAACCCATCTGGGCGCCGTCCAGGATCGGGGCCTTGGCGCCGACCAGGATCGAAGCGCCGGTCTCGGCGCCGATCTTCAGGGCCGCAGGCATGACGTTCAAGCAGTGCATGCAGCGGGTGCAGTTGCTGTTGTCGATGGCAAGCTTCGCGCCGTCGTAGCTCATGCAGTTGGTCGGGCAGCGGTCCACGACCTCGGCCACGATGTCGAACTTGCCCCAGTCGCGACCGGCGTGGGCGCCGGCGTTGGGCTTGAACTCACCGGCCACGTACGCTTTCACGCGGTCCTGGTCGATGCGGATGTCGTCCTTCCAGGTGCCGATGACCGAGAAGTCGGAACGGGCGATGGCGGCCACGCAGCCGTTGGGGCAGCCGTCGAACTTGAACTTGAACTTGTACGGGAAGGCCGGACGGTGCAGCTCGTCCTGGTAGTCGTTGGTCAGGGTGTGGCACAGGGTCTGGGTGTCGTAGCAGGCGAATTCGCAACGGGACTGGCCCAGACAGTCGGCCGGGGTGCGCAGGTTGCCGCCCGAGCCGCCCAGGTCGGTGTTGAGCTTGTGGGTCAGGTCATAGAAAATCTCTTCGAGCTGCGGGGTCTGGGTGCCCAGGAGCACCATGTCGCCCGTGGAGCCGTGCATGTTGGTCATGCCCGAGCCGCGCAGATCCCAGATGTCCATGACGCCGCGCAGGTAGTCGGTCTTGTAGTACTTGCCCGCGGGCTGGTTCACGCGCACGGTGTGGAAATGGGCCACGCCCGTAAACTTCTCGGGCTGGTCGCAGTACCGGCCGATGACGCCGCCGCCGTAGCCGAACACGCCCACGATGCCGCCGTGCTTCCAGTGGGTTTCCTTGTCCTTGTAGGACAGCTCCAGAACGCCGAGCAGATCGTCGGGGCAGTCCACGGGGATCTGAAAATCCACCCCATCCGGGTTCTTCGCCCGTTTGTCGGCCTCCTGCTTGATGTCGGACACGAAGCTGGGCCACGGCCCTTTTTCAAGCTCGTCCAACATGGGAGTCTTGTGTTTCGCCATTTGTTTCCTCCAGTGGTTTTGAAGAGTTACGCCTTTACCAAGAACCTCGTGCGCCCAAGGGAACGACCTCCCGCCGTGGCGCAGCCCCCTGCCTGAACCCGGCCCCGGCACGGGGGGTGTTCGTACTCGACACGGGAAAAAGTGAAAATCCGCACAAGAGCTTTACCTGTAAGGAATGCTTGGACAATCTGTCAACAGGAAACCCCTTGCATAGCCTAGTCCGACAGGGAACCTTCCTACCATCCAATCGGGATTGTTGCAAAGAAAATTTCGGTTCCTCCCGGACACGTTCCGTGCTATTTATCACATGTAACGACAACCCCCCGGGAAAGCAGTCATTTTGGACATTTCACCGCCTCCTCCCGTCTGCCGCCGATGCGGCGTCTGCTGCCGCAAGGGCGGTCCAGGCCTGCATCTGGAGGATCTCCCCCTGGTCCGTTCCGGGATCGTGCCGCGCACCGTGTTGGTCACCCTGCGCCAGGGCGAGACCGTGCGCGACAACGTGACCGGGAGGCTTATGACGCTTTCCCGCGAACTCGTCCGCATCGCAGGGTCGCACGCCAGCCCGGCTTGTCCTTTCTTTCGCGAACCCGGCGACTGTCTGATCCACGGCCAAAGCCCCGCCGAGTGCCGGGCGCTTTTCTGCGCTGCTCCCCAGGCCCTCATGGCCATGTACCAGGAAAACCGGATGGCCCGCCCCGACCTGATTCCCCAGGCGAGTCCCCATTGGGAGCTTGTGCAGATTCACGAGCAGCGCTGCCCGGCGGGCGAGGCCATCCGATTGTGTCTGAGCGCCCCGGGCGATCCCGGGGCTGCGGCCGCCCTGGCGGAGATGCTGCGCTTCGACGCCGCCTTCCGGGAACTGTGCGTGGAAAAGGCGGCCATGGCGCCCGGCGAACTGGGGTTGTTTTTCGGCCGACCATTGGCCGGGATCATTGAGCCCTTTGCCCGCAAACGCGTCATGCCCCGGGTCGCGAAGGACTGAAATAAACTTCCCTGCCAGGCAGAGCTCCTGCCCGGGCCGTTTCAGGCCCGCCCCCGGAGACGGCGTCCCGATGCTCATGACTCCCCGGCGGAGGTCTCCGGGCTGTCGACCACCACGGCCTGTAGAAAGCCGCGCACCGAATTGAAAAGCCGCACCTCGCCCGCCGCCCGCGCCTCGTCGACTTCGATGCTTCCCTCGACCATCTCCCCCCGCCGCAAAAGCTCCTCCCGGAACACGCCGGGCAAAAGCCCATCGGCCAGGGGCGGGGTCACGAGCCTCTCCCCGCGCTGCACGGCCACGTTGAACATGGTGGTCTCGGTGATCCGCCCCTGTTCATTATAGAGCATCACGTCGTCGCAGTCCGGCCGCTCCCGGCGGGCCTGCGCATAGGGGACGCGCCAGTCGGTCTTGTGGCGCAGGAGAATCTGCCCGGACGACAACGGCCTGCGGGCCAGCCCCAACCGCAAGACCGTGGGCAGTTCCCCAAGCGGACCGGCCTGGACCTCGAAACGACCGTCTGCCTCCAAGAGCAGCCGGACCCGGAACCGGCCATGTTCGCGCCCGGCCAACGCGCCGTCCAGGGCCCGGCCTGCCGCCTCGTGGTCGAAGGCGAATCCCAGGGTTCGGGCCGAGGCGTGCATGCGGGCCAGATGCCCTGGCAACAGGGCGTATCGGCCACCCTCCAGCAGGATGGTCTCCAGCAGCCGGAACGCCCCGCGCGCGCCGTCCAGAAACCGCATCTTCACCCGGCATTCCGCATATTCGCCGTCCGGGTCGGAATCAATGGTCACCCCGCCGCCCGTCCAATATTCCGCCTGCCCGCTGGCGTCGTCCAGGCGCAGGGTCCGGATGGGCACGCAGAATTCGCAGTCGCCGCCCGGACGCACAAACCCCAGCGCGCCGCAGTAGATGCCCCGGGGACGCCCTTCCAGTTCGTGGATGATCTGCATGGTGCGCACCTTGGGGGCCCCCGTGACCGAACCGCAGGGGAAAAGGGCCTGGAAAAGCTCCAGAAGTCCGATGCCGGGCCGCAGGCGGGCGGCGATCTCCGAGGTCATCTGCCACAGGGTGGGATAGGCCTCCAGGGTGAACGCCTTTTCCAGCCGGACCGAACCGGTCTTTGCCACCCGCCCCAGATCGTTGCGCAAAAGATCCACGATCATGGCGTTCTCGGCCCGGTTTTTCGGGCACGCGGCCAACCGCGCGGCCAGGGCCGCGTCCTCGGCCGGATCCGCCCCACGCGGCATGGTTCCCTTCATGGGCCGCACCAGCACCCCCCGGCCACGGCGCTGAAAAAACAACTCCGGCGAAAAGCACAGGACGCAGTGCTCGCCCATGTCCACACAGGCCGCATAGCCCGCTGCCTGTCCGGGCAGCAGGTCGGAAAACAGCCGCCAGGGATCCCCTGAAAACGCCGCCTGATACGGCATGGCGTAATTGACCTGGTAGGACTCCCCGGCACGCAGGCAGTCCCGGATGCGCCCGAGATCGGCGAGATACCGGCTTTTTGAAACCAGGGGACGCCAGGGGGAGAGGGCGTAGCCTGCCGTTTCACCATCCCGGCTCGTAGTGGGAGCGGCGGCGGGATGGGGGGCGACAGCCTGCGGGGCGGCGTAGATGGCGGCATAGGCCAGGGGGAAATCCTGGGCCGGGTGTACGGCCAGGACCCGATCCAGGGCGGAGGCGGCCTCGTAGGCCAGGGCCAGCACCGCCCATTGACCGGCCTGGGCGGCCTGACTGACCCAGGAAACAATCCCGGCCACCTCGGACGCCGTCCATGCCGTGCGCGTATGCGCCGGTCGTGCGAAGGCCATGCTCCAGCCCGGGGCGTCTCCGGCCAGGGACTGGAACACCGCCGACCATGCGCCGCCTTCCGGACCGCCCCAACGCGTCCGGTCCATGCCCTGGCGTGCGCCGGATTTCACATGGAATCCTTAGGCCGAATATCCCCGAAGGGACAGCCACGCAGGGCGCGGCACGGCAAGACCTCTCTGCGGCGGTCGCCGCCGCCCGCATCCAGACCAGCGTCGGGCAGGATCATTCCCAGAATCCGTCGTGGCGAAAGGTCAGGGTGCGCTGGCCGCAGACCGGACAGACGTAGCCGCCCTCGAAAAGCGCCGCCACGCCCCGGCCGTCCGGGAGATTCCAGGAGACCACCACCGGGCCGGGATGCTCCGGGGCCAGGGAGGGGTCGTTGTAAAACGCCATGTCCGAAGCCGGGCAGTCCCCGGCCCCGGCGGCCGGGTCCAGGAGGTTGCCCAGGACGATGGTCCGGGCAGTCCGGCACAGGGCCGGAAAGCGGCAGACGGTGCGAAAGTTCGTGAGCCCGCCGAAGAGGAACATGCGTTCGCGCTGGTAGCCGCAGGGGCAGGAGGCGGAGACGATGGCCCCGGACTGGGCCGGGGAGGGGACGGCCAGGAGAAGCACCGGCAGAGTGAATAGGGCGGCCTTGGCGCACCACGCCAGGAGGCCGGAGATGAAGCGGCCCAAAAAGCGGGAACGCCTGGGCGCGGTTGGCGTGTCGGTTCGCATCTTGATGCTCCTTCGTCCACAAGGTATGAAGACGAGCATAGCCTTCACCGGGAAAAAAGGGAATGCGGCCGGACCGTTTTCTTGCCTTTCAAAACCCGACAAGATTTTGCAACAGTCTGAAATCGGAGGACAACCGTCCCCCCGGCGGCGGCCTGGCGGAATTTCCCGGCCGTAAAACGCCAAACAGCCCGTCTGATTTCTCAGACGGG
>JAVHLG010000117.1 GCA_031082225.1 Desulfovibrionaceae bacterium | reverse complement strand
CAGGTACGCTGTTTAAGTTAGCGCTTATGCCCCCGGACCCCCTGATATCGTTGGCGTTTCCTGATCAGCTTCGCTGCTTCGGAAACGCCAACGAAAATCCAGGTGGTGCGGAGAATGTGATTGCTCCCGAGCGCGGACGCGAAGCGCGACAAAGTTTTTCGGAGGGGGTTCCCCCCTGGCCGCCGGAGGCCGTCACTCGACTTTCCGGGGCGTTGTGCGTAAAAAACCCGCGCAAAGAGCACCACAAGCCATATTGAGGTCGAAATGCCCTGTCCGCTGTATGTTTGCCGCACCACGGATGAATTCGGGCCGGTCCTGGCCCGGCTGGCCGCCCGCAGGGAGCCGCCCCACGGCGAGATCGCCGAACGCACCGCCGCCATCCTGGCCGACGTGGCCGCACGCGGCGATGCGGCCCTTGTGGACTACACCCGCCGGTTCGATTGTCCGGATTTCACGGAAGCGATGATCTGCGTGCCCCAGGACGAGATCGCAGTGGCGGCGGATGCGGTTCCCGCCGACGATCTGGCGATCATTGCCGAGGCCGCGGACAACATCCGGCGGTTTCACGAGGCCCAGGCGCAACGCTCCTGGTGGACGACCCGGCCCGACGGCACGCTGCTCGGCCGCATGGTCACCCCCGTGGACAGCGCCGGGCTGTACGTCCCAGGCGGCGTGGGCGGCGAGACGCCGCTGATCTCCAGCCTGCTCATGAACGCCATCCCGGCCCAGGCGGCCGGCGTGCCGCGCATCGCCGTGGTCACGCCGCCCAGGAAGGACGGCACGCTCAACCCGTATATCCTGGCCGCCGCCCATGTCCTGGGGCTGACCGAGGTCCACCGCGTGGGCAGCGCCTGGGCCATCGCCGCCCTGGCCCACGGCACGGCCTGCATCGCCCCGGCCGACGTCCTGGCCGGACCCGGCAACATCTACGTGACCACGGCCAAACGCCTGCTGGTCGGGACGGTTGGCATCGACATGATCGCGGGCCCAAGCGAAATCGCGATCCTGGCCGACGACACCGCCAACCCCGACTGGCTGGCCGCAGACATGCTCTCCCAGGCCGAACACGACCCCCTGGCCGCCTCGATCTGCCTGACCACCGGCGAGGCCATGGCCCGCGCCGTGCGCCGCGCCCTGGAAACGCAGCTTGCCGCCCTGCCCAGAGGCGACATCGCCGCCCGGTCCCTGGCCGATTTCGGGGCCGTGGCCGCCGTGGGCGACCTGGAGACCGGCGCGGCCCTGGTCAACCGCATGGCCCCGGAGCATCTGGAACTGGCCGTGGCCGACCCCTTTGCGCTGCTCGGAAAGATCCGCCACGCCGGGGCCATCTTCATGGGGCACATGTCGGCCGAGCCCGTGGGCGACTACTTCGCCGGTCCCAACCACGTGCTGCCCACCATGGGCACGGCCCGGTTCTCCTCGGGCCTGTCCGTGGCCGCCTTTTGCAAGGAATCGAGCCTCATCGCCGCCTCCCCCTCGTTCGTGCGCGAGCACGGGGCCAAGATCGCCCGGTTGGCCCGCCTCGAAGGCCTGGAGGCCCATGCCCGGTCCGTGGAACGCCGCTTTCTGGATTAACGCCCAACCCAAGGACGACGCGCCATGAACGTGGTCACCGCCACCGACATCAAGGAATATCCCCTGGCCTCCCGGGGCAAGGTTCGCGACATCTACGAGCTGTCCCCCGAGACGCTGCTCATCGTGACCACGGACCGCCTCTCGGCCTTCGACGTGATCCTGCCCGATCCCATCCCCCACAAGGGCATCATCCTCAACAAGATCACCATCTTCTGGATGAACCGCTTTGCCGGGCTGGTCAAAAACCATCTGCTGGCCACGGACCCGGCCGATTTTCCCGCCCCCCTGGCCCCCCACGCGGACATGCTGCGCGGCCGGGCCGTGGTGGTCAAAAAGGCCAGGCCCCTGCCCATCGAGTGCATCGTGCGCGGCTACATCACCGGTTCGGGCTGGAAGGACTACCAGGCCACGGGCTCGGTCTGCGGCCATGCCCTGCCCGCCGGTCTCAAGGAATCGCAGATGCTGGCCGAGCCGCTGTTCACCCCGTCCACCAAGGCGGAACTGGGCAGCCACGACGAGAACATCACCCTGGATGCGGCCAAAGACCTCATCGGCGTCGAGGTCTTCACACAGGTCCAGGACATCTCCATCGCCCTCTACTCCGCCGCCCGGGAGCACGCCCGGGAGCGCGGCATCCTGATCGCGGACACCAAGTTCGAGTTCGGCCTGTCGGACGAGGGGCTCCTTCTCATCGACGAGGTGCTGACCCCCGACTCCTCGCGGTTCTGGCCCGCCGCCGGATACCAGCCCGGACGCGGCCAGCCGAGCTTCGACAAGCAGTACGTGCGCGACTGGCTGACGGACATCGGCTTCAACAAGAAACCGCCCGCGCCGCACATGCCCGAAGAGGTCATCGCCCGCACCCGCTCCAAATACGTCGAGGCCTACGAATTTCTGACCGGCGGGACGTTCGCCGTGTAGCCGCCGGGGGGAACCTTTTTTGAAAAAAAGGTTCCCCCCGGTCTTATTCTTCCTCGGCCAAAATCTCCCGCCCTTCCCCCGGATAGATCCGCCGCTCGGACAGGGGCGTGGGCCGGGTCACGGTTGGCCACTTCCCGGGCACGGGATCGGCCCCTTCCATGGTCACGGCCGAGGGCCGCTTGTCGGCCATGGCCGGGTGGGCCCGAACGTCCACCCCGGGCACGGGACAGCTGAATTCGATGGCGATGCCGTTGGGGTCGAAGGCATAGACGGAAAAGATGAAGCCGTGGTCGATGACCTCGGACACCCAGATCTCCGCCGCCTCGAGCTTGTCCTTGATCTCGAAAAGATCGTTTCTGTCCCGCACCCCGAGGGCCACATGGTCGAAGGCGTACGGCCCCGCAACCGGCACGCCGTGGTCCTTTTCCGGGATGGGCCGGACGCCGTCCCATTCGAAAAAGGCGATCATGTCCACGTCGCTTATCTCGAAAAAATAGTGCCGGTAGCCCGGACGCCCAAGCCCCGCCACCAGCCGCAGGCCCAGAAGGTCGCGCCAGAAGCGGATGGTGCCGTCCATGTCCCCGGTGGCCATGGCCAGATGGTTGATGCCGGTATAGTGCATGACGGACTCCAGGCGGCGCGTGGCCGTGACGAAGGTCGTGGGGCGATCAGTCGCGGGAAAGCCCCATGGACGCCGGGTCCATGTCGCCCCAGAAAACCAGCTCGGCCGCGCCGCGAAGATACGGCGCGCCTTCGCCCACGCTCACCCCGAGCACTTCGCCGCCCGAGGTGACCACCTCCACCTCGCCGCCCACCAGCCCCAAGGCCCCGGCCACCACGGCCGAGGCCACGGCCCCGGTGCCGCAGGCGTAGGTCTCGGCCTCCACGCCGCGCTCGTAGGTGCGCAGCCGGAGGCGGCCATGGTTCTCCACGGCAATGAAGTTCACGTTGGTCCCGGCCGGGGCGAACTCCTCATGGTAGCGCATGGCCCGACCGAACCCGGCCACGTCCAGGTCGGCCAGGTCGGCCAGATCCTCGCGCAGCACCACGGCATGGGGCACCCCGGTGTCCACGAAATGAAACGGCACGGCCAGGCCCTGCACCTCGACCTCCATGCCCAGAAGCAGCCCCTTGGGCATGGTCAGGCGCACCCGGACCTGGTTTGTGCCCGCAAAGACCTCGGCCGCGATGTCCCCGGCGTCCGTGCCCAGCACATGCACGGCCGGGGCCAGACCGATGAGAAAGGCCAGCCGGGTCGCGCACCGGGCCCCGTTGCCGCACATCTCGGCCCGGGAGCCGTCGGCGTTGTAGAAATGCCAGATATAATCGGCCGTGGCCCCAGCCGGGGCGTCATCCAGAAAAATAAGCCCGTCCGCGCCCACGCCAAAGGCCTTGCGGCACACTCCCCTGGCCCACTGGCTCATGACCGCCGCAGGCAGGCGCGCCACGCGGTTGTCAATGAGCACGAAATCGTTGCCACAGCCCTGCATCTTGAAAAAAGGGACCGTCTTGGCGATCCCGGATATGCCAAACCCCATATTGCCTACCCCGTTTGTCGAAGGAAATGTCCATTCCTAGCAGATGCGCCCTCCCCCGTCGAGTCGGGAGGGGGCGGCCCCTCCCCCGCCCGAAAGGCCACGAGCAATCCCCCGCAACCCGGCCGGGACAGGCAAATCCAGCCATGGAAACCGTTGACGGGTAGTGTTGAATATCATACGTATCTGGCTCATTTTCAAGTCCGAGCAGACTTCTCGCACCTCAAATACCGGGAACTTCACGAATGGAACTTTTACGCACCCTGCCGGGCGACGATGTTCGGCAAATCATGTGGCGCTTTGCCGAACGCTTCGACATGCAGATGGCCGTCCAGTCCGCCCGGGCCGTGGCCCGGGGCCTGGTGGCGAGACTTGTGGCCGAGGGCGCGCGCCACACCCACGAATGGACCCCCCAAAAGGCCCAGTTGCTTACGGCCTTTGACGAATCCGGCATCACCGCCGTGTTTCTCGACCCGCATCAGGGCGGTTTCATCGAGGGACCGAAAAATATGGGGCTGGCCCTGGTGGCCTTCGAGTTGTCCTGGGTGGACGCCGGATCGGCCACCTGCTCCCTGGCCGGGAACCTGGCCCTGTCGCCCATCCACGAGCGCGGCACCCCCGAGCAGCGCGACCACTACATGAGCCTGTGCGCCCCGGCCGCCCCCGGCGAGGATCGCCAGACCTGGCGCGGGGCCTTCGCCCTCACCGAACCCCTGCCCTATGTGGGCGTGGACACGGGCGTTTTGTGCGGCCGGGTGCGCGTGGCCTCCTGGGAAGAGGGCCAGGAGCCCATGCTCCAGGTGGAAAAGCGCGGCCGGTTCATCACCGGCATGGACTTCGCCAATTTCGTCACCGCCGCCGTGGATACCGGCGACCCGCGCATCAAGACCTCCTGCATGGTCATCCTGGAGGAGTCCGACCCCGGCGCCTTCGACCGGGGCGCGCCCACGCTGAAGATGGTGCATCAACTGTCCTCCACCCGGGATCCGGTCCTGTCGCTGACCGTCCCGGCCAGCCGCATCATCGGCGGCTATACCGTCAAAGACGGGGTCATCGTCCCCAACTACACCCACGGCGAGATCATCGCCGCCGTGTTCCACCGCACCCGGGTCACGGTGGCGCTCATGACCACGGCCAAGCTGCTCTCGGCCATCGAACCGGTCATCCGCTACCAGCGCGCCCGGTTCCGGGGCGGCGACGCCTGCACCGAGGGTTCGCCCAAATTCGAATTGGGTCTGCAGCAGAAGCAGGACGCCATTCACCGCCTGGCCGACGTCTGGGCCACGGGCGAGGCCAGTGCGTCGCTGGGGTTCGCCACGGCCCGGCTCTTCGATCTCCTCGATCCCACGGAAAAGGCCAAGGATCAAACCCTGGCCGACATGGGCGTGCAGGGCGTGCGCGCCCAGCTTGCGGCCGTTCGCAAGGTGCAGCCCAAGGCCCTGGAACTCGTGGAACTGCTCTTCGCCCCGGCCGGAAGCCGCGACGAGGCCCGCCTGGCTGAACTCCAGGCCGATCCCCTGGCGCTCTACACCGTGCTCGAGGCCGAGGCCTCGGTGCTGTGCCCGGCCTGCAAGCTGTGGAACACGGGCTACGGCTCGGTCATGATGCGCGAGGCCGTGGCGCTTATGGGCGGCTACGGCATCACCGAGGACTGCCCGGGCTTTCTCTTCCACAAATGGACCGACTGCCAGCTCGAAGCCACCTACGAAGGTCCCGAGGCCGTACAACGTCGCCAGCTCACCGCCACCATGGTCAACGAGGTCTTCCTGGCGCTTGCCCGCAAATACGTGGACGAACTGGAAACCCTGCATGCCTCCCGCCCGGACCTGGGCGCCGCAAGCGTGGCCGCAGGCTTCCGCCTGTGGCTGTGGACCCTGGATTTCCTGTCCCGCGAAAAAGACGCCGACGGCAACCGCCTCTATCACGGCAAACGCCAGGGCGTGACCTTCCCCCTGGCCGACGCCCTGTGCTGGCTGGTGGCCGTCCGGCTGCAGATCCTCGACGTGGTGGAGCTGGCCGAAAAGGGACCGGAAAACCCCATCCTGGCCGAAGGCCTGGAGGGCACCGTCACGTTTTTCACCGACCTGGCCCGCATCCAGGCCGCCAAGGCCGCTGCCGAGGCCGCCCGGGTGGCCAGCCTCCTGGTCAACGGCTTCGCCGCCCCCGGGGCGGACACCGCCGCTTTCGACAGCCTGCGCCTGGCCGTGGACAAGTCCCTGGTCGGGACCGGCAAGGCCAAGGACCGCGCCGCCGAGGCCCTGACCAAGGTCATGATCCCCGAGGCCCTGGACTACCCGGTATAAGCCGGGGATGGGGCTGCGCCCCCTCCCCGGACC
>JAVHLG010000116.1 GCA_031082225.1 Desulfovibrionaceae bacterium | reverse complement strand
CGGAAAAAAAAAAGAGGCGACGCGATGGAAGCGGAAAAACAAAAGGTCATTGAGTTCCTCGAAGGCAAGACCGGCAAGAGCAAGTTCTATTTCACCGATTTGTGCAAGGTTTTCCCGGACATGAAACAGCGCGAGGTCAAAAAGATCCTCACCGCGCTGGTGCAGGACGGAAAGCTCATGTACTGGTCCAGCGGCTCGACCACCCTGTACGGTCTGGCCGGCGTGGGCAAGCAGGCCGCCGAGGAAGACTAGCGGACGCTGCGATCCGTTTTCGGATCGTTCCGCAGGTCGGCATCCCCGGCGAAAGCGCACCGCACTCGTGAGTAACCGGCCGCGTCTGGTTCTGGCGGGACTTTCCGGGGGAGCCGGCAAGACCATCGTCACCCTCGGAGTCTGTCGGGCCCTGGCCCGGCAGGGACTCACGGTACGACCGTTCAAAAAGGGTCCGGATTACATTGATGCGTCGTGGCTCGGCCTTGCGGCTGGCCTTACGGCATCAAATCTGGATCCTTTTCTTATGCCCCCGGAGCATGTCCGGGGACTTTTTTTTGAAAAATCCCATGGCTGCGACATCTCGGTCATCGAAGGCAACCGGGGCCTGTTCGACGGCAAGGACGTGGCCGGTTCCTGCTCCACGGCGGAGTTGGCCCGCCGCCTGGACGCCCCCGTGGTCCTGGTCCTGGACGCCACCAAGATGACCCGCACCGCTGCGGCCATCGTGGCCGGGTGCGCGGCCTTCGAACCGGGGCTGTCCCTGGCCGGGGTCATCTGCAACCGCACCGCCGGGGAGCGCCACCGCTCCATCCTGCGCCAGTCCATCGAACACTACACCGACGTGCCGGTCCTGGGCATGCTGCCCAAGATGCCGGACAATCCCATTCCGGAACGGCACATGGGGCTTTTGTCCAACCGGGAGCATGCGGGCCACGCGGCCATCCTGGACACGGTGGCCGATTTCGTGGCCGAGGGCGTGGACCTTGACCGGCTGACGGCCCTGGCCCATGCCGCGTCGGACATGGCCCCCCCGGATGCGCCGTCCCGGCCCTGGTGGCCACAACCGGCCCCGTCCGCCGGAGATTCCGGGGATGCCGGAGATGCCGGAGATGCCGGAGATGCCGGGAAACCGCGCATCGGGGTGGTGCGCGATGCGGCCCTGTGGTTTTATTATCCGGAAAATCTGGAGGCCCTTACGCGGGCCGGGGCCAAACTGGTCTTCGTCAGCCTGCTTGCCCCGGATCCCTGGCCCGAGATCGACGGCCTGTATCTGGGCGGCGGGTTCCCCGAGACCATGGCCCGGGCCCTGGCCGACAACCGGGCCGTGCGCGACCGCGTGCGGGGGTTTTCCCGGGCCGGAATGCCCATCTATGCCGAATGCGGCGGGTTCATGTACCTGTGCCGCGATCTGCGGGTCGGGACCGAGACCTTCCCCATGGCCGGGGTCTTTCCCCTGACCACCACCCTGTGCGCCCGTCCCCAGGGCCTGGGCTACTGCCACGCCGTGGTACGCCGGGACAATCCGTTCCATCCTGTAGGTTTTTCCCTTTCCGGCCACGAGTTCCACTATTCCCGGTGCCTGGCCTCCCTGGACGGCACGCCGCCCCCGGTCCCCGGGCCGGAATCCTTCTGCCTGGACATGCAGCGCGGCACGGGCATGCTGCACGGCCTGGACGGCCTGCTCGAAAACGCCACCTTTGCCGCCTACACCCACATCCACGCCCTGGGCGCGCCCCACTGGGCCGGAAATTTCGCCGCCGCCGCCGCCAGGTACCGCGACTCCCGGCAGCGCGCCGCACGATGACCGGCCAGCCATCCGAGCCCTGCGTCACCTTCCTGGTGGCCTCGCCCCACGGCGATCTGCCCTATGCCCCGGAGACGGCGGAGGTTCCCCTGGAGGGCTGCCCCCTGCACACCACCTATGGGGAATATTTCGCAGGCCTGCGGGATTTCTGCCTGGGGCCGGGACTGGCGGCGCTTGTCGGGGCTGCTGGCGCGGCGGCCGGGCGGCCGGTAGCGGCCGGTGAGGTCTCGGAACTGGTCATCAAGGCCCAGAAGCACGGCGCGCTCTACCATCCGGCCAGCATCGAGGTCCGGTTCCCGGGCGGGCAGGCCACGCTTGGGGCCAACGTGGCCACGGCCCCCCACGGCTGGGCCGCCCTGGCCCGGGAGCACGCGGTCTTGGAGCGTCTGTCCCGGGGGATTGCGCTTGCCGGACTGCCCCGCCCCCTGTGCTATGATGCGGGCGACCGGCTGGACATCCTCCTGGTGGAGTGGTTTGCGGGCTTCCACGAATTCCACGCCGCAACAGGCGGGGGCATCGTGGTCTGGGACTTCGAAGGCGGCGGGATTGCGCCCCTTGGGCCAAAGAGGGCCGGGGAGGCCTACCGCCAGGCCGCGCGTATCCTGGCCCTGTGTCTGGATGTTTCGAGCGGGGCGCGCATCTGGCCCTGGCGTCATGCGGCCGGGGATTTCGTGGTCCGTCCCGGCGGTGGACCGGGGGGGCGCACGGATGTCCGGCTGATCACCGCCCGGGGATATGCCCCGTCCGCACTGGGCGGCGGCGAGCAGGGGCTTTTGCATTTTTTCCTGACCACCACGCTTTTCATGCGCCTGGACCGGCTGGACGGGGTGGGGGAGCGGGTGTTTTTGCCGCAGTGGTGCCTGGCGGCCGCCGTGGAGGGGATGCTGAACGCGCTTGTGCAGCGGCCGGAGGTTCAAGAACACATCCCGGATTTTCCGGCGGCCCTGCGCCGCGTCACGCCGGAGGTCTGGCGGTCGCTTCTGACGACGGACGCCGATTTGTGTTCCGATCCCGATGCGGCGTTTCTCTTGGATCGTCTTCCTGGTCATATTTCAGAACTTTCGGGGATTCTCTGTTCCTGATTCCATAGTGAAGAGGTATGCCTTCGGCGTCGGATCGCATATGCTGTGCATCCGTCTCTGTTTTCTTGACTTTCGATCATGAAGATCTCATTGAGAAACTAGGGAAATCTGCAAGGCAGGGAGGGTCCATGCCGACGGAGTCACGCCGTTTTCTGCGACACTTCATAGTCCTGTATGGCTCGTTGCTGGCGTTCGTGATGGTCGGCGGGGGCATGTACCTGTCCATGTCCAACGCCTCGCAACGGGCCGCGATTGAAGCCAGGGAAGCGTCCCGCGTCAATCGTGAGGCCCAGGTCATGGCGGCGATTCTGGCGTCCAGATCAGCGGATGCCGCCTTCCTGGCCGCGCGCATCACGGACGAACTCGATGCACAATACGTTTCAAGCCATGCGCGCATTGTCAGCCTGCTGTGGTCGTTTGCCGAAATCAAAAGCGGATATCTCCAGGCTCGTTTTCTGGACGCCCAGGGCCGGGAGTCCGTCAGGGTGGACAACACGCCCGAAGGCCCGCGCCTCGTCCTGGACGATCAGCTTCAGGACAAGTCGCACGCCGCCTATTTTCAAAAAGGGACGCTGCTGTCTCCCGGTTCGGTTGCCGTGTCTCGCTTTGACCTCAATGTGGAACGCGGCGAGGTTGAGATCCCCTTTCGCCCGGTGCTGCGGTTTTCCAGCCCGGTGCTCGGGGCGGATGGACGTTTTGCCGGGCTCGTGGTGCTCAACCTCGACGGCGAGGTGATCCGCGCCCGGTTGCGGCAGGCGGCCGTTGCGGCCCTTGGACGTCCTTTCCTGGTCAATGAGGATGGGTATTGGTTGCTGGGTCCGGCACCGGAGATGGAATGGGGGTTTCAGCTTGGCGAACGCCGGGAAATGACCGTGGAGGCGGCCTGGCCCGGTGCCTGGGAGCGTATTCGCAGCCAAAGGCAGGGACAGTTTTTCCTGGATGACGCCCTGTACACCTTCGATACCGTGCAGGCCGATTCCGCCATCGGCGTCAAGACGACGGCGGTGATGGTTCCCGAAGAGGGCTGGATGGTCGTGGCCCGGGTGCCGCCCGAGCTTCTCGTGCCGCCCCTGACCGCGACGTTCATGATTTTGACCGCCGGACTTGTGCTCCTTTTTGGCGTCCTGTCCTGGCTGTGGGCCTCGTCCCGGGCCAAACGGGACGTGATCCAGGCCGAACTGGCGGACAGCGAGGCTAGGTTCCGGGCCATGAGCGAGGCCTCCCAGGACGCCCTGGTGATGACCGACGACCAGGGCCGGGTGGCCTTCTGGAACCGGGCGGCCGAGCGCATGTTCGGCGTCTCCCGGCAGGACATGGAGGGCAGGTTTTTGCACGAGGTGGTGGCCCCCCCGGGGGAGTTGGATAAGATCCAAACCGGATTGCGGAAGTTTAAGCGGACCGGGGATGGGGCGGTGGTCAACGCGATCAACGAACATGAGGCTCGTCGGGCGGATGGTGCTTCCTTTCCGGTGGAACTGTCCGTGGCCGCGTTTCGCCGGGAGGATCGCTGGTGGGCCGTGGGCGCGGCCCGGGACATCAGCGAGCGCAAACGCGCCGAGGAGGCCTTGCGCGAACTGGCCACCACCGACGGCCTGACGGGACTTTTGAACCGTCGCCGCTTCATGGAGCTTGGCGAGGCCGAGATCGAACGCACCAAAAGGACCGGCCGGCCCGTAAGCCTGATCATGTTCGACGTGGATCACTTCAAAAAGGTCAACGACACCCGGGGGCATGACGTGGGCGATGTGGTGCTCGTCTCCCTGGCCCGCACGGCGAAGGACGCCCTGCGCACCGTGGACGTCCTGGGACGGCTGGGCGGGGAGGAGTTTGCCGCCATCCTGCCGGAAACCGGGCTGGAGGAGGCCGTGGCCGTGGCCGAACGCCTGCGCCGGGCCGTGTCCGGAATGGGACTGGCCCCGAACGGGGAGCCCCTGCCCGTGACCATAAGCCTCGGCGCAGTCCAGGGTCAGGGGGCGGGGGAGACCCTGGACGACCTGCTCAAGCGCGCCGACGAGGCCCAGTACCGGGCCAAATCCGCCGGACGCGACCGGGTGGAGCAGGGTTAGGCGCACAGTTCTGCAAACGTTCGTCCAATCTTCCTCAATCCGCCATGTACGACCGGGCGATGCGAAACACATCCTCATAGGCATGCTTGTTGCGGATGCCCAGCGCCATCTCCGTGGCCATGCGCATCTTGCAGCGGGTGGACGCCAGAAGCTGGGCGCGCTGGGAGGCCAGCCGTCGTTCTAAAAACGGCGAATCGAATCCGTCGGCCAGAAGCGACCAGTTTTCCGTGAAATACAGGGATCGGGCATGCTTGAGCAGGGGCACGGCGGCGGCCTTGCCGTCGCGCCGGGCCGTGAGCGCGTAGTGCAGAAGGCGCAGGATCAGGTGCTCGGCCCGGGCGGCATGGTCCACGTCGGCGATGATGGCCAGGTCCAGTTCGCCGCGCTTGATGCGTTCGGGAAACTGGCTGGCCGTGTCCATGGCCTCGGCCTCGCGCACCGGCGGAAACGGGAACAGCGACAGCATGGCCACCAGGGTCTTGCGCGGATTCTCGTTTCTGGCCACGGACAAAAGGGTCACGGCGATGATCGTCAGCTTGCGCCCGATGTCCCGCAGCACAGCCTGTTCCTTGGCCAGGGCCAGACGGCGCACGGTCTCCTCGGGCAGCGCGGAAAAAACGATGTCCAAAAGGTGCCGGATGAAGGGCTCGTTGGTGGCCGCCTGCTCCTCCTGGATGATTTTGACCCCTTTCTTGGCGTCCTGGATCTTTTTCAGCGACAGCCAGTAGGCCGCCAGGCCCGAGGCGGGCATCTCCAAAAGGTCCATCTCGCGCGGTGCAGGGGGGGGAACCGTTTTTTTTGCCATGGGCGTCCCGGGTGGTCTTTTTGCAATGAAGCGGCTATGGTCCGCGCGTGGCGCGTGAACCGGCAGGCTGACTATGCTCCGGAAACGATCCGGCATCAAGACCGGGCGGCGGCCGTCCGGGAGAGGGAGCAAAAGGTATGAGCAGAAAGAATCTCAAGGTGCTTATGGTCGCCATCGTGCTCATTCCCATCGCCCTGACCGCCTACCTGGCCAAGACCCTGTACGAGCGCCAGGGCGTGCCCGAGGCTGTGGAGTCCTTGGCCAAGCAACTCTTCAAATCCAAGGAGGAGGAGCGCCAGGCCACGGAACAGGTGCGGGAGCTGGAAAAAAAAGCCGAGGAACTCAAGACCGCCTACGACTCGCTTCTGGCCGAACTCCAGGGCGAGGTGGATTCCAAGGATGTGCGCATCCGCCGATTCCGGGAAAAGATCGAGATCAATTTCGTGGACAAGGTGCTCTTCGTGTCCGGCAGCGCCGAGATCACGCCCCGGGGACAGGCCATCCTGGGCAAGGTCGGGCAGGTGCTGAAAAAGGTCAAGGACCGCCGGTTTTTTGTGGTCGGCCATACCGACGACGTGCCCATCCGCTCGTTTGTCTATCCGTCCAACTGGGAGCTGTCCACGGGCCGGGCCGCGTCGGTCATCCGCTATGTGAGCGAGCGCCACGGCGTGGACCCGGCCCGGTTTACGGCCATGGGCCGGGCCTTCTACCAGCCCGTGGCCTCAAACGCCACCCCCGAGGGACGCCAGGAAAACCGACGGGTGGAGATCATCATCGCCGATCTGCCGCTCTTCGAGGTCGAGGGCGGCGAGATGCGCTCCCCGGCCTCGTCCCCGGACGGCAAGCCGTTGTCCGGGCCTCTCGAGTCCACGGCCCTCCGGGAGCGGGATCTGACCCTGCCCGAGGCCGACCTGCCCAAGGGACAGGCCCCGGCCAGTCCGGCCAGTCCGGCCAGTCCGCCCAGTCCGGCGGAGGGGCCGTCCCCGGCAGCCCAGGCCGCACCGTCCGCACCTCCGGCGTCTGACCTTGCGCCATCCCCGGCGGCTGCCGCCGGGG
>JAVHLG010000115.1 GCA_031082225.1 Desulfovibrionaceae bacterium | reverse complement strand
CTTCAGGCGGCCGGACGCCGGGCCGGGCCGCCTGAAGACAGCCTCTTGCAAAGGAAATGCCGGGAAAAAAACACCGCCCACGGCGCGCCGCGCGGGCGGGGCGCACGGGCCTGCGGTCAGTCCGCGCCGTGTCCGGCCAGGGTTCTTTTTTTCTGCGCGTCCTGTATCTTGTAGAACAGATCGTCCATTTCGGCGGGCTTCATGAGATAGTCGAAGGCGCCCTGTTCCATGCCCCGGATGGCCGCATCCACGTTGGCGTGTCCCGTGAGCATGATCACCTCCACCTCGGCATGGTCCTTCTTGATCCTGGTCAGGGTCTCGATGCCGTCCATACCGGGCATCTTCACGTCCAGGATCACCACGTCCACGGGATGTTCAGCCAAAAGCGCCAGGGCCTTTTCCCCCCGGTCGGCGGTGTAGACCGTCATCCCGCGCCGGGAAAGACGCTTGGCCAGCGTTTCCACGTAGGCGTCCTCGTCGTCAACCAACAGCACCCTGCACTTGCTCACGAAAAAACCTCCACCTTCAACTTTGGCGACACCAATGACGCTCCATATCCGCGCGGGTTCGGAAAGGCAACCGGTTCCACATCCTTCTTGCCCGCAGGGCGGGATTGGGGCACCATCACCGCCGAAAATCCCTCGAGAAGGAAAGTGCAATGAAACACGACGACATCATGGCCGTGTGCGGCATCGCCCGCCTGGCCGGCCAGGAGATCATGCGCGTGGCCGAAACCGCCTTCGCGGTGGACATCAAGTCCGACGACTCTCCCGTCACCCAGGCCGACCGGGCCTCGGACGCCATCATCCGCCAGGCCCTGGCCGGGCTTTTTCCCGACATCCCCATCCTGTCCGAGGAGTCCGCCGAAACGCCCTACGAGATTCGTAAAAACTGGACCCGGTTCTGGCTGGTGGATCCCCTGGACGGCACCAAGGAGTTCATCAAGCGCAACGGCGAATTCACGGTCAACATCGCGCTGATGGAAAACGACCGCCCGGTCTTCGGGGTGCTCCAGGTTCCGGCCCGTGACGCCATCTATTTCGGCGGTCCGTCCCAGGGCGCGTTTTTCATGTCCGGCACGGATGAGCCCAGGCCCATCGCCGTGGCCCGACCGGCCCCGGGGCAGCCCGTGCGCGTGGCCGCCAGCCGCTCCCATCCCGATGCCCGTCTCGACGCCTTCCTGGCCGCCCTGCCGCCCCATGAACTGATCACGGCGGGCAGCGCCTACAAGTTCTGCCTGCTGGCCAAGGGGGACATCCACATCTACCCCCGCATGGGCCCGACCATGGAATGGGACACGGCCGCCGGACAGGCCATCGTGGAAGGGGCGGGCGGCAGGCTCACCGCGCCGGACGGTTCGCCGTTTCCCTACAACAAGCCCTGCCTGCGCAACGGCCCCTTCGTGGCCACGGCCCTCCTGTAAGGGGGCGTCGCGGCCGGGGGAGGGCCGCCGAGAGCGCTGCGTCCCCCGGGCTTTGAAGGCCCCTGGCCACGGGTGCCTGCCCAGCCGATGCCGACGCAGGCGACGCCGAGAACGCTGCGCCCCCCGGCCACGGGCTCACGGAACCGTCGCACGCCGCCGCATGCCGGTTGCGGCCTGCCTGGCGTGAGGCCGGATCCGGGGTCCGCCGCCGCCACGCCCCTGGCCTTGCGGCGTCCGGGGGCGTCATCCGGTCACTTGCACAGCCACAGGGCCGCGCCTTCGAGCTTGCGCAAAAGCTTGAGGCTGGTCGTGCCTACGATGTGCTCCATGATGGCCTGGGGCCTGTCGCCGGTGCGGCCGATGGCCACGGCGGCGTAGTTCTCGCTCCGGGCCAGCTTTAAGATGGCCTGGGAGGGGTTCTCCGAGGCGAGGGTCTTGGTGCGGACGCGGCCGGGGTCGATGCCGTTTTCCACAAGGACCGCCCGGGCCTTTTCAAAGAAGGGGGCGGGGTCGGGGCCGCCGTTTTCCCGGATGTGGAGCAGGGTGATGTCGTGGGCGGGTTCGCCGGAGAGCATGAAGCCCACATGGTCGGCCACGCGCAGGCACTGGGGCGATCCGTCCAGGCAGACCAGGACGTCCTTGCGGTTCACGTCCGGGTTGCGGCAGACCCAGATGGGAAAGCTCAGGGATTCCCACAGGATCTTGTGGGAGACGCTGTCGGAGAACATCTCGTCGAACCAGGACAGGCCGCGTCGGCCAAGCACGGCGGCGTCATAGAGCCCGGCCTCGCCCTCCCGGATGATGTCCTTGACGATGCCCTGGTCGGCCCGGCAGGTCTTGGCGAAGATGTTGTCCTTGGGAAATCCCATGTCCAAAAGCCAGCTTTTGGCCTTCTCCAGGGCCGACAGGCCGTTGGCGTCGGCCTGACAGGCGGGGCCGCCGTCGGCCCGGGCGGCTGGGGATGGGGCGGGCGCGGTCAGGCGGGCGCGGTGGTGCGCCACCTTGGGGGCCACGTAGAAAAGGGTCAGCTTGACGGCGTCGCGGCGGGAGAAAAAACCGTGGACATAGCGCAGGCTCAGCGACGAGGCGTAGTCGTCGCCAATGGCGACCAGAAGATGCTTTTCCATGCCTCTCCTCGGCGGTTTGGGCGGTTATTCCCAGTGGAGGCATTCCACGGGGCAGGTGTCGATGGCCTCCTGGGCGCAGGGAAGATCCGTGACGTCCTCGACCAGCAGTTCGCTCACGGCATCGTCGCGGATGCGGAACACGCCGGGGCACAGTTCCTCGCAGGCACCGCAACCGATGCATTCGGTGGCGTCGATGTGGATTCGCGGCATGGACGGCTCCTTGGCGGCGCGGTGTGCATTCCCAAAGGCGGCGCGCGCACCACATCCAGTGTTGCCGTCTTGCCGGGGCATCGTCAAGTGGCGGGCGGCAGGTCCGCAGTCGGCGGGACCGGAAAAAGATATCGGCAGGAGGGCATAAAGAACCGGCTCCTTTCGTCCGATGAGATCATCGGAACAGCAAAAAACCACCCGAAACCATCCAACCGGACACGACAGCCATGGGAAAGATCTCGGTCTTGCGGCCCCGTCCCGCCGACATCCATCCCCTCCTGGTGCTCGACGCCTCGCACCGGGTGGACTGCCTGATCCTGTGCCTCAAGTGCCTGGAGCGGTTCACGGACATCACCCGCTTCAAGCGCATCCATGTCCTGATGCAGGCGGGCTCGGAGGAACACCGGGTGGTGGCCTCCCGGTTCGCCGCCCGCAACCGGAACGTGGTCGTGCACCAGGACCCGGCGGACGAGACGGTCCTCCAGGGCCACGCCGCCTTAAACGGGATCATCGCCGAGAGCCGCCGCGAGGTCGTGGTCCGGGTCGATGCGGACGTGTTCGTCACCCCCCGCTGGCTCGATCATCTGGTGGAAGCCTACCGCCACCACGCCCACCTGGACGACCTGGTCCTGGCCGCGCCCCTGGTCCCGGTCAGCGCGGCGGGCCGCCGCGTCCTGGGGCGCTTCCTCAGGGCGGCCTATCCGTCGGAGCGGCACATGTTCAGCGGGCCGTCCCTGGAGCATGACTGGGTCTACCACCGCTGGATATGGGAAAAGATCGTACGCGACGAGTTGGCAAAGGCCTGGCTGTCCCAGTCCGGCCCGCCCTACCACTACCTGGACGAGGCCGCGACGCACTGCGCCATCTTCGACAGGCGGCTCATGGACCGCGTCTTTCCCCTGCCCGTGACGCCTGTCCAGGGCCTTCCCGAACGGGAGGACGAGGCCGTGGCCCGGGCCATCGAGGCCGGCGGCCTGCGGGTCGCGGTTTCAGGACGCAGCATGGTGCACCATTACAGCTTTCCGGACTGTGAGGACTACCTGCGCGGGCACGTCCCCCTGGAGGCGGTGTGGCGCTATACCGAAGGCCTGCGCGACGACCCGGCCGGGCAGGAGCCCCAGCGCGTGGTCCCCGGGCGTCCGGCCCTGCGGCTTCTGGCCTCGGGCGGGCTTCACAGGGTGATCCGGGCGTAATATCCCCGGCCGCCGCGCTCCACGAAAAGGATCAGCGTGCGGTGCATGCTGTGGCGCAGGACCGCCCGGGTCAGGTCGTCCATCCCGCCTAACCGTTCCCCGCCGATGCCAAGCAGCCGGTCCCCCGGAACCAGGCCGATCCTGTCGGCCGGGCTGGCCTTGGCCACCTGGGCCAGGACCAGTCCCTTGCCGCCGCCGTCGCGCACGGTGATCCCCCAGCGCGAGGCCGCAAGCTTCACGGCCGTGTCCTGCTGAAAGGGCGCGGCCTTGACCGTCGCGCTTGTGCGCGCCCCGTCGTGCAGCACCTCCAGGACCACATCCTCCCCGGCCGTGACCGTGCGCAAAAGCCCCTGGAAATGCTCGGCATCCTCCACCTGGGCCCCGGACACGGCCAGGATCACGTCCCCGGGGGCGATCCCGGCGGCCTGGGCCGGGCCGACGGCGACGACCTCCGTGACCAGCAGGCCCGAGGGTTCGGGCAGTCCGAAATAGCGCGCCGTCCGCTCGTCCACCCCCTGCCCGAAAAGCCCCAGCCACACCGGCGACACCCGGCCCGTGTCCATGAGCTCGATCACCACCCGGCGGGCCTTCTCCACCGGGATGGCGAAGCCGATGCCCTCGGCCCCGGCCCGGATGGCCATGTTGATGCCGATGACCCTGCCCTCGATGTTCACCAGGGGGCCGCCGCTGTTGCCGGGGTTGATGGCCGCGTCGGTCTGGATGAGGTCGGCGTAGGCCGCGCCGTCCTCGCCGCGCAGGGCCCGGCCCACGGCGGAAATGACGCCCGTGGTCACGGTGTGGCCGTAGCCGTAGGGGTTGCCGATGGCGATGGCCGGTTCGCCGGTCATGAGGTCGCGGGAGTCGCCCATGGCCGCCTGGGGCAGGTTTGCGGCGCCGCGCAGTTTCAGCACCGCCACGTCGAAATCCGCGTCCGAGCCCAGGAGCTCGGCCTCGAAGGAGCGGCCGTCCTGGAGTACGGCGGTGATGGTCTCGGCCCCGGCGATGACGTGGTTGTTGGTCAAAACCAGGCCCTTGGCCCCGTCGATGATGACCCCGGAACCCAGGCTCTGTTCCGTGCGGCGTCTGGCCGGGCCGCCCGGGAATTCGAAGCCCGGCCCCAGGAAGCGGCGGAAGAAGTCGTCCTGGAACATGCCGCCGAAGGGGTCGGCCGGACGGGCCACAGCCTTGGCCGTGGTGATGCTGACCACGGCCGGGGCCACGGCCCGCACGGCCTGGACCGTGGGCGTCAGGCGGGCGGGGGAGACGGATTTCGGGGCGGTCTGGGCCGGGGCCGTCAGGGGCGCGGCGGCCAGACAGGCCAGGGACAAGGCGAAAAGCAGGATGTTTTTCATGGCGTCTGAAGCCCCGGTCGCGGGGCGGGTCGTGGCCACGACGCAGGGACAGCCGGTTTCATGTCCCGGACGTCGCGCCCGGTGGGGATTGCGGTTGGAGAAGGGAAACACCGGCATGGCAGGGGGCATCGCCCGGGCAACGCGGTCAGGAGATGGGGATGCGCCTTTTGATCTTGTCCGGCCCTTTCCTGGGCACGCTGATCTGAAGGACGCCGTCCGCCAGGATCGCCGTCACTGCGTCCCGGATGATCTCCGGGGGCAGGGGAAAACGTCTGGCGAAGGGGCCGTGGCTGCGCTCCAGCATCCGGTACAGGCCGCCCGAGACTTCCCTGGCCCGCCTGCGTTCGCCGCGTATCCACAGGGAACGGCCGCGCAGCTCCAGGATCATGTCCTCGCGGGCCACGCCCGGAAGCTCCACGGTGATGACCAGGGCGTCCGGGGTCTCCACCATGTCGGCGGCCGGGGACCACACAAAACCTGGCTCCACACCGGGATCGCGGCCCGGGGCCGATGCCGCGCGGCGGGCGCGTTGCGCCGCCTGGTCCTGCTCCAGGGCCATGTCCTCGATACCCATCCAGGGGGTCCAGTTGAGCTTGCCCATGTGTGTCGCCGCCTGATCCGGGGCGGGCCGGTTTGACGTTAGGCCGGTCTCACGCGTCGCGGGCGTCTGCCGCCGAACGCGCCCCGGCCGTCCAGGCCTGGCTGGGCACGGCCTCCTCGATGAGCATGATCGGGATGTCCTCGCGCACGGGATAGACCAGGGCGCAGGCCGGACAGGCCAGCCCCTCGATCACGTCCGGGGCGAGGTGGCAGGGGGTGAGGTCGCCCTTGCATTTGGGGCAGGCCAGAATGCGCAGCAGATCCGGGGAAAGAGGCACGCGGCGCTCCTTGTTTTTTTCCTCCATAGCCGTTTCCGGGGCAGGCCACAAGGGCGCGTCGCCCCGCCTGCCGCACGGTCCGGGAGATGACCGCATGCGGGAGCGCTTGATCTGCCCGATGCCGGGAGTTTTCCGGCACAAGGACCGGGCAGGGGGCGATCCGCCCTAAGTGGGCACATCCGCATGCGCGATGTCTGCCGCTGCACGCGCCGCACAGCCCCGGTTTCTCGAAACCGGAGCCGTGTTGTCCGCTGCCGCGCGTCGCTGGGCTCAGCCCGCCGCGCCCGTGCCCAGGACGAACCCCTTGGGGGTTCCGCCCGTGGAGGCCGGGGTGCCGGCGATTTTCGACAGGTACACGTCGCCCAGGTTGGCGATGTGCCCGCCCACGTTGTCGAAGTGGTTGAAGTGGGCCTGCTCCTCGTCGATGATGGCCTCGAAGAGCTTGACCGACACGTTGTCGCCCATGTCGCGACAGATCTGCAAAAACTGGTTGTAGGCGTCGATGGTGTCGTCTTCCAGCTTGGAATCGAACGGAAAGATCGCCCGCACGTCCTGGGCCTTGACCACCGTGTCCGTAAAACCCGTGGCAGGCTCGCCGCCAAGCTCCTTGATGCGCTCGGCGAACTGCTCGGCATGGCGCATCTCGTCAATGGCGATGAGCTTCATGTTCTTGGCCAGTTCGCCGTAATCCATGGAGTCCAGGCCGTAGTGCTGGTTCATATACTGGGTGATGGCGTACAACTCCATGCTCCTGGCCTTGTTCAAGACCTCGATGACCTTTTCGCGCCGCGTGTCCTTGTCCAAAACGGCTTTCGCCATGATTTTCCTCCTTTTTTATACCAACAATATGCACTTTCCCGACCTTGTTCAACAATTTCCCGGGCCTGCCGCCCCGGACCCCCCCCGGGGCTGCCGCCCCGGACCCCGCCCGGGGGAAATCATTTCCCCCGGACACCCTGGTTGCCGGGCGTCATCCGGTGACGCTTCGCGTCGCCGGAT
>JAVHLG010000114.1 GCA_031082225.1 Desulfovibrionaceae bacterium | reverse complement strand
AAAAAGGGGCTTCTCCCCCCGGCCGCCGGAGGCGCACATCATGTCTGGAAGGCTTTTGTTGGATCACGGCAGCGGCGGCAAGGCGTCGCAGCGTCTGGTTTCCGAGATGTTCATGCGGCATTTCGACAACGAAATTCTGCGGGTCATGGATGACGCGGCGTTTCTGGACGTGACGGGACCGCTGGCGGTGAGCACGGACTCGTTCACCGTGGACCCGATCTTTTTCCCGGGCGGCGACATCGGCGCGTTGTCCGTGCACGGAACGGTGAACGATGTGGCCATGCTCGGGGCCACGCCGCTTTTTCTGACCTGCGGGTTCATTTTGGAGGAAGGGCTGGACCTGGGCGACCTGGAACGCATCGTGGTCTCCATGGGCCATGCCGCGCGCGAGGCCGGGGTGCGCATCGTGGCCGGGGACACCAAGGTCGTGCCCAGGGGGGCGGCGGATAAAATATTTATCAATACCACGGGCATCGGCACGGTGCGCGTGAGCCCTGCGCCGAGCGGGCATCGGGCCGTGCCGGGGGATGCGATCCTTTTGACCGGCAGCATGGGCGACCACGGGCTGGCGATCCTGTCCACCCGGCAGGGGTTGTCCTTTGAGTCGCCGGTGGTCAGCGACTGCGCCTCGCTGCATCATCTGGTGGGCAAGGTGCTGGACGTCGTGCCGGACGTGCATGTGCTTCGCGACCCCACGCGCGGCGGTCTGGCCACCACCTTGAACGAAATCGCCGGGCAGTCGGGCGTGGGGTGCTTTATCGAGGAATCGTGCATCCCGGTGGACCCGGCCGTGGCCGGGGGCTGCGCCGTTTTGGGGCTCGATCCGCTGTATCTGGCCAACGAGGGGAAGTTCATCTGCATCGTGCCCGAGGCCGACGCCGAGGCGGCGCTGGCGGTGATGCGGGCTGATCCGCTTGGGCGCGGGGCCTGCCGCATCGGCGAGGTGCGGGCCGACTATCCGGGCAAGGTGGTGATGACCACGCCCCTTGGCGGGCAAAGGCTTTTGGGGATGCTCGAAGGGGAACAGTTGCCGAGGATTTGTTGAGCGTTTATGCGGAAGAGCCATGAAAAACGACGAGCGAACCGTCAGCTATACAGCGGATGAGCTTCGCGCCAAGCGCGCCGAAAGCCGCACCGACCTGAGCCGACTGGACGCGGCCACGGACGCCGATGTGGAGCGGCTGGCGGCGGCCGACGCGGGCGAGGCCGTCCTGGTCCCGGACTGGACCAGGGCGAGGCTGGTTGTGCCCGCGACGAAATAATCCTCCAGGCCGTAACCGCCACATCGACCCTCCGGGCCTTTTTATGGCGGCCCGGCCGCGTCGCGATCATCCTTCCTCTTTCTTTATCATCTCC
The DNA here is from genome assembly GCA_031082225.1 of Desulfovibrionaceae bacterium. Taxonomy (GTDB): domain Bacteria; phylum Desulfobacterota; class Desulfovibrionia; order Desulfovibrionales; family Desulfovibrionaceae; genus Desulfolutivibrio. The sequence goes on along the minus strand of JAVHLG010000114.1, from coordinate 5,962 downwards.
GACACCTGCCGCTGAAAAAACACCAGATCGATATCCCGGGGCCGGACGCCGCATGCGCCGCAAAGCGCGTGCATCTGGCCCCGGTGGTGCGTCTGGTGGTTGAAAAAGTGCGCCACCATGACCGCCATGGGCAGGGCCATGGGGCGGCCGTCCAGGGCTTGGTAGTGCAGGATGCCCGTCAGCCGGGCCGGGTCCAACTCCTTTGCGAAGGCCGTGATGCGGGCGTCCTCGGCCTGGCGCGCGGTGAACAGGTCTGCAAACCCGGGATAGGGGATGGTGTCGATGGCCGGGGGGCCGTCCCCTGATCCGGTAAAACGGGACAGCCACGCCATGTCGGCCAAAAGCACGTGGTTGGCGATGCCCGCCAGGGAGCCGAAATTCACGGGCCGGGGCGCGGCCCAGTCCTCGGGCGACAGTTCCGACAGATGCTCGAAGAGCCGGGCGTTGGCCCAGGCGTTGTATCCGGCCAGGGTGACGAAGAGGGATTTCATAACGGACCTCCCGGTGTGTCTGCAAAATGCGGCTGGTGTCGCCAGTGTCGCGTCACAATAAGCATACGCCGGTACTATTCAGAATACTGCTGAATTCCAATAGGTTTTGTGCCATTCGTGGACCCCCGCGCCGGGGCTAGGGCGTAAGCCGCACGCCCCCATGCGGCCTAGTGTCGCGTCCACGAAAAGCGCATATGGCGTTCCGTAGATAACAAATTAAGATTATTTATTTTTCTTAAAAAATACTATCGTATTTTTTAAGGGACGTGACACTAGTCCAGAAGCGACGCCAGATACAGCGACAGGAAAAGCCATGGCAGTCGGACGCCAAGCCCGGCAAAGGTCAGGTATGTCCCCAGCCGGGTTCCGAAGACGGCGACATTTGCCGAGAACAGGTAGGAAAAGGTGGAAAAGGCCACGTTTCCAATGGCGGCCAGCATGAGCATCCTGGGAATCTGGGCCAGGGTGACCAGGGAATCGTCCAGGCAGGTGACGGCCGTGGCGTAGCCCACCATGATGTTGGGCAGGGCGGACACGGCGACCAGGGCCCCTTCCGAGGGCACGTCGAACCAGGCGAGAAACACGTCGGCCCTGTCCATGGCCGACTGCACGGCCGGGATGGCCAGCACAAGTTCCACGGCCAGGATGCATGGCGCGAAGATGATCGCAATGCGACGGAACTGGCCCGTGGCGTCACGCAGGATCATGCGCCAGCCGGGCCAGTCGGTCTGACATGACACGTCCTGGCCGGAGGGCTGGCTGTCCAGGGGGGACGCAAACCGTGTCAAAACGACGCCGCAGCAAAAGGTGAGCAGGCTGGCCAGAAAAAAAAGCGCCAGAACGGTCGTCGCCGTCTTGAATCCAAGCACGGGACACAAAATGGGAGAAGTGAAAAAGATGTGAAAATACAGGCTGGAGGGGAAAAAACCGATCAGGTATATGCCGAGGATGCTGTGTTTTTGCACGACGCCTTTGCGGGATAAGGACGACAAATAGGCGTTTGCGGCATGGTGGTCCAAAAAACACAGGGGAAGATAGATCGTGGCCGGACCGCTAAGGCCGGAAAGGCGGGCCATGGGGGAAAAAACCGCCCGGCAGCGCGGGCCGAATTTGCAATGCGCCATCAGACTTCCGCCCAGGCAGCCGAAGAAGGTGAACGGCAGGATCATCAGGCACAGCCGTGTTCCCTGTCCCAGTTCCCGGATGATGATGTCGATCATGGGCGTCGTGCGCCCCGTATCTGGAGAGGGCGGGGAGGGGGCCTGCGCCTGGTCACGGCCGCAACGCGCGGCAGTCGGACCGCTGCGGGGCGGAAGGTGTTGGCCGTGCGGGAGGTCGGGATGTGAGCGAAAGGGTTTCGGGGGATCGTTTGAAGGGGAGGCGTTGCCGCAGGCAACGTGTTGTGTCCCGCCGGGCCTGGCAGGGTTCTGCCTTTGGCCGGGCCTGACGCGTTCGGCGACGCCATGGAGGAGAGGCCGTTCATGCTGCAAGGCATAGCAGACGGGGCTGGCCGTGTCATCACGCGGGTTTGCGACGGCGAAGGTCGGCGCGTTCCGTGAAACGGTCCCCGGCTGGGGGGCCGTGCCGTCGAGGAGGCAGGAGGCGCAAAAATAAATGGTTTTTATTGCCAAATTCAAAATCTTTAAGATGGTCCTCACGGATGAAATGATCGTATCAGATTGAAAATCAACACGTTAACGATCAAAAGGAGTGACCATGGACTACAACGCCATTTTGACCCCGTATGCCAAGGACACAATCATCAATGTCGTGATCGAGATTCCCATGGGGTCGGCCCACAAGGTCGAGTATGATCGAAAAAGAAAAATCATGGTGCTCGACAGGGTTGAACCTGCGATCTTCGCTGTCATTGACCGCCCTACTGGAGCCACCCATGTCCGCCCCTAATGGAGCCACTTGGAGCGCCGTTTCGGGGCTTCGGACGTGGACCGTTCATCCCGATCCTGGTGGGGGGATCTTCTCATCGTCCCGCCGTCGAAAGCATGGGCCAGGGCTGGCGGCCTCCTGCTCCCGGGCCCGATCCTGATCCTGGGCCTCAACTCGATCTTGGTGCGGCGGATCAGAACCAGGCGCTCCCTGGCCGCAGTGACCTTGGGCAGACCGCCGCCGGAGGCATCACCAAAGCGATCATCCCCGTGTATGTCGGTTGCCTCGGTTCGTCCACGCAGGGACTCCACCCCGGCCAGAAGCGTCGTCTCCCGCTCGAAGCGCTTCTTCAGGGCCGGTTTCGCTTCATGGCGGCATTCGCCGCGACCGTGATTCCGCCCTGGGTTGCGAATCCGCCGCAGACCATCCTGGCGTGGCTGCACAAGAGCCACAATCAAAGAAAAACAGGATTCATGCATTCAGGATAGAGCCTGACCCGTGAGCAATGTTTAAAACAACAATCAGAATGGGTAAACCTCCGGCTCTGCCAGGGGACTCCAAAGTTTGACAGTTCCGGCGATACTGTTCGAAACACGAATTTTCACCACCCATCCCAGGGTTGAAGACGAAAGTGGCTCACAGGCCTAAAGATCGACGTAGTGTGTTCAAAGCGCAAAGGGTTTTCAATCGTACGGCCATTCAAAGGGCAGGCGGGATACTTGCGACAAAATGGAGCAATGGTCCTTGCCGTTTGCAACCGAGAAAGGCTATTCTCACGACATGCCAGAAATTTCATCCACCGGAACCTTTATCAAAGCGGTAGCGACATGAAGACCTTTCACGCATTGGCAATACTTTTGCAAAAGAACGAATCCGTGTTGATGAACACCATCCTCAATTATGCCCTAACATATGGATATTCAAGGTATACATCCACCCTTGCGGAGGCCTGGCGACTTTCCATTTCAGGGTTGACGAACGCCATATCGCAATACATTGCTGCAAATCCAGAGTCCATTCCTGATATCCGTGTCGATTCGAACTACCGGGATGACGCTATCGCCAGTTTTGGAGTGATTGAGGCGCGGCGTCATCGCAGTCGTGGTATCGACCTTGGCATGTTTCTCGGATTGTTTAAATATTATAGAGATTCATATGTCGATCTTGTTTATGAAAATGTCAAAGATGAGAAGCTTGTTTCTAGCTATTCAAAATATTTAATCAGGTGCTTTGATAGAATAGAACTGTCATTTTGTGTCGAGTGGGCAACTGCTTCTGAAGATATCAAACTTGTGGAGTTGCAAAATAAGAATATGCTTCTGGCGAATGAAAAAAATAAATATTTAACATTGTTTGAGAGTTTTATGAGTCCGTTGATTCTTCTTAGAGACAACTGTATTGAAAATATAAATATGGCCGGGATTCAGTTGTTAGAGCCTCATGAAGAAACTGGGATTTTTTATTACAATGAAGAATACGGAAAAAACATTCGCCAGCATAAATCTAAGAATATTTTGAAATTTAAAAATAAAAATATACTGAAGCTTTTCCCATGGATGGAGGGCGCGTTAGTCGTCTTTGACAAGTATCATGCGACGTATAATCAATTTGGAACGAAAATTTTTAACGAAACATCCCGGAAGGATGAAGATTATTGTGTCACCATTTTTCAAATGCGCGATCTATCCCAAAAATTTCCGGGAAAGATCATATTTTTTGAAAACATCTCTGAGAAAAAACAAGTCGAAACGCAACTGCGCGAGAGCGAGGAAAAATACCGGACCCTCGTAGAAACCATGAACGAGGGGATTCTTGTTCTCAACAGTAACCTCATCGTTACCTATATTAACGAAAAAGTGAGCACGCTCTTGGGATATTCCAAGAATGAAATTGTAGGACAGGAATTTGTGAAATTTATTCATGCTGAAGGAATAGACGATTTTGTCGAGCAGCAAAGTCTACGCAAGGAAGGTAACGCAGATTCATATGAGTTTGTCATGGTAAATAGTAATGGTGAGAAGGTGTTTGTTCTTTCGTCTCCTACTCCGATATTCGATGCTGCACAAAATTTTAAAGGATCATACGAAGTGCTAACAAATATTTCGAATATCAAGCTCATAGAAATGCAACTGATTCATTCTCAGAAAATGGAAACAATAGGGGTCATGGCCTCGGGGATTGCCCATGAGATCAATACGCCACTCCAATATGTTATTGGAAACAGTACATTTATCAATGAACACATGGGTAAGTTGTTAGAATTTGCGATACAATTAAAAACAACACTTGATGCAGTCACATTTGAAAATTTTCAGGACACGTTGCTGGATATGCATCAGAAAATTGATGCCCTGGATATTGGGTTCCTTACAGAAGAGATACCGTTGGCGACCAAGGAAAGCATGGAAGGCTTGAACCGCATCGCCTCAATTGTAACGTCAGTAAAGCGATTTGCCCATCCTGATTCAGATGTATTTAAGTCCATTGATGTACGCAAAGAAATTACGAATACAATCACGATTTCCAGAAATGAATGGAAAACCGTCGCGGAGCTGACTTCGGATTTTGATGACAATCTTCCAGAGTTGCAATGCATACCAAGCGACTTCAATCAGGTTGTTTTGAATTTGATCATTAACGCAGCGCACGCTTTGCAAGAAAAATTCGATGACACGTCTGAAATTGGAAACATACATGTTAAGGCGTATTCTGATAAACATCATCTGTTTGTATCGATCTCAGACAACGGGACTGGAATTCAAAGGAGTATCCAAAACAAGATTTTTAGCCCTTTTTTCACGACGAAGGAAGTTGGCAAGGGAACAGGCATGGGGCTTGCCATTGTCTTGAAGATTATTGAAAAGCATAAAGGAAAGATATGGTTTGAATCAAAGGAGGGTGTTGGGACGACGTTTTATGTTCAATTTCCGATTCGTCATGCTGAACAGAGTGTACAGTGAGAGTATTCACCTGACACCGCCATCCTGCCGACGCAGACCAAAGGAGCGCCCCATGCCCATCCGCTACGCCCACACCAACATCATCGCCCGGGACTGGCGCAGGCTGGCCAGTTTCTATGAACAGGTGCTCGGCTGCACGCCCGTGCCGCCCGAGCGCGACCTGTCCGGCGACTGGCTCGACGCTCTGACAGGGCTTTCCGGCAGCCGCCTGCGGGGCATGCACCTGCGCCTGCCCGGGCATGGCGAGTCCGGCCCGACGCTGGAAATTTTCTCCTACGACGACATGCCGCAAGGCCCGGTCATGGCCCCCAACACCCCGGGGCTGGCGCATCTGGCCTTTGCCGTGGACGATGTGGCGGCTGTGACCCAGGCTTTCCTGTCCCACGGCGGCAGCCTGGTGGGCGAGTCCATTGTCCGCGACATCCCCGGAGTGGGGCGGCTATTTTGCGTCTACGCCCGCGACCCCGAGGGCAACATGGTGGAATTGCAGCGCTGGGAGCCTGCCTCGTAATCCCCGCGCATAGTCTTCATCCCCAGGAGTCTCGTTCCCTTTCTGCCGCCGCAGCTTTCCACCGTTACGGGATTCCAAAGGTCGTACGCCCTTTGGCCGCCGGAGGCATTCCC
>JAVHLG010000113.1 GCA_031082225.1 Desulfovibrionaceae bacterium | reverse complement strand
GGCCTGGCGCGTTGCACGCCAGGCCTCGCGCCGGGGGAGACGGGGGGTCCGGGGGGAATGATTCCCCCCGGGCGGGGTCTGGGGCGGCAGCCCCATCCCCGGAAAAATCTTGCCCCTTTTGACTTACGTCAAGGGCGCAACGGGCCAGGGGATGTATCTCTTGTCTCAACGCGGCAAGCGCCAACTTCAACAGGAGGACGTGAACATGTTTTGTTACCAATGCGAACAGACCGCCAAGGGCATCGGCTGTGACAAGCTCGGCGTGTGCGGCAAAAAGCCCGAGGTGTCCGATCTGCAGGATCTTCTGGTCTACGCCTTGTGCGGACTGTCCCAGGTGGCCCACGCGGCCAGGGAAAAGGGCGTCGTGGACCCCGAGGTCAACCGGTTCACCATGGCCGCCATGTTCTCCACCCTGACCAACGTCAATTTCGATCCCGAGCGGTTTCCGACGCTCATCGAAAAGACCGTGGCCATGCGCAAGGCCCTGGCGGCCAAGGCGGGCGTGACCGTCAGCGGCGGCCCGGCGGACTATGAGCCGACCAAGGGCCTGGACGGCCTCATCGCCCAGGGCCACGAGCACGGCTTAAAGAGCATTCCGGCTGCCGACGCCGACGTTTTGTCGCTCAAGCATACGCTCATTTTCGGCCTCAAGGGCGTGGCCGCCTATGCCGACCATGCCGCCATCCTGGGCCATTCCGACGACGCCGTGGCCGCCTTCACCCACAAGGCCCTGGCGGCGGTCTTCGACGCCTCCCTGGACCTGGGGGCCATGGTCGGACTGGTGCTCGAATGCGGCCAGGCCAACCTCAAGGCCATGGAACTGCTCGACGCGGCCAACACCGGAACCTACGGCCACCCCGTGCCCACTGAAGTTCCCCTGGGGGCCAGGGCGGGCAAGGCCATCCTGGTCTCCGGACATGACCTGAAAGATCTGCACGACCTTTTGAAGCAGACCGAGGGCAAGGGGATCAATATCTACACCCACGGCGAGATGCTGCCCTGCCACGGCTATCCGGAACTGAAAAAATTCAAGCATTTTTACGGCCACTACGGCACCGCCTGGCAAAACCAGCAAAAAGAGTTCGCGGCCTTCCCCGGGGCCATCCTCATGACCACCAACTGCATCCAGAAGCCCGGGGCCGTCTATCAGGACAACATCTTCACCACCGGCCTTGTGGGCTGGCCGGGCGTGACCCACGTCAAAAACGGCGACTTCGGCCCGGTCATTGAAAAGGCCCTGGCCATGCCGGGCTTTGCCGAGGACACGGACAAGGGTTCGGTGATGGTGGGATTCGCCAGAAACGCCATCCTGGGCGTGGCCGGGGCGGTCATCGACGCGGTCAAGGCCGGAAAGATCCGCCACTTCTTCCTGGTGGCCGGGTGCGACGGGGCCAAGCCCGGACGCAACTACTACACCGAGTTCGTGGAGAAGGCCCCGGCCGACACCGTGATCCTGACCCTGGCCTGCGGCAAGTTCCGCTTCTTCGACCAAAAGCTCGGCGACATCGGCGGCATCCCGCGCCTTCTGGACATCGGCCAGTGCAACGACGCCTATTCGGCCATCCAGGTGGCCGTGGCCCTGGCCAAGGCCTTCGAGTGCGGGGTCAACGACCTGCCCCTGTCCATGGTCCTGTCCTGGTACGAGCAAAAGGCCGTGGCCATCCTTTTGACGCTTCTGTCGCTTGGCATCAAGAACATCCGGCTGGGACCGACCCTGCCTGCGTTTTTGACCCCGAACGTGCTGAAGTTCCTGGTGGAGACCTACGACATCAAGCCCATCACCACCCCGGACGAGGATCTGAAGGCCATCCTCGGATAGCCTGGTCCACGCAAACCACCCGAGGTCAGGGGAGGCCCGGCCACGTCGCCCGCCTCCCCGACCCAAGGGGCAAAGGGAATACGATATGACCGCCATGCGAAAGATCATCGAAATCGACGAGGAACTGTGCAACGGCTGCGGCCAGTGCGTCACGGGCTGCGCCGAGGGGGCGCTTCGCATCGTGGACGGCAAGGCCCGGCTTGTGGCCGACCGGTATTGCGACGGCCTGGGGGCCTGCATCGGCGAGTGCCCCACGGGCGCGCTCACCATCGTCGAACGCCCGGCCGAGGCCTTTGACGAGCAGGCCGTGCACGAACTGCTGGCCGCTGAAAAAGCCGCGCCCATGCCCTGCGGCTGCTCATCAAGCAACGTGATGACCCTTTCGCCGTGCGCGGCGGCCAACGCCCCCACCGGATTCGGAGCCCCTGCCCAGGCGGCAGCGGCCGTCCCGGGCCAGACCCGGGCCTCGAACCTGTCCCACTGGCCCATCCAGTTGCGGCTCATTCCGCCGGACGCGCCGTTTCTGCGCGGCGCGAGCCTGCTTCTGGCGGCGGATTGCGTTCCGGCCTCGTTTCCGGGCTACCACGACTTCCTGGCCGGACGCTGCGTGGCCATCGGCTGCCCCAAGTTCGACGACGCGGCGGCCTACGTGGCCAAGCTGACGGACATGATCCGGGTCGCGGGCATCTCGGACATCACGGTCCTGGAGATGGAGGTGCCGTGCTGCCACGGGCTGCACCGCATCGCCCTGGCGGCTGTGGAGGGATCGGGGGAGCACGTGCCGGTGAAGCGCGTCGTGGTGTCGCGCCGGGGCGAGATCATCGCCCGGGAGAACGTGGGCGGCCGGGCCAGGCCCCAGGGCGCGTGCGCCTGCATGGGATAGGGCGATTTACGACGGACAACGTCCCGGCGGGCACATCTGGCGCGCCCGGGGCATCAAAGAGGACCAGTCATGAAAAAGACGAATCTTTTCGAGGCGGGGGCATTTAAGGAAAACGGCTTCGGCAAGCTTTTAGTGCACGACTCGCCGTATTTCAAGATCCTGAACTTCAATTTCGAGCCGGGCCAGGAACTGCCCATCCACTCCCATGACCTGGAGGGGCAACTGTCCATCGCGGTCATCGAGGGCGAGGGGGAATTTCTGGCCGAGGACGGGACCATGCCCGCCCGGGCAGGCGACGTGCTGGTGTCGGACATCGCCGAGCCGCACGGGGTGCGGGCCGCGACCCGCATGCGGGTGCTGGTGACCATCGCCCCGCCCATTTGAGGCCGTGTCGGCACTCCATGGCGGACGTGTCAGAGCTGCCGACACGTTGCGCATGGACCGCCCACACCACGAGCCAACACCTTCCGCGTGTCCCAAAAGAGGTCTGGTGACAAACCAGTACATACAAACCTTCCTGGACGACGTCACGGCCGCCTGACTCCGCCGAACAGACAAAGCCCCTGCCTCTGATTCCCAAGCGGGGGCTCTGCCGTTCGTATAGGTCTGCTCACAACGCTGGTCAGGCAGGTCTCTTTGAAACTCGCTTCACCTTGACGAGTTGTAACTTAAAAATTACAAGCAGACATGAACGTCGTCCGCCGCTACCGCACCGAGGATGGCCGGGAGGTCATCACCCAATGGCTGGACCACCTCCGAGACGTGCGGGCAAAGGCGCGGATTGCCGCCCGGGTGGACCGGCTCAAGGTCGGCAATCTCGGCGACTGCAAGCCTCTGCGGGACGGCGTTTCGGAACTGCGGGTCGACTACGGGCCAGGGTATCGCGTCTATTTCAGCGTGGTTGGCTCCCAGGTGATTTTGCTGCTTTGCGGCGGCGACAAACGGTCCCAGGAAGCCGACATCGACAAGGCCGCCGGGTACCTGGCCGATTTCAAGAGGAGGGTGCGACCATGAAAAATCTCGACCTCGCCAGCGTCAGCCACGACGACGCCCTCGTCCGTGAACTGCGGGCCGATCCGGCCTATGCAGCGGAGTACCTCCAGGCCGCCATGGAAGATACCGAGGAACCGGCCGTGCTGCTCATCGCCTTGCGCCATGTCTCCGAAGCCTACGGCATGGCCGATGTCGCCAAGGCCGCCGGCATCACACGGGAAAGTCTGTATCGCGCCCTCTCGCCCAAAGGGAACCCGACGCTGAAAACCCTGACGGCCGTGTTGAAGGCAGTCGGTCTGCGACTGGCCGTAGCCCCTGGAACCCCCGGCCGACAATCCGCTTGCGTCTGTTAACTTTTGTCTTCCATGAACTGGCTCATCGTCATCGCCGTGGGCGACGTGCTGGTGTCGGACATCGCCGAGCCGCACGGGGTGCGGGCCGCGACCCGGATGCGGGTGCTGGTGACCATCGCCCCGCCCATTTGAGGCCACGGGGCCGGTCGCACGCTCCCCACCCGCAACACCTCTTCCCCAAGCGGGTTTCCAAAGGGGCCACGCCCCTTTGGCCGCCGGAGGCTTTCCCCCTGGCCGGACCCGCCGCCCGCAGGCCTACCCGGCCATGGTCTTGTTGCGGCCGCCGCGCTTGGCGGCGTACATGGCCTGATCCACCCGGGTCAGCCAGTCCTCCAGGCTTTCTCCGGGCCGGTATTCGGCCACCCCGAAACTGACGGTCAGACGCACCCCGTCCGGAAAGGCGTGGTCCGCTATGGTCTGGCGCAGCTTCTCGGCCACGCCGAAGGCGGCGTGGTCATCCGTGCGCGGGGCCAGGATCAAAAACTCCTCGCCGCCCAAACGAAACACGTAGTCCACGGAACGCATGCCGGTTGCGGCCAGCCGCCCCAGCTCCGCCAGCACCCTGTCGCCCACGGCATGGCCCAGGGTGTCGTTGATGGCCTTGAAGTGGTCGATGTCGAACATCAGAAGCGAGACATGGTCGGCATAGCGCCGGGCCAGCTCCATCTCCCGGACCACCACCTCGTCGAGTTTGCGGCGGTTGAAAAGCCCGGTCAGACAGTCCACGGTGGCCAGCTTTGCCAGTTCCTCGTTGGCGATCTCCAGGGAACGCCGGTCGGCCACAATATCGTTGACCAGGGGCCGAAACAGCACCACGCCCATGAAGGCCAAAAGCGCCAGCGTCCCGAGTAAAAACGCCAGTTGCAGCCGGTCCAGGAGCGCAAGGCTGTGCTCGCTCGCGGCCTGGTGGTGCAGGATCAGGGCGTCCAGCCCGGCCAAAAGCTCCAGCCCCCCCGTCTCATGCAGGCGTCTTACCAGGGCCTGGGACAGGGGCTTTCCGGCCTGGGCCTGTCTGGCCACGGTTCGGGCCGTGTTCACGAACACGTCCATGCGCCATGTGATCTCCTGCCAGGACGCGCTGTTCGGGGGGGCCAGATCTCCGGTCTGGAGACCGCCCAGCCGGGCATGGAGCGAAAGCAGTTCGCGGATGGCCCCCTGCATGTCCGCAAGGGCCGTCTCCCGGACCGTCGGCAGGGGGGCGCGATCCGCCACGAATCCCAGAACCACCACGCGCTGGGCCAGCATGCGCTGCCGCATGCTCAGGTCAAGCACGACGGCCCGGCGCTTTTCCCCCTCCATGACCCTGTCCAACACCAGATACGACCCCCCGGCCAGGGCGGCCAGGAGCAGCAGGGCGCTGGCGTAGCGCCAGGTCAGGGCGAATTTGGTCATGCAGGTTCCCGGCGCCGGGGGATGGCCGCACCCGGCCAAATCCGCGCGTGACGGCCCCTTGTGCGGGGCGGGGCGTCGAAACTGGAGACGACGGAATCATCCGGCCTGCACCGCGCCGCATCGTGAAGCCTTGCGCGGCGGTGCGCCGGGGATCGCAGACGCAGACACTCTCCCGGGGGAAAAGGAGCGAGAGGCCCCCCGCTCGACCAGACATACCACAGTCATCAAAAAAGAAAAGTCCCGGCCGCAAGGAGCGGGCGCAACCTGCGGACCTCCTGCCCGCGGCGTCGCTCCCGGCGCATCCCTCGTCCGGGCCGCCCTGCGCTGTCGTCCGGGCCAGGACGGCGCGTCAAAACCCCACGGCGTTCTCATCCAGGGCGAAACGCCGCTCGAACTCCCGGCCCCAGCCGCACATGCGTTCCAGGATGGGGATGACGCTCTCCCCAAGCGGCGTCAGGGCGTATTCCACCCGGGGCGGCACCTCGGGATGCACGTGCCTGCTGACCATGCCGTCGGCCTCAAGCTCCCGAAGCTGCTGGGTGAGCATCTTCTGGGTGATGTTGGGCATGGCCTTTTTCAGCTCCCCGAAACGCCGCACGCCCTCCACATGCAGCCGCCACAGGATGATGGGCTTCCACTTGCCGCCGATGACCTGCAGACACAGCTCGATGGTGCAGTAATATTCCCGCCCGCCCAGGGTCTTGAGGGTGCAGGCCCCGTCGGGACGCTCCTTACTGGCGCTCATGGACGCTGGCTCCTTTCCGCACGGTTCGACCGATACGCCCGTGGTGCTCCGGTCAATAGCGCCGCCTGGCGCATTGGTTTCTTTTAGCATACTACCATACCTTTTTGTGCCTGCTTGCTTTTTTATCAGTACTACATAAAATCCCCCCAAGTGTAAAGAAGACACCAGCTTTGAAAGGAGAACGCATGGACGCCCTGGACGCCATCCACACCCGTCGCAGCATCCGCAAATACGACGGAACGCCTGTTTCCCCCGAACAGATCGAAACCCTCCTGCGCGCGGCCATGGCCGCGCCCAGCGCCGGAAACGCCCAGCCCTGGCGGTTCCTGGTGATCACGGACCGGGCCATCCTGGACAGGATCCCGGACATCCACCCCTATGCGGCCATGGTCCGTTCCGCGCCGTGCGGCATCCTGGTCCTGGGCGACGCCAGCCTGGAAAAATATCCCGGCTACTGGGTGCTGGACTGCGCCGCAGCCATCCAGAACATGCTGCTGGCCGCCCGGGCCATCGGGCTCGGCACGGTATGGACCGGCGTCTACCCGACGCCGGAGCGGGTGGCGGCCTTTTCAAAAATGTTCGCCCTGCCCGGGCACATAACGCCCCATTCCTTCGTGGTCGTCGGGCATCCGGCCCAAGACCCGGGCCCGGTGGACCGGTTCAACCCCGCGCGGATCGACGAAAACGCCTTTGTGGGCAGATAGCCCCAGCAACCAGATTCACAACCGGAGGTCTCGCATGAAAGTCTCCCTTGGCGCGGAAACCCTGGCCGCCCCCACCCCGGCCTGGCTGGTGGGCACCTACGACGCGGCAGGCGCACCCAACATCATGACCATCGCCTGGGGCGGCATCTGCTGCTCCAAGCCGCCCTGCCTGGCCGTGTCCCTGCGCGCGGCCACCTATTCACATGCGGCCATCATGGCCCGCCGGGCCTTCACCGTGTCCATCCCCTGCGCAGCCCTGGCGGCGGCCACGGACTACGCGGGCATGGTGTCCGGGAAAAACACGGACAAGTTCGCGGCCCTGAGCCTGACGCCGGTCAAAAGCGACCTCGTTGACGCGCCCTACGTGGCCGAATGCCCGCTCGTGGTCGAATGCGCCGTGCTGCATGTCGTCGAACTCGGGCTGCACACCCAGTTCGTGGGCGAGATCAAGGACGTCAAGGCCGATGCGGCCATCCTGGACGAAAAGGGGCATGTCGATCCGCTAAAGGCCCGGTTTTTTACCTACATCCCCGGCGCGCGGCGCTACGTGGCCCTGGGCGCGGACATCGGCCAGGGATTTTCCATCGGCAAGTCCGCCGTGGCCGGATAGTGGAGAAGGAGAAGGGGAGGGGGAGCCTTCGGCGACCAGGGAGGAAACTTTTAAAAAAGTTTCCTCCCTGGACCCACCTTCAAAACTTTTTATCGCGCTTCGCGGCCTCATCACCGCCAGGCGGGGACATGCCCTCCGGCCGCCCTGGTTTGCCGGGCGTCGTCCGGGAAACCGGGGGGTCCGGGGGGAATGACTCCCCCCGGGCGGGGAGGGGTCCGGGGAGGGGGCGCAG
>JAVHLG010000112.1 GCA_031082225.1 Desulfovibrionaceae bacterium | reverse complement strand
AGAAATACCCCCATACCCCCGAACCTCGTCAAAAAAATGTCCCCCCCTACGACCCCCCTGAAAACCATAGCGGACGTTGACATCCACACAGAGCCTGCGGCCTGCCCGTGGGCGCTCCAACCTTTCCCCTTTGGAGTCAACCCGAAAAGGCATTTCTGAAACGCCAAACGGAAGAGGCTGTTACCGTTCCAACGTCCTTGCCTGCCCTTTTCGTGGTGGCAAGAACTGAAGAACATTACCGTCCAGTCCGACGGCCTTACCCCATTTCGCCCGGGCCAACGCCATGGCCGCCTCTCGTGCCTGGTCATCATGGATCGAAAATAGTATCCGTCGTCCATCATCCCTGACCATCCCACCGCCCTGGAGCCGGATCATCACCACGCCCCGCGCGTCGATTTCACTCGTGAAGCCCTCGAAAACCCGTGGACCAGGCCGCCCCGTTTCAAGCTCAGCCAGTTCGCTCGCTTTGGCAAGAACCAGAAGTCCCTTGAGCCCTTGACGGCCCAAACCGTCTTCCGCCAAAAGCTCCTGCTGTTTACGCGCCCACTTCTCCCGAACCTCGAAGCCCAGGGTCTTTTGATCCTCTGTGGAGGGGTGGTGTGCCTCGGCTTCCTTTGACCGGAGGATGGCCAGGGCGGTTTCGTGACCTTGCGTCGCTTTCCACCGTAAAAAATCCGACCAGGATGAATAGGGCGTCTCCTCTCGGGCTTGCTTCTGCTCGGCCCTGGCCACCTGCTGAATCCCCAACCGTTCCTCGGTTTCTCGCGCTCGCGCCGTCTTGAGCAAACGCCGCTGTTCCAGGCCCACAAACGTTTGCCGAATGCTCCGGCGCTCGGACTCCCACCTCGCGCGCAGGACCTCCAGCTTAACGTTTCGGTTCTTGGCCACGGCATCCAGGGCCGAGATCCACGTCTCCCGGCCCGCCTGATATTCCCGGAACAATTCTCCGCGCTCCGCGCCCCGGTACAGGGGTATGGCTTTGTACCGCTCTTCCTCCGGATGGCGGCCTTTAGGCGCGACATAGGAGCCGAACCGCTTGGCCAGATTGGCCATGGACATCGCGCGGTCCACCGCGCTGGCCTTGATCGCCCGGTTCTCGTTATGGACATCCTGGAGAACCAAGCCGTTTCCATGCGGCGTGACCCGCATCCCCATCCTGGCCAGCTCGGCGTGGAGGCCTTCCCAGCTTTTTGCCCTGTTCAGGGATTCCAGGACTGCTCCCCGCCTCTCTTTGGCGTACCGCTCGAAGCTCTCCTGACCCGTGTGCGCCTCAACCATGGCCGCCAAGTCGTGGAGCTGCGGGCCGTCTTTCTGGACTCCCCGGCCATTGTCGATGGACAAGCCGAACCGTTTTTCTAATGCTCGGCAAACTAGGTCACGCTTATGAAAATCCCGGTAAGGTTCACGCCGGATCAGGCGTTCCGGATGGATCATGTTGTAGGCAACGTGCATGTGGAGGTTATTCGTGTTTTTGTGGACTCCGCAATGCCGCTGGTGCTCCTCGAATCCGAGGGCCTTGGCGAACTCCTCCTCAATGGCCCGGAATACCTCCGGGGTGAGCCGGGCTTCGTCTTCCGGCCGGAAGCTCACAATGAGGTGATAGGTCTTTTCCTTTGCGCTACGGGTGTTCATTACCTGGGTATCCACGGCCTCCTGAATGCCCATGGCGTATTCATCTCCAAGACACCCGGAACACCAATTCATATACGACTTCTCACCATCATGATCTGCCGCGCGTATATAGCGTGCCAAGCGTTTATAGTCGTCATTGCCTGGTTTTTGTGGAACGCGTCGACTTATCATTTATACTCCAAAATGGTAATGCTACATGCGAGCAATGATGGCTTTTAATTCTCGCTGCCGAAACTCAATTTCGCGTAAAATCCGTCTCACTTCCTGGTGCAGGGCAACAAGCGGCCCCTGCTTCTCGGAAAGGCAAAGCTTAAAAAGCCCACCCAAACGACCAAGGTCCGCATGAGTCTTCATGAGGTCCCGCCGGACATGCTGTTTTTCCAAGCTTGGGGTGGGTTGCCCAAGGCAAATGCGCTTGATGTAGGTGGACTGGGAGAGTCCCGCACGCTTGGCGCTGTCAGAGATCGCCGCGTGTTCTTCGATATTCACATAGCACCACAATGCCTTTTTTTTGGTCGGCATTTTTTTCTCCTAGCGTTGAGCCGAAGGCGAATAAGCCTCTCAGCCCCGCAGGGCAGGACGTGAGGTACAAGTACCTCACCTGTCCTGCCTCCGGAGCTCCGTCGCATATCGTGTTCTTTCAGACCCGTTTCCGAGTCAATTCTCCAAAATGCGACGATTTGCGTGCCTAAAAAATCGGAAAAATCCGTAATACCTATCAAAAACTCCAAAAAACATGCTTGATTCACGCATAAAAATCCATTTCACTCCAAGATGAGATTTCTCCAGGAGTGACGGATATTCCTTTTCCCTCTTGACAAGGGCCGGAGGGCCAGAATAGGGGAAGACTATGGATTATGGGATAGTTCCGACGCGGTCGGTTCATCCATGAGCGGTTCGAGACTTTTGACGGCGGTGACTCCTTGGGCCGGAGCCAGGTGTGCATAACGCATCGTCATTTGCATACTACGATGCCCAAGGAGCTGGCCCACCACTGCAAGCGGGACGCCTTGTTGCACCATCCAGCTTGCAAACGTGTGCCGCAAAGTATGAAAGACGACTTTTTGCCGACGATCATTAGTGTGTGAATTTAGCTTACAAGCCTCTACCGCTCGACGAAATGTTCTCGTGATATATGTGATTTGCTTGTCATGATCTGTGAAAATGTATTCGCCGCGCAACTTCTCCCTGCGATGAAGAACGTCTCGCGCAATATTATTTAATGGAATGGTTCTGTTTTCGCTCGTTTTCGTGTCTAATACATGAATCAATCCGCTCCTGCGGTCGAAATGACAAGGCCGTAGACGCAACAATTCACCGGCGCGCAGACCTGTATGCAGAGCGAATAGAGTTATGTCATGCCAAAGTTGCGAGGTTATCGACAGTTCCATTATTAACCGTTTTGCTTCTTCAGGTGTCAAAAAACGCAGTCGCCTGTTATCAAATTTCGGCATTTTGAAGGATGGGATTGGATCTGTGGATAACCCCCATTCGACTGCCCGATTTAGGACACGCCGGAGCAATGACAAACAATGCATCACAGTTTGCGGACTCAAATGCTTGCTGGTTAAGGCGACACGTAACTCCAACAGCGATTTGCTTGTAATATTTTGAATGGCATGATCGGCTCCAAAGTGAGCAGCTATATGCAAATTCCAACGACCTTCCTCACTGATACGTGAGTTATACGAGGAATTAGCTAACACAAGCTGGGAATATAAATTCCATGCATCCGTGATTGAAGCCATACAACATCTCCTTGCTGTTTTGGGTGAAAACTGTACGGCAAAGAGATAATTGAAAGTGCAAACACAAGGGAAGTATAAATGATACCGGAGTCACCGGCCTCTCACGCCGATAACACCGGTTCAAACCCGGTTGGGGACGCCAAGTAAATCAAGGGCTTACAGCAAATCGGCTGTAGGCCCTTTTTCATTCCCAACGCTCTTCCCAACACCCGCAGACAATCCCAACAAAAAAATCTCTTCACACGTTTCCGGGAAAATCTGCCCAAAACGGTATGTGAATGAGCACCCTCGGTTCTCGGGATAGGCAGGCCAGCCTTTCCACCCCCATCCGCCTGCCGCACGCCCACGGGGTTACTTCGCAGTGATGGCTTGCTGGACTTGGGCGAAAACATCCCGTCCAGCCGAGTCCTTGTCCACAGCCATGTACCGCTCCCGGTTTCCTGGACACAAGTTTTTCTTACGCCACCCCGTCAGGCCTTGCGCCATGTCCTGGGCTATCTCGGTCCCGTATCTGCGGTTCATGATTCGGATGATCTCCACGCGTTCCGGCAGGCTCGGCAGATCCGCCAGGAAGATGGCGTCGAACCGTCCGGCCCGCATGGTCTCGGGCGGCAGTCTGGTCACGTCGTTGGCCGTGGCCATGACGAACACCGGGGAGCGGTGCTCCTGCAGAAACGTCAGGAAGTGGGAGAACATCCCGGACGTTGTCCCTGCATCGGTCTCGCCGGAGCTTTTGACCCCGGAGAAGGACTTCTCCAGTTCGTCCAGGAACACCACGCACTCCCCAAAGGATTCGATGACCTTGGTGGCCTGCCTGATCTTTTTCTCCGACTCGCCCACCAGGGATGCCCGGAGCTGGCCCCGACTGATGCGTCGATGTGTGGGATGAAGGAAACCCTGGCTTCGGCCGGGGTTTTCTTTGTTCAGGGGATAGTGCACCCGAAAGCAGGAGTGATATTTTGCAAAAATATTCCACAAAAAAGACAACTATGCCAAGAATTTTTCTTTTGTTTCCAGGGATACTGTGCGAATTTAATGATGGAAGGGGAATGTCATGACGCCTATTCGCAAATTGCAGGTGCTCGTTGCGTGGGGGGCATTCTTGCTGTTTATGGCGGCCTCTGGGTTTGCAGCCGAGAAGGCCGTGCCCAGGATCCTGGTGCTGCATAGCTATCACCAGGGTCTGGAATGGACCGACGGCGTCCAGGCCGGCATTGAGTCGGTTTTTCGGGACAGTGGAACCGCCTTTGACCTGGACGTGGTTTACCTGGATCGTGCCCGTTCCGGGGTTGGGCCGCCCTGGGAACGCATGCTCGCCAGCGTCAAGGAGCTTTTGCGGACCAAGATGCAGGACCGGGTCTATGACCTGGTTCTCGTGACGGACAACGACGCATTGACGCTGGCGCTCGACGAACGTGACTGGCTGGCACGGGACATCCCGATTCTCTTCGCCGGGATCAACGGCTACGAGCCTGCCCAAATCAAGGGACAGCGCAACATCACCGGCGTGTCGGAAGCACCTGATTTCGCCGCCACCATCGAGTTTGCCCGCCGACTGGACCCTTCCATCCGGAAAATTGTGTTTCTTGGCGAAGACACCCACACTGGCCGATTGAACCGGGAGATATTCCTGCGTCAGACTGAAAAGATACGGGCAGAAATGGACGTCCATTTCATAAACGAAACGGACATCGCCGTCCTCGAGCGCCAACTCGCCGATCTCCAGCCGGGTTGGATGGTCATCCCGTGCAGCCGTCCATTCGACGAACGGGGGCTCCTCCCCGTGAGCGAGGCATCCGCGAGGCTGAGCCAGGCATCGAAAGTCCCGGTCTTCGTTGCATGGGACTTTTGGATGGGGCCAGGCCCCGTGGGCGGCAGGGTGGTATCCTCTAGGGCTCAAGGCGAGGCCGTGGCTCGACTGGCCCAGCGCGTGCTCACTGGAGAGGCTGCTGATTCTCTACCGGTGGTTGTCGAGAGCCCCAACGTTTACATGGCCGACAAGACCGCCTTGGACCGTTTTGGATATGACCTTGACAGGCTGCCCAAAGACACCGTGCTCCTGCACTTTCAGCCCGGATTCTATGACCAGTATGCACGGCTGGTCTGGAGCTATGGAGCTGTCTTGGGGTTGTTCGTGACGTTGAGCGTTCTGCTGGCTGCCAACATCATACGCCGCCGACGTTACCAGGCACGATGCGAGGAACAATCCAGATTTATCGGAACCCTCCTGGAAACCATACCCGCCCCCATATTCTATAAAAATGCCGACGGACGCTACCGGGGTTGCAACTCCTCCTTTGAACGCTTTCTCGGCATCCCTCGGGAAAACATTGTCGGCCGCACCCCGCAGGAACTTTTCAACGCCGAAGACGGCACCCTCTTCCACCTGCGTGACCTAGAACTGACGGAAAACGGCACCGAACAGGTCTACCTGCACACCATGCCCACGCCTGGCGGGGAGCGTACCGTCATCATCCACAAGGCCGTGTTGCGTGACGCACAGGGGAGAGGCAAGGGCATTGTGGGCTATTTGGCGGACGTGACTGAACTGCATGATCGGGAAAAGGCCCTTGAGGAAAGCGAACGCTTTCTGCTTGAAATTCAGCGTATCGCCAATCTTGGCGGCTGGAAGGCCAGCCTCGACACGGACCACCTGTTCTGGACCGACCAGGTGAACCGTATCATCGATGCCCCCTTGGATTACAAGCCAGGCCTACGTGAGGGGCTCACGACTTTTGCCCCCGAGTACATACCCACCGTCAAGGAACTGCTACAGACCTTCAGCCGTGCTGAGCAGCAGGAGCCACGGGCGCTCGAGTGCGAGATCATCACGCGCAGTGGAATCCGCAAATGGGTTGAGTTGCGTTTCCTGTGGCATGCGAACGAATCCGGAGCCCCCCTGGTGGTCGGCACTTTCCGCGATATCGACAGGGCCAAACGCGCCGAGATGGAACTCCTGCACGCCAAAGCCAAGGCTGAAGCGGCAAACCAGGCCAAGAGCGAATTTTTGGCCAATATGAGCCATGAAATCCGAACGCCCCTGAACGGCATCATGGGGATGCTCCAACTTCTGCATGGGACATCGATCACCGACGAGCAAAAAGAATACGTTTTGGCGGCTGTGCACTCGTCCAAACGTTTGGCGCAACTTCTTTCAGACATACTCGATTTGTCCCGGGTAGAGGCCGGGAAAATGGAGATTTGCATGGAGGATTTTGAGCTCAAAGACGTCATGGACGCCATTGTGCAGCTCTTTCAACCAACTGCAAAAAATAAAAATTTGAATATATTAGTGCATATCAACCCGGATGTTCCAGCCAGGCTGAACGGCGATGCCGCGCGGTTACAACAAGTCCTTAGCAATTTGGTGGGCAACGCGATTAAGTTCACCAAAAAAGGTCATGTCGATATTGAGGTTCATTCGTTGCCGCCCCGCGATCAAAATGAGTTTCGACTTCTATTTTCCGTGGCTGATACCGGAATTGGCATTGCCGACAACAAATTGGAGAAGCTTTTCAGGCCATTTACTCAGGTCAGCCAAGGGTACACCAGAGAATTCCAAGGCGCTGGTCTAGGCTTATCCATTTGCAAGCGGCTTGTTCATCTTATGGGCGGGAACCTCGCTGTGGAGAGTGAACTCGGCGTGGGAACGACCGTGAATTTCTGTGTCGCGTTCCAACCGGCTAAATCTGCTGCGAATGTCGCCCCCCCAGCCCCGTTGACGGGAAGACCTCCCCACGCGCTTTCGATCCTTTTTGTCGAGGACGAAAAGGTGAATCGTCTTACCACAAAGCGGCTGGTTGAAAGCCTCGGTCATCGGGTGGTTGCGGTCAAGGATGGACAACAGGCGCTGGAAGCTTTGAGGGATGGTGACTTTGACATCATCCTGATGGATGTCCAGATGCCGGTTATGGACGGCGTGGAAGCCACCAAGCGTATCAGACAGGGAGAGGCGGGCAAAGAAAAGCAAGGCGTTCCGATCATTGCCCTGACGGCTTACGCCATGGCGGGGGACCGGGAAACATTTCTCGCCGCGGGGATGGACGATTACATTGCCAAGCCTGTCGACAAGGTTGACCTGCAGGCAGTTCTTGAGAGCGTGATGGGGATGAAAGGACTCAAGGGGACAGGACAACAACGGGGCGAATAAAACGTCGGGCGTCCGGACAACAATAATCCCGCACACGACATTTATGGAGATGGCCACGCATGGTCGCTGACGATCGCCAGACCCAAGAGCAGTTGAGAGCCGAACTTGCTGCTGCTCGCACTAAAATCGCCGACCTTGAGCAGGCTTTGAACTCATCTCAGCCTTCATTGGCAGAGTCGCCCTTCGTCGAGTTCTTTCATACCGCAGAAGACCCGGCATCGTTTCTTGACCGCAACTTTGTGTATCAATCCGTAAACGCCGCTTATGCGCGATACTTCGGCAGACCGGCTGAGAAAATCGTCGGGTTGCGTGTGATCGATTTGCTCGGTGAGGACATTTTTCAATCAATTCTCAAACCGAACCTGGAACGCTGTCTGGCTGGCGAACATGTTTCATATCATTTCTGTCCGGTTAAGCCAGAAGTGATAGTTGCCCAGGATTATTAGATTT
>JAVHLG010000111.1 GCA_031082225.1 Desulfovibrionaceae bacterium | reverse complement strand
GGTTTTCGTCCGGCCGCGCGGCCGGATGGCGGGCGGTTCGCAATCCCGTATACGATCAATCATGCCAAGGTGTTGCCTGCCGTGCGGGCGTAGTGCAGGGCGAGGGACACCCTACCAGGGCCAGGGCGCATGGGGCAGGGCTTTTTGGTGAGCGGCGGTTTTTTCGCCATGTACGCGGTGAGCCGCAACGTGGGGTGCGGTTCGTGGAGGCGAAAGACCGTTTGACGGCCAAAAACCGCCGTTGGCAGGGAGGCGGCGTCCGGCAGGGGGCGCAACCGCCGGGGGCGGCCGCATCGGCCCCGGGCGTCCGCAGCCTGGGAACGGTCTGATCCGTCGACAGGATGCGGCGGCCACTGGACTGGCTCCCTGCGCCGCTTGCCGAAAAGGGCATGCGCGGGCGGGGCGGCCGGGGTATGGGGAGTGTGCGGGCGTATGCCGCAACCCGCCTGGAGAGCATGCCGCCATGATGCACACGACCTCGCTGCCGGAAACCGTCTGCCTGCCCTCGGTGTTTTTAGCCGCCATCCCTCCGTTTTCGGAACTGCCGCCGGGGGTGGTCGCGCAGATGGCGGAAGCCGTGCGGGTGGATTTTTGTCCGGCAGGGACGCGCCTTTTTTCGCACGACGAGCGGATGGAGGATTTCCTGCTCATCCAGGCCGGGGGGGTGCGGATGGTCCTGCCGGAAACGGCCGACGAGGGGGAGGCCCTGGATTACATCGGCCCCGGACAGGCGGTGGGCGTCCGGGCGCTGTTTTCCGGGGATGCGCCCGGATGCCGGGCCGTGGCCCTGGCGGATACGTTTTTCTTTCGCCTGGACGGGGAGATGCTGCTGACCCTGGCCAGGGAGTTTCCCGCCCTCCGAGCCTATTACTGCGAGCGTTTTCCAAGCGTCCATCTGGAACTCGCCCTGGCGCATCTGCGGCGGGACGGGGACGTCCGCGCGACCGCTGGATTCAGGCCGATCTTCGCCCTGACCGTGGGGGAGGTGGCGCGGTCCCCGGTGGTGGACATCCCGGGCGGGGCCAGCATCGTGGCCGCCGCCGCCCGGATGGCCGATTTCGGAGTGGGATCGATCCTGTTGCGGGATGAGGACGGCCGGGTGGCGGGCATCGTGACCGACCGGGATTTCCGGTACAAGGTCTTGGCCCGGGGCGGGGACATGGCCCGGCCCGTACGCGAGATCATGAGCTCCCCGGTGTGCGTGGTGGATCACCGGGAGGCGTGTTTCGGGGCCCTGACGGTCATGATGCAACGCCGCGTCCACCACCTGGCCGTGGAGCGCGACGGGGTCATCACGGGCATGGTCACCTCCCACGACATCCTGGCCCTGCAGGGGCGCTCGCCCTTTTCCCTTTTTGCGGACATCGAGGCCGCCCGGGACGTGTCCTCCCTGGCCGGGCTGTGCGAACGCATTCCCCGCACGGCCCGGGCCCTGCTCGAAGACGGGGCCGGGGCGGCCCATGTGGGACGGATGCTGTCCATGGTCTGGGACGCGGTTTTGGAGCGCGTACTGACCCTGATCCAGGGGGAGCTCGGGCCTCCCCCGACCCCGTTTTGCTGGCTGGCCCTGGGGGATGCGGGCCGCATGGAGCAGGTTCCGGGTGAGCCCCCTGACGGGGTGGTGGTCTACCAGGATCCCCCGCCGGAGGAGGCCGGACGCTGCCGCGAATATTTCGCGGGGTTCGCCCGCAGGGCCCTGGCCCACATCCGGGCCATAGGCCAGGACGCCGAGCCCAGGTCCGTTCATGCAGGCTCGCGCAGCCTGTCGTTTGCGGAATGGGTGGCCTATTTCTCCGGCCATGCCGCCGACGACCGCCCGGAAAGCGCCGCCCTGGCCTATGCCTTGTGCGAGGCCCGGCCGGTCTTCGGGTTTCTTGACCTGGGAAAGCGGTTGTGCGCCAACTGCCGCCAGCGCGCCCGACGCGACACCGGTTTTTTGGTCCGGCTGTCCCGCACGATTTTTCCGGATCATCCGCCCCTGGCCGTCTACGGCGGCGAGGTGGTGGACGCCCTGGGCCGGGGAACCAGGGTCTTCGACGTCAAGGCCCAGGGGCTTTCCCCCCTGGTCGGTTTCGCCGGGCTGGCCAGCCTGGCCCACGATCTGCCTGGCGCCCATTCCCTGTCCCGGCTCACGGCCCTGCGCGACGTCGGGCATCTGACGCCGGACGGCTTCACCCGCATCGCCTCGGCCGTCGATTACCTGCTGCATCTGCGTCTGGCCCACCGTCTCAGGCAGGCCCGGGCGGGAATACGGCCGACGGATATGGACGATCAGGTCGTTGCGGCCGACCTCGACGCCCTGGCCGTACGCATGCTCAAGGATGTGTTCGCCGCCATGGGCGAGACCGGGCAGCAGCTTGCGCTGCATACCGGTCTGACCCGGGAGGGGCCATGAGCGGGAACGCCGGGGCGGGCGGGACGGGGCAGGCGTTCTTCGCTCGCCTTTTGAACCGCATGGCCCCCTGGCGGACGCGGCCCAAGCCCGGGACGCCCCATCCGTTGCTGGTGGAAAACCAGGAGCGGTTTCGGACCTTCGACACGGGCGTGGCCCTCAAAGACTGCGTGTTCACGGTGGTGGACACGGAACTGACCGGCCTTGATCCGCGCCATGAGGAGATCGTGTCCATCGGCGCGGTGCGGGTGCGGGGACTGCGCATCGTCCCGGCGGAGTCTTTTTCCGTGTTGGTGCAGCCGCGCAAGGATCTGCCCAAACAGAGCACGCTGATCCATCGCATCACCCCCCAGCAGGTCCAGGGCCGCCCCAGGCTGCGGCATGTGTTGCCGGAGTTTCTTGAATTCGTGGGCACGTCCCTGGTGGTGGGACATCATGTGGGCCTGGACATGGCCTTTTTGAACCGGGCCCTGGCCGACGTCTACGGCCTGAAGATGGAGAATCCCTGTCTGGACACCCTGCGCATGGCCCAGATTTTTCGCGCCGAGCACTGGGAGAATTACTACGACCGCTATGCCCTAAACGTCTCCTACGCCCTGTCCGACCTGTCCCGGGAATGGGGACTGCCCCGGTTCCCGGCCCACAACGCCTTTGCCGACGCCATGCAGACGGCCTATCTGTTCCTGTTTCTCATCAAAAAGATCCAGGGCGGCAGGCTGGCGACCCTGCACGACCTGTTCCGGGCCGGGCGCAACTGGCGGTGGCATTCCTCCTGAGGCGGTCCATCGGGCGGCCGCGCCATCCGGGGCATGGGCCCGGTCAATCCCCGTCCGGCCTCACACTTCCTCGCGCAGGGCCTTGCGCGAGATCTTGCCGCTGGGGGTCTTGGGCAGGCTTTGGCGCACGGCGAAAAAGCGCACCTCGGCCACGGTCCCAAGCTCCCGGCGCAGATGGGCCTTGACGTCACGGACCAGATCCTCCTCGGAGTCGTAGCGCAGATCCCAGTCGAGGATCGGGACCAGGAAGGCCTTGGCCGCCGTGGCCCCCATGGCGTCGGGCACGACGATGACCGCCGCCTCGGCCAGGGCCGGATGCGAGGCCAGGGCTCCCTCGATCTCAGCGCTGCCCAGGCGGTGGCCGCCAAGCTGCACCACGTCGTCAGCCCGGCCCTGGATCCAAAACGAGCCGTCCTCGTCCCGGCGGGCCATGTCGCCGGTGAAAAAGACCCCCTTGATCCGCTCGAAATACTGTCTACGGCAGCCCTCGGGGTCGCCGTCCAGGGTCAGGAGCATGCCCGGCCAGGGGGCGTCGAGCACCAGATGGCCGCCCTTGCCCGGCGGTACGGGGTTTCCGGCGTCGTCCACCACGTCGGCCGAGACGCCGGGCAGGGGGCGTCCCACGGAACCGGGCGCGAGCAGGGAGGCGGGCAGGGGGGACAACAGGATCATGCCCGTCTCGGCCTGCCACCAGGTATCCAGCAGCGGACATTGGCCCTTGCCCATGGTCCTGTGGAACCAGACCCACAGCTCGGGCGGCAGGGGCTCACCGGCCGTGGCCAGAAGGCGCAGGGCGCTGGTGTCGTGCTCGCGGCCGGGGGCGGCGGCCATACGGCGCATCATGCGGATGAGGGTGGGGGAGGTGTAAAGCACGCTCACCCCGTGGCGGTCTATGATCTCGAAAAGTCGTCGGCCGTGTCCGGCCAGGGGGTTGCCCTCGGCGACGACCGTGGTCGCCCCGGCCAAAAGCGGCCCGTAGACCGCATAGGAATGCCCGGTGATCCAGGCCGGTTCGGCCGTGCACCAGATGACGTCCGTGGGTTTTAAGTCCAGCACCCAGGTGGCCGTGCGGTATACGCCGACCATGTAGCCGCCGTGGCCGTGCACGATGCCCCGGGGCGCGGATTGGGAAGCGCCCGCGTACAGCAAAAACAGTTCGTCGTCGGCGTCCATGGGCTCGGGCGGCGGCGTCTGGCGGCCGTTGTCCAGGATGTCGTGGTAATACAGGTCGCGGCCCTCGGTCATGGGCACGTCCTGGTCCGTACGGCGCACCACCACCACGGTCTCCACCCGGGTCTCCCCGGTTCCGGCCAGGGCCTCGTCCACCAGCGGTTTGACGGGCGTCATCCGGTCGCCTTGCAAACCGGCGTCGGCCGTGAGGATGATCCGGGCCCGGCTGGCCTCGATGCGCCGCCGCAGGGCCTTGGCCGAGAACCCCAGGGGCACCAGGCAGTGCACGGCCCCGATGCGGGCTGCGGCCAGCATGCCGATGACGGTCTCGGGCAGGGTGGGCATGTGGATGAGGATGCGCTCGCCGCGCGCCGCCCCAAGGGCCAGAAACGCCCGGGCCAGGCGGCACACCTCCCGGTGCAGTTCAAAGTAGGTGAATTTTTTATGTTCGCCCGAGGCGTATTCGAAAATCAGGGCCAGGGTGTTGCGGTGGGAGGATTCCACGTGGCGATCCAGGGCGTTGGCCACGATGTTGGTCTGGCCGCCTGGAAACCAGCGGGGGAAGGTCGCCCCGTCGGATGGCGCAAGAACCGCCTGCCACGGCCTGGACCAGAGCAGTTCCGAGGCGGCCTCCTGCCAGATGCCCAAGGGGTCCGTAAGGGCCTTGTTCCGTGCGGCCTCAAGCTCCTGCGGGGGGAGATTGGCCGCGACGGCCTGCCCCGGCAGCGGCCGGAAGACCCGTTTTTCAACAAGCAGGGCGTCCAGGGTTCCCTTTGCATCCATGGCGGACTCCGTGGCGGCTTTGCAATGCAGGCCGTTTTTGAAACCCTAGCCATGGACCCGGGAAATATCCACGCCCTTTCGGTAAGCGGCGGCCAGAAACCGGCAAGCGGTGAGGGGACACGCTGTGGCCATCCCTCCGGGGGGCGTGGGGGCATTTTGATAAAGCCTGCCGGTTGCGGCCCGTGGGTTCCTCTCACCGCCTGCGAGGGCAGGAGTTGACGTGGGATTTTTTTGAAAAAGCTTGCCGTTTGCGGGGCCGCATGCCTATGTATGTCGCTAGACTGTTTCCATTGCGGGAGGCGATATGGTCGAGAAATCCCGATCCACGCGTTGGCGGGCCTCCCTGGCGGCCCAGGGCGGAAAACCCGTGGGCGTGACCCTGTCCCCTGCGGCCGCAGTCGCTTTGGAGGCGATCCAGGGGCGATGCAACGTCTCCCAGCGCGAGGCCATCTCCAGGGCCTTGGAGTTCGCCGCCTCCCACATGGGCCGAGAGGAGGCCGGGGAGGTTTTTTTCCCGGGTGGCCGCCGCGACAGCGAGCTTGCCCATGTGTCGGCCCGTCTTGCGGAGATGGAGGGGCGTCTGGGCCGCGTGGAGGATGCCCTGGCCGCGTCCGGGCTTTCGGGGCATCCGGGGCAATCTGAATTCGAACTGGAACCGGCTGTCCCCCGCGATGATCCGGGCATTGTCTCGACCATCGTGGGCGAGGCGGCAGACCGCCTGGTGGAATTTTCCGCCCGGCGCATGTGGGAGTTCGGGGAGCGGGTGGCCCGCACCAGGCTTTACGAACTGGCCCGCCAGGAAGGTGTTCCCATCCATGACAGCCTGCCCGAATACAGCGCCTTCATTTCCCTGAACATGGAACGCATCCGGGAGCGCATGCGGCATTTGAAATGACCCCTTGCGTCCCTTCCGGACCGGAAGAGGCTTTGCCGCCGCCCCTTTTCCCCCGGGGCGGCGTTTCCTGATCCGCTACCCTGACCCTTGCCGGGCGACGGACGTCCCGCCGCGCCTGCCGGGAGTCCCTGGGCCTGGGGAGGGCTTGACAATTCTATGAACTATTTTTATCTAGGAATTGTTCTTAATAAGGAGCGGCCATGAACAGCCAGGACAGCACCACACCGGGGCCGGACGAGACCCGGCGCATGTTTGCCGCCAGGGGCCTGAAGCTGACCCATCAGCGGCTTGAGGTTTTTTGCGAGTTGGCGGCCGCCAAGGATCATCCCTGCGCCGAGACCGTCTGGCGGCGCGTGCGTGAGCGCGTGCCGACCATCTCCCTGGACACGGTCTACCGGACCCTCGCCGTGCTCCGGGAATACGGCCTGGCCGCACGGGTTCCCGTTGACGGCGACATGGCCCGGTTCGACGGGGACACCGCGCCGCACCATCACCTGGCCTGCGAATGCTGCGGGCGCATCGACGATCTGCCGCTTGGCGAGTTCGATCCCGCCGTGCTTCCGGAGGCCGTGTCGGCCTGGGGACGGGTGCGGGACGCCCAGGTGGTCGTGCGGGGGATATGCCGCCGCTGTCTGGAGTCCGGCGAGCATGGCCCCACACGGTCGGACGCAGACCAAACACCGTCATAACGACTGCACACCTAACGCAAAAGGAGCCACGCCCCATGTCTCAGACCGAAAAAGACCTCATGGAAGCCTTTGCCGGGGAATCCCAGGCCAACCGCAAATATCTGGCCTTCGCCGTCCAGGCCGACAAGGAAGGCTTTCCCCAGGTGGCTAGGCTTTTCCGGGCCGCCGCCGAGGCCGAGACCGTGCATGCCCATGCCCATCTGCGGGCCGCAGGCGGCATCCGGAGCACGGCCGAGAACCTCAAGGAGGCCATGGCCGGAGAGATCCACGAATTCAAGGAGATGTATCCGCCCATGATCGAGCATGCCAAGGCGGAAGGCCACAAGGCTGCCGAACGGTCCTTCACCTACGCCAACGCCGTGGAGGCCATCCACGCCAATCTGTACAAACAGGCTGCTGAAATGATGGATAAACTTCCGGAAACCGACTATCATGTCTGTTCCGTGTGCGGCTACACCTGCGAAGGCGACGCCCCGGATTCCTGTCCCGTGTGCAAGGCCGCCAAAAAGGCCTTTTTCAAGGTCGTGTAGCGTTCGGTCAGCCTGCCGTTCTGGCATTACGAACTCCCGAGGGTGGGATATCGGCAGGCCCCAAGCCGTCCGCACATGATGCCGGGAGGCTCCCCATGAGCCTTCCGGCGCATATTTCGCGGCATCCGCCCCGGAAAACGCAACTTCGCGGCGAACCGCGCCGGTTGAGTGGCGTATCCCATCCGTCAACCCCGAACCAGGAGATGCGACATGGCGGCCCCCGAAAACATGTGGCAGTGCCAGACCACCAACTGCGGCTACATCTACGACCCGGATCGCGGCGACCGCAAGGGCAAGATCCCCAAGGGCACGTCCTTCGAAGACCTCCCCGACGACTGGAAGTGTCCTGTCTGCGGGGCCACCAAGAAATGCTTCCGCCCCCTGGCCGGTCCCGGCTCCACCAAGGACATCGCCTGCGAAAAATAGCCCGCGCCCGGAGCGGATCGTGCCGTCCGGTTCACGAATCCACAAACCCCGCCTCTTGACGTGACGCAAGGAGGACGCATGTCCCCATACCTGTGCCCGGTCTGCGGCTACGAACACGGCCCACACGAAAGCCCGGCCTTCGTCGATCTGCCTTGCGACTGGCGTTGCCCCATCTGCGCCTGCGCCCGCGACAAGTTCCAGGCCGTGGACCGCACGCCGCCCGTGGCTGCGCCCGCTACGACGGCCCATGCCGCCGCCCGCTACCTGTGCCTGCAATGCGGTTATGCCTACGACCCCGCCCTTGGCGACCCGGAACACGGCATACCGCCCGGAACCGCCTTCGCCGAGCTGCCCGCCGACTGGGTCTGCCCCATCTGTGGCGCAGCCAAGAACCGATTCGCCCGGGAGATATAGCGCGGAGGGATGTGGGGGCGCTGCCCCCACGCCCCCGGCAGGGGGGTAACCCCCCTGCACCCCGTAACGTGCGGCCCCGTGCCAGGCGCAAAAGCGCCTGGCACGGG
>JAVHLG010000110.1 GCA_031082225.1 Desulfovibrionaceae bacterium | reverse complement strand
CCGGTTACCTGGGCAATCCCCAGGTTGCCTGGGCGGCGGCCAGGGCTGGCTGGGGCAGGATGGCGATGACGGGCTTGGATTCGGGGTCGAGCCAGGCCAGGATTTCGCGCGCCAGCGGTTCCGGGCAGCCGACGCTGCCGCCGGTGGGTTTGTTGGGGGCGGGTTCGATGTTGAGGAACACGCAGGAACCGAGTCCGGGTCGGGGATCGGGGCGGTTATGGCCGATGACCGCGCCGAGGCGGTTGGCGTTGTCGTCACGGATCATGCGGTCCTGGCGGGTCCAGGCGGCGGCGCTTTTTTTGGAGTCGGCGAGATCGTTGAAGGCGGCTGAGTCGGGATCGGTGACGCAGACCGTGGAGGGGGTCAACGCCAGGTATGGCAGACGGATTCCGGCCCGGGTGGCCTTTGCCTGGGGCTCGTAGCCAAAGGCCAGGGGAAGCGGGAAAAGACCGGCCGGGGTCTTGCCGTCGCCTTCTTTCTTGCGTGGTCCGCCGGAAAGGGGTTCGGCCAGGCCGCGTCCCCAGGCCAGTCCGTTGCGGCCGACCATGCAGGGAGATGGACTCCCAAGCCGTTTCCAGGGGGCGGAAAGGCTGTCGCGGGCATAGAGAAAGACCTCGGCCCGGTTGGCATTCCAGTCCGGGGTAACGACGAGGACAAGTTTTTTTGCGGTATCAAGCGGGGTTGCGCCCTGGGGCGGCTGTTCCGGGGCTGACGGCGGCGAGGCCGGGGATGTCTGGGCCGTGGCAAAAGGCACGGGCGCGTCGGCGGCGGGAACAGGCGTTCCGTTTGTTCCGGCGGCTGGCTCTTGGGCCGTTGCGGCCACCTCCAGGGACTGGCGCGGGACAAGCGGCGACCCATCAAGGGCCTTTCCGCCATGAACCTCCTCGGGTTGCACCACAGGGGTTCTCCCCGCTGCGACGTTGGAAGGCTCATCGCGCGAGACATCCTCCGAGCATCCCGACATCCCGAACAGCAGCGAAAGCATGACAAGAGAGAGCAAAGACACATAATTCACGGCGCATCTCCAGGGTGGCGTCGAGCAGGTGAAAAATCTTCTTTTATAATAGACTTTTTTGGAATCATTGCAACAGATTCCAACATCCTTACGCCTTCACTGGGCCTCGTCGGATTCCATGACGATCCTCGCTAAAATGAGCCCGAAAAAGGCATCCCCGGACACGGCGTCAAAGCGCCATCCCAGATGCGCGCCGCATCCAAGGCAGCAGGCCATCCGCCAGACATAGCCGGAAAACCAGGGAAACTCCGAACTTGGCGGCTCAAGGGCCGCACAACCCGGGGCGCGGCGGAAAAGTCCGATACGAAAGAGCAACCCGGCGGGATTGCAAAAGACATGGCAGTGCGCGTCGCATCGCTTTACGGCCTCATCGGGCGTGGTGACGCGCCTCCTGCAGGCGGCGCACAGGATAAAGAAATCATTATCGCCCTGGATCGGATGCGGTGCGCTCACACGCGATGCCCGCGGCCTGCCGCCCGGCCGGGAGGGGTCATCGAGACGAACCGGAAGGGAGCGGTTTACGGTGCCGACGTCGCACAGGCTGCAACTGATGTTTGAGCTCGTCCAGCAAGGAAGGTCGCCGCGTGCGGTGGCGACGTCGCGCAGGGGAAGAGAGGCTGAGTGCATGAGCCGTCCGGAACAGGCAGTGGTCCGGGGCAGGAAATAGGCCGCCCGCAGGCCGTGAGGATACCTCGATAGCGGACTTTCGTCGCGGCGTCACCCCGAATCGTGGATCCGGAAATCCGCACGATCCATTCGCATCGCCGCCGTCTCCGGGCATGTGTCACATCGAATATGGCTCCGCCAGGCCTGGGCGCGACGGACAATATGACGGTGAAACACCCGACAGACCTCCGGATGCGCGGCACGGGGACGCCCATCCGGTCGCCAGGGCGGCGCATCGCCTCCCTCTCATCGACTTGAACTGCCATCCTTGCAGGATGCGTGGCGGTATGGCGCCACGTCCTGGCCTTTGGCAGCGGCTCGGCGGCCAGGATGCCCCCGCGCCCCGGCTACTTGTCGAACAGATATTCCGAGGCCCCGTAAGGCGTGGACATATGCATCCGCTCGTTTTCCATGGCGGATTTGCAGTGCACGCACAGGGTGGCTGTGGGTTGGGCCGTGAGCCGGGCCACGCCGATGTCCTCGCCGCACTCGAAGCAGATGCCGTATTCGCCAAGTTCCACGCGTTCCAGGGCGTTACGGATCTCATCAAGCAGGATGCGGTCCCGCTGGCTCATGATGAGCATCATGTTGCGGTCGGATTCGTGAGAGGCCCGGTCGGCCAGATCGGCGTGGCAGGCGGTTTCCTGGGCGAGGCTGTGCATGGTGACGTTGGATTTGGCGAGAATGTCGCGCATCATCTTCTTGAGCATTTCCGTGAACATCATGACCTGATGCTGTTCCATGGCGATCTCCTTTGGGAAAAAGGGACTTGCAGGGCACAGGGCATGGGGTCGATGCGCGCCGAAGCTGAGGCTTTCGACAGTGTCCGGCGCGACACTGATCCCTCTTCTTGGCTATGGAGAATGCAATGGCAAGGTTGCCTTTGGGTGACGCCTGTCCGCCAATTGTGCGACCACAAGGACTTCCTGGTCGGCCAGGAGGATAAGGCACGAATCCCGCGCCGCATCCAGAACGGTTGCGGCGCGGGAACGGCGGGGGTTATTTCTTGGGGCTGGTGGCCTGGATCCAGATCACGGCGTCCTGGGACAGCTCCTTGTCCTGGAACTGCTTATCCGGGCCGGCGCCGAGGGCGCAAATACCCCACCAACCGGCAAACGGCGGCGTGAAGGTCAAAACGCCATTGGCGTCGGTCTTGTGGACCATGGTGATGAAATGGTCGGACGGGGCCTCGATGTTGCCCTTTTTGGCGAAGGCGTTTTTCTTCATGTCCGGGGTGTAGTTCATGTATTCGATCTCCACCTCGGCATCGGGCACGGGCTTGCCGTCGCTAAGAAGCACGGCCCGGAAGGTCATGCCCGGGTACAGGGCGTAGGGACGATCAAGCGGAACCCATTCGGTCTTCAGCCCCGCAGGCTTGTCCCAATCGGTAGGCACGGCGTCGCCGTTGGTGATGACCTTGGTGATCTGCTGGATGTAGGACTCCTCGCTCTTCTCGAAGTACGGGGTCGGCACCAAAACGAACATGTAGTCGCCGCCGCGCGCGCTGAAGGTGGTTTCGAAGCCTTCGTCGCTGTTGGTGGCGCTGGTCCATTTGATGGGTTTGATGGTTTCCAAAAGGTCGGTTTTTTTCTCCTTGTTGATGACGAAGAATTCCTGGGGCTTGTCCATCTTCATCACATGCCCGGATTCGGCCGGATGCGTGAAGACAAGCTTGAATTCCAGCTTGCCCATCTTGTTCATTTCCGGGGTGTAGAGCATCTGGAAATGGGCAAAGGCCGGGACGGTCAGAGCCAGCAGGAAGGTGGCGGCCAACAAAGTGATCAAACGCTTCATCCGGTTCTCCTTGTGAGTTTGAATATGAAACCCATTTTCAAAACATGGATACATGGGGACGCAGAGACGCATCTACTCCGCAACGGCCTACTGCACGATCTTGTCGCTTTGAACCGCCACCTCATGGCCTTCGCCGGCGGTGAACTTCACGGTGAATTTTCCGTCCGGTTTTTTGAAGGTGTACTGGCTGTTGGCGTCCATGGCGCCTTTCATCAATTCCGCACCTCCGGCGTCCACGACCGTCACGGCGACCCCGGCGGCAGAAGAGCCGTCGGAAAATCCGCCTTCGCAGGTGACGGTGCCGTCGCCGTTGTCGAAGCAATTGCACAGGGCCGTATGGGCCATGGCCTGCGAAACGCCCAGGGCCAGGGTGAACAGGGTGGCGAAAAGATACAGACGAATGTGTTTCATGCCGGTTTCTCCTTCAAAATAGTGACCGGTTTGGGTTGGGGATTGTACAATCCAAGGACGATGGTGACCAATACGGCGAATCCGTAGAAAGTCCACATGGCCTGCATTCCGGACAACCCCAGAAGGCTTGCGCCGGTAAAGACCGCAGACGATACGGTAATGCCCAGGAACATGAGATACCCGATGGAAAAAAGCATCCATTTGGTGGATTTTGTCTGGATCTGGACCATGATGCTGGTGGCCAGGCACGGCGGATACAGGGCCATGAAAAGCATCAGCGCCAGGGCATGCAGCGGGGTGTATCCGACCATTTCGGTTTGCAGGCGCTTGTCCAGGGACGCGTCCTTCTCTCCGTCGCTTACGGTATACAGCGCCCCCAGGGTGGAGACCGTGCTTTCCTTGGCGGCGAAGGCGGCCAGGAGGGAGATGTTCACCTTGGTGTCGAATCCGGCATACCTGGTCACGGGCACGAGCATCTCGCCCAGTGCGCCCAGAAAGCTGGCGTTGAGCTGCTCGTTTTTTATCTCCCGACGGATGGTCTTGCGGGTGTTGTCCAGGGCCCGCATGGCCGTGCGGATGGCGGCGGCATCCTTGTCGCCCGCCGCAGGCTTGAGAAGCGGCGCGAAGGCGGGCTCCCTGGCGGCAAACTCGACGGCCACCGCATCGGCGGCGGACTGGTCCGAAAGCCCCATGGTGGCCTGCCGGTAGGCGTCGACAAAAAGGACATAGCGGTCCAGGTTCTCGCCAGCCAAAAGGCCCTGATAGGCGTTGTCCTTGCCGATCTTGGTCCGGAACTCCTCCGTGGCTTTGGTCCACCGATCTTCGAAGGACGCCAGCCGCTCTTCGCCAAGTCCCGGGAACTGCAACAGGGCGAAGATGACGACCGAAACCGCAGCCACGATGCTCACGATCTTTTTGACAAAAATCCAGGTCCGCTCAATGGACCGCCCCGCCACCACCTTGAGAGTGGGAAAATGGTAGGCAGGCATCTCCATGATAAACGGAGCCTGGTCATGCTTGCGCAGCACCGTCAACGTCAGGACTTTGGCCACGGGCAGGGCCATGAAAAGCGTCACCGTGGAGATGAAAAACATGGCCAGGGTCCGATCCTGCGGAAAAAACGCCGCCACCAGAACCACATAGAGAGGCACCTTGGCCAGGCAGTTCATCATGGGCACGATGAGGATGGTGGCCAGCCGGGCCCGTTCGTCCGGGATGCCCTTGGTGGCCATGACCCCCGGCACGCAGCAGCCTCCCATATACACCCCGGCCAGGATCAGCGGCAGGGTGGACTGGCCGTGCAACCCGAAGTTGCGGAAGAGCTTGTCCAGGATAAAGGCCATGCGCGGCATGTAGCCCGAGTCTTCGAGGACGGCGATGAGCGCGAAAAGGATCAGGAAGATGGGGATATAGGTCAAAAGCGCGACCATGCTTTCCATGAACCATATGCCAAGGGACCGGAACAGGGGGTCTTCGATGACCCCCGGCGCGGGAAGCAGTGACGACAACGTCGCCTTGAAGGCCAGAAGCTGGTTCACCAGGGGCCCGGTCAACCGGTAGCCCACATCGATGGACAGGTAGTACAAAAGAAAAATGACGGCCACGAGGATAAGCGGCCCCATGAACTTGTTGCAGACCACGGCGTCGATCCTGTCCGACAGGACATAGCGGGAATCCTTGGGGGAAACCACGCAGGCCGCAACGATCTCGCCAGCCAGAACATGGCGGCAACAAGCCATGTATGATTCGGGAATTTCGCCGTTTTCCTTGCGGAATCCGGCAGACAACTCCCGGACCATCTCAAAAATCTGATCGGCATCCGGAGCGTTTTCCCGGACGATGTGTATGGCCCCGGCGTCTTCCTCAAGCAGCTTGATGGCCAGCCATCGCCGAGGCAGAAAGAAAAACGTCTCCCGGGGCAGGCGTTCCTCGATCTTGGCAATAGCATATTCCAACGGGCCGTAATCGATGCGAAAAGACACGACGGCATCCGAGGCGGACATGCGTTTGATGGTCTGGGCCACCTCCTCCCGCCCCTGGCTCTTGCAGGCCGTGCTGGTGACGACCGGAGCGCCGAGTTTCTTCGAGAGTGCGGCGGTATCGATGACCATGTCCCGTTTTTCCGCCATGTCCATCATGTTCAGCACCACCAGGGTGGGCAATTCCAGTTCGAGAATCTGGAAGGTCAGGGACAGGCTGCGGCGCAGGTTGGGGGCCTCGATGACGTTGACGGCCAGGACTGGGTGGTCGTGAATGAGGAAATCCCTGGCCACGCGTTCTTCCAGGGAATAGGACGACAGGCTGTAGGTTCCGGGCAGATCCACCAATTCGATCTTGGTTTCGTCCACGGCGAAAAAGCCGGATTTTTTTTCGACGGTCACGCCGGGATAATTGGCGACATGCTGCCTGGCCCCGGTGAGCATATTGAACACCGTGGACTTTCCGCAGTTCGGCTGCCCGGCCAGGGCCACCAGGGCCTTACGCTTCATGCGACTCGACCTCCACCTCGTGGGCCTCGCTGCGCCGGATGCTCAGGAAATACCCGTCGATTTCCAGTTCCACAGGATCGCGAAGGGGCGCATTGCGCAGCACCTTCACGCCTACGCCGGGATAAAAACCTAGGTCCATCAACCTGCGACACAAAACGCCTCTGGCGCGAAGCCGTCTGACACGGCAACGGCATCCGGGGCCAAGCTCACCGAGGGTCATGCTGTCTCCCTTGTTTGCGCCTGTCGCCATGCGCGACATTGCGTCGTCCCGCGCCGCCCTGGAATGGGACGCCCCCGCCCGCATGGACGGGGCGGAAAAACCCGATTGGCGTCGGATTTCCCGGATCCGGTCCTCGCGGTGGCATGGCGATCCCTTCTCCCGGCGAAAGACGGAAAACCATCACTTCCGGGCGCACGGCAAATTGAGAAAGAGAATCAAAATTGATATCGGCTTTGTAAATAAGCCTTCCGGCTTTGGCAAGCACTCTTTTTGCGTGATCGGCGGCATTGCGCCTGAGACGGAAGCACGGCCTTCACCCGTAGCCTGGGCCCGCCCTGGACCATGAAACCCTGGCCGGGGCCTTGGATCCCCCCGCCCTGGACATGCACTGTTCGACCCGGACAAGAACAACCGGACCGGTCGGGGCCTTGGATACCCCCGACGAGACATGTGTGACTTGTCGCCGGTTCTGGGGCGAAAAATGGCCTGCTCGTGTTGCGTTCGGCAATTCCGTTATGGTTTACCAGGCAGCAACATCTTGAATTTATGATATTTATTCGCAAACAACAGAGGTTTTGTTTGTGAACGCCGTGCTAGCCGGTCAACTCCAGTTGCCGCTGGGCCTGCTGGCGCAGTTTCTCACGTTGCCCATCGCCGCTATACGGATTTCGCCCAAGCCTGTACGGCCAGCACGGGCACGCCGGGTTTCCAAGGTACTCCCCGCCAGCCGCACACCCTGCCGGGTTCTCCATGGCCAGGCATCCCTGGCAATACTGCCGGATGACCTGTACCAGATTGCGGGATGCGCCTTCGGATATGGTCCCGGTCCTGTACGGCCAGAAGATGCAGTCCCTGGCCGCGCACTCTCCCGCCGGTCCACCGAAGCACTGGCGGCAAAAGGTGGCCATGGATTGCAGCGGGGTTCGCCGCTTGCCCGCATAGCCCGGGACCGATGGCTTTTTTTTCATTGCTGAACCTCCGGGGCCTCAGCCACCTGGTTTTTCATGCGCACGATGCAGTTTTGGCTTTCGGCTGGAAAACGTTGGGCATGCTCGCGCAACGCCTCGGGTGCGTCCACCGGATAGATGATGTGGGCCTTGCCGTCCATAACCTCCATCCGCTGGCCATGGCGCGGCTTGCGGCTTGGTGCTGCGGATCGCGGCGTCTGTGCTGGGGAGGACGTTTCGCGGCATGGCGGTTCGAGTCCCTCTGGGTGCTGGCGTCTCAATCGCGTGGAATCCCGCCGGTTCACCCCATGTGGCCCAAAATAAGAGGTTCAATCTCCGAAAAAATGCTTCTTCCCCATCCTGGGGCCGTAGACGATCCTGGGACCATTTCGAGCAGACACTTTTGACGAAGAAGATGCCTGTTCGAGACGGCGGAGAGACGGTTCCCTCACTTCACCCATTCCCATGGTGCTCTTTCACACCAAAACCCTTCTTGACATCAAGCTATCAAATACCTACAAAAACATACATGATGCGCATCGAAATCTTGTAGAAGGCGCATAGGCAGCTTGGAAAACTTCCCGCCGCCGAAAGCGAGGCGATCGATGACGCCATCGATGCCTTGGCGTCCTGGCCGAACTGCCGGAATGTGAAGAAGCTGACCGACAGGGCCG
>JAVHLG010000010.1 GCA_031082225.1 Desulfovibrionaceae bacterium | reverse complement strand
GGAGAACATGATCTCTCCCGCGCCCGGCCGCGAAGCGCGACAAAGTTTTCGAAAGGGGGTCCAGGGGGGAAACCTTTTTCAAAAGGTTTCCCCCCTGGCCGTCGGAGGCATTCTCCCTCTCCGCCGTTACGCCGCCGTGGCCGAGGCGCGTTCCTCCTGGCTCATGGCGGCGAGGGCTTTCACCTCGTCCAGCGGCAGGCCGAGACCTTTGGCCACGCCCGCGCCGTAGTCCGGGTGGGCCTTGTAGAAGATGGCGCACTGGCGCAGTTGGATGCGTTTCTGGGCGCCTCCGAGGTGCTCCACGATGTTGCCGATGAGGTTTTTTCTGTCCTGGTCGGTCATGACCTTGGAGAAAAGCGCCCCGGGCTGCACGAAGTCGTCGTTTTCATGTCCGTAGGGGGTGCGGTCCGCCGTGCCTTCCACGGGGAAGGGCGGCTCCAGGGCCTTGGCGTCCGGGGCCGGGCCGCCGAAGCTGTTGGGCCAGTAGTTGGGGCCTGCGCCGCCGCCGTCGTCCACGCGCATGAAGCCGTCGCGCTGGTAGCTGGTTTCCGGGCGGCCCTTGGGGGCATTGACCGGGATGAGGTGATAATTGGGGCCCAGGCGGTGCAGGTGGGTGTCGTGGTAGGAGAAAAGCCTGGCCTGGAGCATCTTGTCCGGCGAGGCGGCGATGCCCGGCACCAGGTTGCCCGGGCAAAACGCCGCCTGCTCCACCTCGGCGAAGTAGTTCACGGGGTTGCGGGTAAGGGTGAATGTACCGACCACGATGGGCGGCACGTCGGCGTGGGGCCAGACCTTGGTGATGTCCATGATGTCGAAGCGGTATTTGAGGCCCTGTTCATAGGGCATGATCTGCATTTCGAGGGTCCAGGAGGGGAACTCGCCCCGGGCGATGGCCTCGTGCAGGTCGCGGGTGGCGTGGTCCGGGTCTTTGGAGCGCATGGCCGCCGCTTCCTGGCGGGTGAGGTTTTTGATGCCCTGGTTGGTCTTGAAGTGGTATTGCACCCAGAAGCGTTCGCCCTTGGCGTTGTACCAGACGTAGGTATGGCTGGAATAGCCGTTCATGTGGCGGTAGGTGGCCGGGGTGCCGCGATCGGAAAACAGCACCGTGACCTGGTGGATGGATTCCGGGGTGAGCGACAGGAAGTCCCAGAACATGTCCGGGTCTTTGCAGTTGGTGGCCGGGTTGCGTTTCTGGGTGTGGATGAAGTCCGGGAACTTCAAGGGGTCGCGGATGAAAAAGACCGGGGTGTTGTTGCCCACGAAATCGTAGTTGCCGTCCTCGGTGTAGAACTTGACCGCGAAGCCGCGCGGGTCGCGTTCGGCGTCGGCCGAGCCCTTTTCGCCGCCCACGGTGGAAAAGCGGGCGAAGAGCTCGGTTTTTTTGCCCTTGGTCAGGAATTTGGCCTTGGTATAGCGCGAGACGTCGGCGGTGCATTCGAAGACGCCGTAGGCCCCGGCCCCCTTGGCGTGCACCACGCGCTCGGGGATGCGTTCGCGGTCGAAGTGGCCGAGTTTCTCCAGCAGATGCACGTCCTGCATGAGCACCGGGCCGCGTTGCCCGGCGGTCAGGCTGTTCTGGTCATCGCCCACGGGGATGCCGAAGGCCGTGGACAGGGTGGATTTCTTCTTCGCCATGGCGTTCTCCTTGGGTTGGGGTTGGGAGGCGGCAATGCTTCCATGACGCCGGAGAGCATGGTTCGTGCGCCTGAAAAGTATATCTATTCTTTACGGAGAATCATTCTCCGCTGCAAGCGAAAAAACACGTCCCGCCGAGGCGGTGAGTATTAGAATGGGACGGCAGGATTATTTGCCGCCCTTGCCGGTGCGCGTGTAGACGCCCTCGATGATCATTCCCTGGCCCTTGCAGTAGACGTGAAAGCAGGTGGGCGCGGTGTCCAGGATGACGGTGCGGCCCTCCAGGCGCAGACGGATCTCGCAGCCCGGGTTCATGGCGTCGCGGCAGGTGATGACGTCGCTTTTGACCGTGGACTGGAATTCGAACATGCACGAGTCGGCCTTGGCCTTGGGATCTTTGAAGGACATGACGCCCCAGACCCGGTCCACGGGCTGCCCGGCCTTTTCCGAGGGGGCCAGCAGGAGCTTGATGGTGGCCCGGGGGTCGGAGGAATGGACGTAGAGGCCGGAGATGGTGTCGGGCGCAAGCGTCTGGGCCATGGCCGGGAGCGTGGCCATGACGACGAGGCAAAGGGCCGCAAGCAGGCGGCGGACGGCGGGCCGGATACGCTGGGTCGGCGGTTCGGGGCGTCTGGCATGGGGCATGGGGGCCTCCAGGGACGACGGTGGGGGATTTTGACGACTATGCTCTTCATAGACCAGTCCGATGGAAAGAACAACCCGAAGGTTTGACGCGGCAGGGAGGGGAAGGATAGACAGGGATGAGAGTCGCTTGAACCGGGAGGGAGCCATGTCGCGCGAATGGATGGGACGGGTGTTGTGTGCGGCGGCGCTGTTCGCCGCCTTGGCCGCCATGGCCGGGGGGGCCGTTGCGGGCGGGCCGGGCGGGGCGTTTTTGTCCAAGGGGCAGACCATCTACGTGCCGGTCTATTCGCACATCTACCACGGCATCAAGGCCCGGCCGTTCAACCTGACGGTGACCGTGAGCGTGCGCAATACCGACCTGAGAAGACCCATGACCGTGCTGGCGGCGGACTACTACGACACCGAGGGCAGGCTGGTGCGGCATTTCCTGGACAAGCCGGTCTCCCTGCCGCCGCTTGGCACCCGGGAATTCATCGTGGACGAGCGCGACGAGGCGGGCGGTTCCGGGGCCAACTGCATCCTGCGCTGGGAGGCGGCCGAGGCCGTCAACGCGCCCGTGGTCGAGTCGGTGATGATCGGGGCCAGTTCCAACCAGGGGATCTCCTTTGTCTGCGCCGGGCGGGTGATCGAGGAATGAGCATATTTTTGGGCTTCGACACGGCAAAGGCCTGGGACTACGAAAACGCCTTCCATCTGACCTCGGACGTCACGCGCCTGGGCAAGATCGCGGCCCATTTCGAGTTGTACCGGAAGATCACCGGCCTGCCCGGGCATGTGGTGGAGCTTGGGGTGTTCAAGGGGTGTTCGCTGGTGCGTTTCGCCACGTTTCGCGAGCTTCTGGAGTCGCCCCGGTCGCGAAAGATCATCGGCTTTGACGCCTTCGGGGCCTTTCCCGCGCCGGACGCGGCGGATCCCCATGCCGCCGCCGACAAGGCCTTTGTGGCCGGTTGGGAGCATGGGGCCGGGCAGGGCATCACCGTGGAGGCCTTGCGCGGGGTGTTGGCGCACAAGGGCCTCGGCAACGTGGAGTTGGTGGCCGGGGACATCCGGCAGACCCTGCCGGTCTGGGCGGCGGCGCATCCGGCGGCGCGGGTGGCGCTTTTGCACATCGACACCGACGTGCGCGAGCCTGCGGCCCTTGGGCTTGAGCTTTTGTACGACCGGGTGGTTCCGGGCGGGATCGTGGTGCTGGACGACTACGGCACGGAGTGCGGCGGCACGGCGGCGGTGGAGGCCTTTTTCGCCGGACGCGGGGTGAGGCTTTGCAAGCTGCCCTTTTCCCACGAGACGCCGGTGTTCGTGGTCAAGGAATAGGATGCGGCGCTCCCGTTTGGGAGTGCCCAGGCCGGATCGGCACGACTGCACGGCGACGGCCGGTCAGCCACGCCCGTGTGGGCCCGGCCAGGCCGTTTCGCCAGCCGGAGGAGGGAAAAT
Source organism: Desulfovibrionaceae bacterium (assembly GCA_031082225.1). Taxonomy (GTDB): domain Bacteria; phylum Desulfobacterota; class Desulfovibrionia; order Desulfovibrionales; family Desulfovibrionaceae; genus Desulfolutivibrio. Next base: position 78,992 of record JAVHLG010000010.1, on the reverse strand, counting down.
CCATGCCGCCATGCCTGCTGTTTCGTCACAGCGCTTTTTTTACGCCCAGGCCAAAGCAAATCGGGGCAGGTTCCCCGCCACGCTGCGCCTGGCCGCGCCTGGCCGCGGCCTTCGTCTTCACGGCCCTGCTTGTTCTCATGTCCCACAGGGCGCTCCTGGCCGGAAATCCCATCGACGACGCCCTCGAGGCGTGCCGCCAGACGGGCCAGACGACCCTTGAACTCGGCCAGTGCCTCACCACGGCCATGCAGCAGTGGGACAAGGAGCTCAATGCGGCCTATGCGGCGCTTATGCAGACCCTTGAGCCCGGGGCCAGGGAGGCGCTCAAGGCCTCGGAGCGGGCCTGGATCGGCTTTCGGGACGCGGAGGTGAAGTTTTTGCGGGAGCGTTTCTCCACCCAGGACGGCACCATCTGGCCGCTGGTGGAGGGGGCGCAGATCATGGACCTGACCCGCAGGCGGGCCATCCAGTTGCGCTGCTACGTGAAGATGATGGATATGGAGGGGCCGCCGGACGAGGAGTGTCCGTGAGGATTGGGCGGGTGCGGTCCCATGCGGTGTGTCGCGGCGACGGGCGGACCGGCCGGGGAGGATGGCGGTTTTTCCGGGTGATATGCCCGACAGACGACGCTGTGCCCGGGAGGTGGAAAATGCGTGTTGTTCTGGGATGTCTGGTTTTGCTGTTCGCCGTGTCCTGTTCTTCCACGCCGAGCTATCCGAAGATAGAAAGCATGTATTATTCGATGTTTAAGGATAATGGGCTGTATGAAATACTTGGCGTTCGCATCAATGACGCAACGAAGGTTGACGACATCACGTATGTGGCCGAGGCAACCGTTGCAGAGAAGATGAAGATAGGAGTCGAGGATTTTTTTAAACTCGAGACATATTTCCCGAAACCAGGCATGCAGGAGCAGCTTCAAAATGCAGACCTGGGAACGCAGTTGGGATTTCTTATCGGGAATACGGCGGCGGTTGTCGGCGTGATGACCATTTATGGCAGTTCGTTCAAGGCCGGGGATGTTTTTACCAGAGAGATCAGGATTACGCTGACGAAGAAGGACAGCGGCTGGCGTATCACCCATATCGACTGATGCGGCGGTCGGATGGGTGGCGTGGCCGTGGTCCGTGAGGCGGCTTTTTCCCAGGCCCGTCGCCGTTGCTCAGGAAGGGACCGCCGCCATGGCGGGTGGTGCGGTTGCGCCGTAACGGCCGTCCCTGCCGTACAGACCCGCCCCCCTCGCACCAGTCGCCGCCCGGCGACGACCATGGCGTACAGCGCCGCCCCGCAACAGTCTTGTCGCACAGCGCCGCCCCTTGCCGCCCCAGGCACGCAGCTCCGCCCGGCGATGATGCGTCCCCTGGCAGCTTTCGGGTCTCCCCACCGTAACTCGGCCCAGCATAGCACGGCCGATGCCCCCGCCGGTTCCTTGTTCCCGGTCCGGCCTTCGTCCTCCCGGCATCCCGCTGCGTCTGCACCATCCAGAGGGTCTGACATCACCTGCACCATCCCGCTTGCCCGACAGCACCTGCACCATTCCCCGAGACCGACGCCGCCTGCACCATCCAGCGAGTCTGGCGACGCCCGCACCATCCCCCTTTCGCGCCGCCGTCGCCACCCGGGCGGATTACAATTTTGGAAATACAACAGCGCTGTTTTGGATTTCCCCCATGCTCCCTTCCCGGCGGTCCGGGCGATGATTATTTATTAGGGATAAAATTCCATCTGGAATCGATATGATAAAAAAGTATTTGAAGGATTCGGGCAAGGCCGGTATATGCAGTATGGCTCTCATCTCAAAGAGAAACAGGGGGCATGAATGGTCGTCAAGATCGGCGTAAACGCGCTTGCGGTCGGCATGTACGTCGTTGATACCGGCCTGTCCTGGATGGAGCACCCCTACCTCTATTCCCGCCAGGGGCGCATTGACAGCGAAAAAATCCTCCAGGCCCTGAGGAAGGAGGGCTATGCCGAGGCCTTCATCGACACCCAAAAAAGCGGCCTCGACGACGACGCGGCCCGGCGTCTGTCCGGGGGAACGCTTTTTACGGAGGCGTTCACGGCACACGCGCGGCCATCCGCCGCCTCGGGAAAACCCGTGCCCATGGAGCAGGAGCTTCCCGCCGCGAAGAAGGTCTACGAGGACTCCCTGGCCTTCGCCAGGGACTTCATCCACAAGGCATATCTGGAAAAACAAGTCGATGTCACGCGCTCCCAGGCCTTTGTCGATGACGTCATCACCAGCGTCGCCCGCAACCGCGACGCCCTGACGGGCCTGTGCAAGCTGCGGGTCTACGACGAATACACCTACACCCACAGCATCAACGTGACGGTTTTGGCCACGGCCTTCGGGCAGTTTTTGGGTCTTGCCGAGGCCGAGCTGCGTCCCCTGGGGCTGGCGGCGCTGTTTCACGACATCGGCAAGGCCAACATCCCCCGCGAGGTGCTCAACAAGCCAGGCCGCCTCGACGAGCGCGAATTCCAGGTGATCAAGCGCCATCCCCTGGAGAGCTATTCTCTCCTGAAGGACAAGGAGGCGCTCAAATTCCAGGTGCTCCCGGCCATCGTCGAACACCACGAGAAGTACGACGGCAGCGGCTATCCGCGCGGCATAGGGGGCGAGGATATCTCCATGTTCGCCCGGATCGTCAGTCTGGCCGACGTCTACGACGCCCTGACCAGCGAGCGGGTCTACAAAAAGGGCATGCCCGCCTCCCAGGCCCTGGGGGTCATGTACGGCATGCGCGAGAAGGATTTCCACCCGACCATGGTGGAGCGTTTCATCAAATGCCTGGGCGTCTATCCCGTGGGCAGCTTCGTGCGCCTCAGCGACCGCCGCCACGGGCTGGTGTGGTCCTCCAACGCCCAGGCCCCGCTTGCTCCCACGGTCAAGACCGCCTTCGACGACGCCATGCGGCCCATACCGGTCGAGCTTGTGGATCTGTCCCTGTGCGACAAAACGTCGGCGGGACCGCCGCTTTCCATTGCGGAGGCGGTGGACCCGCGCCTTTTTCACATCGACATGACGGCCGTCATGAATTGAGCGGCGGCGCAACCCCGCCGCCGCGCCTTCGCCACGGCGGTTTTCGGGGGTTTGACAGGCGCAGGAGCGCAGACCGTCCAGCCGGACCTTCCTGCAGGAGACTCAGCCATGTCCGCATTTTTCGCCATGCTGGCCGTCAGTTTTTCCCTGTGCTCCCTCTGTCTCGTCCCGGCGACCGGGGCGGAAGCCGCCCCGCCCGGGTATGACTTCACCCTCGCCAGGGAGCGTCTCGCCATGCCCGATGGCGTGGAACTGGCCGTGACCTATTTCATGCCCAAGCCCAAAACCCCTGGCGAGCGGTTTCCGGTTCTTATGGAGATGAACCCCTATCGCAAAGACGACATGATGTTCGTCTGGGACTATCCCATCGGGGCGTATTTCGCGCGCCGCGGCTTTGTGGTGGCCCGGGTGGACGTGCGCGGCACAGGGGCCAGCGGCGGGATGCTCCCGGACAGGGACTATTCCGAGGCGGAGCTCTCGGACGGGGCGGCCGTGATCGGGCTTTTGGCCGAAAAAGACTGGTCAAGCGGCAACGTCGGCATGTACGGCCTGTCCTGGGGCGCGTTCAACTCGCTTATGATCGCGGCCCGCAAGCCCCCGGCCCTCAAGGCCATTCTCATCGCCCACGGCTCGGACGACCTCTTTTATCAGGACGTCCACTTCATTGACGGGGTGTTCCACATGGACGTCTGGGAGGCCATGATGGACACCTTCAACGCCCTGCCCGCCCCGGACGGCTACGCCCTCACCCCGGACTATTTCAACAACCGGTTCGACCGGGAGCCGTGGCATTTCATCTGGAAGGAGCATCAGGCCGACGGCTCCTTCTGGCGCAACGAGTCGGCGCGCTTCAAACCGCCGGTCGCGCTGCCTGTGTACATCATCGGCGGACTGCTGGACGGATACCGGGACACCGTGATCCGGCTGCTCGATGCGCAACATGCTGCGGTCAAGGCCGAGATCGGCCCCTGGACCCACGACTGGCCCAACACCGGCTCGCCCGGGCCGAACTACGAATGGCGTCACAAGGCCGTGCGTTGGTTCAACCATTGGCTGCGGGGCGAGGACAACGGGATCATGGACGAACCCCGCTTCATGGTGTTTGTGCGTCACGGGCATGCCCCGGCCTCCGGGGGGGCGACGCCTGGCCAATGGCGCTGCGGCGACTGGCCGGTCAGCGGCGTCAAGGCCAGGCGTTATCATCCCGGCGCGGATTCGGAGCTGGCTGCAGGGCCGTTAGCCGCGACGGAGTACGAACTGGCCTATTGGCCGGGGGCCGGCATGGGCGTGCACGGCTGGTGGGGAGAGGTCTCGGACGACATGGCCGACGACGATGAAAACAGCCTGGTTTTCGACTCCCCCGTCCTGGCCGAACCCGTTGAGATCATGGGCCTGCCCCGGGTCAGCCTGCGGCTGGCCGCCCATGCCCCCCTGACCCATGTGACCGTCCGGCTCGAAGACGTGGGGCCGGATGGTTCGGTGTCCCTGGTCAGCGGCGCGCTCATCAATCCCGCCGACCGCGTCTCCCGACTGGAGCGCAAGGCCCTGCCCCCGGGAGAGACGGCCACCCTGGCCGCAGAGATCCATTTCACCACCTGGCGCTTCAGTCCCGGCCACAGGATCCGCCTGGCCGTGGGCAATGCGCAGTTTCCCATGGCCTGGCCGTCGCCATCCCCGGGGGGCATCACCCTCACGACCGGTCCGGACACCTGGCTTGATCTGCCGGTGGTGACCAAGAATTCCCTGACCGGACGTTGCGACCTGCCCGCCCCGGAACCCGAGGAGGAGTCCGCACTCGTGCGGGCGCGCGACGCCAAGGAGTCCAGGGCCGTGTCGCAGTACGATCAGGAGACCGGCGTGGCCACCTATTCCACCGGCGACGACGAGAGCTTCACCATCGGCGACGTCGCGGTGCGCCGCCACGAGACCAACGTGTATTCGGTCAGCGACGCACGACCGGCGGCGGCCTCCTACAAGGCCGCAGCGGACTACGCCATCACCCTGCCGGGACGCAGCATCCGCCTGATGTGCGGCTACGACGTGACGTCCGATGACAGGGAGTTCACCCTGGCCGTCTCCCGCCGTCTGACCGAAAACGGCAGGCTGGTTCGGGAAAAACGCTGGCAGCGGAAGATTCCGAGAAATCTGCAGTGACGTGCCACAGGCAGGGGAGAGGGGCGCGCGGGGGGAGGCCCCGCAAGGCGCGGCGCGGCGGATCGCGCCGGATCAACACGCGGGAGGGGGGCAGGGATGCAGACGAAACACTCCAGGCGGAGCTTTCTCAAGCTGGCGGCCCTTTCGGGAGGGGCCGTGGCTGCTGCGGGCATCGGCATTCCCTACGCCCTGGGCGAGTCCAGGCCGTGCTTCGATCCCAACGACAGCTATTGGGCCCTGGAAAAACCCCCGGCCAGCCCGCCCTTGCAGGAGAATCTGAGCGTGGACGTGGCCGTCATCGGGGGCGGCTATACCGGCCTTTCCAGCGCCTGGCATCTGGCCAGGGCCGCCCCGGGGCTTGACGTCGTCCTGCTGGAGGCGCGGCAGGTGGGGCACGGCGCGTCGGGACGGCATGGCGGCATGGTGCTGCCCCAGACCGGCGTGGAGTCCTTTGAGATCGCCAGCGACCTTGAGACCCACAAGCTGGTCTACGACCTGACGGTTGCGGGCATGGCCTCGCTGCGAAGGCTGGTTCAGAGCACGGGCGGGGACTGTGATCTGCAACTGGATGGATATGTGCACACCTTTGTGGACGAGGAAGACCTGCCCTATTACGAGGAGTACGTGGAGCAGGCGGTGAAGGCCGGAATTCCCCTGGAACTGATGGACGGGGACGAGACCGCCCGGGAACTGGGGACGGAGGTGTTCGCGGGCGGGGTCTACGACCCCCATGGCGGCTCGGTGCACGCCATGAAGCTGGTCAGGGCCCTGGCCAAGGCGGCCCTGGAGGCCGGGGTGCGCCTCTTCGGGGACAGCCCGGTGACGGGCATCGAGGAGGGCGAGACCATCGTCCTGCGCGTGGGCGACGGCAGGCGCACGGTGCGCGCCAAGGCCATCGTGCTGGCGACCAACGGCTACACGCCCAAGCTGGGATATTTCAAAAGCCAGGTCATGCCCCTGCACGTCCAGACCGCGGTCACCCCGCCCCTGACCGGCGGCCAGCTTGCCGACATGGCCTGGGACAGCCGCCTGCCGTTTTTCGATTCGCGAAACGCCTTGTACCACGTTGTGCTGACGCCGGATGACCGCATCGTCATCGGCGGGGGCAGCGCGGAATACTTCTTCGGCAACGGCGTGTGCTATCGCGGTAACCTGTCCGCCATCTCCGATATGATGCAGGCCGAGCTTTGGCGCATGTATCCAGCCTTGCGGGGCATGCGGTTCGAATACGTCTGGAGTGGGATATTGGGCATGTCCTTCGACGGCACGCCGGGCGTCGGGGTGACGGGGAAACACCGCAACATTTTTTACGGGCTGGCCTACAACGGGCAGGGGGTCAACCTGTCGTTTCTTTTCGGGGAGGTCATCGCCGCGCTGCACCAGGGAAAAACGCATCCCTGGCTGGAGACGCCGTATGCCGGGGATACGCTGCCCTACATCCCACCCGAGCCCTTCCGGTGGATCGGGACGCAGGTCGCGCTTCGGTACTACGACTGGGACGACGCGCGCTAGCATGTCGTACCACAAAGAAGTGGACGTTTGATGCACGTGGGCAGCGGGTATTTATGCCAGCTTGTGGCTGCGCCGACGTCAATTCAATACTCAGCCAGGTGCGGAACGTGACGCTCGCCCAGCGTCCCGGAAAAACGCTGGTTGTTGTCCTGGAAATCCGCAGATGCGGATTTCCAGGACAGGGCGCTGTCGCCGCGTCGTGAGCGTCCAAGGGTGCGTTGCGGGCCGGGCCATGCAACGGTCCTGCGGCCGGACGCCGCTTGGCCCCGGTCGCGCAGGCAGCGGCGGCGGTCCCTCATGCGCCGTCCACGCCCCCTTAGTCCTCTCCCAGGAGCAAAAGCGACGTGCCCGGCATGGCGGGCGGCCGGGACAGGGGAACGGCCAGATGGGCCGCGGTGCCCAGGGCGGCCTTGGTGTTGGCCGTGGCGTAGTCGAGATTCAAATATTTCAAAAGGTCCAGATCCTGGTTGCAGTGGTAGTTGGGATTGAAGTTGTTGTCGTCCTCGATGGCCATGATCGCCGGAAACTGATTTTCCCAGAAACTGTAGTGGTCCCCCTCGTCGTTGCCCTCCGAGAGGATCACCGGCATGAGGCTGTCCGACAAACCGTAGGCGTTGACCACGTCGATGAACAGGTTGGCGATCTCCATGTCCTGCGCATATCCGGTCGGGTCTGAGGCGGCCCGGGTGTGCAGGTTCTGGATGGGATTTTCCTGGGTGCTGTAGGCGATCATGTCCAGGTTGACGACGGCGACGACGTTTTCTCCGTCGTCATGGAGCTTCTTGGCGTACGCCGCGCTGCCCAGCAGGCCGTTTTCTTCGCCGGTGGTGAAAACGAACTGGATGGTGTTCTCGAATCTGGCGTTTTTCATGGCCGCGGCCGAGGCCAAAAGCGCGGCGCAGCCGCTGCCGTCGTCGTCCGCGCCCGGGGCCGGATCGGCGGGGTTGACGGTGGTGTCGTTGGTGCTGTCCAGGTGGGCCACCATGAGGACGATCTTCGGGGACGCGGCGACGCCCGGGAGAACCCCGATGACGTTGCGTCCGGAATACTCGCCGCTGGTCCAGTCGTGGAAGGAGGCGGTCAGGCCCAGGGCCTGGACCTGCTCGCGGATAAATTCCGTGGCCTTCTCGATGGGCGTGCCCGAGGCGGTGTGCCGGGTGGTGATGGTGTAGGGCTCGTCGTCCACCGTGATCTGGCGCTCGCCGCTGAGGTCGGAAATGGCGTCGTTGATGGCCTGGTTGGTGACCTTGTCGATCATGGCCTCCACCCGGGGGTCTTTGGCGACGGCCGCCCGGGGTTTCCCGGGGAGGGCTTCCCGTACGGCGAAGTCCAGGGGCGTCGGCCTGAGCGGCCGGGGAAAAAGGCCCAGGCGGCTTACGGAGGCGGTCAGCCCGGGGGCGTCGCGCAGGATGACCCGCCGACCGTCGTCATGCAGGACCGGCAGGGCGCGTGCGGCCGCCTGGCGCGGGGCGGGATCGCGGGAGACGCCCAGGAGGTAGCGCGTGCCCGCCGGGGCCTGGTCCAGGACCGTGTGGGCCACGCCCGAGTCGTGCAACCGGTCGGCGGAGGCCAGAACCAGGGCGTAGGATACGCCGCGGCCGTCCGTCACCACGGCATGAACCGGCAGGGGGATGGCGCGCACGTCGCCCGCAATGTCCACCCGGGCCAGGGCCACGAGGGCGTCGCCATTGCCGTCGCCTGCGGCGGCCATGGCCCGCCGGACCTGTCCCGCCAGGGCAAGGCCGATCAGGGCCGTCAACAGGATGAGGCCAAGCCGGGCGAACCGACTCGATGACGATGGCTGTCGCATGATGTCCTCCCGCGTTGCGGTGGAGATGACGTTTTTTCCCATTTCGTCGCCACACGTAAATCGTCGCCGCCGCCCGGGACATGCAGCCAGGGATGCGACATTCCCGGGGGGCGAAAGGCCGTGCGGCGCCAACCTCCCTGAAAACGTGCAACAGGATGCGCAAAAGGGTCTGGAAAGAAATTTCACGAACTGGAATATACAAATGCAAATATAAAGCCTGTACACAGAATACGCATCAGGATCATGTATTGGCAAGGAATTTGTCGCCATTGCCGTCTTCTGCTGCTGAAGACGCGACCTTGGCGGGGTGGCGCAACATGGCCGGGGGGCGGGTCGGTCATGACCCATCATGGCCCGTGCCGCACAGCGCCCGGAACTCGCACCAGTCGCAGGCCCGCGAGGGCTGCGGCGCAAAGCGCGGGGTTTCCAGCATGTGCCGCACCAGATAGTCCACGAGCACCGGCGTGCGCGTGAGGATCGCCTCCCGGCGCACCCCGGGGGGCGTCTTCTCCCCGAAAAGCCCGCACTCCTCGCCGCTTCGCCGCAGTTCCACGCAGGCCGCCTCAAAGGGGGGCTCGCCCATGGCCCTGGCGTAGAGGTGGGCGTACAGGGGGAGTTGCACGCTCTGCACCCGGTCGCGGACCTCGTCCAGAAGCTCCTCGTCCGCACTGGCCCCCGGGTCGCCAAGGCGGTCCCAGAAGTCCTCGTCCTCCCACAGGGCCGCCCCGGGCTTGCGCGGTTTGCCGGTCTTGTAGTCCAGGATGACGATGCCCTCCTCCCGGCGGTCCGCCCGGTCCACCGTGCCGGTCACAATCCATTCCCGCCCGGCCCCGTTCATGTTCACGGACAGCCGCGTCTCCAGGGCGACGGGCGTGGTGCGCGGCATGCCGGCCACGAAGCGGCGCAGCCGCTCCCGGCCCGCGCGGGCCAGCCCGAGCCGTCCGTCCGGGGGCAGGGCGTGAAAGAAGGGCGCGGCGGAAAGGGCCGCCTCGAACCGGCCCAGAAGCGGCGCCAGGGGGATGTCCGCGCCCTCGATCTCCCGGTCCAGAAGCGGCGCGAACGTCTCGCGCAAGACCTCGTGCACCAGGGTGCCCAGTTCCGCCGCGTCCCCTTCCTCGGCCACCTCGTCAAGGGGGGCAAGGCGCAGCACCCGGCCGTAATAAAACCGCAGGGGGCAGGTCAGGTAGGCGTCCAGGAGGCTGGCGGACAGGGGCCTGGCCAAGACCCGGTCCAGGGCCGCGCGCACCTCCGGGGTCTTCTCCACCGAGGCGTCCCGGGGCGGGATGGGCCGCAGGGGCAGGGAGACCGCGAAAAGCGGCGGTTCGCCGGGTTTGATGACCGCGCCGCGCCGCTGTTCCATCTCCCACAAGAGCTGCTCCACGAACCGGCTGCGCATGGGCTTGTCGTCGAAAAGCCCGGTGCTCACGACGCCCGCCCGGTAGAAGAGCACCACCTCCGAGGCCCCCATGATCAGCCGGTAGAAGGTGTAGGCGGCCACGGCGTCGCGCTGGCGGCTGTCGGACAGGCCCAGCAGATGGCGCAGGGCGTCGGGCAGGAGGGGATCGTGGGGGGCCACGCCCGGCAGGCGGTCCTCCACGGCGTCCAGCAGATAGATGCGCGAGAAGGACAGAAGCCGGGTTTCCAGCATGCCCATGACCTGGAGCCCGGACAGGGGCTCGGCCTCGAAGGCCGCCCGCTCGGCCGCAAGCAGCCCGCGCAGGATGGTGAACAGCGTGCGGGCCGGAAAAGGCTCGTCGGCCAGGTCGCCGCCGCGCAGGGCCGGGATCACGGAGCTGGTGACCCGGAACAGGCACTCGGCGTCGATGAGGAACCGCTCCCAGATGTCCCCGGCATGGGCCTCGTCGAGGAGAAGCCCCGCCAGCCCGGCCAGGGCGTCGCCCAGTTCGCGCGGGGTTTTCACGTCCTCGAAGGCCCGCAGGCAGACCGCAAGCACCCGGGCGGCCAGGGCCGTGGCTGCTTCCTGGTCGGCGGCGGCGTCGGCGGCGGCGTCCGGGTCCGTCCGGTGTCCACTTGCGTCCTCCCCGGGCGGCGGCAGGGAAAAGGGATCCAGGTGCCTGCCCCCCTGGCGCACGATCCGCTCCCAGGCGGAAAAAAGCGGCCGCAGGGGTTCGGCCTCGCCCGCCTTGAGCATCTTCAGATAGGGATGGCGCAAAAAGGCCACCATCTCGCGCCAGGCATAGCGCCCGGGACCAAGCCGCGTTTCCTGGAGGCGCAGGATGGTCTCGATGAGGCGGCTGACCGAGGACCGGGCCAGGGGATAGCCCATGCTGATGTTCACGTCGCGCCGGGGCAGATGGTGCAAAACGGGCATGAGAAGCCCGGTGTCCGGCAGGACCACGGCCGTGTCGGCGGTGTCCGGGGCGTGGGCCAGCTCCCGGGAGAAGGCCACGAGCTGGGAATGCAGGTCGTAGCCCTCGTGGAACCGGATGGTCTTGGCGGCCAGCAGGTCATGGGCCGCGTCCGGGGCGGCCTCGGGGAAAAGGGAGTGCTGCGGGGCGGCGTCGGCGCGTTTGCGGCGACCCGTGGCGGGCCGCGAGGGCAGGGCCTGGCCGTGCAGGACCATGGCCGCGCCGAGGCGGCGGGCCAGACCCGAAAGCTCCCGGCAACTGAAGTGGGCCCGGGCCGGGTCCGTGGCCAAAAGCGGATCGCCGTGGCACAGAATCTCCAGCCTCCCGGCCGCAAACAGGGTCCGGAAGAGTTTTTCCTCGCTGCCCGAGGGGGCGAAGAAGCCGCAGGCGAACAGGCGTTCATCGGCCAGCCGCGCCGCGGCTTCGGCCGCGTTTTCGGCGGCCATGGCCTGGCACAGCCCCGGGGTGGCCGATTCGCAGGCCAGCAGCCGGGCGCGGTAGGACTGGTGGATGGCCTTGAGGTTTTCCAGGATGGCCGCCGCCGGGGGCAGGACGTCGGCCGTGGCGTGTATGATGTTTTTCGGGGCCACGCCGTGGCGGAAAAGCTCCTCGCACAGCTCCGCCAGGCGCAGGCCCCAGGGGAAAAAGCGGTGCAGTTCGGCAGGAAACACCCGGTCCCCGGTCCAGGGCGCATCCCCCAGCCCCTTTTGCAGATCCTGCACCACGGCGTGCAAAAGGCCCACCCGCCCCAGGGGATCGAGCAGGCGCAGGGGGCGGCCGTGCACGATCCGCCCCAGTTCGGCCAGCCACTGGTCCACGGCGGCGATCCGGGGCAGCAGGCAGGGCTTGCCCAGGCCCGGATGGGCCGCCAGCCGGTCGATGAGAAACCGCCCGGCCCGGCGCAGGGGGAAAAGCGCCGTGACCCGGCGAAAATCCCCGGACGTGGCGGCCAGGAGCCTTTCGGCCACGGCGTCGATGAAGTCCCGGTCCCAGGGAACCAGGAGGATGGACGGCCGGTGGGGGGCGATGGGGGCGGGCATGGCTTATTCCGGATCCACCCGGACCGCCTCGCGGCGATCCAGGTAGAGGAGCAGGCCGCGCAGGCGGCGGGGTTTTTCCGGGTCTGCGCCGAACCGGGCCGTGTGTTCGGGCAGGACCCCGGCCAGACGCAGATAGCGGCGTACCTGGGCGGCGTGTTCCGGGGAGGGCGCGCCGGTCTTGAAGTCGGCCACCAGGGTGTGCTCCGGCCGAAAGACCAGGAGGTCCGGGCGGTGCCTGCGGCCGCCCTCGTCCAGGATGTCGCGCTCGGACAGGCCGTGGGCCAGGTTTTCGGCCATGTCCGGGAGGGAAAGCAGCCAGGCCAGGCCGTGGGCGATGTCTGCGGCCGCGTCTTCGGTCTGGCGCGGGTCCGGGGGGGCGCAGTCGCGTCCGGCCAGGGCCTCCCGGGCGGCCGCCAGGGGGGCGGCGGGATCGGCCAGATCCATGCGGCGCAGGGCCTCCACGGCGGCATGGGCGGCCAGGCCCCGTTTTTTCTCGGTGAATCCCAGGCTGTCGCGCACGTCGCGCACGGAGTTGCGGTAGACCTTAAGCCGCATGATCCAGGACAAGGGCGGCAGGACATGCAGGGGTTCCGGGCCGTCCGGCCCGGCAGGGGGCGCGGACGCCGCCGGTTCCGGAACCGGTTCCGGAACCGGGGCCGGGGCCTCCGGGGAGGCCACGGCCCCGGGCCTGGCCGGGGGCTCGCCGAAAAAGGCCTCGGCGTCCGTGATCCCCATGTCGGCAAAAAGCGCATCCAGGGCCCGGGTCACGGGGTATTTCCCGGCCAGGGGAGGGATCGGGGCAAAGAGGTGCAGTTCCCGGGCGGCCCGGGTCCAGGCCACATAGACCAGGTTCACCTGCTCCAGGCAGGCCTCCACGCGCCGCATCTGCTGCTCCTCGCCCATGGCCTCGCCCATGGGGGCCAGGGCCTCGCGGCCGTCCAGCGCGACGCGGCCGAAGTCCGCCGGGGGATCGGCCCGGAAATGGTGGAAGGGCACGATGACCGCCGGGTATTCCAGGCCCTTGGCCTTGTGCACGGTCAACACCCGCACGGCCTCCAGATGCTCGGGCTGGGGGGCCTTTTCCTCGAAGCCGCTCTGGGTCCACCAGGACAAAAAGGCCGACACCGACCCGGCCCCGCGTTCCTCGGCCAGATAGAGCACCTCCAGGAACCGGCGCACGAAGGGCTCGTCCCCGGGGCGGCGGGAAAGCGCCCCGTAGGCCGCCACCAGCTCCCGCACCAGGTCGTAGGCCCCGGTGAGCCCGGCCTGCCGGGCGAAGGGGCGCACCAGGCGCTCCCACAGGTCGGGGAAATCCCGGGCGAAGGCCGCCGCCAGGCTCCCCCGGCGTCGGCCTTCGCCGGTGCGGGCCGCCCAGTCGTGGATCGCCCCCGGCGGCAGTCCCGACACCGGGGAAAAGAGTTCCGGGGCGCTAATAAATGTGAAAAAGGCCAGGTTGTCCCCGGGGTAGTCCACAAAGGCCAGAAAGGCGGCCAGGGCCCGGATGAGGGGGTGGTCGGCCAGGCGCAGGCTGTTTTCCGTGACCACCGGGATGCCCGCCCCCACCAGCCAGCGGCTGATGTCCTCGGCCTGGACGTTGGTGCGGGCCAGGATGGCCACCCCCGACGGCCCGAGCCTGGGCAGGAGGTCGGCGGTTAAAAGTTCCAGGCAGGCCTCCCGGACGTTTTCGGCATAGGCGGCTGCGGTCCCGCCGGGCAGGCGGCGCACGGCCACCCGGCCCAGGGGAACGTCGCGCCCCGGCGGCAGGGCCTGGGCGCAATCGGCGTAGGCCGCCTCCAGCCGCCCGGCCAGTTCCAGGCGAATCCGGGGCGGGGACTTGGGAAGAAGCTGGTCGGCGGCGATGCCGGCCGTGCGGGGATCGGCAAGCAGGCTGAAAAAGCGGTTGTTGAAGTCCACAACGGCCCTGGCGCTGCGCCAGTTGCAGGGCAGGGTCTCGTCCCTGGGGGGGCTTAGGCGGTCCAGGCCCGAGCGGGTCACGGCCGTGTCGAAGAGCCCGGCCGCGCCCCCGCGCCAGCCGTAGATGGCCTGCTTGACGTCGCCCACGTAAAAAAGTCCGCCGCCCCGGGACAGGCATTCGGCGGCCAGAAGGTCGAGGACGGCCCACTGGCTTAGGCTCGTGTCCTGGAATTCGTCGATGAGCAGGTGGGTCAGGCGGGCGCCCATGCGGCACCAGGCGTCGGGCACGGCCGCGCCGCCGCCAAGGGCCTGCTCCACCCGCGACGGCCACAAGGCGGCGGGCAGAAGTCCTTCCTCGCGGATCATCTCCGGCAGGCCCACGAGCAGCCGCCCGGCCAGGGCGGTGAAGGGCAGCCAGTCCAGGACGTCGGCGTACAGGGGGATGTCCCGGCTGGCCAGGGCGTGCAGGGCCGTGAAGGTCCGGTGCAGTTCGGCGAGTCCGGGTCCGGCCTTGTCCCGGGAGGTCTTTTTCAGGCAGTCGGCCACGTCCGCCTTGCCCGCATAGGCCGATGCCGCGGGCGCGGTCAGCGACGCCAGTTCGGCCGTGCGGGCCAACAGGCTGGCGTAGTAGGAGACCGGCTCCACGCCGCCCGCCTGCATGGCCTCAAGGATGGCCAGGGCCGCGTGGCGCAGCTTGGCGGTCAGGCGCTCGGCGTCCTGGGTGATGGTCTCCCGGTCGACGTCGGGCAGGGGGCCGTCCCCGGCGGCCAGATGGTCGAACACCCGGCGCAGGCGGGCCAGCACGGCGGCGCGGATGAGAAACCCGGTCTCGCCGCTGCGCACCACGGCGTCGGCGGCCTGTGCGAAGAGTCCGGCCAGCTCCGCGTCCCCCGAGTCCAGGCGGGCCGCCAGCCGGTCGAAGAGGGGATCGAAGAGCCGGGCGTTGTCGAAGACCGTCTCGAAATCCGGGGAAAGCCCCATGTCCAGGGAGAACAGCCTCAGGAGAAGGGCCAGCAGGCTGTCGATGGTGCGCACGTTCAGGCGTCCGGCGTGGCGCAACAGCAGGTCGAGCTCCCGGGCGGCCTTGCGGGTCCGGGCTGCGCCCCCGGGAGCGGCGTCGCGGGCCAGGGCCAGGGTTTTGAGCGCCGTCACCACCCGGGACTTCATCTCCGTGGCGGCCTTGTTGGTGAAGGTGATGGCCAGGATGTCGGCGGCCCCGTAGGGGGCCGGATCGCCCGCGTCTTCCGGGACGCGGCCGCAGGAGGGGGGCGGCGCGGATTCCGAGGCGGACAGGAGCAGCGAGACGAAACGCTCGGTGAGGCGGTGGGTCTTGCCGGACCCGGCGGACGCCTTGACCCGTTCGATCATGCCGGGCCTCCCTGGCCGCGCGGGATTGTCCGGTTTGCACCGGACGCGTGTTCTGGCATCATAGACGCCTTGGCCGGGACCGGCAAGGCGCGACGATCCCGGCAGGCGTCTGCCCTGCGCCGGAGGGGTTTTTCCCATGCCCGACAATCCTGATCGGCGTCCATGGGGCGACGTGCCTGGCGACGCCGTGCCTGGCGACGCCGTGCCTGGCGAGTCCGGCCCAAACAGGACGGACATCCCGGACGTCTCAAACCAAATGGACGAAATGGGCGAAATGGTCGAGATGGACGAAATGAACGCGCCGGACGCGCCGGGCGCGCCCGTTTCACTGACGATCCCCTCCGCCGCCGCCGGGCAACGCCTGGACCGGGTGCTGGGCCTTGTCTTCCCGGGCCTGGGGCTGCGGCGGCTGCGCCGGGTGTTTGCGGAAAACGAGGTCACGGTGGACGGACGGGCGCGTCAGGCGGCGTTTCGGGTCCGGGCCGGGGCCGAGGTGCGTGTGCGCCTGCGTCCGGGCGTGGTACGCCCGGGCACGGGGGCTGTCCCTGCGGGGCTTGCGGTGCTGGCCCAGGGAGCGGACTACGGGGCCGTGGACAAGCCCGGGGGGCTGGCCACGGCGTCCATCGGCCCGGGCGGGCAGGAGAGCCTGGAGGACCACCTGGGCGGGCTGTTCCCCGGCCGGGAGCCCGTGCTTCTGGGGCGGCTGGACACGGCCACCTCGGGCATCGTGGCCGTGGCCTTCAGCCCGGAGGCGGTCCGGCAGTTCCGGCTGGCCGAGGACCGGGGCGAGGCGGAAAAGACCTATCTGGCCGTGGTGCAGGGCCGGATCGAGGCCCCGTTCACCACGGCCAGGGAACTGGATACCGCGCACCGGGTGAAGACCCGGGTGCGCGACCGGGACACGGACGACCCCCTGCGCCGCACGGCGGTCACGCCCCTTGGTCACGATCCGGGAACCGGCCTGACCCTGGTGCGGGCGGTCATCGCCAAGGGGGCCAGGCACCAGATACGGGCCCACCTGGCCGCCATGGGCCATCCCATCCTGGGGGACGCGCTGTATGGAAATGCATCAGAAGGAGGCGGCCGCCTCTTTTTGCACCATGCCCGCATCATCTTTCCAGGGTTCACGGCGGTTTCCAATCCGCCGTGGTCCCGCCCGGGGGGCGGCTCAGTTCTGGGTATTGGCCCAGGCGTCGAGCAGGCCCTCGATGATGTCGTACTGGCGAATGAGATAGGTTCCTGATTGAACCTTCCGCTTGAGTTCCGCGACCTTGCGGGAGCGTGCAAGGATTTCTTCCTCAGAGAGCACGGAAATGGGGGCGGCCAGGGAAGCTCGCTTGCTCACAATCTTATCCTGATTGCGTGTTGTCCCCCAAGCAGTCCGGTTTGGAGGTTTTAGTCCTTATCGGACGGATGTGCCCGGCACTTTAGAGCCCAGGCCGATTTTCATGACTGCCAGCCAAAGCGGGCCTTTACCCCTGGCGGGAAAAAAGGTAGCCCCAACTTTCGGGCGGTCCGCGCCATGACGCCACGAAGCCAAACGAGGAACGCGTGCCCAGAAAAAAGGACAAGGCCCTGCTCGTCCAGGAGTTGCGGTCCCTGCGCGGACGGTTCATGGAATCGGACATCCTCGGGGCCGCCCGGCGTCGGGAGGAAGCGGCCCCGGCACAGGCGGACGCCCGCTATCGGGACATCGTGGAGGATCAGGACGAGCTCATCTGCCGTTACGACCCCCAGGGCAACCTCACCTACGTCAATCCCGCCTTTTGCCGCTACCACGGCCAAAACCCCGGATCGCTTTTGGGCAGGCCCTTTCCGGTCCAGGCCACGGATCCGGAGGTCGGCGAGGTGCGCCGGGCCATCTCCGGCCTGGGTCCCAACCGGAGCATGACCGCCCTGGTGCATCGGGCCAATCTGCCCGACGGCCGGGTGCGCTGGCAGGAATGGCTGTACCGGGCCATCATGGACGAGGCCGGGGCCGTGGTCGAATACCAGGCCGTGGGCCGTGACGTGACCGACATCAAGGAGGCCATGGAGGGGTACCGCCGGGCCGAGGAAAAATACCGGGCCATCTTCGAAAACGCCCCTCTGGGGATTTTCCGGACCACGGCCTCCGGCCGGTTCGAGGAGATCAACCAGGTCATGGCCGCCATGCTGGGTTTCGCCAGCGTCGAGCAGGCCATGGAAGAGGTCACGGACATCGGGCGGCAGATCTACGACGACCCGCAAAGCCGGGTGCGGCTTCTCGATGCCCTGGAGAAGACCCGGGGCAGCATCACCTACGAGGCCCTTTTCCGTCGCCGGGACGGGGGCCGGTTCACCGGCAGGCTGCATGTCTCGGCCGTGCGCGGCGAGGACGGGCAGGTCGTGTCGCTTATCGGGCTCATGGACGACATCACCGAACGGCGGCGCATGGAAGAGGAATTGCGGCGCAGCGAGCGGGTGTCCCGGACGCTTCTCAACGCCACCACGGAATCGGCCTTTCTGGTGGATGTGGACGGGACCATCCTGGCCATCAACGACATCGGGGCCAGACAGCTCGGCGGCACGCCGGAGTCCCTGACCGGGCGGCATTTCCACGAATTCCAGGAGTGGGATCTCTTCGAGCGGGGCATGTCCCGGGTGTGGGAGGCCTGCTGCGAACGGCGTCCCGTGCGTTTCGAGGACGAGCGCAAAGGGGCGGTGCACGACGTCATGGTCTCGCCGGTCTTCGACGACGCCGGGGGCGTGGACAAGGTGGCCATCTTCGCCCAGGACATCACCGAACGCCGCCGCCTGGAGCGGCTGCGCGAGGATGTGGAGCGCATCACCCGCCACGACATGAAAACGCCCCTGATCGGCATCGTGGGCTTCGCCCAGCTCCTCCTGAAAAACCAGAACCTCACGGACAAGCAGCGCGAATACCTGGCCTACATTCAGAACAGCGGCCGCCAGATGATGGATTTCATCAAGAAATCCCTGGATTATTTCAAGATGGAGCAGCGCTCCTACCAGCTTGCGCCCCAGGATGTGGACATGGCCGGGGTGTTTCGGCGCATCCACGACGACCTGCGGCCCCTGGCCGTGAACAAGTCCGTGTGCGTAAGCTTCGCCATGGACGGGCAGGACATCTCCCTGACCAGCCCCATCATCTTTCGCGGCGAAAAGGACCACCTGGAGAACCTGTTCGCCAACCTGGTCAAAAACGCCGTGGAGGCGGCCCCCGAGGACAGCGTGGTCACCGTGTCCATCCACCTGGGGGAGACGGCCCATACCGTGGACGTGCACAACCAGGGCATCATTCCCGAGGCGGCCCGGGCCAGGTTCTTCGAACGCTACAACACCGTGGGCAAGCAGGGCGGCACGGGGCTGGGCACGTATGTGGCCCGGCTCATCACCGAGACCCACGGCGGATCGATCCGCTTCACCTCCAGTCCCGACGACGGAACCCACCTGATCGTCACCCTGCCCACGGCCCCGCCCCAGGCCTTGCCCGAACCAGCCAGGCCGTAAGACCCCCGGGCCGGATTTTTATTGTTGACCTGCGTTGCGCTTTTGTTTATTTGTCGCAACAGGCAAACGGGCCGAAGGGGGAAGCGTGCACGGCGAATTCGACGCCTTTTTTCAGCGGGCCGGACGGACCTGCGGGGTGAAGAGCCAGTCCGAACTGGCCGGGCTCCTGGGGGTGCACCGTTCCGCCGTGACCCAGGCCAAGAACAAGGACTCGGTGCCGAAATCCTGGGCCCTGACCCTTTCCGGGCTTTTCGGCGTGGATCCGCAGTGGCTGCTGACCGGCGTCGGGGGACCGGGCGGCCCGGGCGGCCAGTCCGGGGACTACGATGGCGGGGAGCAGGCCGCGCCCGAGGGTTTTTTATTGGTGCCCAAGGTCCGGGCCCGGGTCAGCGCCGGGGGCGGGTCGCTTGAGACCGAGTCGGACGTGTCGGGATATTTCGCCTTCCGGTCCCAGTGGCTGCGGCGCAAGGGCCAGCCCGAGCGCATGGTGCTCATGGACGTGGTGGGGGTGAGCATGGAGCCGGAGATACGCCATGGGGACATGGTGCTCATCGACCAGTCCCAGTCGCGCATCTTCGCCCACGCGGTGTACGCCTTCGGCGTGGAGGACACGGTCCTGGTCAAGCGGGTGGAGAAACGTCCGGGCATGGTGGTGCTTTTAAGCGACAACCGGGACTATGCGCCCATCGAACTGCGCGGCCAGGAGATCGAGGGCTTGCGGGTCATCGGCCGGGTGGTCTGGGTGGGGCGGGAATTGTAAGCCGGGAGGCCGGGGATGGAAGGGGAAATTTTTTTTGTCCCACGTGTTTATTATTATGAACAACTGTTTATACAGCGGAGGACGAACATGCAACGGCGGTATTGTTCCTGCGGCGCGCCTGTGTTGGTGGAATACCGGTTTTCCGGCCGGTCCTGGACCACGGTGTTTTCCCTTGGGCGGCGGCTTTTCCGCAGGCGTCGGGGGGCGTGCCCGGGCTGCGGCCGGGCGCTCGATATCGACGAACTGGCCTAGGCCGGGCACCGAGGTCTTTTTCCGGACGCGGCAGGAGGGCGCATAAAAGGGCCGCTTCCCTGTGCTGCGGAAGCGGCCCTGCGGTCATCTGTGTGCCTGCCGGTCGCGGGCGCGGCAGGGGAGGTTGGCTACGCGACGCCAGACGACCCAGGCCGGACCTGTCCTTCGGGCGCATACGCGACCGGGGACGGCTGTTTCAGGCTCAGGCCAGGGCCCGCATGGGCCGGGCAGCGCCGCCGGGCTTGCGGGGGCTGCCTGCGATGGCCCGGGAGCTTGACCCCCTCCCTCCGTTTTCAGACTGCATGTCTTCGATAAGGCTTTGCAGTTCCTGGGACTGGCGGGCCAGTTCGGACACGGCCTGGGCGGCCTGGCCCATGGCCTGGCTGGTCTCCGAGGAGATGGTGCTGATCTCCTCGATGGAGCGGTTGATTTCCTCGCTGGCCGAGGACTGCTGCTCCGAGGCCGTGGCGATGGAGCGCACCTGATCCGAGGCCGCATCCACCAGGCTCACGATCTCGGTCAGGGATTCTCCGGATTTTTTGGCCAGTTTCGTGGCTTCCTCTACGGAGTGGGAGGAGCGCTCCACGTTTTCGATGTTGCGCCTGGTGCCCTGCTGGATGCCGCTTATGGCCTCGCCCACCTCTTTGGTGGCGGTCATGGTCTTCTCCGCCAGTTTTCTGACCTCGTCGGCCACCACGGCGAAGCCGCGGCCCGCATCCCCGGCCCGGGCGGCCTCGATGGCGGCGTTTAGGGCCAAAAGATTCGTCTGGTCGGCGATGTCCGAGATGACGTTCATGATCCGGCCGATGCCCTCGGCCTGCTTGCCCAGGGTGTCCATGTCGGTTTTGAGTGTCACGGCCTGTTCTTGCACGTTGGCGATCTCGCGGATGACCTGCTCCACCACGCCGGAGCCTTCCTGGGCCTTTTTCTTGGCCGTGTCGGAGGTCTCGGCGGCCTGGGAGGCGTTTTTGGCCACCTCGAGCACCGTGGCGTTCATCTCCTCCATGGCCGTGGCCGTCTCGCCCACCCGCTGGGCCTGGCTTTCGGAACCCCGGCTGGACTGCTCGATCTGGGCCGAAAGCTCTTCCGAGGCCGAGGACACGGTGGCCACCACGCCCTCCAGGCGGGCGGCGGCCTGGAGCATGCCGTCGCGCTTGGCGGTCTCGGCCAGGGCCTTGGCCTGCTCGGCCTCCTGCATGGCCGCCAGGGCCTCCTTTTCCTTCTGGGCGGCCTCGGCAGCCTTGCCGTCGGCCTCGGCAATCTTGGCCTTGAGGGTGTCGACCATCTTTTTTAAGACGGCATAGACCCCGCCCTCGGTCTTCTGGGGCCGGAAGGCCACGGTGAGGTCGCCTGCGGCGATCTTCCCGGCGATATCATAAAGGTATCCGGGATCCTCGCCGAGTTGGCGCGTGACCCCTCGGATGACCAGGGTGGCGGCGGCGATGCCCACCAGGAGGGCGAAGGACAGGATGGCGATGGTGTAGTTCACGCTGGAATGGTATTCCGCTTCAGCCTTGTGCACGGAGACGTCCGCACCCTTGTTGTTCATCTCGATGAGCTTGTCCAGAGAGGCGTAAGCGTCCCGGAAATATTTTCTGGAGTCTCCGAGGATCAGGGCCTTGGCGGCGTCGTTTTCGTTTTTGCGGGAATGCTGGATCAGGGTGGGATGGGCGGCCAGGTATCCGTCGAGCGCCGATTTGAATATTCCATATTCCGTGCGCTCCTCGGGGGAGGAGATCAATTTCTCGTAGGTTGCCTGGGCGGCCTTGAGGTCGGCGATCTCCTTTTCCATGGCGGCCTCGTATTCCCGCATCTCGGCCTGTTCCGTGGTGGTGATGTGGACGAGTTCGTTGCGGCGCAGGGCCTGGAATTTGTTCTGGATCAGGCCGAGGGTCTCGATGCTCGGCAGCCAGTTTTTGGCCAGATCCTCCGTGTCTTCATAGATGTCGCTGGTCATGATGAATGATATCCCGCCGCTGACCAGGAGCAGGACGATGAGCAGGCCAAAGGATGCAATGAGCTTGGTCGAAAGTTTCATGACGAAGGCCTCCGTGGTGTGCAGACGGGATTTCGATTCACTGCTTGTTCCAAAGTCGCAGGGGAATGTCAATGCAGAAACAACGAATGAGGAGTGTATTCATATCAGAGTTGAATTGTTTTGCAAATAATATGCAATTTATACCTGCACCTTTGTTCCTTCCGTTGCATATGCACGTAGTTGAAAAGGGAATACTTGGGAGGCCGCGTTTCCGGATACAGGATGTTCCGGATGGACAGGCCTGGCATCACCCCGTGGCTACATTTTTGTGGCCAGGAACCGACAATATTGTCTGATGTCCTAGGCCCTCCTGGTTTCATTGAAAAAAATCGAGGCATGGGATTTGCTCAATGTTTGTGGAGGAAAGCATGCAAACCATCACGACCCGCCTCGGAACCTTCAGCGTCCAGGACATGGTGGAGCGCTACGGAGGCGGCTCGATCCGGGCCGTCATCCCCGCGCCGGGAACCGTCATCGCCACCCCGTACGGGGCCTTCATCCCCCGCAGCGAGGCCACGGACGAGCGCACCAAGACCGGGGCCTCACTGGAATGGTATCGCGACGGCGCGCTGCGTTCCATCATCCTGGAAAAACGCACCCTCGTGCCCACCCCGGCAGGCAAGGTGCTGGCCGAGCAGATCCTGTTTTACCCAGGCGGGGCCATCAAGCGTGTCTTTCCCCTGTGCGGCCGGACCTCGGCCTACTGGACCCAGGAGGACGAGGCCGGGCTGCTTGCGCCCTTTGGCGTGTCGACGCCGCTTGGCTGCATCACGGCCAAATTCCTCTCCCTGGCCTTTGACAAGTGCGGCAGGCTGCGCAGCCTCACCCTGTTTCCCGGCCAGATCGTGGACCTGCCCACCCCCGTTGGGACCATGCCGACGCGCATCGGCGCGGCCTTTTATCCGGACGGGGCCCTGCGGTCCGTGGAGCCGGGACGGCCCACGGAAGTCCCCACCCCGGCAGGCCGGGTGCTGGCCTTTGATCCGGACGCCACAGGCATCACCGGCGACGTCAATTCCCTGCAGTTCGACCCGGCGGGCCGCCTGACCCATGTCGCCACGGTACGCACCAGGCTGACCATCCAGGACCAGGCGGGGAATGAGCGAGAGATTTTGCCGGCTTTTCGGGAAAGCCTGTGCGGCAATTCCGAGACCGAACCCGTGGCCATGTCCGTGTCTTTTGAACCGGGGAGGGTGGTGGTGCGGCGTTCCCCAAAGGAACCGGAGATTGCGTGCGGCGTTGCGGCGAATTCCGGCGGGTTTCCGGTGCGGGCGGCCATCCTGCCGCCTGCAGGGCTTTTTTCGTCCCTGGGGGAGACGAACTGCCATGGAGCGCCCGTGTCTTTCTAAGTGACGCCGTCACGCCGGGGTGTGCTGTGACGCGGCGCAGGCGGATGGACACGGCGCGCGACCCCGGGGGAGGCGTCCGTTGGGCGTTGTCGGCCGCAGCCGGAATCCCTAAAACAGAAGGAACGAGGGCAGTTTTTGCCTGGGGGTGCGGAAGTCCTGCCGTTCCGGAACCTGGGTCAGTTCGTCGTGGGACTTTCTGCCCTGGAGGCGTTCGAGCTCCCCGCTGCAAAGCGGCGCGCAGGACGCAAGGGACATGAAGACAAGGAGCCAGACGAGGCGGTGCATGGTTCGGTTCTCCGCAAGGGGTCGGGGAGGCGGCAAGGTCTTCCCCCGCCGCCAGATCAAGCAAGATACATGCCGGATTGGCCGTCCAGGCGACTGACGCCCCATGGGCATGGTATCGTCACCGCCCCGGCGTTGCCTTTTGCGGCCGTCCGATTCATGGTGGGCGCGTCAGCGGCGACCCCGGCGCGGCCATGCGCCCGGGGATGGCCGCTGGAGACGCCAGGAAGGAGTGCGGCCATGGCCATGCCCACATTCTACGAATGCACAACCAACCTCTTCGATCCCCTGCACGCCTTCTGGGAGCGCACAGCCACCCGGCGGGCCGTGGCGCTTATCCAGGTGGTGGTCTTTCTGGTCGGGGTGGCCGGGATCGAGCTGAACCGGCGCGGCCTCCTGCCCCCGGGGCTGGCCCGCCTCACCCCCGTCAGCCATTATTACGCCATCAGCCTGGCGTTTACCCTGGTGCTCATCCAGGAGGTCATCGATCTCATCTTCATCCTGCCCTGCTCCGTGACCAAGGCCGTGGGCAAGCAGTTCGAAATCCTGTGCCTGATCCTGATCCGCAACGCCTTCAAGGAACTGGTGCATTTCAGCGAACCCATCTCCCTGTCCGACGGGTTCGAGCCGGTTCTGCCCCTTCTGGCCGACGGCGTGGGGGCCCTGGCCATCTATTTCGGCCTGGGCTGGTATTACCGGCTGCACGCCACCCGGCCCGCAGGCAGCCGGGGCACGAACCTCTATGCCTTTGTGGCCTCTAAAAAGTTCCTGTCCCTGGTGCTTCTTGTCGTCTTCGCCGGTCTCGGGCTGAACGTGGGCATATCGAGCCTGTCCACCGGACAGCCCCAGGTGTTTTTCGAGGTGTTCTACACGGTCCTTATCTTCAGCGACATCCTCATCGTTTTGGTCTCCCACGCCTACCAGCCGGGATTCCACGCCGTGTTCCGCAACTCCGGCTTCGCCCTGGTGACGCTCCTGATCCGCCTGGCCCTGGCCGCGCCCGCCTTCGTGGGGCCGGGGATCGGGGTCACGGCCATGGCCGTGGCCGTGGGCCTGACCGCCGCCTACACGGCCTTTGCCCCGCCCATCCGGGAGCAGGTCGGTACGGGAAAATAGGCGGCCGGGCCGCGCTTCGTAGCGGCCGACAACGACCCGGCGGGCGCACGCGCCGCATGGTGCGGCGTGGGCGCCGCCCAATGCGCCCGGTGCGTCCGTGCCTTTGGGGGTCGGGCAGTGCGGGCGGACTCGGGACGGCAGCGGGGAGGCGGAAATGGCGCTATCGGATCAGACGCAGGCGGCGGACCCCGGGAAGAGGCGCTCCAGGGTTTCGGCCACGTCGGAGATGGCCATGGGCTTGCTCAGGTAGTCGGTAAAGCCCTGGGCCAGCAGTTCCTGGCGTGCCCCGGGCATGGCGTTGGCGGTCACGGCCACGATGGGGATGTCGGGGGAAAAAAATCCGGACCGGTCGCTGCGGATGGCCCTGGTGGTGTCCACCCCATCCATGCCGGGCATGCGGATGTCCATGAAGACGGCGTCAAAGACGGCGCCCTCCAGGGCCTTCACGGCGTCCGTCCCCCGGGCCACGCCCAGGGGATCGTGCCCCAGGCGGCGCAGGATGCGCAGGGTCACCAGGCGGTTTATGGTGTTGTCCTCCACCACCAGCACCCGCAGACAGCGCACGGCGGCGGGCGGCGCGTCCCCCGAGGAATCGGGCGGGCCCGGGAGGGGGGAGGTGTTGGGGATTAAAAACGGCAACCCGAGATACACCGTGGTGCCCTGGCCCGGCGTGCTTTCCAGGGCCGCCGAACCGCCCAGGCATTCCACGATGCGCCGCACCACGGCCAGCCCCAGCCCCAGGCCCTGATGGCGGCGCGACGGGGAGCCGTCGGCCTGGATAAACGGCACGAAGACCCCGGCCAGCTTGTGGTCGGGGATGCCGATGCCCGTGTCCGAGACCATGAAAAGGAGGCTGATCTGTTCCCCTTTGCGGCCATGGGGCAGGGCATGCACCTCCAGGGTCACCGACCCCCTGTCCGTGAATTTGACCGCGTTGCCCATGAGGTGGAACAGCATCTGGCGCAGTCTGGCCCCGTCGCCCACCAGGCGGGCCGGGACAGAGTCGTCGACCACGCCCGTCAGGGACAGTCCCTTGTGCGTCGCCCGGTGGCGGAAGGCCAGGACCACGGATTCGGCGACATCGCGCGGGCTGAAGGGCCTTTGCACGATTTCGAAACCCGAGCAGCGCACCCGGGTGAATTCCAGGATGTCGTTTAAGACCCACAGCAGGGTCCGGCTGGAGTCCAGGGCCGTTTCCACGCAGTCGCGCTGTTCGGCGGTCATCTCCGTGGTGGCCAGGATCTGCAGCATGCCCAGGATGCCGTTTAAGGGCGTACGCAGTTCGTGGCTGATGTTGGCCAGAAATTCGCTTCGCGCGATTTCCAGGGGCTGGGCGGGGTCGTCGATGCATTCGCGCAGGCGAATTTTCAACTCCGCGTTTTCCCGGAGCAGGGAATCGAGCAGGGGGGATGGTTCGGCAACGCTTCGGGGGTGTTCCGGGGTCATGCAAACTCCATCGCAAACAGATAGCCCGGGCGCACAAAACATGCAAGATTATATATGCGAACACTCGGCTTTGTGGATAAGTCAAAAAAACAAAGGACTACGGCGTTTATTGTGGAAATTCCCTGTTTGAAAGTCCGGCGGGGGTTCCCCCCTCAGGCTCAAGCCTGATCGCCGGAGACATGCAGGATGTAGGCCTGTTTGGACGTTCGGCGGGGGGGGGCTCAGGCAGATCCTGGTGAGGAAGGAGGTCGCGTTCCGGTGGCCCCTGGCCAGAAAACGGGTGGCCTGGACGAAGTCATTGCGTCCATCCAGCCGGACGCGATGTACAGCCGTGCGCGTGAAAGCAGTAAGTCCCCTCCCCTCAGTGGCTGCGGCATTGCTGCAGGTTTCCTCGGCCGCATCCAGGGGGGATGATCACATGTCGCAAACGACGTGGATCATGTTGGCGGGATTTCCCTGCGCCTCAAGGTGTACGCGGCGAAAGCCCTGAAGGGCTTCTTGTCTTTGCCGTCAGTCGCGAAAATCACCACGCGACGCTTCTGCGCCATGTCCAGGAAGATGTCGGCGTAAGGATGGCCGTACGCCTTCTGTTCGATGTGGACTGCCTCAGGCGGGTTGAGGTATGCAGGTTGCAAGTCTCAGGATCCCGCGCTGCGATGCCGCGAGCCGGGGTGCATGATCCGATCGTTTCAAGACGACAACCACGACGGGAGAATGCGCGAAATGGACTCACCCCACACGAATGTATACCTCGACGACATGATCGGCATGCTGGAGGCCCTTTGGGGCGAAGGCTTTCTCTCGCCCGGAGGACCCGAGGAGGTCGCCCGCATCCTGGAAGGCCAGAGCCTGAGGGGAAAATGTCTGCTCGACATCGGTTGCGGCGCCGGGGGCATCGACATCGCCCTGGTGGAAAACCACGACGCCGCAAAGGTGACGGGCATAGATGTCGAGGAGGGCGTACTCGCCCGGGCGCGGGCCCTTGTTCAGGCGCGGGGCCTCAATGGCAGGATCGAGCTGGTCAAGGTCAAGCCGGGGAACCTGTCCTTTCCCGACAAGAGTTTTGATGCGGTCTTCTCCAAGGACTCGATCATCCACATCCAGGACAAGCATGCCCTCATGGCCGAGGTGTTCCGGGTTCTCAAGCCGGGCGGGCGGTTCATGGCCTCGGACTGGCTGCTGGGAACCGAGCAGCCGTCTCCGGCCATGGCGGAGTACATCGCGGCCGAGGGGCTGGGATTCGAGATGGCCAGTTCGGCGCGATATCGTGACGCCATGGACAAGGCAGGGCTTGTCGATATCCGCATTGCCTCCCGCAATGCCTGGTACCGCAGCCAGGCCCGCGAGGAACTCGCGCGGCTTCAGGGGCCGGTTGGACGGGATATGGCCGCCGCGTTTGGCCAGAACATCATCGACGAGAACATCCGCATGTGGGAGCGCATGATTGCGGTGCTGGACAGCGGAGAGCTCTGCCCGAGCCACCTGCACGCCCGAAAGCCATAAATTGCGCGCGTTGTGGAGCCTCAAAGCCTGCCGTTTCGGGGTTGCCGCAAGCGAATTGGCGAAATCGCGGCATGTCTGGATGTCAAAACGACTGCAATCAACGCGGTTACATTCCACGCCCGCCGTCAAAGAACCAATACCATGCCGTACGATGGGCTTGCCGATAGACAGCGGGCAGCGGCGGACGGGGTGGGCTGTCCGGCATCTTCCAGGGAGGAAATGGGATTGCGCGCGCCTGGGCAATTGATCGGGCCACATTTTTGGAATAGGGTGCGCCACCACATTTCAAACCCCGGGAGCCATGGACATGAAGGATACCTCCTTTGCCGATCTGACCCTTTTCATCACCGGACCCACGTTCATCCGGCCGCAGGTCCGCCAGGCCGGGCTTCTGCCGGAGTTCGGCCATCGCGATACCGAAAACAACCTGCGTTTCAAGCCCATCATGACCAACCTCAAGAAACTGGCCGGGGTGGGCGACGACCATCAGGTCATCATCTTCAACGGCAGCGGCTCCACGGCCATGGAGGCCTCCATCCGTTCCCTGGTGGCCGACGGCGAGACCGTGCTCAACGTGTCCGTGGGGGCCTTTGGCGACCTGTACCACAAGATGGCCGTGGTCAACGGCAAAAAGGCCGTGCAGCTCAAGTTCGAGCCCGGCCGGGCCATCGATCCGGCGGCCCTTGAGGCGGCCCTCAGTGAGCACAAGCCCGCCGTGGCGACCATCACCCACAACGAGACCTCCACCGGCGTGACCAACGACATCGTTGCCGCCTGCAAGATCATCCGCCAAAGCGGGGCACTGGCCCTGGTGGACGGGGTGAGTATCTTCGGCGGCGCGGCCTGCCCCATCGCCGAATCGGGCTGCGCCATGTACAGCACCGCCACCCAGAAGTCCCTGGGACTTCCGGCCGGGTTCGGCCTCGCCTTCGTCACGGCCGAGGCCGTGGACAAGGCCGGGAAGGTGCAAAACAGGGGGCATTCCTCGGACATCCTGGGCCAGCTCGGCCGGGCCGGGAAGTTCCAGACCCTGACCACGCCCAACTGCACCCTGGCCAACCAGATGTTCGTGCAGCTCGACTACATCGTCAATGAAGAGGGCATCGAAAACCGCTTCGCCCGCCACGAGAAGATGCGGGACATGGTGGCCGATTTCGTGTCCGGGCTGTCCGGCTATGAGCTTTTCGCCCAGAAGGGGCATGGGTCGGCCACCCTGACCACGGTGCGCGTGCCGGAAGGCGTCACGGTCAAGGACTTGAAGGCCGTCAAGGAAGTCATGCGGGCCAAGGGCTACCTGTACGATCCGGGCTACGGCAAGCTCAACGAGCAGCTTGAAAAGGACGGCAAGCGGCCGATCTTCCGCATCGGGCACATGGGCGACATCACGCCCGCGATGCTCGAAACCTATCTTGCGGATCTGAAATCGTCCCTGCCCACGGCATAGAGGGTTTGGGAAACGGGCGTCCCCAGAAGGCGACGCCCGTTTTTTCGCCGCGTCCGGCCCGCCATATCCCGGGGAGAGGGACCGGCGGGCGGCGAAATGCGGGCCGCCGCAAGGACGTTCAATGGGAGGGTGACCGGACGCAGGGCGCATCGTCCGGATTGCGACAGGCACATTCAACCGACGACGGGGAGCATCCATGAAAATATTGGCCAACGACGGTCTGGTGGAGGAAGGGATTCAGTATCTGCACAAAGAGGGCTTCGAGGTCGACACGGTCAAGCGCGACATCGACGACCTCATCGGCGACATCAAGGATTTCGACGCCCTTTTGGTGCGCAGCGCCACCAAGGTCACCCGCGAGGTCATTGAGGCCGGGACCAAAAACGGCGGCAAGCTCAAGGTCGTGGGCCGGGGGGGTGTTGGCACGGACAACATCGACCTGGTGGCCGCCCGGGAAAACGGGGTCATCGTCAAGTTCGCGCCCAACGGCAACACCAACGCCACGGCGGAGCACGCCCTGGGGCTCATGCTCGGCGTGGCCCGCAAGGTGCCGTTTGCCCATGCCACCCTCAAGGCCGGAACCTGGCACAAGAAGCGTTTCCAGGGCGTGGAGCTCATGGGCAAGACCCTGGGCATCATCGGCTGCGGCCGCATCGGCCAGGCCCTGGCGGCCAAGGCCAAGGCCCTGGGCATGAAGGTGGTGGGCTTTGACGTCTACCGCAAGATGGATTCCGACGTGGAATACCTGGACACCGTGGACGACGTGCTCAAGGCCGCCGACTTTTTGTCCCTGCACACCGGCGGCCGGGAGACGCTCATCGGGGCCCGGGAACTCAAGCTCATGAAGGAGACGGCCTACCTCATCAACGCCTCCCGGGGCGTGAACGTGGACGAGGACGCCCTGTACGACGCCTTAAAAAGCGGCGGGATCGCCGGGGCGGCCCTGGACACCTACCGCAAGGAGCCCAAGCGCGAGGGCGAGCCCTTCGCCAACAAGCTCATGGAACTGGACAGCGTGGTGTTCAGCGCCCATCTGGGTGCCTCCACCCGCAACGCCATGCGCCGCACGGGCCTGGAGATCGCCGAGGTGGTGGCCAAGTATCTGCGCCTGGGGGATTTCAACCAGTCGGTGAACGCCGGGCAGACCGTGGAGGAAGAGGGCCGGGAGATCTATACCATCTTCATCACCCACGAGGACACGCCGGGCATGTTCGGCAAGTTCGGCATGGCGTTCGGGGAGATGGGGGTGAACATCCGCGAGAACAATTCCAGAAAGCTCAACGAGCACGTGCAGACCGTCTATGTGGTGCACCAGAAGCCCACGCCCGAGATTTGCGAGCGCATCGGGGCCATCGAGGGCGTGAAAAGGGTCGTGTATTAGCTGGCCACCGCCTTTCCAGATTGGACAAAACCCGGCCGGGGCGTGGCGCTCCGGCCGGGTTTTCATTTTTTCGGGCCGGGGGCTCCTGGAGGTTTTTCGCATCTCGCGCATGCTTTGCGCGTGCGCGCCAGACGGCGCGGCCAGGGTGGACAAGGCGGTTGCCGCCTGAGTCGGCAAGCGGGCCCCCACGGAAGGTCTTGACATGTTGTATCCAGATGGATACTAGCATCTCATGTATCTGTTCCGGCAAACCGACATATTTTCCAGGTGGCTGGAGAAACTTGAAGATATTCAGGCGAAGGCGAGGATACTGGTCCGGATCAGGGCGGCGGAGCTTGGCAATTTCGGTGACTGCGCCCCTGTGGGGGAAGGCGTTTCGGAGATGCGCCTGCATTTCGGCCCGGGATACCGCGTGTATTTCTGGAAGCAGGAGAGCCGGATCTATTGGCTGCTGGCCGGTGGCGATAAAAGTTCCCAGAAACGCGACATCAAGCGGGCCATGTCCTTGCGGCGCGAGGTGGAGGAGGCGATTCGCGATGAAAATCAGCACATTTGATGCGGCCCACTATCTGGACAGCGAAGAGATGATTGCCGAATATCTTTCCGCTGCCATGGAAGACCCGAACCCGGACGTGTTTTTGGCCGCCCTGTCCGATGTGGCCCGGGCGCGGGGCATCACCCGGTTGGCCAGGGTGACCGGGCTTGGCCGGGAAAGCCTCTACAAAACGCTTTCCCCGGGCTCGAAGCCGCGCTTCGACACCATCATGAAGATCACCAGGGCCCTCGGGGCGCCCCTGGGGGTGAAAAGGAAGCAGGGACACCCGTAATCGGGGCGTGATCCCTTCCCGGGGGCGTCGCAGGGGCGATTGTGGCACTTCATGATAAACCGTGCCCAGATCTGTAAATATCACATTCAAAAACTACTATAAATTGAGAAAAGATCACGTGGCGGTGCGTGGAGAAGGTTCTTTCCTGTCGTATCGTGAGAGGTATTTTTCAATGCCCCCCTGGGGCATCCCGCCCCCATTGGGCGGCCGCCGCATGATCCACCTGCGCGCGCAAAGCGCCGGAAATATCACCGCCTGGGCGTAAAAGGCCATAGCCGCCGCCTCGCCGCCCGGGATAACGGTGCATGACATTGGTCGCGGGGCGGCTGGTGGCGAGCGAACAGGGCGTGTGGCGCAGGCCGGGCAGCATCTCGTCAAGACGATGCCGCATCCCCTTCCAGTTCGTCCAGCCTGCCGTTGATTTTCTCCAGAATCGCCTGGAGCGCGGCGTATTCCGCATCGAGCAGATCGGCGTAGATCCTCTCCGCATAGCCCCGCACCAGGGGAAACAGCACCTCCCGGGCCTGATGTCCGGCCTCGGTCAGGTGGATGCGGAACGTGCGCCGGTCGCTTGCGTCCTTGCGCCGCGTGGCCAGTCCCTTTTTTTCCAGCAGGTCCAGGATGCGGGTGATGGTGGTGCGGTCCTTGATGGTCCGATCCGCCAGTTCGCTTTGGGTCAGGCCCTCCTCGCGCCACAGGCATAAAAGCACCCCCCACTGCTCCGGGGTCACGTCCTGGCCGTGTTCCACAAAGACCCGCCGCAGTCCGAGCCTCAGGCGCATGGCCGTGCGGCTGATGAGAAACCCCGGGGCTTTTTCCGGATCGTAGAGGTAGATGTCGTCAATCCGGGGCCGGTCCTGGCTCATGGGTCACCTCGTTGGGAATTGCGTGCTGACGCGACAAGACGTATCCGCGAAATAGTAAGTGTACTAACAATATGCCTGACAACGGTCAGGGTCAAGGGAATCCGCCCGACAGCGGCTCCGTCCCACAGCGTCCCCAGGCGGCGGTCCCGGCCGTCTGCCCGGGCCTGGCGCGGACGCCTGCGCAATGTCTAGCTGTCCGTGGCCCGGTCGGGCGCGGCGACCGTATCGGCCGTCCCGGCCACCATGCGCCGCACCCGGCACACCCCGCAGATCTCCCCGGAGGACGGATAGCCGCATTCGGCGCAGGCCTGAAGCTCGCCGTAGCCCGCCTTGCCCGCTGCGGCAAAGGCCGGTCGGCCGGTGTGCAGGAAATTTTCGTAGAAGGCCGTTTTCGTCCCGGGGCTCGTCTGTTCCAGGTCGGCCAGAAGGCGCTTGTGGCTGGTGAAGCTGGCCCCGCCGCTGTAGGGACAGGCCTCGTGCCAGTGGGTGATGCCCTGGAAAAAACAGTAGGCCGCGGTTTCGAATTCCGTCAGGCGGCACAGCGGCTTGACCTTGCGCACGAATTTCCCTTCGCCGGGCAGCGTCGGTCCCTGGCCGCCCAGGTAGGCCGCGTCCCAGCGCAGGGTGTTGGCGAAAAGCCGCGAGACCTCGTCGTCCAGGTTGTGGCCCGTGGCCATGGCTGCAAAGCCGTGCTCGAAGGCGAAGCGGTTGAACCAGTGGCGCTTGATCTTGCCGCATACGGAACAGATGGGGCGGCGCACGGCGCGTTTCACGCCCGGGATGGCCAGGCCGTCTTTGGCCGTCTCCACCACATGCAGGACATGGCCCCGGGTGCGGCAATAGTCTTCGACGAAGGCCCGGATCGGTTCCGATGAGCCGGTTATCCCCAGGTCGATGTGCATGGCCTCCACCGGATAGCCCATCTCCCCCAGCACGTGCACAAGGGCCAGGGAGTCCTTGCCCCCGGACACGGCCACCAGCACCCGCTCGTCCGGGCCGAACATGCGGTGACGGCGGATGGCGCGGGCCACCTGGGCCCGAAAGAAGTCCAGAAAACACGTGGGACAAAAACCCGTATGGTGGCTCGGCAGGGCCACCTGGGCCACCTCGCCGCAGCGGCGGCATTTCATGGGCGTGCTCCTTGGAGGGTGAGGGATGGGACGATCAGAGGCCAGGCTCGCTGTGGGAGCCCAGACGGACCAGTTGCAGCGTTCCCGCGTCGGGCGTTCGGTAGATGAGCACCAAATCGGGCCGGATATGGCAGTCCCGGTGGTCCTTCCATTCCCCTGCGAGGGCGTGATCCCGGTATTGTACGGGCAAGGGCAGGTCGGCGGCCAAAAGGGTCAGGACGGTGCGCAGGTCGTCATGAAGCGTGCCGCCATATGGCCCCGCGGCCTCGCGTTTGAAGTCGCGCTTGAACCGTGAGGTTCGCTCAATCGTCCGCATCCAGATCCGCCATGAGATCATCCACTGTGGCGAATGAGGCGAGTTTGCCCCGCCGCGCCTCGCGCATGGCCTCGATGGTCTCCGAGTTGGGGGCCAGCGGTTCGAAGGGCAGGGTCTTTTCCCGAGCCACCCGGGTCAGCAGGAGCCGGAAGGCGTCGGACACGGTAAGCCCCATGGAGGCCAGGACCGTCGCGGCCTCCTCTTTGATGCGCCCGTCGATCCGGGCCCGGACCACTGCGTTTTCAGCCATGAGAGCACGTCCTTTTGGGCTACAATGTAGCCCAGATAATGCCTGAAGAGGTCCGCGTCAACCCCGGCCGCCGTGACCCGCCCGGAGGGGGGGGAACTGCCGGGCCAGACGCACCCCGGGCGGTCGGCCTCGCGTCCTGCCGCATTCCAGGCCTTCCCGCCCGGCGGAAAAGCCGTCCGCACCCACCGAAGCGGCCGTCTCCGCTTCCGGTGCGCATGACCGTTCTGTCTCTCCGGCGTCACCCGCGCGACATGACCAGACGGACGGTAATGGTATCGCCGTAATGCAGGCGGCGATCCGGGGTGAGCAGTTCGTCGCCCCGGATGATCAGGGCGTCGTTGGTGCGAAGGCCCAGCCTGCCCAGAAGCTGGAGCACGGTGTTGAGCCTGGGGAATGTGAGGGTCGAGCGTTTGGGCTCCATGTGCACGGTGATCATGGGGCGGTGGTAGCCTCCGGGGGCTTTGAAGCGCAAGGAGAAAACGGTGTTGACCGGCCGGATTTTTTGCCCCATAACATGAACGTGAGATGTGTGCGACAAAAAACCGCAAGGAGCATGCCATGGGCGGTAAAGTATTGGTTGTGGACGACGAAAAACACATACGGATGCTGTACCAGGAAGAGCTTGAAGGCGAAGGCTACCAGGTGGTGACCTCGGACGGCGAGGAAGACATCCTGGAGCTTCTGGCCCGGGTCAAACCCGAGGTGGTGGTTTTGGACATCAAGCTTGGACCCAACCGGTCCGGGCTCGACCTGCTTCAGGAGATTCGCGGCCAGGATCAGGCCCTGCCGGTGATCCTCAGCACAGCCTACGACAGCTTCCAGCATGACCTGAAGTCCATCGCGGCGGACTACTACGTGGTCAAGTCCGTGGATCTGGGCGAGCTCAAGGGAAAGGTGGCGCTGGCCTTGGAGAAGTCCAGGGCCTCGGCCTAGGGCTTTCGGACATGGCCATTGGCGGCGCGCCGGGGCATCGCTCCCCGGCGCGTCGTTATTTTTGCGGCGGGTTTTGCTTGCCCGCCCGGATGGTTCGTGCTAGCCGCCATGCCCATGTCCTTTGATATCGCCTCCTATGTGCGCGAGATCGCGCTTCTGGCCGTGCCGCTTCTGGTGGCCGTGACCTTTCACGAGGTGGCCCACGGCTATGTGGCCTATCTTTTGGGCGACCCCACGGCCAAGGCTGCGGGGCGGTTGACGCTTAATCCCATAAAACACCTGGACCCCATGGGGGTTCTGGCCTTCCTGCTGACCCGGATGATCGGCTGGGCCAAGCCGGTTCCCGTGGACCCCCGGTACTTCAAGGATCCGGCCCGGGGGATGATCCTGGTCTCGGTGGCCGGGCCGGTCATGAACTTCATCCTGGCCGTGGCGTTCTCGGTGTTGTTCCGGGTGGCGGGCGGGCTGGCCGTGGCGGCCGAGCGGGGGAGCGTGGCGGCCATGATCTGGGAGCCCCTGGCCTACATGTGTCTGGCCGGGGTGACGGTGAACCTGGCCATCGGGCTGTTCAACCTGTTGCCCATTCCGCCCCTGGACGGCAGCCGCATCGTGGCCGGGCTTTTGCCGCCCCAGGCTGCGCATGCCTATCTGCGTTACGAGCGGTACGGCTTTTTTTTGGTCATCCTTCTGGCGCTGACCGGGATTTTGGGCAAGCTCCTGTTCCCGGCCATCATCTTTTTGCGCGGCCTGATCCTCTAGGGCCGCAGGTCACCGTAAACCACTTTGGACGGGAGAGCATGGGCGAAACGACGAACACCCGCATCGTATCCGGCATGCGGCCCACCGGGCCGCTTCATCTGGGGCACTATTTCGGCGTCCTGGCCAACTGGGTGGCCCTTGAGCGGGACCACGACTGTTTTTTCTTCGTGGCCGACTGGCACGCGCTGACCACGGAATACGCCGATCCGTCGCGGATCAAGGGATTTGTGCCGGAACTGGTCAAGGACTGGGTGGCGGGCGGGCTCGACCCGGAGAAGTGCGTGCTGTTCCAGCAGTCCCAGGTGCCCGGGCATGTGGAGCTCAACCTGTTCCTGTCCATGATCACGCCCGTGTCCTGGCTTGAGCGCTGTCCCACCTACAAGGACATGGTCAAGGAGCTTGCAGCCAAGGACTTAAGCACCTACGGCTTCCTCGGCTATCCGGTGCTCATGGCCTCGGATATCCTGCTGTACCGCCCCGGGGCGGTGCCTGTGGGCCAGGACCAGTTGCCGCACCTGGAACTGACCCGGGAGATCGCCCGCCGCTTCAACTACCTCTACGGAGAGTTTTTCCCGGAACCGGCCGCGGTTCTGACCCCGTCCCCCAAGATGCCGGGCCTGGACGGCCGCAAGATGAGCAAGAGTTACGGCAACTCCATCGCCCTGGGGGAAGATCCGGCGTCCATGAAAAAAAAGGTCATGGGCATGCTGACCTGCGCCAAAAGGGCGCGCCTCAAAGACCCGGGCGACCCCAAGGAGTGCAACCTCTATCCGTACCATGAGCTTCTGACGGACAAGGCCCGGCTGCCGGAGATCGTGGACGGCTGCGTGAACGCCACCTGGGGCTGCGGGGACTGCAAGAAGCTTTTAGTGGAGAACCTGACGGCGTTTCTGGAACCGATCCACGCCAAACGGGTGGAACTGGACAAAAATCCGGACATGGTGCGGGACATCCTGGCCGCGGGCAACGCCCGGGCCAAGGCCGTGGCCGAGCGCAACCTGACGGAGCTCAAGGAGCGGCTGAACTTCAATTTCTAGGGAGCGCCCCCTGTCATGAAACGCCCGGTCTGGTCGAATCCAGGCCGGGCGTTTTTGCGCCCTTGTTCCGCATGCGGAGCTTGGTTATGTCTGGCGGCAGGCAGCCGGTCGCTGCCGGGAGGACCGCATGAGCGTGCAGTACATGACGGACGAGTCGGGCAGAAAGGTGGCGGTGGTTATTCCCGTGGCCCAATGGGAGGCCATCCAGTCCGAGCTGCGCGGCGAGGCCGTCCTGTCGGTCCAGGACGAGGCGGATCGCCGCGAGGCGTATGCCGAACTGGCCGCCGGGGAGAGCCTGGATCTTTGCCGGGCCATGGCCGACTGGTAGGGCACATGGGTCGCGAACTGGTCATTTCCAAGAAGGCCCAGGCCCTCATCCTTGCCTTGCCAGGCGCGCAACGCGCATAAATCAAGCAGGCCGTTTCCAGGCGTATGGCGGGTGATGTCCAGGGACTGGATATCAAAAAGCGCAAGCCCCACCCCCACGATTACCGGCTGCGGATCGGCGGCGTACGGATTGTATGCACATCCGACGCCGGGAAGTTTTTCATGTACAAGGCCGGATACCGGGGCGACGTTTACAAATAGCAGACCCCGAACCGTGAGTGGGGCCAGACTGATGACACAGCCCCTGACGGGGTTTTGCGTCGCCAACGGCGGCAGAGCCGCCGGGCGGAAAGGCACGAAAAAAAATCGGTTACAGCGCGGCTTCGCCTCGACCTGAACGTGATTTTCGAAGCGTGTGCCGTTGCCGACCGCCTCAACGCCCCGGCCCGATGTCAACCGGGCTGGGGCGTTTTCCATGTCCTGCGCGGGGCGTTACTGCAGGGTGCCGGTGCCGTCGGCGTGCAGCGTGATCTGGCTGGCGTTGCGGAAATCCAGGTTCTCAAAGGTCACCTGACCGCCGTCGCCGTCCTGGGCGCCCAGATCCCAGTTGTTGGCGTCGCCGGAGATGTTGATCTTCAGGCCTTCTCCGGGTTTGAGGACGTCGTTGCCCAAAAGGTCCGGGCCCCAGTTGCCCGATTCGCTGGGCGACAAGGCCAGGGCGTGGATCTCGAATCCCGTGCCGTTCATGACCACGATCTCTTTGGCCATGGCCGTTCCGGCCAACAGCACGGTCAAAGCCGCCGCCAGAATCATCTTCGTGAAAAAAGTGTTCTTCAGCATGAAATAAGCTCCGTTTCGGCGAGGTTTTTTTTCCAGGTTCATTGCGGCCCATGCCGCCTGCCGCTCCAAGGCCATCCACAGTTTCGTGCCCGGGACGCAATCATGGAAAACCTGCTTTGAACAATCCGCCAAAAGGATGATTTTATGGGGAAAACGGCATCCGCCGAAAGGATGATCCGTGGCGTAACAGGCTTGAAATATGAGACTATCTTGACAGTGCGCCAGACGTGCACTAGCGTTTTTTCCGGCTGCTGCGGCGCAATCGGCCGGGCCGGGGCGTTTCGCCGGTGCTCAACCGCCGTGCGGCAAAACGGGCGCGCACACTGTGGGCGTCGTCATTTCACGACATCTTTGACGCGGTCCGGGCCGGTCCCCTTCAGGATGGGCGACCGCCGCCGTCGGCAGGGGATACTGCGAGGGGGAGCATGGGAATCGAGGGTTTGGTCGGAGAGGCCCGGGCCTGGTGCGCCGGGACGGCCGGGGGGCGCGCCGTGCGGATGTCCCTGGCGGTTTTATGCGCCGTGGTCTGGCTGTGGGGGACGCCTGCCCGGGCCGAAGAGGACTGTCGCTTCACGCCGCAGGAGGCCGAGCGCCACCGTCTGGCCACGCCGGACCTGTTCATCATCGATCTGCGCACCAATCGCGAGTTCGAGGTCAGCCACCTGCCCGGCGCGGTGCACATCCCTGCCTTCGAGGTGGAAAAGCGCCTGGACGAAATACCCCAGGGAAAAAACGTGCTTGTGTATTGCGGTTTCGGGGCCCGCTCCGTGCCGTTTAGCCGCAAACTGCGCGTGCTGCGTCCCGATCTGGCGCGGGTGTGCTGCATCGACGGACGCCCCATCTTTCCCGAGAAGTGATCGTCCCCGGCCAGGCGCGGGCGTCCTCATGCCAATATGATGGTCAAGGCGATGCTGTGCATCGTCTCCGGCCAGGGGCGGCCGTCCTTCCCTCTGGCATGACCCGGCATCCGACCCCGCGCGGCGCGTTTCCGGACGTTGGGCCGGGCGTCCGTCGCCTTCGAACGTCCGGCCGCGTCAGGGCGGAAACCCGGACTATTCTTCGCCCATGTACAGGGCCATGAGCACGGTACGGCTGGCGGTGTCGGTCTTGCGCAGGATGTTTTTGATGTGCGTCTTGATGGTGCTCTCCGAGATATGCAGGGCCTCGGCCATGGCTGACGCGCCCGCTCCTCCCAGAATGTGCGTCAGCACCTCCGATTCCCGGGCCGAAAGCCCGTACTTTTCCACAAACACGGCCTGTTTGCTGCGGCATGGCTGGGCACCGGCGACGGTCGGCGCGTCCGTGGCCGTATCCGCTCCTGTGGCCTGACTGATCCGCGCCGCAGTGGGGTCCGCCGTGTCTGCGGGCAGAAGTTCCGCCAGGGGACGGACGGGCGGCGGTGAGGCCCCTGGCAGGGCTGCGACGGTTGCGACGTGTCCGGTCAGGCTCAGGGCGTAGCGCACCCGCGACGACAGAAGGCCGAAGGAGGCGCACAGAAACGAGGAGATGAGAAGGATGAACGCCGAACCCGGGTGGTAGGCGTTGAAAAAAAACCACATGGTCAGATAGGCCGCATGCTGGAGCAGGTAGGGGGTGCAGACGACCAGACCCGGCCAGGGCATCCGGTCGGCCTGGCGGGCGAACACCAGGGTGAGAAACAGGAAGGCCCCGTGCCTGCCGATGATGTCCAGGCCGAAGA
Organism: Desulfovibrionaceae bacterium; assembly: GCA_031082225.1. GTDB lineage: Bacteria > Desulfobacterota > Desulfovibrionia > Desulfovibrionales > Desulfovibrionaceae > Desulfolutivibrio. The sequence goes on along the minus strand of JAVHLG010000010.1, from coordinate 39,735 downwards.
TGAGCCAGTACATGGGCGTGCTCTGGGACAGCACCGTCAGGGCCGGGGAGACGATGCAAAGCCCCAGGCAGGCCAGAAAGAAACCGGCCCCTGCCCCTTTCCGGTCCAGATAATGTCCCAAAAACGGGTAGGCGATCCAGATGTACAGGCTGATTCCCCGGGGTATGGGCTGGGTGGCGCTGTCATAGCGAAAGAAAATGAGGTCGATGATGGAGTCCAAAAGGAAAAAGACGGCGGCAATGAGCGCCAGATAGCCCAGGGTCTGCATGGCCAGGCGCTTCGGGCACGGGGCCAGGGCCGGGCGCAGGGGCCGGACGGCGGACGGCGCGCGTGCCGCAAGGGCCAGGGCCGTGGCGAGCCCCGTGGCGATCTGCACCACGCCCAGAAAGGCGTGCAGGGTGAAGGCGTCCACGGCGGCGCCCTGGTCGACATGCAGGAAGATCCAGGCCATCTCCGCCGCCGCCAGGCACGATCCCAGGGCCAGGCCCAGGTGCTGGCCCGGTACGTTCGAGAAAAAGGTCCGCAAAAGCAGCGGCAGGGGGACGCCCGCCAAAAGGGCCGAGGCCGTGAACAGGATGCTGGCGGCATCCCCGCTCCCCGGGGACAGGATGCACAACGTCCCGCCCAGGCACGACAGGGCCGTCAGGGCAAGGGCGATGCGGCGCACGATCCGCCGGGCGTCAGCGGGGTCTTGGGCCGGATCGGCTGGATCGGGAACGCGAAGAAGCGAGGCGGCCAGCACGCCCACGACATTGGCGGCCAGAAGCGGCGCAAAGGGGTGCGCAAGCCCGGCGAAGGCCCGCCCGGCGGCGTAGCAGACGTATTCGAACGTAAAAAACAGGGCCGTTCCGAGAAGCGGCAGGAAATGCTCTCTTCGCATGTGTTGGCTGGGAAATGGGTTGCGGTTCGTTTGTTTCGGTCACGGGCGAGACAGCGGCATGGCGGAGTCCGGGGCGGCGATCAGCGGCGCCCTGGCCGATCCGGAACGGGGCATGGTCGGTCCGGGTCACGTGCGCCGCGCACCGTTGAAAAACACGTCGTCCAGCATGGTCTGCGGTCGGTTCCGGTCACGCGCGCAGCGCACCCTATCCGATGCCGGACCTCTCGTCGAGAGGGGAGGCGGCGGTCCGTGAAATTTTTCACGTTCCCGTGCCGAAGACGGGAACGGCTGCTGCGGGGCAATGGGAAAATCGGCGTGCCGCAGAGCCACATCAGCGAATACGAGACAAACAAGCGCAACGTTCCCCCGGCCAAGGCCGAGGAACTCGCCGCTGTCCTGCAGACCGTGGCCGGGCACTTCAAGCGCCGCGATTCGGCCTGATCCGACCCGCAACGTCAGCGGGTGGCCGCCCCCCCGCCGGGGCGGCCGCCTCGCGCGCGCCATCATCTCGTGTCGTGCCCGCACAACCGGCGAACAAGGATCATGAAAAAACGGCTTGAACGAAACGCCTCTTTGAAAATACGAACGTCTTTTCCCGGTTCGCGGCGCTACTGCAGCAGTTCGCCGAAGTGCTTCCGGCGCAATTCGTCCAGCGTCCCGTTGGCCTTGGAGAGCTCCAGAAACATGTCCAGCCACTGCCACAGGTCGAAGTCGCCCTTTGGCATGCCGATGCAAAACGGCTCGTAAGTGAAGGGGGTCAACAGGGCCTTGGTGGTGTCGGGGTTTTGTTTGTGGTGCTTGGCGATGGAGATCTGATCGTAGAAAAAGGCGTCGGCCCGGCCGCTGACCACCTCCTGGACGCAGGCGGTTTCTTCCTTGTAGCGGTTGATGTGGGCCTTGGGAAAGCGTTTGGAGGCCACCAGGTCGGCGGTGGTGCCGGTCTTGACGGCGATGATCCGGGCGGGATCGTCCAGGGCGGCCACGGAGGCGATGCCCGGGGACTTTTTCCTGCTTATCAGGGCGCACAGGCCGGTGGTGAAATAGGGTCGGGAGAAGGTGATGGTCTTGGCCCGTTCCAGGGTGCCGGTGATGCCGGAGATGATCAGGTCGATTTTCCCGGCCTGAAGCGCCGGGATGAGCCCGGTCCACTCCATGTCCTTGATGTCCAGTTCCACCCCGAGCTCTTTGGCGATCTGCCGGGCGATGTCCACGTCGAAGCCCACGGGTTCGCCTTTCTCGGTCACGTATTCGAAGGGCCAGAATTTGAGCTCCATGCCCACCACCAGTTTGCCGCGGGCGATGATGGCCGCCAGGGTGCTGCCGGAGGCGATGTCGTACGGACCGACGGCGGCGGACGCGGGTTTGGCTAGGCAGACGCCGCAGCACAGGGTCAGGGCCACAAAGGACGTGAGGATGATGCGGATGAGACGGATCATGCGAAACCTCCATGACGGTTGCGGTGGGAGGGATGATCCGCGCTATCCCGGGCCGGTCCCGGGCAGGCGGCGCGTCGTGAGGGGAGGGTCAGCCGCGCCGGGCGGCGGCCTCCTGGCAGGCGGCGAGCACCAAGGCGAAGACCTCCCGGGGGGCGGCGTCGGCGGCGACCACCCGGTAGCGTCGCCGGTCCGTAGCGGCCATGGCCAGATAGCCCTGGCGCACCCGGGCATGGAAGGCCAGGCTTTCGGCCTCGAAGCGGCCCTCGCTCACCTGGGCGCCCGTTTCCAGGTTGCGGGCAAGGGCCCGGCGCAGGCCGACCTCCGGGTCGATGTCCAGCACGATGGTCAGGTCCGGGGAGAGCCCTCCGGTGGCCGTGTCGTTGAGCTGACGCAAAAGGTCCGGACTCAGGCCCCGGCCGTAGCCCTGGTAGGCCACGGTGGAGTCGGTGAAGCGGTCGCACAGCACCGCCATGCCGTCCGCCAGGGCCGGGCGCACCACCTCGGCCACGTGCTGGGCCCGGTCGGCCAGATACAGGAACAGTTCCGCCCGGTCGCACAGGCCTTTGGTCTCAAGGCTCAACAGGATGCGCCGCAGTTCCCGGCCGATCCGGCTGCCGCCGGGTTCGCGGGTGACGACCACGCGTTTTCCCAGCCGGGTCAGCTCCTCGGCCAGAAGCCCGATCTGGGTGGTTTTTCCGGTGCCCTCTATGCCTTCAAAGGTAACAAACACTGGGCGGCCCCTTTTTCGTCGGTTTTTTTTGCCTCGTCCTGACGCGGGGTCCGGCGGGGGTTGTAGAGATAGCGCTCCAGGGTGCGTACGTAGGGCGACCAGGCGGCCTCGGGCTCGTCCTCGGCGAAGATCCCCAGGGTCTGGTTGAGCTTGGCGTCGATGTTGTCGGCGAAGTGCAACACAAAGGCCTCGGGGGTCTTGGGCCGCTTGGGGGAGCCGAAGGCGTATTCGCCGTGGTGGCTGACCATGATGTGCTTGAAGTGCAAAATGAGTTCGGGGTCCAGGTCTTTGGCCTTGCGGAAAAAGGGCTCCAGGATCTCCATGCCCAAAACGATGTGCCCCAGGAGCCGCCCGGGATCGGTGTAGTCCCGGGGAAATCCCGACGACAGCTCCCAGGCCTTGCCCAGGTCGTGGAACGCGGCGGCGGGCAAAAGGGTGTCCATGTCCAGGGTCGGGTAGCGGCCGCCGATGGCCAGGACCAGGCCGCACACGGACAGGGTGTGCTCCAAAAGGCCGCCCACGTAGGCGTGGTGCACGCTCTTGGCCCCGGGCGCGGCCAGGAGCCTGGAGCGCACCCCGGGGTCGGTGAGCACCTTGCGGCACAACCGCCGCCAGGGGGCGTGGCGGATGGTGTCCCGGCACAGGGCCTCCAGTTCCGCCAGCAGCTCCTCCGGAGGCACGGCGCTTGAGGCCGTAAAAAGCGGCAGAAGCGGGGCCAGCTCCTCGTCGGGCAGAAATTCCAGGCGGTCCACGGAGATCTGGGTCTTGTCCCGGTAGCTTCCGGCCATGCCCGCCACCCGCACCAGGGAACCGGGCCGGATGTCCTGATACATCTGGCTGGCCGGGCTCCAGATGCGGCCTTCCACGGCCCCGGTGGCGTCCTCCAGGGTCAGGGTCCAAAACGGGCCGTTTTTCGCCTGGCCGGACTTGGCGTCGGCGATGACGAACAGGTCGTCCACGGGACGGCCAGGGACGAGATCCTTGACGAAGGCGTTTTTTCCGCTCACGGTGTGCTCAATCCATGGGGCATGTGGCCGTATCGGCGTTTTTTGACCCGGAAAGCCTGCCTTGATGCCGGGCGCTTGTCAATCCGGGCGTCGCCGTGCGAAGGCAGGACGCGAAACGGGTGCGGCCGACGATGGGCCGTCGCCGAAACGTCACGGGATAAGGTTACGGGACAGGCCATGAAGATTCTTCTGACCAACGACGACGGCATCCAGGCCGTGGGCATCCGGGCCTTGTACAAGGCCCTTTGCGAGGCCGGGCACGAGGTGCATGTGGTGGCCCCCATCACCGAGCAGTCGGCCGTGGGGCACGCCGTGACCCTGGCCTCGCCGCTTCGGGTGAAGGAATTCAAGGAAAACGGCTTCTTCGGTCTCGGGGTGTCGGGAACCCCGGCCGACTGCGTGAAACTGGCCCTGTCCGCGCTTCTGATCGAACCTCCGGATCTGGTCATGTCCGGCATCAACAGCGGGGCCAACGTGGGGGTGGACATCCTCTATTCCGGCACCGTGTCCGCCGCCACGGAAGGGGCCCTGGCGGGCTATCCGGCCCTGGCCGTGTCCGTGGACGACTACGCGCCGGTCGATCTCTCGGGCCAGGGGGCCTGGGCTTCGGATTTCGCCGCCGTCGTGCCCTGGGACGAGGTGCCGCGCGGCTGCGTGCTCAACCTGAACTTTCCCCGCCGCCCCATGCCCGAGACCCTGGAGCTTCGACTGTGCCCCCAGACCCAGGCCACCTACAAGGATTGGTTCGACGAGCGCACGGACCCGCGCGGCCGCATCTATTATTGGCTCGACGGGGTCATTCCGGGTAAAAGCGTGTCCCCGGGCACGGACCGGGATCTTCTGACCCAGGGGCACATCACCCTGACCCCCTTGCGCTTCGACTTCACCGATGCGCCCACCCTGCAACGCCTCAAGGGGCTCATGGACGGAAAACGCATCGATCCCTCCGGGGGCTGAGGCCAGCGTCGCCAGCCCCGGCCCCTGCGGGAGGCAGGCCGGGGGGATCGCACAAGACCCGGGTTCAGCAAAAACCGGATCCTGCTGGCGTCAAACCGTCCTGCGCTGTTTTTCATCTGATCCGTTGCCGGAATCCGCACTCGGAGAGTTTCTTTTTTCCGATATCAAGCGTATTGTACGGATGTTGGCGGATCACCCGGCGACCCCAGCGCCGCAAGACAGACCAAGAAGATCGCGGCATCCCGCGCATGAGCGACTATGAAGATACTTGTTGTGGACGACTCCATATCCCAGGCCATGCTTTTGACCGGGATCCTGCGTCAGGCGGGATATGCCAACATTGTCGAGGCCCACGACGCCGCAGCCGCCCTGAACACGCTGGAGAACGGCGTGGGCCGGGACGGCGACCCGGATGTGGACCTGATCCTCATGGACATCGTCATGCCCGGCATGGACGGCATCGAGGCCACCAAGCGGCTCAAGGCCGACGAGCGTTTTCGCGACGTGCCGGTGATCATGGTCACGGTGCGCGATGAGGTGGCAAGCCTGGAGCGGGCCCTGGAGGCCGGGGCCAACGACTACATCAGCAAGCCCGTCAACCGCCTGGAACTGTGCGCCCGGGTGCGCTCGGTGTTGCGGCTCAAGGAGGAGATCGACCGCCGCAAGGCCCGGGAGCGCGAGCTTGAGGCCCTGACCGAACGGCTGGAGCAGCTCTCCAACCAGGACGGCCTGACCTCCGTCAGCAACCGACGCCGTTTCGAGGAGGTCTACGAGAAGGAGTGGCTGCGGGCCAAGCGGGACGGTTCGCCCCTGTCCCTGCTCATGATCGATATCGATTGCTTCAAGGCCTTTAACGACACCTACGGTCATCTCAGGGGCGATTGCTGCCTCAAGGCCGTGGCCGAGGCCATCTGCATTGTGCTCAAGCGTCCCGGGGATTTTGTGGCCCGCTTCGGCGGCGAGGAATTCGTGGTCATCCTGCCCGGTACGGGCGAGGCCGGGGCCTTGGTCATCGCCGAGGACATCCGCGAGAACGTGCGCAGCCTGGACATCGAACACGCCACTTCCCTGGCCGCCGAACGGGTCACGGTGAGCATCGGCGTGGCCAGCCTGATCCCCCGGGCGGACCTGACGGCCAAGTCCCTGCTCCAGGCCTCGGACGCGGCCCTGTATCAGGCCAAGAGCAACGGCCGCGACCGGGTGGAGAAACGGGAGGTTCCGTGAAATCCGATCTTTCCCGACCCGGCGGCGGCCTCTTTTTCCGCCGGGGGCCGGACGCGACGCCGCGCCACGCCCTGGGGATGGCCCTCCTGGTCCTGGTGGCCCTGAGCGCCTCCTGCGGCGCACAGGGCGACGATCCCGTGTCCAGGGTCAAAAAGGCCCGCTTCCTTCCGGACTCGGGCACGACCGTGGAGCAGGCCCTGTCCGCCTACGCCTTTTTTTCGAACCCGGTCTGGGAAACCTACGTGGACGAGCAGCAGCGGACCATCGTCCGCTTCGCGGCCGAATACGACGTGGCCCGGGGCGCGGCCCCGTGTCCCCCGGTGGGGGCCGAGGTCAGACCCGCCGCCCGGGTCTTCGTCTCCCTGATCTTCGTCGTGCAGGGCGACGGGGCCGCGACTCTGGCGGAGAGCGTCATCGAGGCCTTTTCGGCCACGGGCTATCACGCCAAATACCTGGGCGACCAGACCACGGCGGCCCGCATCGCCGCAGGAACGCCCTGCGTGGCCTGCATGGCCCTGTTCCTCCCCGCTTCGCTGTGACCCGGCGGGCCGCCCCGGCCCCTTCCCGTTCCACCACGTCCCATCCCCGTGAGGCCGCGCATGGACATGCTTGTCGTTGAAATCGGCGTGGTTTTGCTGTGCATCCTGCTCAACGGTTTTTTCGCCCTGTCGGAGATGGCCCTGGTGTCCGCCAACCGCCTGCGTCTTCTGGCCATGGCCAGGGCCGGAAGCCGGGGGGCGGCCAGGGCCCTGGAACTGCTTGACCGTCCCGAGGCCTTTTTCCCCACGGTGCAGGTGGGCATCACCCTGGTGGGGGTGTTCACCGGGGCCTTCGGCGGGGCCACCCTGGCCACGACCCTGGCCGGATATTTTGCGGGCGTCCCGGTCCTGGCCGGATATGCCGCCAGCCTTTCGCTGGGGATCGTGGTGGCTGGCCTGACCTACCTGTCCATCGTCGTGGGGGAGCTTGCCCCCAAGCGGTTGGCCTTCGCCCATCCGGAGCGGCTGGCCGTGGCCTGCGCCCCGGTCATGTCCGGGCTGATGATCGGGGCCACCCCGGTGGTGCGGCTTCTGGGCGGCTCCACGGAGCTTGTGCTGCGGCTTTTCGGCGTGTCCCGGACCACGACCCGGGAGATGACCGAGGAGGACCTGCGCGGCCTTTTGTCCGAGGCGGCCAGGACCGGGGTGCTGGAGCAGGGGGAGCGGCGCATGGTGGAGCGCATCATGCGCCTGGGGGACCGCCGGGTGGGGCTGTGCATGACCCACCGCCTGAAGGTGCGCTGGCTCGACGCCCAGGCCTCCCTGGAGCACAACCTGCGCGTGGTCACGGACAACCCCTATTCGCGCTATCCCCTGGCCCGGGAGGACATCAGCGCCATCATGGGGGTGGTGCGGGCCAAGGAGTTCCTGGCCGCCCTGGCCGCCGGGGAGACGCCGGACCTGGCGAAAATGGCCCACGATCCGGTCTACGTCCTGGAGAGCACCCGGGTGCTGACCCTTCTGGAACGGTTCCGGACCAGGCCGGGCATGCGGTTTGCCGTGGTGGTGGACGAATACGGCGACGTGCAGGGCATCGTTACCTTGGGCGACATCCTGGAGGCCGTGGTGGGGGACATTCCCGCCCCGGACGAGGTCGGGGAACCGGAGGCCGTACGCCGGGAGGACGGCTCCTGGCTCCTGGACGGGCTTATGCCCGTGGACGAGGCCTTCGACCACCTGGGGCTGGGCATGGTCCCCCCGGAGGAGGCCCACCGCACCCTGGCCGGATTCGTTCTGGCCCGGCTGCACCACGCGCCCGCCATGGGTGAGGTGATCGAACACGCCGGATGGCGCTTCGAGATCGTGGACATGGACGGGCGGCGCATCGACCGGGTGCTGGCCTCGCCTGTCGCGTGACGGGGAGACGGGGGGGCACATCCCTTCCCGCGCGTCCCCTGGCCGCCGGGCTCGGGGTCGGCGGCAAACGTCCGGCCGCGACGAATTGCGCTTCGCTCCACGTCGCTGCCGTCCGTTTCCGGCGACCCGTCCCCCGCCCTGACGTCCTTGGCCGCAAGGCGGCCATCCGCAAGAGATGCGGAAGCGGAAACAAGGGTCGCCTTACTTGCCCTTGGAGGCCTTGATGGCCTCTTCCAGTTCCTCGAAGGTGGGGCGGTGGCCGGTGGGGATGGCCCGGCGTCCGGCCTCCAGGGCCACGGGCGGCGGGTTGCCGCCCACAAAGGCCCCAAGGGCGGCCTTGACCACCAACAGCGTGGCCTCCACTTCCTTGGCCCGGTGTTCCATGTTCGCGGCCATGGGGCCCAAAAATCCGTAACAGCCGAGCACGCCGAGCATGGTGCCCACCAGGGCCGCGCCGATGGAGTGCCCCAGCACCTCGGGCGGCTCGTTGAGCTTGCCCATGGTGATGACCACGCCGAGCACGGCGGCCACGATGCCCAGACCCGGCAGGGCGTCGGCGGTCTTGTTCATGGTGTGGGCAGCGACCATGGCCTCGTGGGCCGAGGCCTCGATGTCGGCGTCCATGATGTTGTCGAACTCGTGCTGCTCGATGTTGACCGTGGAGAAGATGCGCATGGTGTCGCACACGAAGCTGACCACGGCGGCGTTGTCCTTGTTTTTGGCGAAAGCGCTGAAGATGGGGCTCTCCGTGGGGTGTTCGATGTCCTTTTCGATGGCCACCAGACCCTCGCGGCGGATCTTCATGAACAGCATGGAGAGCACCGTGAGCATCTCCAGATAGTAGGCCTTGCTGGTCTTCATGGACCCGAAGATGGCGAAGAAGCTTTTGAAGATATGCCCCAGGATGTCCTTGGGGGAGCTGATGATCAGGGAGCCGAAGGCCCCGCCGAAGATGATCAGCATTTCCGCCGGGGCGGCGGAAAAAAGCAGGGAGAAGTTGCCCTTTTCAAAGAAAAAGCCCAGGCCCACGGCCCCAAGCACGATGACGACGCCGATTATGACGAACATGGTTCCGCCGGATGGTCGAGGTGGACGCCGGGCAGGGGCCGGGTGGACCGTCCTGCCGCGTCAGAACTGTTTCTCAGTGGCCTTTTCATATATTTTGTCGATTTCCCGTTCAAGAAGTTCGTTGGCCGAGGGCAGGGGCGGCGGCGCGGGCGCGACCTCGGTCTTTCGGCCGTTTCCGGCCCGGTCCGGGGCCGATCCGTTCCCGTTTAGATCCTGTTGTCCAGGCTGCGGCTCCTGGAAGAGCAACAGGCTGATGCGCCGGTTTCTGGCGTCCAGGGGATCGGAGGGGACATAGGGCATGGTGGCGGCGAATCCGGCCACCATGACGATGTTTTTGGGGGGGAAGCCGTCCCTGAGCATGAGTCGACGGGCGGCCTGGGCCCGGTCCGTGGACAGCTCCCAGTTGGTGTAGGCCTCGGTGCCGTAAGGGGCGGCGTCGGTGTGGCCCTCCACGACCACCTTCAGGTCGTCCTTTCGGAGCACCCCGGTGAGGGTGGCCAGGATGCGCTGGGCGTCGGAGGTCAAGACGGCCCGGCCGCGTTCGAAGATGGGGCGGTCGAGCTTGTCCATGATCTCGATGCGCACCTTGCCTTCCTCGGCCACCACCGTCACCTGGTCGGCCAGTTCCGGCAGGGCCGTGCGCAACTGGGCCTGGACCATCTCGGCCACGCGTTTTTGTTCGGCGTTTGCGCCGCCCTCGTCGGGTCCATCCTCGGCGCCGCCGCCCACCGCCGCAGCCGGGCCGTCGGGGCGCTCGGACGAGCTGCTGACCACCGCAGGCGGCCCCAGGCCCCCGGTCTCCAGGGGGATGGCCCCGGGGCCCGGGGCCTCGAACAGGCTGAACTCGCGGAAATAGGCGGCAACCTCTTCCTGCTTCTCCTTGGGCGTCATATTGAGGAGCCACATAAGCAGGAAAAAGGCCATCATGGCCGTCACGAAATCGGCGTAGGCCACCTTCCACTGGCCGCCGTGCGCCGCGCCGCCACCCTTTTTGATCTTCTTGATGATGATCGGGGCCTTGTGTCCCTGTTCCGCCATGCCTCACCGCGTCCCCGGCCGCCCTGGGCGGCCGTTTGGGGAAAAATTATACAAAACCCGTGCCAATTTAACGTGTTATGCTGGTGTACCCGGGAGCGGCCCCGGAGGCAAGACCAAAAAAAAGGGGAACGGGTGATGCCCGTTCCCCAAAAAAAGACGCTTTTTCGATCGGTTAGGCCGGAAGTACGGCCACCCGGGTCTTGACCTTGTTGCGGCGGGTGTACTTTTCGAACTTCACCACACCGTCGATGAGCGCGAACAGGGTGTAGTCGCGGCCCATGCCGACGTTCTCGCCGGGATGGAACTTGGTGCCGAGCTGGCGCACCAGGATGTTGCCGGCCAGCACCTGCTGTCCGCCGAAGCGCTTCACGCCACGCCGTTGCCCGGCGCTGTCGCGTCCGTTTCTGGAGCTTCCGCCTGCTTTTTTATGAGCCATGATGGGCCTCCTTGCTGCCGGGTGTTAGGCCCGGATGGATTTCACTTCCAGGGTGGTGTAGTCCTGGCGGTGGCCGGTTTTCTTGTGGGAGTCGTTGCGCCGCCACTTGTGAAAGACCACGATCTTGGGTCCCCGGGCCTGGCCGCTGACCACGCAGGTCACGGCCGCGCCTTCGACATAGGGCGCGCCGATCTTGACTCCGGTCTCGCCGCCCACCATGAGCACCTTGTCCAGGGTCAGTTCCCCCCCGGTTTCCACCGGGAGTTTCTCCACCTGGATCTTGTTGCCTTCCTGAACCCGATATTGCTTTCCGCCGGTCTCGATGATCGCGTACATGAATTTTCCCTCCGCAAAAGAAGAGGTGTCGTCTACTCCAATCCTGGTAGCTCGTCAACCCCCGTTGCGGCGATGGGGATGTGTTTTTTTGGAGAGGCAAAACGCCATCGAATCTTCGTGATTCGATTCTTCCCCTGTGCTATTTGGGCCGGACATTCCGGCTGCCGCCCGATTTCCCGGGCCGGTTTTCCGGGCTTGCGTTTTGTTGCGCCTTGCGGCTAGAAGGACAACGGGGCCGTGGTTTTGCCGCGTCACGCCGAGCGGGAGGCCGATTCCCCACGCATTTTCCCAACGCCACGCTTTCGGAGGATAGGATATGCAGCCTCTTCGCGTCTACAGCGTCGTGCCCAAGCTCCCCCCCAAGCTCAAACCGCTGTGGGAGCTGGCCTACAATTACTGGTTTTCCTGGAATACCGAAATCATGTCGCTTTTTGCCCAGGTGGACCACAAGCTGTGGCGGGAATGCTACGGCAATCCCATCGCCTTCCTGAACCGCCTGCCCCAGAAAACCCTGGAAAGCCTGGCCGAGGACGATTTTTTCCTGGAGCGCCTGGGCGATCTGCGTCAGCGCCTGGCCGCCTATCTGGCCCGCAAGACCACCTCCATCCCCTTTCCGGACAAGACCGGCGAGCCCGTGGTGGCCTATTTCAGCCTGGAATACGGCATCTCCCTGTGCCTGCCGGTCTATTCCGGGGGCCTGGGCATCCTGGCCGGGGACCATCTCAAATCCGCCAGCGACTTGAACGTCCCCCTGGCGGGCATCGGCCTGTGCTACCAGCAGGGGTATTTCCGCCAGTACCTGACCCCGGACGGCTGGCAGCAGGAGCGCTATCCCCTCTACGATTTTGAGCAACTGCCCCTGACCCTGTGCAAGGACCAGCTCGGCGGCCGCATCCTGGTCTCCGTGGACCTGCGCGGCGAAAAGGTCTTCGCCCAGATCTGGAAGGCCCAGGTGGGTCGGGTGTCGCTGTATCTTCTGGACTCCAACGTGCCCGAAAACCAGCCCCATTCCCGCCAGATCACCACCCGGCTTTACGGCGGCGACCTGGAGATGCGCGTGCGCCAGGAATACCTGCTGGGCATCGGCGGCATCCGGGCGCTGACGGCCCTGGGGCTGTCCCCCCGGGTCATCCACATGAACGAGGGCCATTCGGCCTTTGCGGGCCTTGAGCGCATCGGCAACTTCATGCGTCAAAACGGCCTGTCCTTCGAGGCCGCGCTGGAACTGGCCGCCTCGAGCAGCGTCTTTACCACCCACACCCCGGTCCCGGCCGGAAACGACCGCTTCCCGCCGGAGCTCATGCAGCCCTATTTCGAGGACTACGCCAAAAAGCTGGGCCTGGCCTTCAAGGTCTTTTTGGCCCTTGGCCGCGAAGATCCGCGCAACGACGCCGAGCATTTCTGCATGCCGGTCCTGGCGCTGAAGCTCTCCCGGTTCAACAACGGGGTCAGCCAGTTGCACGGCGTGGTCTCGCGCAAGATGTGGAACCGGGTCTGGAGCCAGTATCCCGTGGAGGACGTGCCCATCGGGGCCATCACCAACGGGGTGCACGTGCCCACCTGGGTGGCCCAGGACATCGGCGCCCTTTATGACCGCTATCTGGGGGCCAACTGGCGCGAGGATCCGGACTGCCCCCGGGTCTTTTCCCAGGCCCACGCCATCTCCGACGCCGAACTGTGGCGCACCCACGAACGCCTGCGGGAACGCCTGGTGGGCTACGTGCGCGTCAAGCTGCGTGAACAGCTCCTGGCCCGGGGGGCCAAGCGCAAGGAACTCCAGATGTCCGAGGAGGTGCTCGATCCCCAGGCCCTGACCATCGGGTTCGCCCGGCGCTTCGCCACCTACAAGCGGGCCAACATGCTCCTTCAGGACAAGGAGCGCCTCATCAAGATCATCAGCGACTCCCCCCGGCCCGTGCAGTTCATTTTTGCGGGCAAGGCCCACCCCCACGACAACGAGGGCAAAAAGATCATTCAGGAGCTGGTGCAGTTGTGCACCTCGCCCGAGTGCCGCTACTGCATGGTCTTTCTCGAGGACTACGACATGGAGGTGGCAAGCCTTTTGGTGCAGGGCTGCGACGTGTGGCTCAACACCCCGCGCCGTCCGCTTGAGGCCTGCGGCACCAGCGGCATGAAGGCCATGTGCAACGGGGTTCTCAATTTGAGCACCCTGGACGGCTGGTGGGCCGAGGCCTGGCAGCCGGACAACAGCGTGGGCTGGGCCATCGGCCAGGGCGAGGAATACGAGGACGCGGCCTATCAGGATTTCGTGGAGAGCCAGACCACCTACAACATCATCGAAAACGAGGTCATCCCCACCTTCTATGATCGCGGCCACGGCAACCTGCCCCGCAACTGGATCCGCAAGATGAAGGAGTCCATCAGTTCCCTGTCGCCCGTCTACAACTCCCACCGCATGGTGGAGGACTACGCCCGCATCGCCTACGTCCCGGCCCTGGACAACTACAACCGGCTGGTGAAAAACGACTTCGCCGCCGCCAAGGATCTGGCCTCCTGGCGCATGGACATGATGACCAAGTGGAGCAACCTGGACATCCGCAACATCCAGACCGGCGAGCCGGACCAGTTGCACGTGGGCGACGCCGTGACCGTGAGCGCCGAGGTTCATTTAAACGGCATCCGGCCCCAGGACGTGGAGGTCCAGATCTATTCCGGACGGCTCAACTACGAGGGCAAATTCGCCCAGCGCGAGACCACGGTCATGAAGCCCACCTCCACCACAGGTGACGGCTGGCACGTGTTCACGGGCGAGATCACCCCGGGCGAGGCCGGGCGGTTCGGGTTCACGGTGCGCATCCTGCCGCACCATCCCCTGCTCCTGGATTCCCATTCCCTGGGTCTGATCCGCTGGGCCCAGAACTGATATCGAGCAATGACCCGCGGCCTGGCCGTGGACGGCGGCGGGGGAGGGAGGCCTCCCCCGCCGTCATGCGTTGACGGGACGGGTGAAAGGCGGATACCCACCCGCTTCGACCCGCCAACGACAACCAAGTCCGGCCATCCGGCACGACGAGACCATCATGTCCGACATCGCCTTCATGACCCGCCTGCGACGCGAGGTTATGCGCCGCCGCACCTTCGCCATCATCAGCCACCCCGACGCGGGCAAGACCACCCTGACCGAGAAGCTGCTCCTTTTCGGCGGGGCCATCCGCATGGCCGGGGCGGTCAAGGCCAAGAAGGCCTCCCGCCACGCCACCTCGGACTGGATGGCCATCGAGAAGGAGCGCGGCATCTCCGTGACCTCCTCGGTCATGCAGTTCGACTACGACGGATACGCCGTCAATCTTTTGGACACCCCGGGCCACCAGGACTTTTCCGAGGACACCTACCGGGTGCTCACGGCCGTGGACTCGGCGCTGATGGTCATCGACAGCGTCAAGGGCGTGGAGACCCAGACCAAAAAGCTCATGGACGTCTGCCGCATGCGCGACACCCCGATCATGACGTTCATCAACAAGCTGGACCGGGACGGCATGTCGCCGTTCGAGCTTTTCGACGACATCGAGGGCAGTCTCGGCATCGAATGCGCGGCCATGACCTGGCCCATCGGCATGGGCAAGGGCTTCCAGGGCGTCTACGACATCCCGCAAAAGATGCTGCGCTTTTTCCAGGCCGGTGAGGACAAGGGGACAAGGCCCCGGGAATCGGTGCTGGTGCAGGGTCTTGACGATCCGGAACTGGACCGCCAGGTGGGGGCCCAGGCCGCGGACGGCCTGCGCCACGACATCGAACTGCTTGAAGGCGCGGGCTATCCCTTCGATCATGGGCGGTACCTGGCGGGCAAGCAGACCCCGGTCTTTTTCGGCAGCGCCGTGAACAACTTCGGGGTGCGCGAGCTTCTGGACGCCTTTTTGCGCCACGCCCCGGCCCCACGGCCGAGGCAGACCGAAACCCGGGAGGTCTCGCCCCTGGAGGAGCCCTTCTCCGGGGTGGTTTTTAAGATCCAGGCCAACATGGACCCGGCCCACCGGGACCGCATGGCCTTTTTGCGCGTCAATTCCGGCTGCTTCACCCGGGGGACGCGGGTGGCCCACCAGCGCACGGGCAAGGACATGCTGGTGCACAACGCCACCATCTTCATGGCCCAGGACCGGGCCCACGCCGAGGAGGCCTGGCCGGGCGACATCATCGGCATCCCCAACCACGGCACCCTGCGCATCGGCGACACCCTGTGCGGCCGCGAGCCCCTGCGCTACCTGGGCATTCCCCATTTCGCGCCCGAGCACTTCCGCCGGGTGATCCTCAAAAACCCCTTCAAGGCCAAGCAGATGGAAAAGGGCCTGCAACAACTCACCGAGGAAGGGGCCATCCAGCTTTTTCGGCCCATCACCGGACGCGAGCACATCCTCGGCGCGGTGGGGGTGTTGCAGTTCGATGTCATCACCGAACGGCTGCGGGGGGAATACGACGTGCACATCGCGGTGGAGCCGGTGAACATCGCCGCCGTGCGCTGGCTTTCCGGCGAGACGGCGGTCCTGGACCGCATGCGCCGTGAGAACGCAAGCGCCATGCTCACCGACTCCGACGGCCTTCCGGCCATGTCCTTCGCCAACGAGTGGCGGCTGGAGAAGGCCATGGAGGAATGGCCCCAGGTGACCTTTTTGACCGCCCGGGAGTGCGTGTCGTAAATCCTGAGAGGCTCGCCAGGGCCTGCCTTATGGCATGGCCAGCCGCCACACAAGTCCGGCCAGGCCGCTGAGGGCCACCAGAAGATGCATGGACATCTTGAGCCGCAATAGCGCGAAAAGCGCGGCCGCCGCCACCAGGACCGCGAAAACGTCCACGCGGCCGTCCGGCAGGAAGGTGTGCCAGGCGAAAAAGACCCCCAGCTTGAGCACGACGCCCACCACGGCGGCGGATATGCCCGTCAGGGCGGCCGCGAACCGGACGTTGGAGGTGATGGCCTCGATGAACGGCGCCCCGGCGAAGATGAACATGAAGCTGGGCAAAAAGGTGGCGAAGGTAGTCAAAAGGCCCCCCGCGACTCCGGCGGCCAGGGGGGACCATGAACCGGGGTTGTTCCAGGCGGCGAAAAAACCGACGAACTGGGTGACCATGATCAGTGGCCCGGGGGTGGTTTCGGCCAGCCCCAGGCCCAGAAGCATGTCTTTTTCCGCCAGCCAGCCGAACTGCAGCGCATTGTCCGCTATGTAGGCCAAGACCGCATAGGCCCCCCCGAAGGTGACAAAGGCCGCCTTGGTGAAAAAGACCAGGATCTGGGAGAAGGTGTGCTGTACGCCGCCCCACAAAAACACGGGCAGGGCCACTGCCGCCCAGATGGCGGCGAACCACAGGACGACCGTCAGGACATGGGTGGCGGATGGAAGCCTGCCCGGCGCAGCGGGCGCGTCCATGACGCATTCCCTGGACCCGGCGGCCCGGTGGCAGAACACCTCCGGACGTACCCGGTAAAGCAACGTGCCCGCTGCTCCGGCGAGCAGCACGATGGCCGGGAACGGGACTTTGAAAAACTGCCCCAGCACGAAGGCCGCCCCGGCAAACACATAGAGCGCGCCGTGCTTCAAGGATTTGCGGGACAGCCGGAACAGGGCCTCGATGACGATGGCCACCACGGCGGCCGAGATGCCGTGGAAGATGCCGGACACGGCGGCAAACTGTCCCTGCGAGGCGGCAAGCCAGGACAGAAACAGCATGAGCGCCATGGACGGCCCGAGAAAGCAGAAACCCGCCGCGAGCCCGCCAAGATATCCGTTGAGCCGCCAACCGATGTACACGGCGAGTTGATGCGCCTCCGGCCCGGGCAAAAGCATGCAGAAGTTGAGCGCCCGCAAAAACATCTTCTCGTCGATCCATTTTCGGTCGTCCACCATGTCCTTGTGCATCATGGCGATCTGTCCGGCCGGGCCGCCGAAGTTGATGAAGCCGAGCTTGAACCAGTAGGCGAAGGCCCGGGAGAAGGGGATGCGTCCGGTTTCCATGCTCATCCTTTCTTGTGAGGCGCTGGGGTTACAGGGGCACAGCCTTTTTTTCCGGGACGGAGGCGAGAAACACCGGGATCGCCGCAAAAAGGAGAAGCGCCATAAGCGGAAAGCTGGTCTGGAATCCCAGCCAGCCCACCAGAAGTCCGCCTAGAATGGGGCCGCAGGCGTGGCCGATGTCGAAGATGGTTCCAAAGGCCCCCATGGCCGATCCGAAATGACGGGCCTGGCACATGTCCGCCACCAGGGCGGCGGACGACGAGGTCACCAGGGCCTCTCCCAGTCCGAAGACCAGACAGGCCGCCATGAGCGGGAAAAAGCCGTGCAGAAAGGGGACAGCGGCAAAGGACAGCCCGCACAGGATCAGACCCGCCACGATGAGGGAGCGACGGCCCCGGGCGTCGGACATCCGGCCCATGAGCGGCTTGGCCAGCATGGTGACCACGATCTGCGCGCCCCAGAGGAGACCCGCCTGGAATTCGGTCAGTCCGGCCACGGTGACCGCATAGATCGGCAAAAAGGCCTCCAGGGCGCCCATGGCCATGTTCTGGACGCCCTCCATGGACGAGGTGGTCACGATCCGCCGATCCGAAAGCACCTCGCGGATGCCCTCCCGAAAGCGGGTCAGCCGAGTCCGAAATCCCACCCCCGTCTCGATTTTCTCCGAGATCCCAAGCGACCTCAGGCCGAGGATCAGGGCCGCCATGCCCGATACCGCGCTGACCGCGAAAACCATGCGGAACTGCCAGGCCACCGGGCCGCCGGTTGTCCCGGCGTCGAGGAGAAGGCCCCCCAGCGGAGCGCCCAGGAGCGTGCCGATGATGCCCACGGAGGAGAACCAGGACAGCATCTCGCCCTTGCGCTCTCCGGCCACGTCCGCCACCACGGCCATGGCCACGGGGCCGTAGATGGCCGTGGCCAAGCCGTGCAGGAAGCGCACAAGGATCAGGGCGGAATAGGAATCTATAAGCAGGTAGAAAAACGGCATCAGGCCGAAGACGCAAAGCCCCGCCAGCATGGTGCGGCGGCGGCCGATCACGTCGGAGAGGGCCCCGGCCGGGAGCTTGAAGAAGATGCCCGTGACCGTGGAGATGCCCACGGCCAGCCCGATGGCCTCGGGACCGGCCCCCAGGAACAGGGCGAACAGCGGCAGGACCGGGTTGCGGGCCAGGGCGTAGGAAAACCGGGCCAGGAACCCCACCGCGCACAGATTGGAAAAGACGGTCATGGCGACCTCGAGGGCCCGGGACGGACCATTGCCCGTCCCGGGGCAGTCGGCTTAGTGTTTGGGCGCGGCCCGGTCGAAGAAGATGGACTTGCCGTAATAACCCACGGGGATGCCCATGGCCACTTCGGCCTTGATGCAGCCCAGGGCCCGGGCCGCCGCCCCCACACGTTGCTGCACCCGGTTGTCCAAGTTGAGCAGGCTTGCGGTCTTGGCGGCGGAGACCAGGGCCGCTCCGATGTCCATCATGCGCATGACGCAGTGCGGCCCGGAATAGCCCATGTCTTTTTCCTGCATCTGGCGGTTTTTCAGGAACTCGGCGCAGGTTGGATAGCCGCAGGCGCCGCAGTCGTAGCCTGCGGCCAGCGACCTCCCAAGCCCCACCAGGACCAGGGCCTGGCAGTTTTCGATGTTGGCCGCGTCCCTGAGCCAGAAGGCCTCGTTGGTGCTGTGGGGGGCGTGGTCCCGCATGGCCCGGGCAATGTCCTTCAAATCCTCGTCCCGGGATATCACGGCGATTTCCAGGAAGTCCTTGCCCCCGGCCTTGGGGGCGGTACGGGCCGATGCGGCCATGAGCTGGGCCACGTGGATGGCGATGTCTTTCATGTCCGGTCTCACTTGTGGGTTGCGGTGTAGGAGGCCAGCAGCGTGTCGAAAAAGGCCAGGGCGAGTTCCATGCGCTGCCGGTCGTCCGGGCAGGCGGCCACCAGGCCGTCGAGCATCCGCTTGACGCCCCGGGCCTCCTCGGGCGCGGTTTCGAACTCCTCCAGGTCGATGGCCCGCAGCACCCGGCGCATGGGCAGCGGGATGGCGTCCGTCAGGCCGAAGGCCTCGGCGATGACCTCGAAGGTGATGAGTCCCCCGGTGTGGGTGAAATCGGCCTCGGCCATGTCGAAAACCACGGTGTCCGCCTGCCTTGGGATGGCTTCCCCTGGCGGCAGGAAGGCGATCCGCGCCCCGGGGTCCAGATAGCGGCGCACGAGCCAGAAGGAAGACAGGCGGTCCACATAGGGATTGGTTCTGGTCACCCAGGTTTTTCCCTGAACGGTGGCGGGATCGCGGCGGGGGATGACCGGGGGCGTCTCTTGCGGATGGCGGCCGACTTCTTCCAGCATGCGCAAAAGAGCCTGCCCCCGGCCACTGGGGAAAAAGTCGATGGCCCGGATTGCCTCCAGTCTGCGGCCGAATTTGCGCAGGCAGGCCTGGATGTCCCCGGATTCGGGGTTGGCGAGGGTGGACCGGACCTCTTCTTCCAGCCGCTGGTAGTCTTCGTCGCGGGCGCGGGTGAACATGGTCCGAATCTGGGCGTCCGGGGTGTGCAACAGTTCGCCCCCGGCCAGGATGACGGCCTCGCCGCCCTGGTCTTCGGTCTCCTTGGCCAGCCAGGTGAGTTGCTCCTGGTGGTGCTCGCCCGCAGGCAAAAGATACAGGGCGTTTTTGACCTGTACGGCCCCGAGGGCATTGAGCTTGCGCCAGATCTTCACCCGGAAGCCCTGATGCTTGGCCGGGACGGAAAAGGAAAATACAAGCCAGTTTTTGTTATTCATATAGCGTTTTTTAGCTATATAAATAACAAAGTCAAGGGGAGTTCGAGAAAATACCGGGGCGTTGACGCACAAGGCGGGCGATGCTTCCCCGGGGACGGATCATGTCCCGAGCTGCGTCATTTTAGGCCGCAGGCCTGGCGGCAGGCCTCCCGGCAGGCCGCATATCCCAGGCCCCGGCACTCCAAAAGCTTGGCCTCGCACATGGTCACGGGCAGCCCCGGATAGATTCCCTTCTCGAAAGCGGCGGCGTAGCGGGCCGCGAACACCGCCTCGGCGTGTGCGGCCCCTGCGGGGCTTCCCGTCCCCGGCGTCATGTCGGGACGTGTTGCCGCGTCCGGCCGGGGCGGGGAGATCGAGGCGTCTCCTTCGGGTTTTCCGGCCAAAAGGGCCACCAGACAGACGGCGATGGCGGCGATGGCGGCCAGTTGCTTTGTGGTGAACATGCCGGTTTCTCCTGCGTTGCGCCGTCTCTTTGCAGCTTTACGCCGGACGGCTGGTGTGCCATGGGAGCGGGTGGACGGATAGGTGGTAGGACGAAAACGGCGGACAAATCCAATCGCATGTTCGAAACGCGGTGTTCGGAAAAACGAAACGCTTCAGGCGACGGGATCAGACGATATGGAACTGTACCAACTGCGCACCTTCGTGACCGTGGCCGAGACCGGCAACCTGACCCGGGCGGCCCAGCGCATCAATGCCAGCGGGCCAGCGGTGAGCGCCCAGATCAAGGCCCTGGAGGAAGAACTGGGGCTGGAGCTTTTTGTGCGCACGACCAGGGGCATGAGCCTGACGGATGCCGGGCGGGAACTGGCCGGACGGGCCAGGCGGACCCTGGAGGCGGCCGGGGAACTTCTGTCCGCGGCCGGGTCGTTTCGCGCCGAGGCCGTGGGCGTGGCCCGCATCGGGCTCAACAACGAGCCGGGCCGGCTGCGCATGACGGAATTTCTGGCCCGCATGCGCTCGGAAAATCCGCGCATCGAACTGCATCTCATGCAGTAC
The DNA here is from genome assembly GCA_031082225.1 of Desulfovibrionaceae bacterium. Classification (GTDB taxonomy): domain Bacteria; phylum Desulfobacterota; class Desulfovibrionia; order Desulfovibrionales; family Desulfovibrionaceae; genus Desulfolutivibrio. The sequence goes on along the minus strand of JAVHLG010000010.1, from coordinate 18,994 downwards.
AGCACGGCCGACGCCCTGGACGGCCTTGTGACCGGCGAGCTCGACGCGGCCTTCGCCTATGAGACGGCGAATGACCCGGTGGCCGAACTGAAGGGGTTGCCCCTGTGCCGGGTGGACATGGCCATCGTGGGACCGGCCTCCTGGCGGGGACGCATCGAGGAGGCGGACTGGGGGGAGTTGTCGGGCATGCCCTGGGTGTGGTTCCCGGAGCGGTGTCCGTTCCAGTTCCTTCTGGAGGAGACCTTCGCCCACAAGGGGTTTTCCTTGAACAAGGTCATCGTGGGCGACAACGATTCCACCCTGCGGGCCCTGGTGGCGGCGGGGTGCGGATTGACGCTTTTACGCCGTGACGACGCACTGGACGCCTGCGCCGCCGGGGATGTCTGCGTGTGGGAGCGCGAGCCCATGAGCTTGGCCCTGTCGTTTCTGTACCGCCGCACGCGGGAGAACGATCCGGTGATCCGGGCCGTGTGCGGCGTTTTGGAAAAGGTGTGGGGGGACGGGACGGACGCGTGTTGACCGGACACAAAGAAAGGCTCCCCCGCCGGGCGCGCGGCCGGGCAGGGGAGCGTGAAAAGCGCAGTGACTGCGGGCCTAGATGGCGGTCTTGGCCTTGGGCTTGACCACCTCGCCCGAACGCAGGCAGCGGGTGCACACGGTGATCGTCTTCACCTCGCCCGAAGGCAGCTGGGCCCGCACCGAAAACAGGTTGGGCTTGAACCGGCGCTTGCTTTTGTTGTTGGCGTGGCTGACGTTGTTGCCGCTCTGGGGCTTTTTGCCGCACTTGTCGCACATCTTGGACATGGGGAACCCTCCGGATATCGTATCCGCTTTTGCGGAAAGCGTTTTTTGAGTCGTTTGGGGCTGCGTCCCGGCGCACCCGACCTTTCGTGCGTGAAGAACTTCGCCTGATACACGCCCAAAGCCGGTTTCGCAAGCTTTTTCTTGACAAGGACCGCGTTCGCAGATAGCTACGGTTTCCTTGCGCGGGGGAACCATGACCGAACTTTGGCTGGATATCACCGACATCCCGGCCACCGGCCGGGACTTTTCTTTTTCGGACCCGGCCATATGGGAAGAGCCGATCCGCGACTACGGCCTGCCGTACCGGTTCGATCCCGAGGCCCTTCCCGTGGCGGAGCTGGCCGTGGCCCCGCAAAAAGACGGCGTGCTTGTGCGGGGCAGGCTTTCGGGCCGGGTGATCACCCCCTGCGACCGGTGCGCCGAGGACACGATGATCCCCCTGGACAGCCCCTTCGAATTGTACGAAGAACTGCCCAGGCCAGGGGAGACGTCCCTGGAGACGGCCCTGGTGCGTCGCCGGGGCAAGGTGCTGGAATTGGATGTGGGCGGGCTTGTCTGGGAGCAGTTCGTCCTGGCCATGCCGGTCAAACCCCTGTGCTCCGATGGCTGCCTGGGGCTGTGCCCCAAATGCGGACGCAATCTCAACGCCGGATCGTGCACCTGCGACGAACCGGAAGGCGATCCGCGACTTGCCCCCTTGCGCGGGCTTCGGGTCACGAAGCCGACGAACTAGTGCGGGTTCCGCGCGCCCCTTTTGGGCGTGGCGGTGACGAGAAAACCATACGTCGAGGTTGAAAGAAGATGGCGGTACCTAATAGAAAAATTTCCAAGTCCCGAAAGGGCATGCGTCGCTCCCACGACAAGGTGGCCATCCCCACCGTGATCCTTTGCCAATGCGGCGAGCCGACCTTGCCGCACCGCGTCTGCCCGAGCTGCGGTACCTACCGGGGCCGCCAGATGCTCAGGCAGGAAGATGGCGAATAGAAGGCCGCGCATCGCCGTGGATGCCATGGGCGGGGACTTTGGTCCCCACGTGGTCATCCCCGGCGCCCTGCACGCCGCCAAGACCAAGAAGATCGACGTCGTCCTGGTCGGCGATCAGTCCCGCATTGAGGCGGAGCTGGACGCGCGTGGCTTCAAGGGCCAGGGCGTGGAGATCGTTCACGCCCCCCAGATGGTGGAGATGGAGGAGAAACCCTCCGAGGCCCTTCGCAAAAAGAAGGACTCCTCCATCCAGGTGGCGGTGAACCTCGTGCGCGACAAACTGGCCGACGGGGTGATAAGTGCTGGAAATTCCGGGGCCACCCTGGCCAGCGCCATGTTCACCATCGGCCGGGTGCCCGGCGTTGAGCGTCCGGCCCTGGCCACCTTCATGCCCACGGAAAAATCCCACTTCGTGCTCATCGACGTGGGGGCCAACGTGGACTGCAGGCCCTTCCATCTGCTCCAGTTCGGCATCATGGCCGACGTCCTGGCCCGGTCCATGCTCGGCATCCCCAATCCCCGGGTGGCGCTTTTGTCCATCGGCGAGGAACAGGGCAAGGGCAACCTCCAGGTCAAGGAGGCCTTCGAGCTCATGCGCATGAGCTCGCTCAATTTCGTGGGCAACGTGGAAGGCCGCGACCTTTTCACCGGCGACGTGGACGTGGTGGTCTGCGACGGCTTTGTGGGCAACGTGGTGCTCAAGCAGTCCGAGGGGCTGGCCTCGTCGCTTGGGCGTCTGCTCAAGGGCGAGCTGCGGCGCGGCTTTTTCGGCAAGATCGGCACCATGCTGGCCTTAAGCTCGCTCAAGCGCTTCTCCCGGCTCGTGGACTATGCCGAATACGGCGGCGCGCCGTTTCTGGGGCTTGAGGGCATCTGTCTGGTGTGCCACGGGGCCTCCAACAGCAAGGCCATCGCCAACGCCGTGAACATGGCCGCCCGGTTCGTGGACGGCAACGCCAACGAGCATCTGGTCGCAGACATTGCCGCCAATATCAACCTGACGGTGGCCCGGAAAAAATCACGCCATACCGAACCGGCCGCACCCAGCGGGACGGCCGAGACGGGCGAAGCGGCCGTTTTGGACCAGACGTCGTAACCCCTTCCGTTTGATCTCATGAAAACATATCCCCTTATTCGCGGCCTTGGGTATTACGTCCCGGAACGGGTTTTGACCAACGCCGAGATGGAACGCATGGTGGAGACCTCCGACGAGTGGATCACCTCCCGCACCGGCATCAAGGAGCGGCGGGTGGCCGCCCCGGGCCAGGCCACCAGCGACCTGTCCCTGGAGGCCTCCAAGGCGGCCCTGGCCGATGCGGGCATGGCCCCCGAGGAGCTCACCCATCTTTTCCTGTGCACCCTGACCCCTGACGCCTACTGCCCCCCGGCGGCCTGCATCCTTGAGGAAAAGCTCGGGGTGCGCGGCAAGGCGGCCATGGATTTGAACGCCGCCTGCTCCGGCTTCCTGTTCGGCCTGGACATGGCCCGGGCCGTGATCTGCATGACCCCGGCGGCCAAGGTATTGGTGTGCGCCTGCGACGTGCTCACCTCGCGTACCAACTGGGCCGACCGCCGGACCTGCGTGCTTTTTGGCGACGGGGCCGGGGCGGTGGTGGTCACCTCGGGCGATGCGGCCAGACGTCCCGGCGATGCGGCCATAAAAGACGTGCGGCTTTTGAGCGACGGCTCGCTGGGGCATCTGCTCACGGTCAAGGGCGGCGGATCGGGATCCCCCATGCGCCTGGGCGACGTGGTGGGCGACGACTTTTTCGTGCAGATGAGCGGCCAGGAGGTCTTCAAGCACGCCGTGCGCAACATGGTCTCGGTGTGCGAGGACGTGTTGGCCGCCAACGGCCTGACCGGCGCGGACATCGATTATTTCATCCCGCATCAGGCCAACTGGCGCATCATGGAGGCCGTGGCCAAAAAGCTCGGCCTGCCCATTGAGAAGGTCTGCGCCACGGTGGCCCGCTACGGCAACACCTCGGCCTCCTCGGTGGCCATGGGGCTGGCCGAATCCTTCCAGACCGGGAAGATCAAGCCCGGGGACAAGGTGCTGTTGTCGGCCTTCGGCGGCGGATTCACCTGGGGCGCGGCGCTCCTGGAATTTTAAGGTCGTCTCCCGCCATCCGGGTGTCCGGGTTTTGCGGCGAACTGCTGAAGATACGTATTTTTCCCTGAAGAGGGACGTTTTTTTGGCCCCAGCCGGGACTCACGCTGCGGGCGGGGGCGGAAATCGTGTTTGCCGTTTGGCGGCAAGTACGATAGGAAAAATCGACTTCGAATGCGTCCCGCGCGTCCGCGACCAACCTCCTGCGCAAAGGACCGGCAGGGTGCGGCCGGGTAAACCTCCTGGGGGCTTTTCGCCCTCCGGGGAGCTTGAGACGGAATATCCATGAGCGAGATGACCAAAGCGGCCCTTGTCACGGGAGGCTCCCGGGGCATTGGCGCGGCCGTGGCCAGGAAGCTGGCGGCGGACGGCCTGCATGTCCTTCTGACCTCTGTGAGCAAGCCCGAGAAGGCCCAGGCCGTGTGCGACGAGATCGCCGCCGCCGGGGGGCGGGCCGACGCCCTGCACCTGGATGTGGGCGACATGGCGGCCGTGACCGCCTTTTTCGCCGAGCACGTCAAGGACAAGGTGGACCTGCACGTTTTAGTCAACAACGCGGGCATCACCAAGGATGGACTCATCGTGCGCCTGCGCGATGAGGACTTTGAAAATGTGGTTCGGGTAAACCTGTTCGGGGCGTTCGCCTGCCTGCGCGAGGCGGCCAAGCTCATGATGAAGCGCAAAAGCGGCCGCATCGTGAACATCGTCTCCGTGGTCGCCCAGTCCGGCAATGCGGGCCAGGCCAATTACGTGGCGGCCAAGGCCGGACTCATCGGGTTGACCAAGTCCGCCGCCCTGGAACTCGCCCCGCGAGGCATCACGGTCAACGCCGTGGCCCCGGGGTTTATCGAAACGGATATGACCGCCGTCCTGCCCGACGCGGTCAAGACCTCCTACGCTGACCGCATTCCCTTGAAACGCGCCGGAACCGCCGACGATGTGGCGGGCGCCGTGGCCTATCTGGCCTCGGACGCCGCCGCCTACGTCACGGGGCAGGTGCTGGCGGTCAACGGCGGAATGTACCTGTAAAAAAATAGCGCTCTATCTTGGAGGGAAAGCATGTCTGTCGCGGAAAAAGTCAAGGAAATCATTGTCGACCAGTTGGGCGTGGATGAAAAGGAAGTCGTCGCGGACGCCAAATTCGTGGAGGATCTGGGCGCGGACTCCCTGGACCTGACCGAGCTGATCATGGCCATGGAAGAGGAGTTCGGCGTGGAGATCTCCGACGAGGACGCCCAGCAGATCCTCATGGTCAAGGATGCCGTTAATTTCATTGAGAAAAAGAAGGCCTAGGGTCTTTCCCCCCCAGGGTCTGGGCGTGTGCGGCATGCGCGGCATGACGCGACCGCCTGCCGGATCCGGGCCATCCTGTTCCCATGCCTGGGATGCGCCACGGGTTGCGCGGGGGGAAGGCGGAAACACCGAGCACTCTTCGGGACGTCCCGTTCGGCAGCGTTCGGGACGTCCTCTTTTCATCGCCACCGACCACGTCTCATCATCATTACCCGTCCGGCACAGGGCAGGCCCTGGATTCGGGACGGCGGGAAGGGGTTTTTATGATCGGCAAACGGGTAGTCGTCACCGGCCTTGCGGCCATCACCCCCATCGGGAACGATCTGACCGAGAGCTGGACGAACCTTGTGGCCGGCGTCTCCGGCGCGGGACCCATCACCCGGTTCGACACCACCGGCTTCGACACCACCTTCGCCTGCGAAGTGAAACATTTCGACGAAAAGGCCTACATCCCCCACAAACAGGCCAAACGCATGGCCCTCTTCACCAAGTTCGCCGTGGCCTGCGGGCTGATGGCCCTGGAAAACGCCAAGTACGCGGTCTCTGCGGCCGAGGCGGCCCGGGTGGGGGTCATCGTGGGCTGTGGACTGGGCGGCCTGGAGGATCTGGAGGCCTTCCACTCCAAGCTCCTGGTACAGGGACCGGGCCGGGTGTCGCCCTTTTTCATCCCCATGATCATCGCCAACATGGCCGCCGGACAGATCTCCATCTTCACCGGGGCCAAGGGGCCTGGGGTGTGCACCACCTCGGCCTGCGCCTCGGGCGTGCACGGCATCGGCTACGCCTATACCGACATCCTTTTGGACCGGGCCGACGTCATGATCTGCGGCGGCACGGAATCCACCATCACCCCCCTGGGCATCGCCGGTTTCAACGCCCTAAAGGCCCTGTCCACCCGCAACGACGACCCTGCCAAGGCCTCGCGTCCCTTCGACAAGGACCGCGACGGCTTCGTCAACGGCGAGGGCTGCGGCCTTTTGGTCCTGGAATCCCTGGAGCACGCCAGGGCCCGGGGCGCGACCATCCTGGCCGAGGTGGGCGGGTTCGGGACGTCGCTTGACGCCTATCACATGACCGCGCCGCCGGAGTCCGGCGAGGGCATGGCCCAGGCCATGGCCGCCGCCCTGCGCGAGGCGGGGTTGGCCCCCGAAGAGGTGTCCCACATCAACGCCCACGGCACCTCCACCTATCTCAATGACCTGTGCGAGACCACGGCCATCAAGACCGTGTTCGGTGAACACGCCTACACAACGCCCATCACCTCCAACAAGTCCATGATCGGGCATACCCTGGGCGCGGCCGGGGGCATCGAGTCGGTTGTGAGCGTCAAGACCATCATGGAAGGCGTCATCCCGCCCACCATCAACCTGGAGACCCCTGATCCCGCCTGCGATCTGGACTACTGCCCGGGCGCGGCCCGCAAGGCCGACGTCACCTCGGTTCTGTGCAACTCCTTCGGGTTTGGCGGGGCCAACGCCTGCATCGTTTTCAAGAAGTTCACGGACTGACGGCGCGGCAGGAGACACCATCCGGATTTTTCCAGGGAAGGCCCGCCGCGTCAGTCATCGGCTTAGAGGGCGCGCGGCGGGATTGCAATAAAACGATACGTATCCAAGGACTGCAACGAACATGGACGAACTGCTCATTTCGGACCCGGAAGTCGGCAGGGCGGTGGCCCTGGAGATCGAGCGCCAGACCGGCAAGCTCGAGATGATCGCCTCGGAGAACTTCGTGTCCACGGCCGTGCGCCAGGCCCAGGGCAGCGTCATGACCCACAAGTACGCCGAGGGCTATCCCGGAAAGCGCTACTACGGCGGCTGCGAATATGTGGACGTGGCCGAGGATCTGGCCCGGGACCGGGTCAAGGCCCTTTTCGGGGCCGACTATGCCAACGTGCAGCCCCATTCCGGCTCCCAGGCCAACATGGCCGTGTGCTTCGGGGCGCTCACCCCCGGCGACACCATCCTGGGCATGGACCTGTCCCACGGCGGCCACCTGACCCACGGCTCCCCGGTCAATTTCTCGGGACGCCTGTACAAGGTCGTGTTTTACCATGTGCAAAAAGAGACCGGGACCATCGACTACGAGGAAGTGGCCCGTCTGGCCCGGGAGCACCGCCCGAAAATGATCATCGCCGGGGCCTCGGCCTATCCCCGGATCATCGACTTCCCGCGTTTCCGGGCCATCGCCGACGAGGTGGGGGCCAGGCTCATGGTGGACATGGCCCACATCGCCGGGCTTGTGGCCACGGGGCACCATCCCTCGCCCATCGGCCATGCCCACTTCACCACCTCCACCACCCACAAGACCCTGCGCGGTCCCCGGGGCGGGCTCATCCTGTCCTCGGAGGAGTTCGGCAAGACGCTCAATTCCCAGATCTTCCCGGGCATCCAGGGCGGCCCCTTGATGCACGTCATCGCGGCCAAGGCCGTGGCCTTTGGCGAGGCCTTGCGGCCGGAGTTCAAAACCTATCAGGGACAGGTGGTGAAAAACGCCCAGGTGCTGGCCAGGGGCCTGACGGGCCTGGGCTACGATCTGGTGTCCGGCGGCACGGACAACCACCTCATGCTCATGGACCTGACCAATACCGACGTGACCGGCAAGGAAGCGGAGATCGCCCTGGACAAGGCCGGGATCACGGTGAACAAGAATACCGTGCCGTTTGAGACCCGCTCGCCGTTTGTGACCTCGGGCATCCGCCTGGGCTCCCCGGCCCTGACCACCCGGGGCATGGGCGAGGCCGACATGGAGCGCATCGTGGTCTGGATCGACGCGGCCATCAAGGCCCGGGACAACGAGACGCGGCTGGACGAGATACGCGTCGAGGTCGAGGGCTTCGCCCGCCAGTTCCCGCTGTTTGCCTGGTAGAACCCTCACGCGGGGGCGGTCGTCCGTCCGCCCCCGATTCTTTCTATCACAGGCCTGTCACGTCGGAGGTCATACCAATGGACAACCGGCTCCCCTGGCCCGACTACTTCATGCGCATCGCCCACCTGGTGGCCGAGCGCAGCACCTGCCTGCGCCGCAAGGTCGGGGCCGTGGCCGTGCGCGACAAGCGCATGCTGGCCACGGGCTACAACGGCGTCCCCTCGGGCATCGCCCACTGCCTGGACGTGGGCTGCCTGCGCGAACAGCTCGGCATCCCCTCGGGGCAGCGCCACGAACTGTGCCGGGGCCTGCACGCCGAACAAAACGTCATCATCCAGGCGGCGGTGCACGGCATCAGCATCGAGGGCGCGGACATCTACTGCACCACCCAGCCCTGCCTCATCTGCGCCAAGATGCTGATTAACTGCAAGGTCAAACACATCTACTTCGCCCAGGCCTATCCGGACGAGCTTTCCGAGGCCATGGTGGCGGAAGCGGGGATCGGCTTTGAACTGCTCACCGGTTCTTTCTGACCGCGACGCGCGCTTCATGCGCGAGGCCCTGGCCCAGGCCGCGAAATCACGCGGCCTGACGGCCCCCAACCCGGCCGTGGGCGCGGTCCTGGTGAAGGATGACCAGGTGATGGCCGCCGGGCGGCACGAATGCTGCGGCGGCCCCCACGCCGAGGTGGCCTGTCTGGAGGACGCCCGGAGGCGCAGCGTCGACCCGGCGTCCTGCGCCATGTACGTGACGCTTGAGCCCTGCAACCACCACGGCAAGACCCCCCCCTGCACCCAGGCCCTCCTGGCCGCCGGAATCAAGCGCCTCTACGTGGGCTGCCCGGACCCCAACCCTGATGTGGCCGGGAATGGCGCGGCGTTTTTGCGCGAGCGCGGCGTGTCCGTGGCCGTGGGGGTGCTGGAGCGCGAATGCCGGGACATGATCGCGGATTTTTTCGTCTGGAAGACAACCGACCGACCCTACGTGCAGCTCAAGCTGGCCGCCACCCTGGACGGCCGCATCGCCTGCCGCACCGGGCATTCCCAGTGGATCACCGGCCAGGCCGCCAGACGCAGGGTGCATGAGCTGCGCGCCCGCTGCGACGCGGTGCTGGTGGGCGGCGAAACCTTCCGGGCCGACAACCCGGGCCTGGACCCGCGCCTCTCCCCGGCCCCGGACTGGGCCAAAAATCCCCTGGCCGTGGTGCTGACCAGTCGGCTTCCCGAGCCCGGGGCGGACGTGACGCTTGTGCGCCAGCGTCCCGGGCAGACGATATTTCTCACGGACGCCGAGGCCGCTGCCTCCGAAACCGCCGCAGGCCTGCGCGAGACGGGCGTGCGGGTCATGGCCGTGGGCGAACCCGGCAGGCTGTCGCTTCAGGCGGCGTTGACGGCCCTTCGCGCCGAGGCCGGGTGCTACACGGTTCTGTGCGAGGGCGGCGGGAGGCTCGGGCTGTCCCTGCTGGCGGCGGGCCTGGTCGACGAATTTTTGCTTTTCTACGCCCCTAAGATCCTGGGCGACGAATTGGCCGTGCCGCTTTTTTCCGGCCGCCGGGCCGAGACCATGGATCAGGCCCTTTGCCTGCGCCTGGCGGCCACGGAACGCCTGGGCGAGGATCTGCTCGTCGCCTTCCGGCCCGGGAACTGAGCCCGGGCGGCGTCTGCGCCGCCAGGAATATGAAGGCCCCCGTCCGGTTGCCGCTGTCGGACGGGGGCTTTTTCGTTGCGCCCTTGCCGGATGCCCCGACAGGCCTGCCAGGGCGGACGCGGCGCAAGGCGTTCGCCGCACACCCCGGACAGGCACATCCCGTGGCCGGGATGCGCGGGCCGGGGCCGGACGGCCCCCTGCCGGGTCGCCGCGCCTACCAGGCCAGGATGGTGAAGGACGGGGCGGGCTTGACCACCTCCCCGGGCTGACGCTCCAGAACCGCCACGAACTGGGTGGACCATTCGCCGATGATCACGTGGGCCTCACTGTACCAGGTCAGGGCGTTGAGATCGATGTAGGAGGCCTTGGCATGCTCCCGGTCGGCGAACATGGCCACGGTGTCGCCCGTGGCCCCGTCGATCAGGCGGGCCTCGAAGGCTACGGTGGCCACGTCGCCGCTCTTGCGCGCCACCGCCTCCACCGCGAGCCCTGATCCGTAGGGCGCGGCCATGGTCAGGGCCGCGACGACCGGATCGCTGGGAACCAGTTCCGTCAGGGCCACATCCAGCACCAGGACGCCCGGACCGGCGGCGTCCGCCACCTGGAAGCGTTTCTTCGGATCGTTTTTGATGGCGTCGATCAGGTGCTGGCGCATGTAGGCGGCCACGGTCTGCACGTCCTTTTGCATCTGGTCGCCCCGGATTTTGGATTGCCACCAGGAGGAGCTTTGCAGCATGTAGCGGGTGTTGATCCCGGGGACGTAGATGCTGCTATACGCGGAGAAATCCACCCCGTCCTTGAACCAGACCTTGTTGAACGGCAGATCGGGGTTGGGGGAAAGCTCGGACATGGGCACGAATCCCGTCCCGGCGGCGGGCGCGGCGCGCATGGAGGAATTCTGGCATCCGGCGGCCATGGCGAGTACGAGCATCAGGACAAGACAGGCGCTGCGGCAAGGCGCAACAGGGTTCATGGGCATCCTCCGGACAGGTTGCGGGGCGGGAACGGGGGCGTCGCCCGGCCCGGTTTCTGGTGAAAATCCCGGCAATGAGCATGAGGCCGATGCCCGCTGCCGCATCCGCTTCCCGGCGCGACACGCGCCCGGCCACGGCCCGGGGGGCAGGCCGCCGCAACGCGCAGGATTGGCCATGCTATCCTGACTTGGGATGAAGGAAAAGCCTTGTCGGATGCTGTTTCGGGCGTCGTGGCGCAAAAGATCATCGCCCCCCCGGCCGCGACGCGTTCGCGGACGTCACTTCCGGGGAGGCGTTGTTTCCGGCGTCAGGGCAAAAGGGATCATTGACCCTCAAGCAGCAGCGAGTTTGCGGGCGCCACGCCCCCGGCAGGGCTCCAGCCGGCCAGACGGGCCAGCATATACCAGGTGGCCAGCCCCTTGCGGTAGCAGTTGAAGCAGTGGGAATGGGCGCAGTCGCCCTCGTTGCAGTTCGTGGGGCAGGCATGGCCCTCGCACCACGTCTGGCACCAACCGCAGGCGTCCGTTTCGTCCGGAAAGTAGGTTCCGTCCGGGTTGTAGCTCTCGATGTCGGCGAAATCGAAGAGCACCTTGGCGTGTTCGCGGCAATAGGCCCGGATGCGGTCGTTGTTCCGATACAGGGTACCGGATGGTCCGGAACCGTCCAGGTGGCCGGTCATGTACACGAAGACCACCCCGGGATATTCGGTCTCCAGGGTCTGCATCTTGTACAGGTAGGCGTCCACCTCGGAGTCGGACATCCAGGAGAGCTGGCCGCACCAGGACCACATGACCAGGTTGGTCTCGGGGTGGGCGTCAAGCCAGGTGCGGGTGAGGACATCCCAGTTGTCATTGCCGAGATCGGTGGCGTAGTTGTCGGTAAACCCCGGGGGCAGGGCGTAGCCCTCGTCCACGAGCATGTTCAGGCCCGTGTAGAGCTGGCTGCCGTGGGAGGTGTGGGTGTACCAGGCCACGGTCTTTTGCCGGGCGGCGGCGAGGCCGCTTTGGGGGATGGTTGCGAAGGCGTTGGCGGAGGTGTGGTCCACGACCAGCCCGGCGGCATGCGTCGGCGCGGCCACAAGGACCAGGGAAACGGCAAGGAGCAGAAGCCGGAGCCATTGGCCTTTGGGCGGCGTTTTTTCAGGTTGCTGGAACAGAGGCGGGAAGTGGAAGCCGTTTTTCCGGTATCGTTTTTTCGGGCATCTCCATGCATCTGTCATCATGGCCATCCTCCACGGGAACGTGTGGTTGCGGCAGGACACAGCCGGAGTATGGGAATGTACGGATCACTTTCCCCCCTGTAGTGGGGACGGGGCGGCAAGTAAAGCGGAAATCGCGCCTTCTGGAGACAAGGCCGCGCTGCTGTTGCGCATTATCTCAAATTCCAAAAAGGGCGGTGGTGTAGCGGGGTCGTTTTTGGCCATGGGGTTGCATTTTTCAAAGTATTTCATAGCGGATGCGCTCTTTGTGCGGTGGCGTAGGCATCGGGGGCAGGACCAGCAGGACGGAGAATTCGAGGGAAATGCTGTCAGTACATATCCGGGGTGTGTTTCTCAAGGGACACGGTGTGCGCTGGACGCGCCCTGCGCCGGGCGGGATTTTGTGCGGACGCCGCCTCTGGAGGCGTCTGGCGACCGGCCCAGGAGCACCCCGGCGGCGATGACCGCGCAGGCCAGCATCTGCCCCGGGGTGAGCATGTCCCCCCGGCAGACGACGCCAGCGGCCAGGGCGGCCGGAGGCACCAGATTGATGGCCATGGAGGCCCGCCCGGCGGGCATGCGGGCCATGGCCATGTTGTAGAGCCCGAAGGCCCCTATGGTCACCCCAAGGCCCAGATAGGCGGCCGAGGCCCAGGCCGGGGCGCTGGCCGCGCGCCACATGTCGGCGGGCGCGGCCAGGGCGGCCGGGAAAAAAAAGATCGCCCCGGCGTAGCATTGCAGGGCCGTCAGCCGCCAAGTGTCGTGGCGGGCGCATAAATGTTTGACCACCAGCATGTATCCGGCGGCGCAGGCCATGGCCGCAAGCTCCAGGACATTGCCCAGGACGGGGTGTGGGGCCTCGGCCTCGCTGCCGGCCCCCAGGGACAGCCCGGCCACCCCGGCCAGGCACAGGACGAGCCCCGCCGCCGTGCGCGACGAAAGGGGCTCGGCGAAAAACACCCTGGCCCCCACCGTGACCAGAAGCGGCACCAGCGACGAGATGACCCCGGCCTGGGAGGCCGTGGTCAGGGTCAGGGCGTGGGCCTCGAAGATGAAATACAGGCAGGGCTGGAACAGGCACAAAAGGGCCAGCCATTTCCAGTCCCCCGGGGCCGGGCGGCTTGGCCGCAGAAGCGGCCCGGCGCAGGCGAAAACGGCCGCCGCCAGGGCCATGCGCACAAACACCAGGGCCAGGGGGGCAAAGGCGGTCAGGGCCTGTTTGGCGGCCACGAAACTCGATCCCCACAGGATCACGGCCCCGGCCAGACACAACGTGGGTATGGCGGATGTGCTCCGGTTCGGCACGACTCCCTCCTTCCGGCGACATGGGACGCGCCCCGGCCCGCCCGGCAAACCCCTGGGCGGATGGGCCCGGCGGGACGTCGCCGGATGTCGGACGATGCGCGTCGTGCCCGGGGTGTAGTCCGGGGCCGGGGAGGGCGTATGGCAGGATATTGCCGTGGCGGGAGGTTTTTATGCGGCGGCCGACGTCATCCGGCCTGGTACTGGTTGGGCGTGGCCCCGGTGTGTTCCCGAAAGACCCGGGTGAAGTGGCTCTGATCGACAAAGCCCGTCTCCTGGGCCGTGTCGGCGATGGATGCGCCCCGGGCGAGCAGGGCCTTGGCCATCTCCACCCGGAGCTGGGTGCGGTAGGCATGGGGCGGCAGGCCGTAGGCCTCGCGGAAAAGGCGCAGGGTGTGGAACCGTCCGTGCCCGGCGGCCCGGGCCAGATCGTCCAGGCTGTGCCTGCCTGCCGGATCGGCGTCCAGAAGGGCGCGCACGGCCCTGGCCGGGTCGTTTCCGCCCACGTCTGCGGGCGTGGCGACATCCGAAAACCGGCTCATGAGCCGCCCCAGGGCCGACACCAGGAGGCTTTCCTTCTCCAGGACGTCGGCGGCCATCGCCCCCTGCCGGGCCGTGGCGGCGAACAGGGTCTCGAAGGCCACGGCAATGTCCCGGTCGTCAAGCACCGGACAGGCGAAACAAAACGTCCCGGCCCCGGGGCCGAAGAGATCTTCGCCCACCCTGGCGATCCACAGGGGGGAGATGTAGGCCATGCGGTAGATCATGGCCGAACCGGGGTCGGGGTTGCAGGCGTGGACCTGGCCGGGATTGATGCACACCACGTCCCCGGGCTTGGTGCGCAGGACGCGCCCGTCCAGATAAAAGTCGCTTTCCCCGGACTCCACCACCCCCACGCAATAGGCGGCGTGGGTGTGCTTGCGGAAGGCGTAGCCCCCGTAGCGGGAATAGCGGACCTCGAAGCCGGGCAGGTCCGGCTCGCGGCGAAAGACCACGTGGGAGTGCAGGGGGGTTCTGGCCATGGCGTTTCCGGCACTCTACCCGTTTGCCGGGAACGATCAAGCCGTCATGCCGCAGGCCCTGGCCGCCGAGAACCCGGAAAATGCCGAAAAACCGTGAAAATTTTGAAATGCCGAGGGAGTGTCGTTGGGCTGCAGAGGTCGGGGGGCCGGGGATGGGCCATATGGCCATGCCCATTTGAGAGGATACGGCCGGGAACGATTGATGCTTTACAGGCGGCATGCGGCATGTCACATCGCGATGGAATAGTGCGCCACGACACCGTGTGGAGAGACTGGAAGAATGATCGTCATGAAGGCCCAGTGAGGAAACAAAGCAGAGCCGGAGCATGGCCCGGCATGAAAAATCTATGCGTATTTCCATCAAGACAAGGTTCTTTCTGAGCCATTTTCTAGCCGTTCTTCTCGTCTCTGGGAGCATCGGAACGTACTTCTACCTGAGTGCGGTGGACAGCGTCCTGGACAACCTCAAGACGCGGCTGATGAACACGGCGGCCATGGCTGCCTTGTCCGTGGACGTGACGGCTCTCGACGCCGTGCAAAATCCGGACGACATGGGGCTGCCCGCCTACACGGCGACCCTGGCCACCCTGCGGCGGCTTACGTCCAGCAATCCGGACATCGCCTACCTCTACGTCATGCGCCGAAGCGGCGACGGGGTGCGTTTCGTGGTCGATTCGGACGAGACCGACAGGCAGGCCCCGCCGGGCAGGGCCTATCCCGACGCCCCCGCCCCACTCCTGGCCGGATTCGAGGCCGCGTCCGTGGACGACCGCCTGTACGAGGACGCCTGGGGGGTGTTCATGTCAGGGTATGCCCCTCTTGGCGGAAGCGACGACGCCTATCTTCTGGGCATCGACATGCGCGACACAGAGGTTGGCCGCAAACTGAGAAATCTGCGCATCTCGGGGCTGGTGTCTCTGGGTCTGTCCCTGGGACTGGCCTTCGTCTTCGCCACGGTGCTGGCCCGGCGCATCAACAGCTCCCTGCGGCTTTTCGTGGACGCCTGCGCCGCTGTGGCCGAGGGCCGGGGCGGGGCGCGGGTGGACGTGCGCACCGGCGACGAACTGGAGCGGCTGGCTGCGGCCATCAACGACATGTCCGAGCGGCTGGAGGAGAACGAGGCCCGGCGGGCCGAGGCCGAGACGGAACTTATGCGTTCCCGGGACGAGTTGGAGGCCCGGGTGCGGGAGCGCACCGGCGAACTCTCCCGCCTCAATGGACTCTTGGTACATGAGATCGAGGAGCGCAAGCGGGCCGAGGAGGCGCTTTTCCAGGCGGCCATGACCGATTCCCTGACCGGGCTGCCCAACCGCCGGGCCATGGAGCGGCACTTGGAGGCCCAGGCGGCCCGGGTGGCGCGCGGCGGAAGACCGTTCGCGGTGCTTTTATGCGACCTGGACCGGTTCAAGTCGGTCAATGACGCCTTCGGCCATGAGGCCGGGGATGAATTCCTGCGGGCGACTGCCCGGGTGCTCGAGACTGCCGTCCGGGCCGGGGACATGGTGTGCCGGTGGGGCGGCGAGGAGTTTCTGGTCCTTTTGGCGGATACGGACCTGCAGGGGGCTCTGGCGGCGGCCGGAAAGCTGCGCCGGGCCATGGAGGAACTGCGCGTCCCGGTGGGCGAATTCATGGTGACCCGCAGCATCAGCATCGGGGTGTCGGTTTGCGAGGACTGCCGCAATCTGGACGAGGTGCTCCGACTGGCCGACGAGGCCCTTTACGGCGCCAAGGATCTCGGCCGCAACCGGGTGTCGGCGCAGTGTCCGCACGGCGACGCCTCCGGCCCGGC
This sequence comes from Desulfovibrionaceae bacterium, assembly GCA_031082225.1. Taxonomy (GTDB): domain Bacteria; phylum Desulfobacterota; class Desulfovibrionia; order Desulfovibrionales; family Desulfovibrionaceae; genus Desulfolutivibrio. The sequence goes on along the minus strand of JAVHLG010000010.1, from coordinate 3,003 downwards.
CTGAAGCGGGGACGGACCGCCGTATTGGTCAGCTACGGCCCTGTCGTCTCATGCCGTGCTCCCGGGGGCGTTGCCTGCGAATCGCATGATAATATATCGAAATAATTATTTTTATCAATAAAAAACGGACGTGTTTGTCAAGGGTCGCAACCCTCGTTCGCCTTCCGGCGCAGAACCTCGGCCAATGTCGCGGCCAGGGCCTCCACGTCCACGGGTTTGGACAGGTAGGCGTCCATTCCGGCCTCCAGGAACATCTCCCGGTCGCCCACCATGGCATGGGCGGTCAGGGCCACGATGGGAATGGCCGGATCGAACTCCCCGGACGTGGAGGACCGGATGTCCCGGGTGGTCTCCAGGCCGTTGCGCCCGGGCATCTGGATGTCCATGAGCACGCAGTCGAAGGGTTCCGAGCGCAAAAGCGCCAGGGCCTCCCGGCCGTTCGCGGCCCCGCGCGGCGCATGCCCGAGCTTTTCCAGAAACCGCATGGTGGTGAAGAGATTGACGGGATCGTCCTCGGCCACCAGGATCCGGGCCTGGACCGTCTCCGGGAGGGACACGGGACAGCTGCCGGGAAGGTCCGCCAGGCTTGGGGCCAGAGGGATGGACAGATGGAACACGGTTCCCTGGCCGACCTGGGATTCCACCGCGCAGGGCGCCCGCATCAGGGACAGCAGGCGGCGCACGATGGACAGGCCAAGTCCCGATCCGCCGTATTTGCGGCACAGCGCCATCTCCAACTGGGTGAAGGGCTCGAAGACATGGCCCAGTCTGTCTTCGGGGATGCCGATGCCGGTGTCGGCGATGGCCACATACAGGCATACCCCGCCGGGCAGCGGACAATACGGCAGCCGGGCGACCGCGACCCGCACGGAGCCCGTTTCGGTGTACTTCACGGCGTTGCCCACCAGGTTGAAGAGCACCTGGCGCAAACGCCCGGGATCGCCGCGCACCATGGCCGGGACGTCCGGGGCCATGTCCAGGGACAGGGCCAGCCCCTTGCGCCTGGCCTCGTGCGTCACAAGCTCCATGACCGGTTCGAAGACGGTGGCGAGGGGGAATTCCTCGTCCACAAGTCCCAGTGCCCCGGCCTCGATGCGCGAGATGTCCAGGATGTCGTTTAAGACCTGCATGAGGCTGCGACAGGAGGTGAGGGCGCCTGCGACGTAGTCCGTCTGCTCGGCGGAAAGATCCGTGAATTCTGCCAGTTGGAGCATGCCCATGATGCCGTTTAAGGGCGTTCGGATTTCGTGGCTCATGGTGGCCAAAAAGGCGTTTTTGGCCCGGCTGGCCTCCTCGGCCCGGTCCCGGGCCTGGACGAGGGAACGCTCCAGGGCCGTGCGTTCGGTCACGTCCCGGTCGATGCAGTGGTAGCCGGTGAATTTCCCGGACGCGTCACTGGCCCCGTACATGCGCGATTCGATCCATCTGGTCTGGCCGCCCCTGGTCTGCAGCCGGTAGGTGACCTCGTAATACGGCACGCCGCCTGGATAGCGGCGAAAAAAATCGTCGGCGTCGCGCACGTCGTCGGGGTGGATGATGCGCCGCCACAATTGGGGGTCTTTCTCGAAGTCTGCAGCAGGATAGCCGGTGATGACCGAACTGGCCCGGTTGAGCATGGACAGGCTGCCGTCCAGGCCTTGGGAGTAGATCATGTCCTCCACGTTGTCGAAAAAGGCCCGGAAGCGCTCCTCGCTTTGGCGCAGGGCCTCCTGGGCGGCCCGGCGGCGGGTGACGTCGCGGGAGACGCCCAGGAACCCGGCCTTGTGCCCCGAGGCGTCGAACAAGGGGCGGATGACCATCTCCACCCAGACCGTGGAGCCGTCTTTGCGGTATTGCTCGAGTTCCAGGTGCAGGTCGTCCCGGCCGCCTTTGCGGGCGTGCGCCTCGGACTGGCGGAGTACCTCGGCGTAGGAGGCCGGGGTCATGGTCTGGGGGATGGTCTCGGCCATGGCCTCCTCGGAGGTCAGGCCGCGCAACTTCTGGATGGAGGGGCTTATGTAGGTGAGTTCGCCCTGGGCGTTGATGGTCCAGATGACGTCGGCGGCGTTTTCCGCCAGCAGGCGGTATTTCTCCTCGCTTTGGCGCAGTTCTTCCTGGATGCGACGCTCCTCGGTCACGTCCCGGAAGATCACCTGGGCCGCCGGGCGGCCCTGCCAGTCGGCCATGGTGGCCATGATCTCCACCTCGAAGAGGGAGCCGTCCAGACGGCGGTACCGATTGTTCGCCAGGCGGGAGTGGCCCTTTTTGATGTAGTTGTCCCGGATGCGCTGTCTGACCAGTTCCCGGGTCTGCGGGGCGATGCGTTCCAGAACGTCCGTTCCCAGGAAGTCGTCGGCGCAGGCCCCGCCAAAGGCCTGCACGGCCGCCGGATTGATGAATACGATGCGGTAGTCGGCATGCACCAGGATGGGCAGGGGGGCCTCGTTGAGCAGCGTGGCGTAACGATCGGAGCTTTCGCGCAGGCTGGCGTTTTCGGCCTCGAGTTCGCGGATGCGGGCCTTCGCCTGGGCCAGGAGTCGGGCGTCGTCGCTGCGGTCGTCCATAATGTTTTTCTATTGAGACGGTTTGCCTGAAACGACTGGGACAGGGCGTTGCGGTAGTAGTTCCATTATATGGGGAAATGATCGGAAAAGGCAATGGCGGCGGGAGATCGTCAATTCTGTGCGCATGGGGGAGAGGAAAGAGGGGGCTTTGATGCGTACCGGACTCGGGGCCGCCGGGCAATACAGGACGCCAGCAATGCTTCGCGCTGCCGTCCTTTATTCCCGTCAGTCCCTCGTCCGGTCTGGGGGGCTTGGGCCAGCGCCGGGGAACTATATGAGGCAAGAGCTCCGGGTTGTTGTACCGGACTCGGGACCGCCGGACGCCAGCAATGCTTCGCGCTGCCGTCCGGCGTTTCCGTCAGCCCTTCGTCCGGTCTGGGCATGCGGTCCTCTCGCGGCAACCCTTCGAAAGGGGGTGCGGCTGTTCTCCCCGAAAACGCGTTACCCCGTGGCGGATCGG
>JAVHLG010000109.1 GCA_031082225.1 Desulfovibrionaceae bacterium | reverse complement strand
CAACGGCAGTCCAAGGACAAGCCGAAAGACGAGCCCGAGCAGTAGCCGGCACGGCCCGCCGCCGCGCCCCGGCCATTTTCCCCTTGCCAAGCCGGGCCTATTTCACTATGTAGGCAATCCTTGTCGCGGAGAGGTGCCCGAGCGGCCGAAGGGGCACGATTGGAAATCGTGTGTACTTTTACCGGTACCGAGGGTTCGAATCCCTCCCTCTCCGCCATTTGACAACGACGGAAGCCGGGCGGCGGCGACGCCGCCAACCCCGTCAGGTCCGAAAGGAAGCAGCGGTAACGGTTGTTGCCGGGTGTCCGGTTTCCATCAAAGGCGCGAGGAATTTTCCCCGCGCCTTTTTTATGGCGTATCCCAACGTCCTGCCCGGGGCGCAAACACCACGGACCCCACGAACAGGCCGCAGCCATGCCGCATCGGATGCGGAATATTTTGCGGCTGCCCGTCTGGCGATCTGGCCTCTGCTTACGGCGCAAGGCCCCGGTTCCCAAAAACCGGGGCCTTGCCATTCGTGCGGGAGCGGAAAAAAACCGCTTCGTGACGCGTCTTTGGATTCCGAAAGCCGATGGGCGCTATTCGATGCAGTCGCGTTCCAGGGCGATCAGGTCTTCGTAGGTCTCGCGCTTGCGGGCCACCACGGCCACCGTGCCGTCCACCAGGATCTCGGCCGCGCGCGGCCGGGAGTTGTAGTTGGAGGACATGGTGAATCCGTAGGCCCCGGCGGAGAAGACGGCCAGCAGTTCGCCGGGCTCGATGCCGGGAAGCCCGCGCCCCCGGGCCAGAAAGTCGCTGGATTCGCAGATGGGGCCCACCACGTCCACGTTGACTTCCGGACGTCCGTGCTTTTTGACCTCGCCGATGGCGTGGTAGGAGTCGTACAGGGCCGGACGCACCAGATCGTTCATGGCCGCGTCCACGATGACGAATTCCTTGCTCGGGGTGGACTTGGTATAGACCGCTTCGGTGACCAGGATGCCCGCGTTGCCCACGATGACCCGGCCGGGTTCGAGGATCAGCGTCATGGGATGGTTCTCCAGGGCGGCGGTCAACGCCTCGCCGAACTGGGCCGGATGGGGCGGCTCCTCCTCGTTGTAGGTGATGCCCAGGCCGCCGCCCAGGTCCAGGTAGCGCAGCGGCACGCCCCGGGCCATGAGCCTGTCCCCGAAGGACACGATCTTGTCCAGGGCCTCCAGAAAGGGTTCGATGCTGGTGAGCTGGGAACCGATGTGGCAGTCGATGCCCACAGGTTCGATGCCGGGCAGCTCCATGGCCCGCTCGTAGGCCCGAAGGGAATTGTCCATGTCCAGGCCGAACTTGTTTTTCTTCATGCCCGTGGAGATGTAGGGATGGGTCTTGGGGTCCACGTCGGGATTGATGCGCAGGGCGATGTGCGCGGTTTTCCCCATGCGCGAGGCGATGGCGCTGATGCGGTCCAGCTCCCCCATGGACTCCACGTTGAACATGAGGATGCCCGTGGCCAGGGCCTGCTCGATCTCCGCCGGCCGCTTGCCCACCCCGGAATAGACGATCTTTTGCGGGTCCACCCCGGCGGACAGGGCCCGGTGCAGTTCCCCGCCGGAGACGATGTCCATGCCTGCGCCGCATTCGGCCAGAAGCCCCAGCACGCACAGGTTGGAGTTGGCCTTGACCGAATAGCAGGTCAGGTGCGGCAGGCCGTCGAAGGCCGAATCAAAGGCCTCGAAGTGGCGGCGCAGGGTGGCCGCGCTGTAGATGTACAGCGGCGTGCCGTGGCGCGCGGCCAGTTCGGCCACGGGCACGTTCTCGGCGAAAAGTTCGCCCTGCCGGTATGTGAAATGATTCATGACGCGTCTCCTTTTACGATGCAGTGTCCCCGCCGTAGCGTGATTTGAAATCCCCAAGCAGGCGCAGGGCCTCAAGCGGCGTGATGCGGTCCACGTCCAGGGCCGCCAGTTCCAGGGACAGGGGGTGGGCCGGGCCGGGCAGGCACGTCTCCCCCGTGGCCCCGGGGCTGGCGAAGAGCCCGGGCAGGGCCGGTTGTCCGGCGGTTTTCGGGCCATGACCGGCGCGTTCCCCGGCGGCGGCGTCGCGGGTCTTCTCCAGTTCTTCCAATATCTCCCCGGCCCGGCGCACCACGGCCCGGGGCACCCCGGCCAGCCGGGCCACCTCGATGCCGTAGCTGCGATCCGCCGGACCCGGCACCAGGCGGCGCAAAAAGATGATGTCCCCGCGCCACTGCTTGATGGCGATGTTATAGTTGCGCACCCCGGGGAGCACGCCCTCCAGGCGGGTCAGTTCGTGGTAATGGGTGGCGAAAAGCGTGCGCACCCCGCCCTCCGGCCGGTCGGCCAGGGCCTCGGCCACGGCCCAGGCCAGGGCCAGCCCGTCGAAGGTGCTGGTGCCGCGCCCGATCTCGTCTAAGACCACCAGGGAGCGTTTCCCGGCCTGGCGCAGGATGCGGGCCGTCTCGCTCATCTCCACCATGAACGTGCTCTGGCCCATGGCCAGATTGTCCGAGGCCCCCACCCGGCAAAACACCCGGTCCACCAGCCCCACCCGGGCCGAGGCGGCAGGCACGAAGGAACCGATCTGGGCCAGGACGGCGATGATCGCGGTCTGCCGGAGCACCGTGGATTTTCCGGCCATGTTGGGGCCGGTGATGAGGAGCACCCGGCGGTCGGCGTCGAGGGTCAGGTCGTTTGGGATATAATCCCCGCCCGCCACGGCCTCCACCACGGGATGGCGTCCGGCCCGGATCTCGATGGCAAGGCCTTCGTGAATCTGGGGCCGTGTCCACTCGAAGCGCACGGCGGTCTCGGCCAGCCCCTGCCAGACGTCGATGCGGGCCACTGCCGCAGCCATGGCCGCCAGACGCTGCCGACAGGCGGCCACGGCCTCCCGCACGTCCTTGAACAGGGCGTATTCCAGGGTCTTGCGCTTCTCCCCGGCCTCCATGAGCCGCTCTTCCAGCTCCTTCAAGCGGGGGGTGACGTAGCGTTCCCGGTCGGCCAGGGTCTGGCGGCGCTCGAAGTGATCGGGCACGTAGCCGCCGGACTTGGTCAGCTCGAAATAATAGCCGAAGACCCGGTTGAATCCGAGCTTTAAGCGCGGCAGATTCGAGGCCTGCTGCTCCTCGGCCAGAAGCTCCTTGAGCCTGCCCTCGCCATGCTCGGTCAATTCCATCAGTTCGTCGAGCCCGGGGTGGTAGCCCGGCAGAAACAGCCCGCCCTCGGTGACCAGAGGCGGCGGGGCCTCGACAAACGCCCGCACAAGCAGATCACGGATGTCGGCCAGCTCGTCCCACTGGGCCAGGATCGCCGCCAGCCCGGCCGGTGCGGCCGGGGCTGGCGCGTCCGACGCGTCCGGCGTGTCCGGCGAGCCCGGCAGGTTCGGCGAGCCCGACGTGCCCGGCGTGACCGGCGCATTCGGCAGGTTCGGCACGTCTGGCGAGCCCGACCTTTCCGGCGTGACCGGAAAATCTGACATGACCGACTTGTCCGACACGACCGGAGCGTCTGCCGCGTCCGGCGTGACCAGAGCGTCCGACATGACCTGCAAGTCCGGGCCGTCGGCCCTCTTCGGGGCCGAATCCGGACCCGAAATATCGCTTGCAACGTCGCTCAATACGTCGCCATAAGCGCCACGTGATACGTTGCTTGTTTTGTCGCTAGAAGCGCCGTTTATCGAGGCGGGCCCAGGGTTTCCCTCATCCGCAGGGCAGAGGTCCGAGGGCGGCGCCCCCCCGGGCATGGCAAAAAGGGCCTCCCGCAGGGCGGCCAGCCCAAAAAGGCTTTGGCGCAGGGCCACGAAGTCCTTGGGGGCGCAGCGGTTGAGGGAGATGCGCGCCGCCAGCCGCTCCAGGTCGTAGACCGAATCCAGGGCGCACCGCACGGCCTGGCGCAACGCCCCGTCCGTAACGAAAAGGCTGACCGCCTCCTGGGCGGCCAGAATGGGGGCGGTCTCCAGCCAGGGCTGGCGCAGCATGGACTCCAGCAACCGGCCGCCCATGGGGGTGATGGTCCGGTCCAGGACATGGAGAAGGGTGCCGGGGCCCTTTTTGCCGTCCAGGCGGCGAAAGATCTCCAGGTTGCGTTCGGTGACCTCGTCAAGGAGCATGTGCTTGGCGAGATTGACCGGACGAAACGGGGACAGATGGGTGATGTCCTGCTTCTGGGTCTGGATGAGGTAGCTTAGGATCGCGCCCATGGCCCGCACCAGGGGCGGCTTGTCGGCCACATCCAAAACGGCGAGGTCGGCCACGCCCTGGGCGGCGAGGATGCGCTGGGTGGCCGGGGCCAGGTCGAAATGGGGCCTTGCCGGATAGCGGCTGATCTGCAGTCCCGCCGCCGCAACCTGGCGCGGCGGCTCGAAGCCGTCGGGCAAAAGCAGCTCCCGGGGGGCCATCTTGATGGCCCATTGCCACAGCCGGGCCTGGTCCCGGGAAAAAAGCCCGGACCATTCCCCGGTGGAAAAATCCGCCCAGGCCAGCCCCCCGGCCTTTTCCCGCTCGTCCCAGAAAAGCGCCGCCAGATAGTTGTGCTCCTTGGCCGTCAGGCTTGCGTCCTCAACGGTGGTGCCCGGGGTCAGAACCCGGGTCACGGCCCGCTTGACCAGCCCCTTGGCCAGCCTGGGATCCTCGATCTGGTCGCAGACCGCCACCCGGAAGCCCTTCTCCAGAAGCTGGCTCAAATAGCCGTCAGCGGCATGATGCGGCACCCCGGCCATGGGCACCGGAGAGGCGGCCCCGGGGTTGCGTGAGGTCAGGGTGATCTGGAGTTCCCGGGACGCGGTGACGGCGTCCTCGAAGAAAAGCTCGTAGAAATCCCCCATGCGGTAAAACAGGAGCGTATCCGGATATTCGGACTTCACCCGGAGATACTGCTCCAACATGGGAGTGAGTTTGACGCCGTTCATGCCGGGGGCGTTCACCTCATGGCGCGTCCGGCGGGGGCTGTCCCCCGCTTCGGAAACACATGGGAAGGGCCATTGCGACGGGCAAAAAAGGACCGGACCGCCACATCCCTACTTCTCGTCCGCCTTGTCCTTGCCGTCTCCTGCATCCCCGGTCGCGTGGGAAGGGCCATCGCGACGGGCAAAAAAAGACAGGGCCGCCACATCCCTACTTCTCGTCCGCCTTGTCCTTGCCGTATCCCGCCTCGCCGGACGCATCGGACGTCTCGCCGGTCGCATCGGGCGTCTCGCCGGGCGCGGACTCGAAGGACTCCTGCCCCGGGGTCGCGGTCGTGGCGTAGGTCGCGGCAGAATACGCAGGGGCGGTTCCCGTGGACACTCCGGAATAGCTCTTGGAGGCGGCCAGTTCCTTTTCCAGGGAGGCGATGCGGGCGGCCTGGGTTTTTATCACCCCGGCCATGCGCATCTTCTCAAGCACGAAATAGCACAGGCTGAAAAGCCCGCCCACCACGAAGGCCAGAAGCAGGACCACGTAGAACGGCACCTCGGGCGAGGCAAAGGACAGGGAGAAAACATCCATCTTGAGCAGAAGCGGGGTGGACAGGATGGTCGTGTTCTGCACGAAAAAGATCATGCAGAAAAAGAAAAAAAGAATCAAAAGGAGCACCTTCACAACGCGCATGGTCTTTTCCTCCCTGGTTTGGGCAACCGGCGCCGCCGTCGGCCGCTGGAAAGAGTCATCCGATAAACGTCACGCCCCAGTGGTCAACAGGCCGCGTCGCCGCGTTGGGGATAGTCCGCAAAAAGCGGCTTGATCCGGTCGTAGGTGGACACAAGCAGTTCCGGCACCACCCGGGTCTCGCTGAAGACCGCCATGAACGACGAGTCCCCATTCCAACGGGGCACCATCTGGAAATGCAGATGGGCCGCGATGCCCGACCCGGCGGCCTCGCCGATGTTCAGGCCGATGTTGATGCCCTGGGGGTTGAAGGCCTTTTTCATGACCGCCGTGCAAAAGGCCAGCCCGCTGGACACCTCGATCATCTCTTCCGGCGTCAGTTCCGTCAGGCAACTGGTGTGCCGGTAGGGCGTGACCATGAGATGTCCGCTGTTGTAGGGGAATTTGTTCATGATCACGAAGGTGTGCGGTCCCCTGGCCAGAATCAGGCGCTGCCTGTCCTGCCCCGTGTCCGTGGGAATGCAGAACACGCAGTCGTCGGCCTTGGGGCCAAGGATGTACTGCATGCGCCAGGGCGCCCACAGGACTTCGTTTTTCACGTATGCGCCCTTTCTCTGGTTTTCCGGTCCGCCCCGCCGCGTCCCCGGCGTCGGACACAGACGGCGGGAAAAAGCCCGGGCGGCGAGTGAAGCCCGCACCGTCCCTGGCACAATTTCCGTCTCCCCGCATGGCCAGGCCGCAGGCGCGGCATGGCGCTCGCCAAGGCCGCAACGGTACACGCCAAACGCCCCAAGGGCAAGAACCGGCGACACGCCGCGCCGCTCCGACGATGCCGCGACGCCCCTGCCGCGCGCCTTCCGTCGTCTACTCCACGCACAGCATGTCGTAGCGCGTTCCCGTCAGGCACACGCCCCCGGACGCCGTGACCTCGAAGGTGTTCTCCACGCCCACCATGCCCACCCCGGGGATGCCGTGCTTGGGCTCCAGCGCCAGGGTCATGCCCTCGCGCAGCGGTTCGTCGAATCCCTTGGCGATCACCGGCCAGCCATCGATGGCCAGCCCGATGCCATGCCCCAGAAAGTTCACCTTGTTGCCGCCAAGGCCCATGAACCCTTCCTCCATGCCTGCCTTGCGGGCCATGTCCAGGGCCATGGCGTAAAGTTGAGACGGAATGCCGCCGGGCCGCAGGCCCTCGGCCAGCCGGGTCTGGACCTCGATGCAGAAGTCGTGCGCCTTTCTGACCTCGTCCGGTATGCCCGAGGCCGGACCCGCCCAGTACACCTGGGTCTTGTCCGTGTGGTAGCCCTCGACCACGAAGCCGATGTCCATGGTCAGCGGCTCCCCGAGCCTCCAGACCTGCCCTGCGCTGCCCATGAGCGCCAGGGCCGGGTGTTCGCCGCGAAGCCCCACCGGGCCGTTGAACACGCTCGGATAGTTGCCCGAATCCCCGGCCGCCACATGCCCCAGAAAGATCTCCTCGCCGTGGGCGTTCATGCGCATGTGCCCCATGTGCCCAAGGGAAAAAAAGGCCTCCCAGGCCTTGTGGGCGGTCTCGCGCTCGGTCATGCCCGGACGCAGCGTGGCGGGCAGAACCTCGCGCAGGCCCTTGTCGTGGCGCGCCCCGCACAGGCGCATCTTGCCAAGCTCCCAGCCGGATTTGACGGCCATGGTCCTGGCCAGGACCGCATCCCCGGACACGAAACGCACATCCTTCACGCGCGCCCGTAAAAGATCCGAAAGCGCCCAGGTCAGCCCGGACATCTCCGCAGCCACGACAGGGGAAAAGGGACTCCCGGCCTGGGCCAAAAGCCCCGGCAATTCCGAATAGGACTTAAACGGCAGCATGGTCCCCAGAGGCGACTCCAGCCTGGCCCGCTCCAGTCCCTTGCGGCATAACAATACCGGCTCGCCCGCGACGGGCAGCCACAACACGCCGTTGCCCCAGGTTCCCGTCAGATAATAGATGCCCATGCGCGAAAACACAGCCAGACCGCCCGCCTCGGGCGCGACCTCGGCCAGCCGCTCCCGGCAGGCCGCATGCCGCATGGTCATTTCCGAAACCGGCAACCGTTCCAAGGCCTCAAACATCCCTGCCCCCTTGTTGCTGTTCAATCGGTGCAAAACGGCCTATAAGGCCCTCTCCGCCGGTCATTCCGGCCAACGTGGCGGACGGCCGCCGTTATCGCGATGCCTGCGCCGCACCACCACGCCCATGGACAACAAATCCTCGCTTGCAGCCCTTTCGGCCCTGACCCTGGCCACCATCCTGTGGGCCGGGTCGTTTATCGCCATGAAACTGGCCATGAGCGCATTCCCGCCCCTGCTCGTGGTCTTCGGGCGCATGGCCCTGGCAGCGGCGGTCTTTTTAGCGCTTCTGCCGCGCCTGGGCGGGTTCGCCCATGTCCGCCGGGACATACGGCCCATCCTTTTCATGGCCCTGTGCGAACCCTGCCTCTATTTCCTCTTCGAGGCCAACGCCCTGCGCTTCACCCAGGTCTCCCAGGCGGGCATGGTCACCTCCATGCTGCCGCTTATGGTGGCTGCTGCGGCCGCCGTCGTGCTCAAGGAGCGGCTGACCCGGCGCACCCTTTTCGGCCTCATCCTGGCCGTCTCAGGGGTGTTGGTCCTCAGCGCCGCCGGATCCTCCACCGAATCGGCCCCGGCCCCGGCCCTGGGCAATTTTCTGGAATTTTTGGCCATGTGCTGCGCCGTGGGCTACATCATCACCTTAAAAAAGCTCTCCGCGCGTCACAAGCCGCTTTTTCTCACGGCCATGCAGTCCTTCGTGGGCACACTCTTTTTCACCCCGACGCTCTTTTTCATCCCCCTGCCCCAGCACTACCCGCTCGTCCCCACCCTGGCCGTGGTCTTTCTGGGGCTGGGGGTCACCTTCGTAGCCTACGGACTCTACAATTACGGCGTCAGCCAGATCCCCGCGGCCAAGGCCTCGGTATTTATCAACCTCATCCCCGTGTTCACCCTGCTCTTTTCCTGGCTGGTCCTTGACGAACGCCTGGAGCCCGTCCAATACGCCGCCGCAGGCATCGTGCTGGCCGGGGTCTTTCTGACCACGTCCGTCGGGGAGAGGACGAAGCCCCCTCCCCGAACCCCTTCCCCTACCGGGGCATAAGCGCTAACTTAAACAGCGTACCTGTATCGTTCTTTTCCGCTTACCTTCCG
>JAVHLG010000108.1 GCA_031082225.1 Desulfovibrionaceae bacterium | reverse complement strand
AGGGGGTCCGGGGGAAATGATTTCCCCCGGGCGGGGTTCGGGGCGGCAGCCCCGAGAGAGGGATGGTCACTATGAGCGGCAACACCTTCGGACGCGTTTTCAGGCTGACCACATTCGGCGAATCCCACGGCCCGGCCCTGGGCGGCGTGGTGGACGGCTGCCCGGCAGGCATCCCCCTGACCGAGGCCATGATCCAGCGCGAGCTTGACCGCCGCAAGCCCGGCGGTTCGCCGACCTCCACCACGCGCAAAGAGCCCGACGCCGTGCGTCTGCTCTCGGGAATCTTCGAGGGCCGCACCACCGGCACCCCCATCGGGTTTCTGATCGAAAACACCTGCCAGCGCTCCACGGACTACGACGCGCTCAAGCATCTGTTCCGGCCCGGACACGCCGATATGGCCTATCAGGCCAAGTACGGCCTGCGCGACCACCGGGGCGGCGGCCGGGCTTCTGGCCGGGAGACGGTCGGCCGGGTGGCTGGCGGGGCCGTGGCCCAGGAGCTTTTGGCGACGTCGGGCATCCGGGTGACGGCCTGCTGCGTAGAGCTTGGCGGCATCCCGGCGGCCGATATGGACCACGACGGGGCGCTTTCCCGCCCCTTTTTCGCGGCGGCCGATGCCGTGGTCCCGGCCTGGGAGGCCAGGGTGCGCGAGGCTGTGGCCGCTGGCGACAGCCTGGGCGGGATCGTGGAGGTCGTGGCCACGGGAGTCCCGGCCGGGCTCGGGGAGCCGGTCTTCGACAAGCTGGACGCCCGGCTGGCCGCAGCGCTCATGGGCGTGGGCGCGGTCAAGGGGGTGGAGATCGGGGCCGGATTCGCCGCTGCCCGGTTGACCGGTTCGCACAACAACGACCCCCTGGTTCCTGCGGGCACGGCTCTGGTCACGAACAACGCCGGGGGCATCCTGGGCGGCGTTTCCTGCGGCTGGCCCATCGTGGTCCGGGCGGCGGTCAAACCCATCCCGTCCATCGCCCGCCCCCAGTCCACCATCGACACGGACGGCAACCCGGCCACCATCACCGTTGGCGGCCGCCATGACCGCAGCGCCATCCCGCGCATCGTGCCGGTCCTGAAAGCCATGGCGCTTCTGACCCTGGCCGATTTTTTGCTGCTGCAGCGGCGCATGGCCGTGCATCCGTAACGCGTCAGGCGACGGCGTCAGGGACGTGCGTTCCAGCGTCTCGCACCGCCCGCCTACGGGCGACGGCGGGTCCAGGGCGGTGGTTTTCGGACTCCGGCGCGGGCTGGTCCCGGCAGCCGCGCGACCATCGGCGCCAGGTGCGGCGGACCGCGTTCCCCAGCCATCCACAACAATCAGCAACCGGCTCCTTCCCCCCGGGGGGGACTGACGAGTCCAGGCTTGACCTCTGCACAGGGATCGTTATATTTTTCACAAAAAGACGCGCCGGAGGAACGCCATGAATCGATGGGGATCGGGCACGGCCCTGTATCGGGCCTCCCTGTGCTACGCCAAGCTGGCCTTTTTTTACGATGAACTGCTTTTTGCCGCCGTGGCCCGGCCCTATGTCAAGTATCTGCCTGTGCGGCCCGTGGGCGCCGGACTGGTGCTTCTGGGGCTCGCCGTGTATGCGGCGGCCATCATGCGCCTGTATCAGTCCTATGACGCCAGCCGCCTGGAGACCGGGGGCATCTACGCCCTGGTGCGCCACCCCATGTATGCGGCCTGGGTGGTGTGCATCATCCCTGGCGTGTCGCTTCTGCTGGGCGGTTTTTTTGTGCTGACCGCGCCGATTTTCACCGCCCTGATCTACCGCCTGACCATCCGGCACGAGGAGGCATGGCTGGAGTCGCGCTTTGGCGACGCCTATCGGCACTACCGCACCCGGGTGGGCGGGGTGCTGCCGGGGGTGTCCGGCTGAGTCTCCTGCCGCCAGGGTTTTTTGTGGCTGAAGATCCTGGGTCCGATCCTGGTCACCCTGTCCGCTGACGCCCAGCCCGGAAGCAGCCTGTCGCTCGTGCCCCCTCTGGGAGGCGAGGCGCCCTCCCTCCCGGCCGGGAGGCCTGGCGGGTCGAGGAGTTCTCCAGCCCCAGAGCCGATTGTTTCCGGGCCGAGGGCATGCCCGGGGATCCGGCCGTCCTGTTTTCGACCGGACCTCCGGTCAGGCCCCCGGCATCCCTTGCCCGACGCGTCATTACGGCGTACGGTCATGATGACTCGGGGAATCCCGGTTTCATTTCCCGGCAGGCGGTGTTTGGCCGTGCCCCGCAAACACCCAGCAAATATGGTCGGCAACCGTGCGACGCTTCGCCTTGCCTAGGGAGATGCCCATGCGCGTCTTGCCGTCAACCATTCGGGGCAGGCTGGTCTTTTTGGTGCTGCTCTCCGTGCTGCCGGTCATGGGCCTTCTGGCCGTCTTCTGGCAACAGGAGCGGGGAAGGGCCATGGAATCCGCCCAGGCGGAGGCCAGGCAGCTTGTGGCTGGCGTGGCGGACATCCAGGAGCACATTGCCCTCGGCGCCCGGCAGATGCTCATGACCCTGTCCCAGCTGCCCGAGGTGCGCCAGCACAACACCGCCGCCTGTTCGGCCACCTTCGCCCGGCTGCTGGCGGAAAACTCCCACTATGCCAACATCCTGGCCGTGGACGCCGCAGGGGACATGTTCGCCTCAGGCCTTCCCGCCGAGGGTCCGGTCACGGTTCATGACCGCAAGTATTTCCTGGAAGCGGTGAAAAGCCGCGCCTTTTCCGTCGGCGAATATATCGTCAGCCGGACATCCTTCGAACCGGCCATTCATTATGCCCTTCCTTTTTTTACGGAAGACGGCCGCCTTTCGGGGGTGCTCATCGCCGCCGTGCGCCTGAGTTCCCTCAAGGACTGGCTGGCCGATTCGCGGTATCCCCCCGGAACCATTCTCGGCATCGCCGACCATGCCGGCATCCGGCTCTACCACTATCCCCCCTCGCCCCGGACCAACCCCCTGGGCAAGCCCATCAAAAAGGAGGTTTGGGAGGCGGCGCAAGCCTCAGGGGACTCCGGTTTTGTCCAGCAACCCGGCTCTGATGGCGTCACGCGGGTCTATGCCTACGTCAAATTGCGTTTGGGAAAGGATCTCGAACCATACATGACCTTTTTCGCCGGATTGCCTGTGGAAGCGGTCTTGGCCGGGGCGTCCCGGCCCCACATCCGCCTCATGGGCCTGCTCGGCGTCCTGGCGGTGATCTCCCTGGCCGGGGCCTGGCTGCTGGGGGCCGTGTCCATCGGACGCACCGTGGGCACGCTGGTGGCGGCTGCCGAGCGCTTCGGACGCGGCGATTTTTTAGCCCGTACCGGCATCGCCCACGACAAAGGGGAGTTGGGGCGGCTGGCCGGGGCCATGGACGGCATGGCCGAGGCCCTGGAGCGGGAATCGGCCATGCGCCGCGAGGCGGAGGGAAGCCTGCGCGGGGCCAAGGAGGCGGCCGAGGCCGCGAGCAAGGCCAAGTCGGAGTTTCTGGCCAACATGAGCCACGAGATCAGGACGCCGTTAAATGGCATCCTGGGCATGATCCAGCTTCTGGAGCTCTCGGAGCTCAGCAGGGAGCAGAAGGAATATTTGTCGCATGCCGCTCAGTCCGGGAAACGCCTGACCGCGCTGTTGAGCGACATCCTGGATCTGTCGCGCATCGAGGCGGGCAAGCTCGCGGTGCGTGAGGAGGCGTTTTCCCTGCCGGATGTTCTGAGCGATGTGGAGATGATCTTTCGCCATGCCGCCCGGGAAAAAGGCCTCGCCCTGGTGCTGCAGCCGGATGCGGACCTGCCGGCACGGCTGGTCGGCGATGCGGTCAGGCTGCGCCAGATTCTCCTGAACCTGGTGGGCAACGCCGTCAAGTTCACGCCGTCCGGGGAGGTGACCGTGGAAGTCAGCCGCGTGCCAGGCCGCACGCCAGGGACGTTTCGGTTGCTGTTTTGCGTTTCGGATACGGGCATCGGCATCCCGGGCGACCTGCTGGCCTCCGTCTTCGAACCCTTCACCCAGGTGGAAGGGGCCTACAGCCGCCGCTTTCAGGGGGCGGGCCTGGGACTGCCCATCGTCAAGCGGCTGGTGCAGCTCCTGGGCGGTTCGCTGGGCATCGACAGCGCCCCCGGGGAGGGCACGATGGTCTATTTCCATATCCCCTGCCGCGTGGAAGGGGACGCCGTGCCCACGGACATTTCCCCTCCCCGGCCGGTCGGTTGACGCGACGCAAGAACGTGGTTACGCTGTAGTTACATTTTGAGGCCGGAAGGATTCCGGCCTCAAGGAGGCTGTCATGCGTGCATCTGTCGTCCGCGTCGGCAACAGTAAAGGCATACGCATCCCGAAAGCCGTTTTGGAGGAATTGGGCTCGCCCCTTTGCCTGGACATGCGCGTGCAGGGCGGCGCGTTGGTGCTGACCCCGCCCCGGCAGCCTCGCCAGGGTTGGGCAGAGGCCGCCCGCGAGGCCGCACCCGGGTTGGAACCGCTTCCCGCGTCGCCTCCGACGGACTGGGACGAGGCGGAATGGACGTGGTGACGCCTCGCCGCTTCGACGTGTTCCTGGTCGGATTCGATCCGGCCGTCGGCCATGAAACGACCAAGACCCGGCCAGCCGTAGTGGTTTCGCCCAACGAGCTCAACGATTCTTTGGGCATCGTCCTGGTCGTCCCCCTGACCTCCACGGTCAGGAATCTGCCCTTCCGGCTGCGACTGCGCTTTGAAGGCCGCGACGGCGAGGCTGCCCCGGACCAGATGCGGGCCGTGGACGTGCGGCGTCTGGTGAAAAAGCTGGGACATCTGACCCGGCGGGATCAGGACCGGATGCTCGATCTTTTGCGGGAAATGTTCGCCTGAAAAAACGCCCCGGATGGACTTTCATCCGGGGCGTGGTCTGTCATGTGGGCCGTGGCGGCCCGTAGCGGCCGTCGTCGCGACCCTATCCGATCATGGCGTTGACCAGCCGCATGACCGCAAACGCGTCGGCCACGTAGAGCACGTCGCACTTGCCCTGGGCCCAGCCGCAATTCGCGTCCAGGTTCACGGCCCGACGTTCGCCGATGAACCGCCAGCCCACCACGTGCGGCTCCTCGCCGTGGCAGCAGGTGGCCAGCCCCTTGGGATGGCGCGGGGTGGCCCCGGTCTGCCCCACCTGGTGCAGATGGGTCAAAAACGGCAGTACGGTCTGGCCCTCGCCGCTCATGTCCACCAGGGACTTGCTGCTGCCAAGCGAGGCCTGGGCCTTGGTGGTGAATCCCAGGATGAGTTCCGCCGCCTCGGGGGTGTGGGGCTGGCCGTCGGCCTGCTTTTTGGTCCAGCCCGCCCCGGCCACGAACAAAAGCGCCGCATCCGGACGGATGGTCTGCTCGTCGGCCGCAGGCGCGAGAATCGCCTTCACCGTGGTGCGCGTGGCCACCTCCGCCACGGCCACGGCCTGTACCGTGGCCTGTCCCGGCGCGCCGTCGTAGGCCGGGAACACGCCGCCGGACACGGTGACGAACCAGGGGCGCTGGGTGCGGGTGACTTCGGCGTACATGCGCTGGCGATAGTGCCAGCGTTGCACGAAGGCCGCTCCGTCCTTGGCCGCCAGGGCCGTAACATGCGCGTCCACCCGGCCGTCCAGGCGGTGGGCTGCCCCGGGTACGGCCCGGGACAGGCGCGAGTCGTCGGCGCAGACCACGATGGCGGCCCCGGCCGCCTGGCAAAGCGCGGTGATGGCGGCGGCGTCCGTGGCATAGCGGGCCTGGGCGAAGGCCTGACCCGAGACGCAAAAAAACGTGCCCGCGCCGCATCCGGCCACGGCGTTGGCGGCGGCGGCCACGTCGGCCCCGAAAAGGGCCGCGTCAAACCCCGCGCCAAGCCCTTCGGCCAGGGTTTTGGCGGCGCTCAGGGCCTCCAGGCAGGCCCGGGACAGGGAGCCGTCGGCTTCGGTATGGGCGAGAAAGAGAATTTTTTCCATGGATCACATCTCCACGGCCAGAGGCGGGATGCGCCCGGCCTGGCCTTGCGAAAGTCGGTGTACTGGCGTCAGCCCGGAGGCCACGATCAGCCGCCTATCCAGGCCACGATCTCCCGGGCGATGTCCTCGGCCGGGGTGTCCTTGACGATACGGGTCTCGCGGCGCTGTTTGGGCAGTTCCACGGCCGCAAAGGTCACGCCGTCCGCGCCGACCTTGGCCGGCCGGGCCTTTTGCAGGGCGGGCATGATCAGCCGCATGTTCTGCATCCCCACCTGGGGGTTGTTGGGCGGCTCGGGAAGCTCCCCCGTGGCCCAGCCCAGGACCGCCGGAGGACCCTGGCACACGGACACCTGATAGGCCCCGCCTTCCACGCGCTCCATGATCTCAAGCGACCCGTCCGCGCCGACGGTCAGCCTGTCCACGCCCTGGAACTGCTCGGTGACGCCCAGGCGTTCGCCCACCATCTGCATGGTGGTTCCGGTCCCGCGCGAGGCCGACTGCCAGCCGCCGAAAAGAAGCAGCTTGGTCTTGTCCAGCCCGGGAATGGCCTCGATGGCTGCAGCCAACGCCCCGGCCACCTCGGCCGACTCCGTGAAGCCCCCGGCCGGGCCATCGCAGACCACCAGCTCAAACGGGGCCTTCTGGGCCACGGACATCATCACCTGCTGCAGCTTGGCCTTGGGCCCCAGGCTCACCAGCCAGACCTTGCTGCCCGGCGCGCCCTTGGCCAGGTGCGCGGCCTCGAACAGGGCGTGGGAGGCCCAGGGATCGAGAATGGCCGGCAGCATCATCTCGTTTTTGAGTCCCGGCCCGGCCGGGGTGCTCACCGGTTCCAGGGTCTGGAGCGGATCGGGCACGATGCCGCCGCAGACCACGATGTGAAAACCCGTGCTCATAACGTATCTCCCTTGTTCATGCCGCCGCATCTCCCGCCGTCAGGGCCGTGGAGCAGGGCGGTTCCTGTCGCAATTCTTTAGTTTTCCACGGAATGCAGGCCGCCGGAACCGGCTGAGAACTCCACGTTGGTCTTTTCCGGATCGCGCGGGTGGGGCTTGGAGCAGTTCCACAGGCAGGCCCCGCAGTGCACGCATTTCTCCCGGTCGAAAAGGGGCGCGCCGCCCTCGGGGTTGACCGTGATGGCCTGTCCCGAGCAGGCCTCGACGCAGACCTTCTCCGCGCACCGGGCGCACAGGTCCGGGTCCGCGAAGACCACATGGTCGGCGTAGCCCGGGTTGGCCTGGACCTTGCCGCCAAGGAGCAGGGCGTCCTGATGCGACACCAGAAGCTGCCCGTCATAGGCGATGGGCGGCCAGCCCGCCCGGTCCATGAGGGCGTCGTGCAGGGGCAGCCCCTTTGCGGCGCACTCGGCCCGGATGGCCGCGATCTCTCCCGCCGGGATGCGGCCCTTGTAATAGGCCTCCACGCTTGGGATGCGCTCATGCACCCGGCGTGACACCCCGGGCCAGTAGACCTTGCCCTTGGTGAATCCGGCCAGGCCCATGCCCACAAGCCCCTGCAAAAAACCCTCGGTGAAGCCGTCCCGGGCCTTCTCGGCCACCCTGGCCTCGGCCTCGACCCACGAGTCCCGGCGTCTTTTCACATACGAGGCCTCGAGATTTTCTTTCGTAAACGATCGCCCGGACGCAAGCAGCTCAAGCACGCCCTCGGCCAACTGCACCCCGGTGGTCCAGGCCTCGTCCACGCCGGAGCCCGTGAGCACGTTGGTCGAACCCGAGCCCTCGCCGATGCGGGCATAGCCGTGGCCCGCAAGGATCGGCTCGCCCCGCCTGCCCGACTCCTGCAGGCTCTTGGCCCCCCAGGAACGCAGCCTGCCGCCCTCCAGGTGCCGCCACAGATAGGGATGGCGCATCCAGTGCTGCATGTAGCGGTAGGCCGTGCGCACCGGGTTGTCGAACCAGGAGGGCACGAAGATGCCAAGCGAGGCCACCCGGTCGGGCAACACGTACAGGAATCCGAAAATTTCCGGCTCGGGATAGCCGAAGGTGTGCAGCACCGTGCCTTCGGCCAGCTCGCAGCCCTCGGGCAGGTCCACCACCATCTTCATGCCCACGGCCCATTCCCGGCGATGGTTTCCCTTCGGCATCCCGAAAACATCATCAAGAGCCCGGCCCACCGGCCCAACCGGCCCGTCGCCGACCACCGTCAGCGGCGCGCGCACGTCCAGGCCCGGCATGAACCCGGCGTCGGGCGCGCCCTTTTTGTCCACGCCCTGGTCCGCCAGCCGCACGCCCACCACCGCGCCGTCCTCGATCAGCGGCCCGGCCACGGGCGTGGAGGGCCAGATCTGGGCCAGTCCCGAACCCATGATCTCGGAACCCACCCACTGGTTGAACTGGCCGATGGAAAAGGCGAACCCGTCATGCTTGGCCAGAAAGGGCGGGATGTACGGCAACTCCACCGCCTCATGGGCATAGGGCAGCCTGCCCTTGAGCGCCCCGCCCATGGCCCGTATGGCCCGGTCCTTTATGCGCAGAAGTTTCGGCCTGCGGCTGACCCCTATCGGGTCGAGCAGATACGCAACCTTTTCTTCCTTCACCCGGGTACACATGGGAACCGAGGCCGGATCAAAACCGGGAAACGAGGCCGTAATCCCCCTGCCCCGGGTCACCACCCCGGACACGCCAAAGCCGATATCATCGGCGCGCTCGTAGCAGATGACCTGGGGCGGCATGCCGGGCATGGCCGCGCTCTCGACCACGGGCGCGCCCTGTTCATCGACAAGCCCACGGCACAACGTGGTCAGAAATCCGCCCATGGCCGGGCCGAACCCGACACACACAATGTCCGCTTCCATCACCTGGCGTTCGACGTCCATGGAGAGTGCCTCCGGCGGCCAGGGGGGAAACTTTTTTGAAAAAAGTTTCCCCCCTGGACCCCTCTTCAAAAAACGTTATCGCGCTTCGCGTCCGCGCTCGGGAAGCAGCAGTTTCTCCGGCCACCCTGGCTTTCCGGGCGTGATGCGCCGAAGCGAAGCTTCGGCGCATCAC
>JAVHLG010000107.1 GCA_031082225.1 Desulfovibrionaceae bacterium | reverse complement strand
GAAACAAACACAAGGAACATCATGCGTCGTCCCGTGACCAACGCCGATGATTTCGCCAATATCCATAAAAATACTTCGTATTTTTTAATACGCAGCATCTCCAGGCTGCATTGTAAAGACATGCAAGGAACCTCATGCGCCGCCTCATGATCAACGCCGATGATTTCGCCAATATCCATAAAAATACTTCGTATTTTTATAATATGCAGCATCTCCAGGCTGCATTGTAAAGACATGCAAGGAGCATCATGCGCCGCCTCATGATCAATGCCGATGACTTCGCCCTGACCGACGGCGTCTGCCAGGGCATCCTCCAGGCCATGGAGCGCGGCGTGGTCCGGGCCACCACGGCCATGACCCGCCCGCCCGGCGCGGCAGGCCGCATCACAGCCCATGCCACGGCCCTTCACGGCCGCCTGGGCATCCATTTCCAACTCACCGGCGGCCACGCCCCCTGCCTGCGGCCAGAGGAAATCCCCTCCCTGGTGACCGCCGAGGGGGTCTTCCCGCGCAAGCGCATGGACATCGTCCAGGCATCGGCGGACGAGATACGCCGGGAATGGGGGGCACAGCTCGATCTGCTGCGCTCCTGCGGCGTTTCCCCCTCGCACATGGACACCCACCACCATGTCCACAAGCGGCCCGACGTGTTCCCGGTCTATCTTGAGATGGCTGCGCGCCTGGCCATCCCGGCCCGGGCCACCAACCCGGCCATGGCCGCGGCCTTGCGGGCGGCTGGCGCGCCCTGCGCCGACGCCTTCATCACTGATTTTTTCGGCGGCGACCTGACCCCCGGCCGCTTTCTGAAACTGGTGGCGGCGGCCTTTGCGCCGCTTCCCGACACGGCCGTGGTGGAGCTTATGTGCCACCCCGGGAAAAACGATGCGGAACTTAGCCGTATCTCGGCCTACAACCAGGCCCGGGAGCAGGAGATCGCGGTGCTGTCGTCCCCTGAGGTCCGCCAGGGGCTTCAAGACTTGGGGGTCGCCGTGTGCGGCCCCGAGGGCATCCCCGGGCCTTTGCGCGGCTTCCACCACAACGACGCAGACCCAGCCTCCTGACATCCTGCGAAAGCGCCTTGTCCCCAAAAGGGGCTGGCGCTTGTGTTGCGCCGCGACACGGGGCCATATCCCCGGCCTTGCAGATGAACGCTTTTCGACGCGGCAAAAGCCGTGTATCATCGTCAGGCGTTGACTCCCATGAAACCGCAACCGCCTGTTCGCAAAAAGGAGCACGACGTGACCCACGAGGCGACGACGGAACTGCGCAAATTCGTGGCCCCGGAGTTTGTCTTCGGCCCGGGCTCGGCCCGTCTGGCCGGGCGCTACGCCACAAACCTCCGGGTCAAAAAGGCCCTGGTGGTCACCGGCCCCAACCTGATCCGACTGGGCTGGGCCGGACAGGTCATCGACAGCCTGCGCGAGGCGGGCGTCGCCGCCACCATCTTCGCCGACGTCACCCCCAACCCCCGCGACTACGAGGTCATGGCCGGGGCCGAGGTCTACCGCCGCGAGAACTGCGACGCCATCGTGGCCGTGGGCGGCGGCAGCCCCATGGACTGCGCCAAGGCCATCGGCATCGTATGCACCAACGACCGCCATGTCCTGGAATTCGAGGGCGTGGACAACGTGCGCAAGCCCGGTCCGCCCCTTGTCTGCGTGCCCACCACCGCCGGAACCGGGGCCGACGTGTCCCAGTTCGCCATCATAAACGACACCAAGCGCAAGGTGAAAATCGCCATCGTCAGCAAGACCGTGATCCCTGACGCCGCCTTGATCGACCCCCTGCCCACCCGCACCATGGATCCCGAACTGACGGCCCACACCGGCCTGGACGCCCTGACCCACGCCATCGAGGCCTACGTCTCCAACGCCCATTCCCCGGTCAGCGACCTGTTCGCCCTCAAGGCCGTGGAACTGGTGCGCGACCACCTGGTGGCGGCCATACGCCATCCTGACGATCAGGCGGCCCGCTTGGGCATGATGTTCGCCAGCCTCTACGCGGGCCTGGCCTTCTCCAACGCCATTTTGGGCGCTGTGCACGCCATGGCCCACAGCCTGGGGGGTTTTTTGGATCTGCCCCACGGCCAGTGCAACGCCATTCTGCTTGACCATGTGGCGGCCTACAATTATTCAAGCGCCCCTGAACGGTATGCGGACATCGCCCGCATCCTGGGGGCGCGCATAGAACCGGACATGGCCGAGGACGAAAAACGTCAGGCCGTGGTCACGGCCCTGCGCGACCTCAAAACCGCCGCCGGGGCGGACCAGACCTTAAGCGACCTGGGCGTGCGTCCGGGCGAACTCGCCGAACTGTCGGCCAAGGCCATCAACGACCCGTGCATGATCACCAACCCGCGCCATCCCACGGTCGAGGACATCCGGTCCCTGTATGAAGCCGCCTGCCGATCCCACGCCTGATTGGAACGCCTCCCGGGAAAAGCTCATCGGGCTCGGGGAAGGCTCCTTAAGCAAGAGCTATTACCCCGAACTGTCCGAGCGGCTTGCCGAGCTTGAGCGGTTCCGCGAACTGCTCGATCAGAGCAACGACGCCATTTTCCTCGTGGATGCGGACACAGGCGTCATCCTCGACGCCGCCGGTTCCGCCCCGGCCCTGCTCGGCCGGGACAAGGGGCGCATCATCGGCGCGGCGTTCTCCGCGTTTCTGCGCCCCAAGGCGGCGGCGCGCGTCGCGTCCGTCCTGGCCGCCCAGGGAACCGACGCCCCCCTGGCCACGGAAATGGCCAGCCCGGACGGGGCGCTGGTCCCGGTGGAAATGACCATCCGGGTGGCGAAAGGACCCGCGCGTCGCAAGGCCGTGGTTGTGGCCCGGGACATCTCCGAGCGCAAAAAGGCCGAACGCGCCCTGCGCCGGGCCGAGGACCGCTACCGCAGCATTGTGGAAAACGCCGTGGAGGGCTTTTTCACCTCCACCCCGGCCGGCCGCTTCACCAGCGCCAACCCGGCCATGGCCGCCCTTTTGGGCTACGAAACGCCCGAGGGGCTTTTGGCCGGGATCACGGACATCCGCTCGCAAATCTACGCCGACACGGGCGACCGGGACCGGCTCATGCACCTGCTCAAGACCCGTGGCGGCGCGACCAATTACCCGGCCCGGTTCCGGCACAGGTCCGGCCGCACCATCTGGGTCTCCCTCAATGTCCGGGTGGAACGCGATGCTTCCGGACTGCCCCTTTTTCTGGAAGGCTCCTGCGAGGACATCACCGCCCGCAAAATGGCCGAAGAGGCCCTGCGCGACGCCCACGTCCTTTTGGAAAAACGGGTCGAGGACCGCACCCGGGAGCTCAACCAGGCCAACCAGCGCCTCATGCGCGAGGTCCAGGAACGCCGCCGGGCCGAAGAGGTCGCCGAGGCCGCCAATCGCACCAAGTCCGACTTCCTGTCCATGGTCTCCCACGAGATCCGCACGCCCCTGACCTCCATCCTGGGCTTCTCGAAGATCATCCAGAAAAAACTGGAGCAGATTTTTTCCGGCCTGGACCTTCCCGTTCCACGGCTGCAAAAGGCCACGACGCAGGTGTCGGGCAACCTGGAGATCATCATCTCCGAGGGCGAGCGCCTGACCAACCTCATCAACGACGTCCTGGACCTGGCCAAGCTGGAATCGGGCCGCATGGAATTCACCATGGAGACCATCGACCCATCCGAGCTCATCAGCCGGGTCATGGCCTCCACCTCGGTCCTGCTGGAGGGCAAGGACGTGCGCATGACGCGCTGCCTGGACGAAGGCCTGCCTGCCATCCAGGGCGACCGGGACCGCATCATCCAGGTTCTGGTCAACCTCATCTCCAACGCCGTCAAATTCACGGACCACGGAACCATCGGCCTGTGCGCCGTCTGCCAGGACGGATTCCTGCGCCTCAGCGTCTCCGACACGGGCATCGGCATCGACGAAAAGGATTTCGGGAAGATCTTCGAAAAGTTTAACCAGGTGCGCAGCGGGATCACGGACCGCCCCAAGGGCACGGGGCTTGGACTGCCCATCTGCAAACATATCGTGGAGTCCCACGGCGGGCGCATCTGGTTCGAAAGCGCCCCCGGCAAGGGCAGCACCTTCACCTTCACCCTGCCCCTGCCCCTGCCCCTGCCCGGATAAACATTCCGCCGGGGATTGTCTTTTCTCCGTTTTTCGACGACAAGGGCCGCCCGGCAGGACATTCCCCCCTTTTTCCGTCATGAAACCGTAAAGCCGCGCGGCCTATGCACCCTGCGCGAGGACATCCATGAAAAACCAGCCACGTAACGATTCCATCCGCAACATCGCCATCATCGCCCACGTCGACCACGGAAAGACCACCCTGGTGGACCACATGTTCCGCCAAAGCGGCCTGTTCCGCGAGGGTCAGGACACCCCCGAACGGATCATGGACAGCATGGACCTGGAGCGGGAACGCGGCATCACCATCGCCGCCAAGAACTGCGCCGTGACCTGGCGCGGCACCAAGATCAACATCATCGACACCCCCGGCCACGCCGACTTCGGCGGCGAGGTGGAGCGGGCCCTGTCCATGGCCGACGGCGCGGTGCTCCTGGTGGACGCCTCGGAAGGCCCCCTGCCCCAGACCCGGTTCGTGCTCAAAAAAACCCTGGAGGCCGGACTTCGGGTCATCGTGGCCGTAAACAAGATCGACCGCAAGGACGCCCGTCCGGAAGAGGTCTTAAACGAGATCTACGACCTGTTCATCGACCTGGACGCCGACGAGGAGCAGCTCGAATTCCCCGTGCTCTACGCCGTGGGCCGCGAAGGCCGGGCCATGCGCGCCCTTGACGAAGAGGGCGTGGACCTCACCCCGCTTTTCGAGACCATCATCACCGAGATTCCCGGGCCGGCCTGCGATCCGGAGAAACCCTTCGCCATGCTGGTTTCCGACCTGGGCTATTCCGACTTCCTGGGGCGGCTGGCCATCGGCCGGGTGCTGGCCGGGACCGCCAGAAGCCACGACTCCCTGGTGCGCATCGACGAGGAAAACCGCCGCGTGCCGCTTCGGGTCACCCGGCTTCAGGTCTACGAGGGCCTCAAGGTCGTGGACTCGGAGACCGCCCATCCCGGCGACATCGTGGTCATCTCCGGCCTGGACGAGGTGACCATCGGGGACACCATCTGCTCCTCCGAGACCACCACGGCCCTCAAACGCATCAGCGTGGACGACCCCACGGTGGCCATGCGCTTCACCATCAACACCTCCCCCCTGGCCGGACGCGAGGGCAAATACGTCCAGTCCGCGCGCATCCGCGAACGCCTGTTCAAGGAGACCCTGCTCAACGTGGCCATCCGCGTGGAGGAGAGCGAGGAGCGCGACAGCTTCGTGGTCAAGGGCCGGGGCGAATTCCAGATGGCGATTCTCATCGAGACCATGCGCCGGGAGGGCTTCGAACTGTCCGTGGGACGGCCCGAGGTCATCTACCGCATGGAAAACGGGGTGCGCAAAGAGCCCATCGAGCATCTGTTCATCGACTGCGACGAGTCGTTCACCGGCATCGTCACCGAGAAGCTGTCCATCCGCAAGGGCCGCATGAAAAACCTGGTGAACCACGGCTCGGGCCGGGTGCGCCTGGAGTTCACCATCCCGGCCCGCGGGCTGATCGGCTACCGGGACGAGTTTCTGACCGACACCAAGGGCACCGGGATCATGAACTCCTATTTCCTGGGCTACGAGGAATACCGGGGCGATTTTCCGTCGCGCTTCACCGGCTCCATCGTCTGCGACCGGGCGGGCGCGGCCGTGCCCTACGCCATCTTCAACCTGGAGCCGCGCGGCAGGCTCTTCGTGTCCCCGGGCGACCCGGTGTACGAGGGAATGATCGTTGGCGAGCACAACCGGGAAAACGACATCAACGTCAATCCCTGCAAGGAAAAAAAGCTCACCAACATGCGGGCCTCGGGCAAGGATGAAAACGTCATCCTGACCCCGGTTTTGCCCATGACCCTGGAGCGGGCCATCCATTTCATCCGCGAGGACGAGCTGGCCGAGGTCACGCCCCTGTCCATCCGGCTGCGCAAGGTGGAGCTGTCGGCCCAGAAGCGCCACGTCATCAACGGATCAAAGAAGAAGGCCAAAGAGGAGACGTAGGGTGGAGACGTCCACGCCCCTTTTCCGCATCGACGAGACCCTGTGCCGCCGCGACGGTCTGTGCGCGGCGGCCTGCCCGGCCAGCCTGGTGCGCCAGGACGCGCCCGACGCCCTGCCCTATCCGCTGCCCGGCAAGGAGATGCACTGCATCCGCTGCGGCCACTGCGTGGCCATCTGTCCCACCGGGGCCCTGCGCCACAGCCTGCTGCCCCTGGAGGATTTCCCGCTCATCGACCGCAAAAACGCCCTGCCCCCGGCGGCCCTGGCCGGGCACCTGAAGACCCGGCGCTCCATCCGCATCTTCCGCGAGGAGGCCGTGCCGCATGAGACCTTCGCGGCCATCCTGGACACGGTGCGCTTCGCCCCCACCGGGCACAACCGCCAGGAGGTGCAGTGGACCATCCTGGACGGACGCCCGGCCGTGAACGCGTTTCTCGTGCAGGTCAACGAATGGATGCGGTCCGAGGTCAAGGCCAAGACCCCGTTCGCCCGGGCCATGAGCCTGGCCGGGGCGGTGCGGGCCGTGGACAAGGGCAAGGACGTGGTGACGCGCGGCGCGCCGCATGCGGTGTTCGCCCATGTTCCGGACGAGGGCGTGACGCCTGCGACCGACGCCATCATCGCCGCCACCTGGTTCGAGATCGTGGCCCATGCCCATGGCATCGGCACCTGCTTCGCGGGCTATCTCATGTTCGCCCTGGAGCATAAGCCGGAATTGGCCCGGTTTTTGGGCATCCCCGAGGGCCGCGTGGTCCCGGCGGCGCTTCTGGTCGGTACGCCGAAGTGCCGCTACCGGCGTATGGTGCCCCGCGACGAGCCGCAGGTGGCGTTTCTGCCGGGGATTGTCGGGGGGGAGTAGCGGGCGGTCTGTCACGGCCGGGTGTTTTTCAAAGTCATGCCGGAGAAGAATGCGCGGTGAAGCCGATGATTTCTAAGGGGTACGCCGCCCGGATCGAGTACAGCGACGAGGACGAATGTCTTGTCGGGCACATCGCCGGGATAACGGATATCGTAGGGTTTCACGGCGATTCGGTGCAGGACATGCGCGCACAATTTCGTGCGGCCGTGGACCACTACCTGGAGGCCTGCCAGGTCCGGGGAGTGGCCCCGAACAAGCCCTCTTCCGGAAAACGTTGATCCGCGTCCGGCCGGAAGTCCACGCCAAGGCGGCCACGGCGGCTGCGGCCATGGGGAAAAGCCTCAATGCCTGGGCCGCCGAGGTGATTGAGAATGGGGCGGCGGTGTCAAGTGAATACTATCACTGTACATTATTTTACTGGCATCTGATTCCATGTTTTGCCATCAAGTAGTCTCCCCGTTTTCTTTTTATTTACTCCTCCCCACTGTTTAAAGAAAAATGGAATGCTCCTATCTACACATAGTGTTTTAATATTTTTCACCCATTCCTCCTTCATTAGCCTAGCTCCAGGACCGGATTCCCCTCCAACAATAACCCAATCAATCCCATTAATATCAATTCCTTGAACATCGTCTAAAAGTGGTTCCAAGGATAAATATTTGATATATGCATCTGTTGAAATTAAATCATTTACTCTTTGCTTATACATGATAGATTCAACAGTCACACCCATCCATATATTATTTGTCCATGTGAGTACTGAAGACATTTTCTTTAGTCTTTCTGATCTTTTAGTTAAAATCTGGAATGTATGCATTTGAGTTAAGTTCATCGTTTTAAAAACTTTCACAATAAAATCATCGGGAACATCTTCATGAAAAAGATCGCTCATTGAATTCACAAAAATCATTCGCGGCTTTTTCCAGCTCATTGGGATAGAAAGCGTGTCTTCATGAAGTGTTAGTTTGAATCCATTAGAATAGTTCTTTACTCCCATTGCCTTTAGTCGATTTGACATTTTTTCTGCATAACAATTATTACATCCGATGCTGAACTTTGTGCATCCGGTCAATGGATTCCAGGTACATTCAGTCCATTCAATTTTACTCAAACTCATGAAATATCCTCGATACATTTATCATGAAAAATTTTTTTATAACTTAAAGCAGGAACTTTTACTATTTTTCTTTCCTTTTTGAGCTGAACAAGGACTTCTTTCGCATGCCGAGGAAGGCAGGCTGATTTTATTGCATACAAATAAGCATCTTTATTGTTCCTTATTATATTTAAAAGTACGGCTCTCCTAAAAGATTCTTGAAATTTTCTTAGCTTTGTCCCTTTTACAATACCAGGCAAAGAGAATTGTCTGTTGTCTATAATTAAATCACCTTCAAGGGAAAATGATGCTTCACCATTGTCTTTGTCAAATTTCCAGCATTCGATGAGAAATTTTTCAATACCAAGCGGACTACCTGAACCGAAGACAACGCTATGTGTTGATCCTGAATTTTTTTGTATTCCAAAATGTGCTAGATAGTAATCCCTATCTTTAGTATAACTCGACTCAATAAGCTTACAAAATCCTCCAGCAAATTTCTTAGGGCTATCTGTATTAATTGTTTCTATCCCAGGTAGTTTATTTTTGAATTCTTTTGTATTTTTAAACCTGTGCATATGCTCTGCCGGTATAAAAAGGATAAAATCTGTTCTGGGCATGCTCAACACCTTTTTGAGCATAATTTCATCAATTAACCCCGTTGGATCAATAAACAATAAGTTTGCTGCATGTTTTGCTGAAAATTTAGGCTCATATTTACTAAAACATGACTTAAAATCAAGGCACTCATACTTAATGTCTACGCATTCTGTGTGCATACCATCAATTAAACGCATCAGCGAATTTACTTTACTATCTTTTATGTCACTAAACAGTGTGCATATTCTATTATTTTTACTTCTCAATATGTCTCTGAAACA
>JAVHLG010000106.1 GCA_031082225.1 Desulfovibrionaceae bacterium | reverse complement strand
GAATCACGAAGCGCGCCGAAGTTTTTAGGAGGGGGATCCAAGGGGGAACCCTTTTTTCAAAAAGGGTTCCCCCTTGGCCGCCGGAGGCCTTCCCGTCTCCCTATTCCCCGCTTTGGGCGTCGGGGGGATAGATGGCGTCGATGTCGGCCTTGAGGCTGGCGAACGTGCCGGTCTCGATGGCCTCGCGGATGCGCGTCGTGAGCGAGAGAAAGAAGGTCAGGTTGTGGATGGTGTTTAAGCGATAGGAGAGCAGTTCCTTGGCGATATAGAGATGGCGCAGGTAGGCCCGGGAGAAGGTGCGGCAGGCGTAGCAGGAGCAGGCCGGGTCCAAGGGGGAGTCGTCGTCGCGGAAGGCGGCCTTTTTGACGTTGACCTTGCCGGTCGAGGTGAAAAGGGTGCCGTTGCGGGCGTTGCGCGTGGCCAGCACGCAGTCGAACATGTCGATCCCGGCCGCCACCCCGGCCAGGATGTCCTGGGGCGCGCCCACGCCCATGAGATAGCGCGGCTTGTGGTCGGGAAGATGGGGGGTGGAGGAGTTGATGATGGCGTGCATCTCCTGGCGCGGTTCGCCCACGCTGACCCCGCCCAGGGCGTGGCCGTCGAAGCCCAGGGATGTGATCTGGGCCGCGCTTTCGGCCCGAAGCTCGGGGAAAAAACCGCCCTGCACGATGCCGAACAGGAGCTGCCCGTTGTGCTGGGGGGGATGGGCCTCGCGGCAGCGGGCGGCCCAGGCCGTGGTCAGGGCCAGGGATTTTTTGGTGTAGTCGAAGTCCGCGCCGTAGGGCACGCACTCGTCAAGGACCATCATGATGTCCGAGCCCAGATTCTGCTGGATGGAGACGACCTTTTCGGGGCTGAAGAAGTGCCTGGAGCCGTCGATGTGCGAGGCGAACTCCACCCCGTCCGGGGTCAGGCGGCGCAGCCCCGCCAGGCTGAAGACCTGGAAGCCGCCGCTGTCGGTCAGGATGGGGCCGTCCCAGGCCATGAACCGGTGCAGGCCGCCAAGCCGGGCGATGCGTTCGTCGCCGGGACGCAGGTAGAGGTGGTAGGTGTTGCCCAGAAGGATCTGGGTGCCGATCTCGCGCAAATCGCGCGGGCACAGGCTTTTGACCGTGCCCTGGGTACCCACGGGCATGAACGCCGGGGTCTGGACCACGCCGTGGGCGGTGACGAGCGAGGCGCGGCGGGCGTTGCCGTCGCGGGCGGTGATGGTGAAGGTTCCGGGGGTGGTCATGGGAGAAGGGGGATACCCGACGACAGGGCGGGAGGCAAGGGGGGACCGTTTCAGACGCGCTTGACAGACGGCCCTTGATCTCGCAAAAAAAGCATGCTGGATTTTCAGCAATGATGCGCATGGCCTCGCAGCGACTCGGCCTTGCAGCCCCGGAGGCGGCATATCCGGATTGACCGGGACGGGGGCGCGACAGGCGTCGGGAAAGGCTTCGGCTGGACGGCGGACGCCCCAGGCGGCAGCAGCGAGGGGTGCTGCAGGGTCCATGAACGGGGAGGGCGCATGGAACTTTCACAGTGCCGACAGCGGCGTCGGCTGGTCATGGTTCTCGTCTGTCTCCTGGCGGCGGCCCTGTCCCTGGCCGACACGGCCCTGGCCCTGGATCTCGACGAAAGCGGCGTCGATCCCGCAACGGGCGTTCTCAGCATCCCGTTTGGGCGGGTGGTGACCCTCAAGGCCGCCGAATACGTCCGTACCACCGTGGAGGGAACCACTGTCCACGAACTGACGAGCGGCGCGCAGTTTTCCACCTACCAGACGGCCCTGCCGGAGTGGGCCAGGGGGAAGACCGCCAAAACCACCGTGTCTGCGGCCATCCCCGGCATTCCCTTTTCCACGTTCACGGTCAATGCCCCCTACGATGTGCTGGCGTCCCTGGCCCCCGGGGCCATGGTGGCGTCGCGGCGCTTGTCGCAGACAAAGATCGACCTGGACGACCCCCTGAACAATTTCCCAAATTATTTTGAAAACGACGCAACCCTGGACCGGATCACCGAGACCGCAGACCGCTCGCGGTTGCAGGCGGGACAGGCCGTCTCGCACCGCATCATCGATTTTGACGGGATCGTGGTCACCGGGCTGCATGCCCCGTGGCGGCAGACGGATTATGCCATGAACAAGGCCGGGCGGTATGCCTCGCGTCGCATCCCGCTGCTGCTCATCCATGGCTGGCAGGGTGACGCGGCGGACAAGGAATGCCGACAACAGTCGGAGCTTGTGGCGTGGAAGCACTCCGAACCCGTCTACTGGCACCATTTTCTCGATTACTATCTGACAAGCCCCAGCCTGCACGACCGGTATCACGTCTATCTCTCTCATTATCCGACGTACAAGCACATCACCTTCAACGCCAAGGTACTCAAGGAGATGCTTTATTCCCTGCGTCAGGAGGACTCGGACCTGGGCGCAGGCGTGCGGCACGCCACGCTGGTGCTGCTCGGACACTCCATGGGCGGCCTCGTGGGGCGGGCCCTGGCCGAGGAGCACGCCTTCACCGGCTTTCGCAGGCTCATCGCCCTGGACTCGCCGCACCACGGCAGCCAGTTGTCGGACAACCCGGCGGCCACCTTCGCGGTCAAGGACATCGACACCCAGGGCGCGGCCGACCTGAACTGGGACAACGTGGACAAGGCGGATACCGCGGCGGAGATCGACAACAACAACGTCACCCGGCGTTGGGCGGGAATCAATGCCAAGGCCTTCGACGACATCTACATCGGGCGGCTGGCGGACATGTTCGGGGAAGGGAACCTGGCGGCCCATGCCTCAAAAAATCCCTGGCTGCGCTGGCTCAACGAGACCTTTGCCCTGGATCCGGCCCGGTACGTCGGCAAATACGTCTTGTACGCCGCGGCGCTGAGCACCAAACCCATCGCCGGAATCTCCGCCAACGACATCACGGACGCCACGTACAACGGGATCTTCGAGGTTCCCAACGCCGCCCTGGTCCTGGAAACCTACACCAACGGCGGTACGGAGCCCACCGGCAGCGGCCTGTTGTGCGCCTTCGACGCTGCGGCGTATGTCGATCCCGCCCTGGCGCAGTATTTCTCGCCGCCGTCAAACGTCGCCTACGCCGCGTTGCAGCCCGTTGTGGCTGCGCGAAATCCCGGCGCGACGATCCTGTACGACAGGCATGGCATGGCGGAAGCGACGATCTCCGACGGGTCCGAGCATCCCTACGGCATCCCCTACCGGCTATTTTTCGACTATGACCATGAAATGATCATAAACGGCGCATACGGATGCGCCAAGGGCTGCTGGGACAAGTATGTGTCGGAACCTGCGGTTATGGCCTCTCCGCCGGGTTTCCGGACCAGCCGGTTCACGGAGTCGGACAGCGGCTTCTGGTCCGACGCCGACATAAATCCCGCCGGGAACCACTACGCCAGGCGCGTGCAGAACATGCATCGCTACGCCAGGCGCTCGCCGCTTGCGCCGTCGCTCAATTACAATCCCCTGCGCTACGAGCCGTTGTTTCTGTGTCTTGAAAGGGATCTGCTGGACGCCGCCCTGGGAGGAGGCCTGCCCGGGAACGCCCTCCTGCTTTTGGATTGATGCTGCGGCAAACCGGGCTTTGTGCCTCGTTGCGCCCCCAGGCCCTGTCCAGGCCGCCCGTGCCGTCGTGCAGGCCGATCTGGGCCGGGGCCTTGTCACGTCCCGAAACGCGGGATCATTTTTGGCGTGCGACGCCGCCAGCGGCCGCCTGCTCCAAGTCGGCCGTGAGCGTCTCCAGGTCGAGCCCGTGGCGCGCCGCCGCAACCGCGATGGAATCGAAAAGCGCCGTGCACAAAAGGCATGTCCCGGCCGCCTGATCCCGGGAACGGAACACCGCCTCCGTGGCCGGATAGGCGGCGACGACGTCCAAAAGCGTCATGTCCGGGGTGATTGCCGGGGGATGGGGCGGGGTGGGGGGCTGGCCGGTCATGGGGCCTCCTCGGCCAGGGCCTGGTGCAGGGCCTGGGGGATGCGGTCGATGATCTCGGCGATGCGCGACCCCGGGTTGGGGCGGGCCAGGCGTCCGGCCAGGCGGTTGGCCCGGGCCGCAATGCGCGCCGCAATGGGCGCGGAGCGGCCGGATTCCATGAGCGCCGCCGCCATCCCGGTCACGGTATCCCCGGTGCCGCCCATGGCCTCCATGGCCTCTTCGCACGGGCCGTCCACGGTGAAAAGCACCCCTGTGGCGTCGGCGATGACGTCCGTGCCGCCCTTGACTAAAAGCGTCGTGGCCGCGTTTTCGCCCTGGTAGGCCCGGGCGATCAGGTCCGGCACGCGGTTTTCCTCATGCAGGATGAATCCCCGGGTATAAAAGGGATGCGGTGCGGTCTCGTCGGCCAGAAAGGCCAGTTCCCCGGCGTCCGGGGTGAAGAGGTCGTAGGAAGCGGCCTGCCCGCTCATCTTGGCCGCGTACATGAACCCGGCGTCGGCGATGAGCCTGGGGCGTTCGGGCATGGCCTCCACGGCGAAGAGCACCTTGTCGTGCCACATGACGTCGGGCATGAGATAGTGGAAGGCCAGGGTGGAGAACCGCCGCCCGGGCAGGACGGCCGTCAGATGGCGGTACAGTTCCCGGCTGCCGTGTCCAAGGCCCTCGTCGCCGACCAAAAAGGCGAAGGGCGCGGGCAGGCAGAGGGTGGCGCAGGCTGCGGCCGCCGCCCCCAGAAGGGCCGGTGTGCCCCGGTCCGGGGCCACCTGCAGGCCGCCCACGGCCATGCCCTGGGGCGAAACCTCCGCCGGGCCTTCGGTGACCGGCACGCCGGGACACGGGACGGTGCCTATGACGGCGAGCATCGCGTTTTCATTTCCTCGAAGGCCAGTCCCAGGGCGTAGCCGCACAGGGTGTGGCCTATCTCGCGCGGCGAGGGGGCCGCGTCGAGCCTGTGGCCGATGAGCCGGGCCGCCAGATAGGGCACGTCCGGGCAGCCGCCGCCCGAGACGTTGACGATCACGCCCGTGGCCTTTTCCACGGTCAGCTTCATGTTCGCGGCCCGGACCATGAGATGCGTCCCGAAGTCCTTGACCTGGAAAATGTCCACCGGGGTCAAAAGCGGCCCGGTGACCGGAATCGTGTCCAGGGGCGGCACGTTTGCGGCCTCCAGCCTGCGGCGGATGTGCAGGCCCTCGATGAGCGGAAACTCCACGGCCAGATCGCACCCCGTGCGCACCTCGGGCGGCGGCCCCACCACCCTGACCGCAAACCCGGCCTCGCGCAGGGTCTTCTCGGCCCGGATGACCTCGCTGGTGTTTTCGAACAGTAAAAGTCCCCGGTCGGCCTTGGAGGCGGACGCCGGGCCGGGGTCTTTTTTGCGGAAGCGGTCGAGAAATCCCAAAATCATCCCTTGCTGATGTCGAGGCGGTATTCTCCGCCGTCCTCGGCCACGGCGTCAAGGCGCCAGCCCTTGGCCGCCACGGCCCGGGACACGTTTTCCTTGGAGGCCTCGGTATCGACCAGCACGGTCAGCTTTCCCGAACCCATGGCCGCGATGGCCGCAAGCGTGTCCAGAACCGGCTGGGGGCAGGACAGCCCCCTGGCGTCTATGGTCTTTTCCATGGCATGATCTCCTTTCGCAGTGCGTCTTTTCCGGCATACGCAGGTGGCCATCGAAACAAACGGCCGCATGAGGGCGTGAAGCTCCCGCTACGGGATTCCCAAGGGCTATGCCCTTGGGCCGCCGCAGGCATTCCCCCTGCCGCTGTCCGGCGTCAGGCCTTGGCGCGCATGGTCAGGCCGAAGTATAGGCACACGGCCAGGCCCACGAACACGGCGGCGATGCCGTGGGGCCCCACGCCCTGGGGGGAGCTGGCCAGCCCGAAGTTGTGGGCGAATCCCGCGCCCACGATCATCCCGAATACGAAGACGGCGGCGTCGCCGTCGCCCTCGCCGGACAAAAAGAGCTGCCGCCCCGGACATCCCCCGGCCAGGGCGAAGCACAGCCCGGCCAGAAGCATCCCGGCGAAGTTCCAGACCTGCTGGGTGTGGGCCACGGGCTGGCCCTCGAAGCCGATCTTCACCTGCCCGAGCAGGGCGTTGACCACCACGGCCGCGACGAAAAGGGCCACGACCCCGAGCAGGAGGTGGGACTGCCGAAACAGGATCACGTCGCGAAACGCGCCCATGGTGCAAAACCGGCTGCGCTGGGCGATGACGCCCACCAAAAGGCCCACGGCCAGGGAGGCCAGAAGCGGCGCGTGCATGGAACCGGGGCCCTGGACGCTGTAGAACAGCACGCCGGACTGGGGCTCATTCTGGATCTGGGGATACAGCAGCATGAGGGCGAAAAAGCCGAGCATGACCAGGGGCATGATCAGCCCCACCGAGGCGTGGGTCTTCTGGCTGCGGCCCAGGGAATAGCCCTTGCGGAAAAAAATCGTGCCGATCCAGATGCCCGCCACCAGGCCCAGGATGCCGAAGATGGCGCTCAGGTCGCCGCCGGCCAGGCGCAGGACGGCCCGCCAGGGGCAGCCCAGAAAGACCAGGGCCCCGATCATGGCGAACGCCCCCAGGATGAACCGGGCAATCGGCGCGGACCCGGCCCGGGGGCGGAAGTCCCTGGCGAAAAGCGCCGCCAGAAGCGACCCGAGCACGAAGCCGATGATCTCCGGGCGCATGTACTGGACCACCGCGGCCCGGTGCAGGCCCACGGAACCGGCGATGTCGCGCTCGAAGCAGGCCACGCAGATGCCCATGTTGCCCGGGTTGCCCCAGAATTGCAGCAGTGGGGCCAGGACGCCGATGGCAAGCCCCACGGCGATGATGCCCTGTTTCGAGGAAAAGAAATTCTTCATGGCCGCTCCTCTCACGTTGACGGTTCCCCGTGCCGGGATTCCCCCGCCGCGACACGCGGTAATTGTCGATTGTATAGAAGAGGAACAAGCCAAGAACAAATTCAAAGTTCTTATCTTTCACTGCATTATCCATAGGATATGCCGATACATCGTCCTGGCCGGGGGGGCGGGTGGTCGGCCGGGGCCTGCGGCGGGACACGGGGATGCCGGGATATCCCGGGAAACGGGGACCACGGGGGGATGGCCGCCCATGGCGGCGGGATCTCGGAAATATCCGACGGACGTGGGGCTGGCGGCGTGCTGCGAGACGACGGGGGGACGTGGGGATTTGATGGACGGCGGTTCAGACGGACGGCGGTCTTGGCGGATGCTTTTCCGCCCGGAAGCGGTCCCCAAAAGATGTGAACCAGGGCGGATGCGGGGCTGGGGGGTCAGGGCCGGGATGTTGTGTTCCCGGCCGGGGTCGAAACCCCCTTCCGGGGGCAGACGTCGGCCAGGGGACAGTCCTGGCAGCGGGGCCTTCTGGCCTGGCACACGTCGCGGCCGAAGAGCACCAGCAGGTGGTTGATCTCGCCAAAGGCCTCGCGCGGGAAAAGGGGGATCAGGTCCCTCTCGATGACCACCGGGTTTTCGGAATCCGTCAGGTCCAGGCGGAACGACAGGCGCTTGACGTGGGTGTCCACGGCGATGCCCTCGTGGTTGCCGTAGGCGTTGCCGGACACGATGTTGGCGGTCTTGCGGGCCAGTCCCGGCAGGGCCGTGAGTTCGGCCAGGGTGCGCGGAACCGCGCCGCCGTGTTCGGCCACCATCATCTTGGCGGCGGCCACGAGGTTTTTGGCCTTGTTGCGGAAAAAGCCCGTGGAATGGACCACGACCTCCACCTCGGCCACGTCGGCTGCGGCCAGGGCGGCCGGGTCGGGCCAACGCCGGAAAAACTCCGGGGTCACCAGATTGACCCGGGCGTCGGTGCACTGGGCGGCCAACACCGTGGCCACGAGAAGCTGATACGGATTTGTCCAGAGAAGAGCGGAGGCGGCCCCGGGATACCGGGGCCGCAGCCGTTTCAAAATGATGCCTGCGCGCGTCTGTCTGTCCACGCGGCGCCGTGCAAAGCCTAGGGCAGAAAGACCACTGCGGAGATGGTGGTGGACCACACCCCGGCCTGGCCGGTGGTGACGCAGGGCATGGAGGCCGAATCCACGATCTTGCCGCTCATGAGATAGATCTGGCGGCGTTCGTCGTAGGCCGTTTCGGGGTCGAAATCGATGCCGAGCGTGGTGGCCAGCATGGTGGAGGCCAGATCCTCGGCGAAGTCGCCGATTTCCTGTTCATCGGCCCCGAACGTGGTGTGTTCGGAGATGTATCCGTAGTTGCCTTTGTCCGCAGGGAAGGCCATGCCCACGGCCGAGCCCACCATCCGGTTTTTTTCATCCGTGGCGTTACGGGCCATGACGCAAAAGGTGATCTGTCCGGGGCTCAACTGCTTGACGCCTTCTTCCAGGGGAAGAATCGCGCAGTTGGGCGGGCAGATGCTGCTCACGTAGACGAGGTTGAGCTTTTCGATTCCGGCGTCACGCAGGGCCAGCTCGAAGGACTGGAGCTTGTTCTTGTGGCGGCCGATGCCCTTGGTGAAAAAAGCCTTGGTCGGGACGAAAGACATGTGCTGCATGTGCGGTCCTCATTCTGGGGGAGTCTCCCGGGACAAACGGGGAAATTCCTATAAGGGTTTTTTGCCGAGAAGTATAGGGCCTTTTTCGCCCGTTTTTTCCAGCCCGGCCTTGATCTCCTGCTCGGTCCCGCGCAGGGTCACCGCAATGCGGAAAACATCCTTGTCCTGAACCTTGCCCTGCCTGATCTCGGCCCGAAACCCTTTCTGGGCCAGCTTCTTGACCATGCTGTCGGCCTGATCCTTCTTGAAAAAGGACGCCACCTGATAGGTCGCCTCGAAGCCGCCTCCCGCGGCGGGAGGTTCCGCTGTCGGCGCTGGCGTTGCCGCCTCCATGGGCTTGACGGCAGGCGGCGTGACCGGGGGACGCTGGGTCAGGGCCGGGTCCGTGGCCGGAGCGGGTTTGACCTGGGCCGGGGCGGCGGATGCAGGTCGGGCCGCCGGGGAGGCCGCGCCCGTGCCGGGACCGTCGGTCAGATCGCGGCCGGTGAGCCCTCCGGAGGAGGCCGCCCCCCCGGGCAGGG
>JAVHLG010000105.1 GCA_031082225.1 Desulfovibrionaceae bacterium | reverse complement strand
GCCTGGCGCGAAGCGCCGGGCAAAACGCCCGGAGTCAGGGGGTCCGGGGGAAATGATTTCCCCCGGGCGGGGCTTAGGGGCGGCAGCCCCGAGTTACTGGAACAGGTAGCCGTAGGTCGCGGCCATCTTGTCGGTCTTGACCAGCAGGGCCTCCACGGTCTGCTCCAGGGTCACGGCGTCCACGATGCCCGTGTCCGCCGACAGGAAATAGCGCAGGGCGCCGTCCTTGGCGGAATAGAGCCAGGCCACGGAATAGATGGAACTGACCGCCGGACGCCCGGTGAACTCCTCCCGGGTCCGGATGACCAGCACCAGCTTTTTTTCGTCCTTGGTGGTCAGGTTCATGAGCGAGGACCGGCCCAACAGTTCCTTGAGGTGGTAGGCCAGGCGCGTCCCCACCACATCCGTGTCCGTGTGTTCGATGGCCACCGGGGTGCGCCTGCCGTCCACGCCCATGTCCCGCTTGGGGGTATCCGGGATGGCCTGTCCCTCGGGTTTGGCCTCGGGGGCGGGCTTGGCCTGCTGCTGGGCCTGTCCGGCCGCCGGGACGACCATCAGGGCCAGGGCGAACAGGGCGGCCAGGACGGCCAGACGGAGCGGGACGGCGGGGGAAAAACGCGGCGGCATGGGGGCCTCCTTCTTTGGTGTGACGGCCGGGGGCGGGGCCCAAGGCGTCACTGTACAGGCCGTGACGCCGGACGCCGCCAGGGTAAACGAGACCGGGGCGTCTTTCAACCGGCTCTGGGGGCGGTGAAGGCGCAAAAACCCGCGTGGGAAGGGCTTTTAGACCCTGCATGGGCTTGAGCGCCGCAGATATTTCGCGTACATGTTTTTTTTTCGTCCAGTCCCGGCCGGGACATGGATCGGCGGTTCTCCATGACGCCAAAAACGCGTCGCCCACGTCAACCGTCTCGCAAGGAGGCTCCATGAAAACCAAAATGCTCGCCGTGCTGGCGGCGGCCTTGTTCGCTGTGGCGGGAACGGCCCTGGCCGGAGGCGATCCGATCAAGCTCGGGGCGGTGTTGTCGGTCACCGGACCGGCGTCCTTTCTGGGCGAACCCGAGAAAAACACCCTGACCATGCTCGAAGAGAAAATCAACGCCGCAGGCGGCATCCTCGGCCGCCCCGTGGAGATGATCATCCTTGACGACGAGACCGACGTGAACAAGGCCGTCCTGGCCGCCCAGCGGCTGCTTAAAAAGGACAATGTCGTGGCCGTGCTCGGCCCCACGGTGTCGGGAAACACCCTGGCCATCATGAATTCCTTCCCGGCCGCCAAGGTGCCCCTGGTGTCCTGCGCCGCCGCCGAAAAGATCGTCAACCCCGTCAACCCCTGGATCTTCAAGACCGCCCAGTCCGACCGCCATGCGGTCTTAAGCATCCTGGAACATGCCAGGAAGCAGGGATATAAGAAGCTGGCCATCATCACCGTGTCCGACGGCTACGGCCAGGCCGGGCGGGAGGTCCTCAAGGAGCTCATCCCGGCGGGCGGCTTCGAGGTCGTGGCCGACGAGGTCTACGGCCCCAAGGACACGGACATGTCCGCCCAGTTGACCAAGCTCAAGTCCGCCGCCCCGGACGCCATCATCTGCTGGGGCACCAACCCGGGCCCGGCGGTCATCGCCAGAAACCGGGTGCAGCTTGGGATCGACACGCCCCTGTACATGAGCCACGGCGTGGCCTCCAAGAAGTTCATCGAGCTTGCGGGCGAGGCCGCCGAGGGGCTTCTGCTTCCGGCGGGCAAGCTTACCGTGGCCTCCATCCTGCCCGACGCCGATCCCCAGAAACCCGTGCTTCTGGCCTATGCCAAGGACTACGAGGCCGCGTTCAAGCAGCCCGTGTCGTCGTTTGGCGGTTACGGCCATGACGCGCTTTTGCTGGTGAAGCAGGCCATTGAGGCCGGGAATTCGGCCGAGCCCCAGGCCATTCGCGACAATCTGGAGAAGATCAAGGGATTCGTGGGGATAAGCGGCGTGTTCAACTTCACCCCTGAGGACCACAACGGCCTGGACCAGTCGGCCTTCGTCATGGTCACCATCAAAAACGGCGACTGGAGCATCGTGCAGTAGGGCATCGGTTCCGAAAGGATGCGCAGGTTTCAGAGGCAGCGTCAGGGAGGCGTCCTGTTCGTGGAATGCCCCGCCTGATGTCGAGGCCTGGACACGAGGCGGATTACGGTGAGGCGGCCGCCGGCAGGGGGCCATCCGGTGGAAACGGCGCGGCATGAAGCCGCGCGCGGCCGTGCGGGCCCGGGATCATCCCCGGACGCCTGCGACGCGTTAAGGAGAAAGGCATGAACCGTGCGTTGACCGCTTTGCTTGTGGCCCTTGCCGTCCTGTCTCTGCCCGGCCTTGCAGCGGCCCAGTCCGACACCGTCAAGATCGGGGCCGTGTTGTCCGTCACCGGCCCGGCGTCCTTTCTTGGAGAACCCGAAAAGAACACCGTGCTCATGATGGTCGACCAGGTCAACGCCGCCGGGGGGGTTTTGGGCAAAAAGCTCGAAGCGGTCATCCTCGACGACGAGACCGACGTGAACAAGGCCGTGCTCGGGGCCCAGCGCCTGATCCGCATGGACAAGGTGGTGGCCGTCATGGGCCCCACCACCTCGGGCAACACCCTGGCCATCATGCAGAACGTGGCCGCCGCCGAGACGCCGCTGGTCTCCTTTTCCGCCGCCGAGAAGATCGTCAACCCCGTCAATCCCTGGATCTTTAAAAATCCCCAGTCCGACCGCCACGCCGTGGCCCGCATCCTGGAGCACGCCAAGGGACGGGGGTATAAGAAGCTCGCCATCCTCACCGTGTCCGACGGCTACGGCCAGGCCGGGCGGGAGGTCCTCAAGGAGCTTGTCCCGGCGGGCGGTTTCGAACTGATCGCCGACGAGGTCTACGGCCCCAAGGACACGGACATGACCGCCCAGTTGACCAAGATCAAGGCTGCCGCCCCGGACGCCATCGTCTGCTGGGGCACCAACCCCGGCCCGGCCGTGGTGGCCAAGAACCGGGTGCAGCTTGGCATGGACACGCCCCTGTACATGAGCCACGGCGTGGCCTCCAAGAAGTTCATCGAACTGGCCGGGGAGGCCGCCGAGGGCATCATGCTGCCGGCGGGCAAGCTCATTGTGGCCGCCCAGCTTCCGGACACCGACCCCCAGAAGAAGGTGCTTCTGGACTACACCAGGCAGTATACCGAGAAGTTCAACCAGCCCGTGTCCACCTTCGGCGGGCATGGCTGGGACGGGGTCATGCTCCTGGCCAAGGCCATCGAGATGGGCGGTTCGGCCGAGCCCCAGGCCATTCGCGACAATCTGGAGAAGATCAAGGGTTTCGTCGGGATCGGAGGCGTCTTCAACTTCAGCCCCACGGACCACAACGGCCTCGACGCCACGGCCTTCGAGATGATCGAGGTGGCCGGGGGCGATTGGAAGATCATGACCAGGTAGGGCCTGTGTTTCCTGTCGCCGGTCCCCGGGGCGCGGCCCCGGGGACCGGTTCACGTTTCGCCGCAACCAACCGTTTTTCACCAGGAACCGCCAGCCGACGATGTTCGCCGCCGCCGCCCAATACCTTGTCTCCGGACTGACCGTGGGGGCCACCTACGGCCTGACGGGGCTGGGGTTCACCATGATTTTCAACACCACCGGCATCATCAACTTCGCCCAGGGCGAATTCGTGATGCTCGGCGGCATGATGAGCGTTTTTTTCCGCACCTGGCTCGGCCTGGACCTTTTTTCGGCCATCCTGCTGGCCGTGGCGGTCACGGCCCTGGTGGGCGCGGCCATGGAGCGCCTGACCATCCGGCCCATCCAGGGCTCTTCGCCCATCAACCTGGTCATCGCCACCATCGGCGTGTCCATCCTGATTCGCGGCGCGGCCATGCTTTTGTGGGGCAAGGACACCTTCAGCCTGCCGCCGTTTGGCGGCACAGCCCCCATTCCGCTTTTCGGGGCGGCGGTGCAGCCCCAGAGCCTGTGGGCCCTGGCCATCACCCTGGCCCTTCTGACCGCGCTGAAACTCTTTTTCTCCGCCTCCATCCACGGCAAGGCCATGCTGGCCTGCGCCTGCAACCGCAAGGCCGCGCATCTCATGGGCATCAGCGTGGCCCGCATGTCGCTTTTCTCCTTCGCCCTGTCGGCCTTCACCGGGGCCGTGGGCGGCGCGATCCTGGCCCCCATCACCATGACCTCCTACGACGTGGGCATGATGCTGGGGCTCAAGGGGTTTGCGGCCTGCATCCTGGGCGGCCTGGGCAACCCCTTCGGCGCGGCTGTGGGCGGACTTCTGATCGGGATCATGGAGTCTTTCGGCGCTGGCTACGTCTCCTCGGCCTATAAGGACGCCTTCGCCTTCGTGGTGCTTTTGCTGCTGTTATTCGTGCGGCCCTCGGGGCTGTTCGGCAAGTCCGGGGCGGAGCGGGTATGAGGCCCTGGTACGCCCGCAACCTGGCCAAGGCGGCCTTTTTCGCGACGGCCCTGTTTCTGGCCCCGTTTTTTTTGCCCAATGAATACTACATCAACATCCTGATCCTGGGGGGCATCAACGCCCTGATCGCCCTGGGCCTGAACCTCCTTCTGGGCTACGCCGGGCAGATATCCCTGGGCCATGCCGCCTTTTTCGGCCTGGCCGCCTACGCCACGGCCGTGGCCACCACCCGTCTGGGCCTGCCCATCCCCGTGGGCATGGGGCTTGGGGTGTCGCTGTCCGCCCTGGTGGCCTGGCTCATCGGCATGCCCACCCTGCGCCTTCGCGGCCACTACCTGGCCATGGCCACCCTGGGCTTCGGCATCATCGTGCACATCGTCATGAACGAGACCGTGGAGGTCACCGGCGGGCCCTCCGGGTTCGTGGGCATCCCGCGCCTGGCGCTTCTGGGCTTTTCCTTCGATTCGGACCGTTCCTATTATTATCTGGTGGCCGCCGTTTTGGCCCTGGCCGCGCTTTTCTCCTTAAATCTCATCGACTCCCGGGTGGGGCGGGCCCTGCGGGCCATCCACACCAGCGAAAGCGCCGCCCAGACCGCCGGGGTGGACATCGCCGGGTACAAGCTGTTCGTGTTCGTGCTCTCGGCCGCGTTCGCCGGGGTGGCCGGGGTGCTCTACGCCCATTTCCTGTGCTTTGTGGCCCCGTCGTCCTTCGGGTTCCATTTTTCCGTGCAGTTGGTGGTCATGGTGGTCTTGGGCGGCATGGCCAGCGTGTGGGGGGCCATGGCCGGGGCCTTTTTCCTGACGGCCCTGCCCGAGGCCCTGCGCGGCTTCGAAGAGGTGGACATCCTGATCTACGGGGCCATCCTGGTGGCCTGCGTCATGTACATGCCCATGGGCATGGCCGGGGCGGCCGCCGGGGTCTGGCGCAGAATCGGCCGCCTGCGCCGGGGCCGGGTTCCCGGACAGGGGGAGGGCGGCCATGTCGGATAGCGCGCCCCTCATGTCCGTTTCCGAGATCAGCGTGCGTTTCGGCGGGGTGAGCGCCCTGGCCGACGTGGATTTTTGTATTGCAAAGGGCACGGTGACGGCGCTCATCGGTCCCAACGGCGCGGGCAAGACCACGCTTTTGGGGGCCATCACCGGCATGGTCGCGGCCCAGCACGGCCGGGTGGCGCTCGAAGGCCGCGACATCACGGACCTCCCGCCCCATGTCCGGGCCCGCCTGGGGGTGGTGCGCACCTTCCAGAACCTGGAGGTCTTCGCCAACATGACGGTCCTGGAAAACGTCATGACCGGCCGCCATGCCCTGGCAGCCTACGGCATCCTGGACGGCATCCTGCGCACCCCGCGTTTCCGGGCCGGAGAGCGGGCCTGCCGCGAGGCGGCGCTTGAAAAACTGGAATTCGTGGGGCTGGCCGATAAAAAAGACGTGCTGGCCGGGGAGCTTCCCTACGGCAGCCAGCGTCTGCTGGAGATGGCCCGGGCCGTGGCCGCCGAACCCAGGCTGTTGCTCCTGGACGAACCGGCCGCAGGCTTAAAC
This sequence comes from Desulfovibrionaceae bacterium, assembly GCA_031082225.1. Taxonomy (GTDB): domain Bacteria; phylum Desulfobacterota; class Desulfovibrionia; order Desulfovibrionales; family Desulfovibrionaceae; genus Desulfolutivibrio. The sequence goes on along the minus strand of JAVHLG010000105.1, from coordinate 3,136 downwards.
ACCCAGGAGACCAAGGCCCTGGCCGGGCTCATCTCCCGGGTGCGCGACGAACTCGGCATCACCGTGGGCCTGGTGGAACACGACATGGATCTGGTCATGGGCATCAGCGACGCCGTGACCGTGCTCAATTTCGGGACTGTTCTGGCCTCGGGCCCCCCGGCCCGGATCCAGGCCAATCCGGACGTGGTGGCCGCCTACCTGGGGGACTGATCCCCACGGCCCGGCTGGAGAACGCATGCTCGCCCTGGAAAACGTGGACATCTTTCACGGCCGCATCCATGCCGTGCGCCGGGTCTCCCTGCATGTGGACCCAGGCGAGATCGTGGCCCTTATCGGGGCCAACGGCGCGGGCAAGACCACGCTTCTGGGGGCTATCTCCGGCCTGGTGCGGGTCGGCGGCGGCCGCATCCTGCACAAGGGGGACGCGATCCAGACCCTGTCGCCGGACGCCGTGGTGCGCCGGGGCATCTCCCAGGTGCCGGAGCGGCGGCTGGTCTTCGGGCCGCTTTCCGTGGAGGACAATCTGCTGCTTGGGGCCTACACCCGGCGCGGCCGGGCGCGAAAGGCCGACGTGGCCGCCGACCGGGAGGCCGTGTACGACATGTTTCCGGTGTTGCGTGACCGCAAAAAACAGGCCGCCGGGACGCTCTCCGGCGGCGAGCAGCAGATGCTGGCCATCGGGCGGGCGCTCATGGCCAGGCCCTCGGCCCTTTTGCTCGACGAGCCGGGCATGGGCCTGGCCCCGGCCGTGTGCAAGGAGATATTTCGGCACATCGTGAAACTGCGTGACGAGCGGGGGCTGACCGTCCTTTTGGTGGAGCAGAACGCCAAAAGCGCCCTGGCCGTGTCCGACCGGGGCTACGTGCTGGAGACGGGCCGCATCCTGCTCCAGGGGCCAAGTGAGGAGCTATTGGCCAACCGCGACGTGCAGCGGGCCTATCTGGGCCGGGAACGGGACGCCCTGTAGGAGGCCGCCCAGACCGCACAACGTCCGCCGGGGAAGGTCTCGCCCCTGCGGCAGGCGCAGAGGCATCCAGGACAGGGGCCGGGCGACCCGGCAGGAGGCGGACGGTGGACATTGAACGCGGCGCCAAGGTGCAACTGGTCTTTCCCGGCGACGAGGAGCGGGTGTGCGGCATCATGGTGGGGCTTTGTCCGGACGCCTACCTCATCCTCGCCATCCCCTTCACCTCGGCCATCAAGAAAAAGGCCATCAAAAAACACGTGGTCACCGGCCGCTACGTCCACTGCGGCACGGTCTACGGCTTCCGGGCCATGGTCATGAACTACATCGTGGACCCCGCCTCCCTGCTTTTTCTGGAATATCCGTCCCATGTGGAGGTCTTGGAACTGCGCCGGGAGCCGCGCGTCTCCTGCCTGTTCCCGGCCACCCTGAACCGCGACGACGAGACGCCCCGGACCGGCATCCTCACGGACCTCTCGCCCAGCGGCTGCCGGGTGAGCCTGCGCGGCGCCGGGGGCGTTCCCTTTGCCGGAGGGGATCGGGTCAGACTCGAATTCTATGCCATTGAGCCCAAAAACCAGTATACGGTGTTCACGGACGTCACCAACGTCATCACCCAGGACGGCGTGCTGCACCTGGGTCTGCGCTTCGATCCGATCCACCGGACGTTTCGCAAGGCCATCACCCATTTTGTCGGCGCCCTGGCCCTGGAACTGGCCCATCACCCCGTGGCCGCCAAGTCGTGACAGCGGCCTGCGCTGAGCGAGGAATCCATGTATTTTGAACCGAAAATAGAGACCATGGCCCGCGAGGAACTGCGCCGCCTGCAACTGGAGCGGCTCCAGGCCACGCTGACGCGGGTGTCCCGCAACGTGCCCCACTACCGCAAACGGTTCGCGGAGATGGGCATCGACCCCGACGGCTTTTTGAGCCTGGACGACGTGCGCCGCCTGCCCTTCACCACCAAAAAGGATCTGCGCGACGGCTATCCCTACGGGCTTTTTGCGGTGCCGCTGCGCGACGTGGTCCGGCTGCACGCCTCCTCGGGCACCACGGGCAAGCCCACGGTGGTGGGCTATACCCGAAACGACGTGAAGCGCTGGGCCTCGCTTGTGGCCCGGGTGCTCACGGCCGGGGGCGCGGGCCGCGACGACGTGGTGCAGATCTCCCTGGGCTACGGCCTTTTCACCGGCGGCATCGGCTTCCACTACGGGGCCGAGGCCATCGGCGCGGCGGTCATCCCGGCCTCAAGCGGCAACACCCGCCGTCAGGCCATGATCATGGAGGACTACCGCACCACCACCCTGGTGTGCACCCCGAGCTACGCCCTGCACCTGGCCGAGGCCCTGGACGAACTGGACATCAACGCCAACGCCCTGTCCCTGCGCCACGGGCTGTTCGGGGCCGAGACCTGGACCGAGGGCATGCGCCAGCAGATCGAGTCGCGCTTAAAGCTGACAGCCACGGACAACTACGGCCTAAGCGAGATCATGGGGCCGGGCGTGGCCGGGGAATGCCTGGAGCGCGGCGGCATGCACGTCAGCGAGGACCATTTCCTGATGGAGATCGTGGACCCGGTCAGCGGCGACCCGGTGGCCGAGGGGGAGTGCGGCGAACTGGTCCTGACCACGCTGACCAAGGAAGCCTTTCCCATGATCCGCTTCCGCACCGGCGATCTGACCCGCATCCTGCCCGGGGAATGCCCCTGCGGCCGCACCTTCCGGCGCATAAGCCGCATCCTGGGGCGCACGGACGACATGCTGATCATCCGGGGCACCAACGTCTTCCCGTCCCAGATCGAGGCCGTGCTTCTGGAGGTGGAGGGCATGACGCCGCACTACCGGGTGGTGGTGGAGCGGCAGGGGGCCCTGGACGAGGCCACGGTGGAGGTCGAGGCCACGGAGACGGTGTTCCTTGACCGCATCAGCGAGCACCAAAACCTTGTGGAGCGCCTGAAAAGGCGTCTGGCCTCGGAACTGGGGGTGGCCTTCCGGGTGCGGCTGGTGGAGCCCAAGAGCCTGGAGCGCACGGACGGCAAGGTCAAACGCGTCCTGGACCGGCGGGAGCGGCCCGGAGCGTCCTGCCCGGGCTGACATCATCTCTTCCGGCCTCATGAAGGAAGCGCCCCGGTTTGTAAAAAAACCGGGGCGCTGTGCCGTGGACGCCTGTGAA
>JAVHLG010000104.1 GCA_031082225.1 Desulfovibrionaceae bacterium | reverse complement strand
CGCGCGGGGGGCGACCGCCCGCCCAGAAACCCCCATGCAACATAGGTTCCCGGGCCTCCCGGCGCGGATGGCGACAATAAAAGCTCAAGTGCGTGTCCTTTTCATAGGGACTCGCGGGCAATCCACTTATATTATTGTGTAAAACGCATGCGCGGACATCCCGGAAAAACCTGCCCCGCTTGTGGTCCGCGCAGCCCTCAGACAATAAGCGTTCCCTCCTGGTTGATCGGTTCATTTGCCCCGGCATGCTCCACCCGTTTCTGCCAGTTCGATCCCAGAAAATAGAACCGCAGACTGTCACGGTCGGGATCGATGATCTTGACCAACTTTGCTCGAAAAGAAACCCACTGGGCCGGGTCCACCAGACATTCGAACACCGAATTCTGTACTCGCACCCCCCAGCTTTCGCAGGCCTTGGCCACCCGACGCAGGCGTTTCGGTCCTTCCGGGTCCGTCGTCGAGACATCGTAACTGACCACGACAAGCACCGGTCACCGCCACAGATACGGCGGATAACCATCCAGGTCGCCGCGCAGAAACCGCGCCAGAAGCAGCGCCTGCGTGAAAAACAGCATACCCACAGGCATCTTTTCCCGTAAAAACGGATGCTCCACCTCATCGCGTTTGCGTTCGATCCAAGCCGTGATCACGGTCTTTCTGGCCGCATCCGTCAGAGTCACGGCCCCAGTCGGCGCGATCTGGAAATCCTTCGGACCGAGCATGCCGCGATTAAAAAGCGTCAGCGCCATACGATCCGCCAGCACCGGCCGGAACTCCTCCATGATGTCCAGGGCCAGACTCGGCCGCCCGGGCCGGTCGCGGTGCAAAAAACCCACCTGCGGGTCCAACCCCACGCTTTCAAGGGCCGATCGCACGTCATGCATAAGAAACGTGTACAGCAGGGACAGAACGCTATTCACCGGATCGAGCGGCGGACGGCGGTTGCGGCCAGAAAAACGCAATTCCGGTTCGTCGCGCAAGAGCATGCCCGGGAATGCCTCGAAATAGACCGCCCCGGCCTCTCCCTCGGCCCCACGAAGGGCGTCCACATCGGCATGCCGCGCCAAAGTCTCGATGATGCCCCCCAGCCGGTCGGCCGCTGCCTTCAGGGCCGTTGCTCCGGGCCGCTCGGGGTGATCCCGGGCGCTACGGCGCAACGATGCCCGGCAGTTGTGCAACTTGCCCGTCAGGATCATGCGGGCCATGTCCGCCGTGGCCTCCGGGTCGTCCGCCAGACGGTAGTGCCGCCGCCGCAGGAGCACGTTGCCGTGCGTGGGACCGGCCACCCGGGCCAAAAACCGGCCGCTCTCGGACAAAAAGCTCACGCAGACGTCTTTTTCCGCCAGATGTCCCATCAGCGCCGGGCTCATGGACACCTGCCCGAAGCAAATCACGCCGTCCAGAGTATGGGCCGGAAGCTTGTGCCGCGTCTCGCCCTCCACCCGGATGGCCAACGCCTCGCCGTCCTTGTGCAGATAGGCCCCCTGCGTGGTGACGAACAGGGTATTTAAGTACTTCACTCGCCCTCCCCTTCGGCCAACATGCGTTTCAGGTACCTCGCCACCCGGTCTTCCCTGCCATCCGGCGCGGGCAGACAGCGCCCCTTAAGCGAGCACAGGCCGCACTTTTTGCGATCATACCGGGCAGGCGGCGTCTCTCCGGCCGCCATCAACTCATGGAGCCGGGCAGCCGTTTCTGCCGTCGCGGCGCGAAGCGCCTCGGTCAATTCCACCTCCTCGCGGCGACGCGGGGTGGCGTAGAACAGCGCCCCCGCCGGAACCCCGACCCCGAGCATCTCCTCCAGGCACATGGCCTGGGCGCACAACTGGATGCGATCCGCGTCGTGGGACTTGGACCTGCCGCGCTTGTGCTCCACCGGGAAGGGCCGCACATCGCGACCCTTCCCATGGAATTCCACCACGTCCGCCTGCCCGAAAAGCCCAAGCCGAAAGGACCGCAGGGCCAGTCCGCACACCACGCGCACGCCCCGGCGGCTGGCCGCGCCGCTGTCATGAACATGCTCGTGCTGGACGCGGCCCTCCGCCGTGCACAGGTTTTCCTCCCACACCCGCTCCAGATGGATCAGGGCGCACTGGCGCTGACAATAGGCCAGGTGTTGCAGCGCCGACAGGGGCAGGAGGTCCGATTCGGGATACATGGTCAGATCTTGTGGATGACTGCCACCCCGGCCGGGAGGTCCGCTTCGTTCACCGTGACCGCATAATCCGTAAAGGCGCGCGGCGGCGTGTCCTCGGACGTGGCGCGGCCAACCTGCACCCGCTCGAAAAGCTTGTGCGCCGGGGCGTTGCCCATGGCCGAGTCATGCTTGAACACAACCAGCGCCCGGGCGGCCATTTCGCCGCGCGCGGCGGAACGGTCGTGGTCGAACATGTTTTGCAACGCCTCCCACAGAAGATTCAGGTCGTCCTCGGAAAAGCCGGTCTGGGCGGCCAGCGGCGCGGACACGAAGCCGTGGCAGCGGTACAGGCCATAAGGCACGATGGATTTGCGGCCCATGGTGCGGTTGTCGCCGCCCTGTTTTTCGGCCTCGGCCTCGGTGGCCACGGCCATTCGGGTGATGGAGATGTCCAGGGGCATGATGGGGCTTTCGGAACGGGAGAAGGCGAGTTGGACCGGTCCGCGCACCTGGCCGCAGTTGACGCCGGTGGACATGACCGCGCCAAAGGTCCGCACGTCGAAGAAGTTTTTGCACATCCAGTCCCGGGCCAGCCGGGTCTTGTCGGCCTTTTTGTCCATCTCGCCGATGGCGTCGTGGGCGCGCTGGTTCTGGTTGTTTAAGACGGCCTTTTCGCGCACGTAGATTTCGTAGGGCGCGGCATTGCCCTTGGCCATCTCCACATAATTCCTGACCTTGCGTTTGAGGCACACGTCCGTGACCAGCCCCTTGCTGGTTTCCGGGTCCAGGCGGGGAAGATTGCCCGCGTCGGGGTCGCCGTTGGGGTTGCCGTTGACCACGTCGAACAGGAACACAAAGTCGTAGCGATTGGTGATGGCGCTCATGGAAGCCTCCTTAGCTGGCAGCAGAAGTTTCTTTTTTTTGGTACAGGGCATTACGTTGATGAAAAAAACCCAAACTAAACATATTTTGATTGTCCAAACTAAGTTTGGAAGGGATGACATCTAATGACCAAGCAATGGTTTGCAGTTGCTTTTCACGAATAACTGCCAACCCGATTTTCTTTTCATCTTTTCTCATCTTTGATAGATGATGCTGCGTAAGTGACAACAAACGTGGAAATACATTATTCGGAGTAGTTGCCGCCGAGCTATAAAATCTATCACGAATTGTTGTGTTTAAATTTCCATCAGCAGATTCATGTTGAATTTTTTCAAGAACAGCGAAGAGCCTTCCAAGCAAATAACCAACATTCGTTGATTCTTCATTGATCCCCATAGACAGCTCCTTAATTGTGACTTGTTCGGAGTTATACTTTCTCAATCTTCTTAAATAATAAGCCTTTATTATCGAAGCTTTGCACGTTGTTATGTCTTTTTCAATTAAAATTCGTGATGCTATTCTCGATAAAAAGCTCATCGGATAGTTAACGTCATTTACAATAGCATTCATCAACTGCCCAGCCATAATTGGTGGTATATCTTCTATTTTCCTAATCACTTTCCCGTCGGACAACTTCCGCGCCGGAGCTGTTTCAAGCAGCAGCTTCCACAGACTCGGATATTGCGGCTCAGACTCATAACGAGGAATGATCGCCAGATCGACAAAGTGCTGCCCGAGCCGCTGCATCATCACTTTCACCGTGGACGGATACCAGAACCGCACGGACAACCGCGCGGCGTTTGGCGACAGGCCCAGGATGTAAAAGGGCGTGTCCGCCTTGTCCCCGTACCACAAGGGCGGTTCTTTTCCAGCGGCGACCGCCGCCACCAACGCACGGAGCCGCTGCATCACTTCGCCGTCATGAGCCTCGTCGTCCGGCTCAGGGTTGTCGAAGAACTCCCCGAAATCGATCTCCGCCTGGGTGGGTTTTTCCGTCCAAAAGACGGTGGTGGCGTCGCCCACCATGAGCACACGCCGTCGCGGCGGCGGCCGGTCGCCTGAGGCGGCATGTCGGACGGCCTCGGCCGTGCCGCCGAGTTGCTTTTTCTGATCGCTCCCCCGGGCCAGCATATGGTTCAAGGCTGTGGTGTAGGCGAAGGCCGCCCGTTCGCCGACCGGAGCGTTGTAGTTTTGTTCCTTGCCGTAGGAGGTGAAGGCGTCGAGATTAAACGACACCAGGGCCGCGCCACTGGACTGTGCGCCTCGAACCCCCTTGACGGAGGGATGCAGCCGGGCCGCTGACGAGGGTTTTCCGGTCACCAGGCAAAAGGCATCTCCGCCGCCCGCTTTCGCCTCCACATGATGCAGCCACGCCTCGCGCACGGCAGGGCGGCTGTGCACATGCCCAAGCTCGCCGTCCAACCGAAACACCACGTTGAGTCCGGCCATGTCATCCCAGCCGGGAAGCGCCGCAGCCTCATCCGGATTCCAGACATCCAGGAAGGCCAGGACAGCCCGCATGCCGTCGTCGTCCAGGCCGTCGCCCAGGGCATGGGCCAGGACGCGAAAGGCCGCGAATTGTTCCTGGGCGCGCTCGGGTTTCCCTTTGGCGTCCGCGCCCAGGACGTACCCAGTGTTGTCCCAGAGGAAGTTGGCGGCCACGCCGGCCGTGCGTTTCACCGGGGCCGGAACCTTGAGCAGACGCGGCAGGAGCTTGCTTCCTTTTTCAGGGGATATTTGGATATTGTCGATGGCCCGGAGCTCGCCGCGTGGCCCCAGCAGGATTTCATAATGAATCTTTTCCGTGCTGAAACCCGGCTCGGCCACATCCACGTCCGGGTCGTCCAACAACCGCTCATAATAGGATGCCAGGGCTTGCAGGATCATGCGTAAGCCTCCGTGAGGGGCGGCACGTCGATGACGCCGTCCTGCATGACCGCCCGGAAAAACCGGGCCTGCATGCCGTTTTCGTAGTCCAGGTCGTGGAGCATGAATCCTAATTGGCGTTCCCCGCGAAAGGATTCATGGGGCATCTCACCGTCGTCCGGGCCGAAGTCGGCCGGGAACTCGCGGCACCCCAAGTAGGGACGGTGGAAGCATTGCCCCCTGGCCACCCGGCGGTTGAAGATGTCCAGGTGCTTTCCTTCGCTCTCAACGGCCGGGTTCCAGTGCGCCGTGGGTTCGAAGCGGGCCTCGATGCGGTAGGCCACGTCGCGCAGAATCATGGCCGCGCGCTGCTGCCGGTCGTCCTCGATAAAGGTCTGCACCGGACTTTTGCCGTCCTTCATGGCCTTGGTGATCGAGGACAGGGGGAGCTTGTGGCCAAGTTCGTTGCGGCGCACGTTTTCAAAGCGGATGGGTCGCAGGACGGTGATGCGTTCGACAATCCATCTGATGGCTGGTTTCCAATAGATGGCCTCCAGCACGCCACGCGCGGCGGATGGTGTTATAAAATCATAACTGACGCGCTCCACTTTCATTTCTGGTCGCGTGAAGCAGGCGTAGTCGCCCCAGACTTTCAGTGTGACACCATATGCCATAGCGCCTCCATAAATTTGCCCGGGGCGACTTTTCAACTCGCCAAATAATACACTTATGTTTCAATCCACGCCCCGGGGAATATGCAAGGAGCACCCCGCCGACAACGACGGGGTGCTCCCAAGCTGTTACTTGCTGCAGTTCTTGTTGGCCTCCTTGGCACGGCACTGGTCGCACAGCTCGCCAGTGGTCGGCTTGTCATACCTGGTGTCATAATCCGTGGTCGGCCAGTTGCTGCAGTTCTTGCAAAAGTGCCACGTGTCGCTGCCGGTCTTTTTCTTGCGGTATTCCATGACGGTGTCCTTCCCGGCTAACAAGCCGGAGCTTGAGGCAAGCAGCTTGACACCGCCAGCAAGAGACCGCACACATGGGTTGCCAACTCAAGTGGACGTCCTTCGGGGCGTCAAGGCCGCCCGCTCACCTCGTTGAGTGCGGCGGCCACTTTTTTGTATCGCATCCACCTCCTACGGAGGGTGGTTATCCGACAACTAGGGAGATCGAGCCTTGATGGGCAGCAAAATAACCAGGATGCCCACCCATGTCAAGGTTCATAAGTGTATTTTTTGTATTACTATGCATTTTCCTACTAACCATCTAAAAAGACTATATTTTTAGATGTTTATTTATTTCGCCCTACAATGTAAGTGAAGAAGAACTTAAAACTGTCTTCCTTTCCGGGCACAGACCAACATCATCGCAATACAGGCCTTGATATAATTCCGGCTCAGAAATCACCGCCACCCCCTCCAGAACCAACTTCGCCGCCCCGGCGTCGATCAATGCCCCCCAGTCCCTGGGCGAAATCGTCGCCACGTAGCGTTGCAGGCTACGCAGGATAAGCCCGGGCGTTGGCGAAAACTCCAGTTGCGCCACCAGCTTTTTGGCCTCGTCGTCATGGGCCACGATGATCGGCTTTTTCCAATCCTCGATAAATTCCATGGCCTCCGATACCGTGCGGAACGGAAAGGTCGCGCCGCGTTTGCCCTCCTCAAGCAGGCCCAGAATGCCCTTCGCATCCAGTTCCTTCCCTACCGTCCAGAAAAGCAGGCGGAAATAGTGTTCGATGGCCTCCGGGCAAAGCGGATCATCATACCCCTGCCGCCACGCCTCGGCGGCCTTGTCCGCCGTGATCGTGAAATCCCCCTTTGGCAGACCCTGCGCCGGGGTGAAGACGTAGACCCGCCCGGCAGGCTCACCTGCGGCCTGGGTCAAACGCCCCTCCCGGTCGCAACGCCCGGCGGCCTGGGCCACGGAATCCGCCCCAGCCGCCGCCCGGTAGACCACGGGAAAATCCAGATCCACACCCGCCTCGATGAGGCTTGTGGAGATCACCAGGCACGGCGAACCCGCCTTCAGGGCGGCCCGAATTGCGTCGATGCGGCAACTGCGATGTACGGCGGTCATGGTGGTGCTTAAATGATAGACCCCGTCCCGGCCGCGCAGCCGCTCAAAAAGCTGCCGGGCGTGCGCCCGGGTGTTCACCACGCAAAGCGCCTGATGATGGCCCATGAGCCGCCCGGCCAGGGCCTCGTCGTCAAGGATGCCCAGGTCTTCGACAATCACCCTGCGAAGCCGCGAATGGAGCCCGGTTTTGTCGGGGATGATCTCGTGCATGTCCTTGAGCCCCTGCGGAAAGTCCTCCCGTTGGCGCACGGCGGGCTGGGTGGCCGTGCACAGGACCAGCGTGGCCCCATAGCGGGCGGCCAGTTCCCGAATCGCGGCCAGACAGGGCAAGAGATACTTGCGCGGCAGCATCTGGGCCTCGTCCAGGATGATCACGCTTTTCGCCAGATTGTGCAGTTTGCGGCAACGCCCCGGCCGGGAGGCGAAAAGGGACTCGAAGAACTGCACGGCCGTAGTGGCGATGACCGGCGCATCCCAGTTCTCGCAGGCCAGTTGCGACCGGCGCAATTCGGGGGAAAACGCATCGTCCTCGCCGCGCCCCTGGCCGGGATCGAAGGTGCTATGGTGTTCCACCACGGCGTCCTCGCCCAGATATTTCCGAAATTCCTGGGCGTTCTGTTCGATGATGGACGTGTAGGGGATGACGTAGACGATGCGCCTCAGGTCGTGGCGTTCGGCGTGTTTAAGCGCGAAGGCCAGGGAGGCCAAGGTCTTGCCGCCGCCTGTGGGAACGGTGAGGGAGAACAGTCCCGGCGGCCGATCAGTGGCGGCCAGGCAGGCGTCCACGACCTCGCGCCGGATGCGGTTGACCGGCGTGGAGGCGGCGTTTGCGACCATAGCCCAGTATCTCGGGAAAAACCGTCCGGCCAAGGTGGCGATTGTGGGATAGCCCTGCCGCCAGGCGGCGCGCCCGGGGTCGAGAAAGGCCTCGGTATCCAGCCAATCTGCATCCACCAGGCAGGAAAATACCATGCGGGTGAAAAAGGAGAGGATAAAGGCCTGCGAATTTCCCGAGTTGTCCCTGAACGGAAATCCGGCCGGGAAGGCATCCGTCGCCCGACACTCCCGGGCTTCGTCCAGTTCCCGCTCCTTCGCCAGCTGTTTTTCCAGCGTGGACCAGTCCGGCAGCCCCCCATGATGCCCGGCAATGACATAGGCCAGTATCCTGCCCAGCGCCGGATGCCGTTCAACGGCCAGCTTCGCGCCGTGAATGGCGTGCGGAACCTTTTCCAGGCGTTTTCTGCCCGTGGCCGATGCGAGCAGATAGTCCGGCCAAGGCGGTTGCCCTTTGCCCAGATCATGATGTCCGCCTGCCGCCTCTCCCCATTCACCGGCCCCGAACGCCGTCGCGAATTCCCGGGCTTGTGCGGCAACGGCCTTGAGGTGGTCATCCAGTGTTTGCCACTCGGACACTGGCCTCCCTGCGACGCTATGAGCATATTTCGGCATGACGGCATCCCCATGACGACTTCTCTCGGCGTCTGCCCGGGCAACGGCCATGGCATGACAGACGCCTAGTCAATCTAATCCCTTACTGATATAGACTTATCGAAAAACAGCGCCAAAAGCAAGGCGGAGGAAGAGATGCATGGCCCGCGAATTGCCCAACATTGCGGATACAATGCAAGATAAGCGCAAAATTGCACGGTTTTCAGCACGACGTGGGCAAAAGGAGAGGGATAAAGCGACAACGGCCGCCTGCTCCCTCCCGATCCGGCGATGGCTGCGTGCAGGCGTCAATTGTGCGAAGCTGCGAATTGAGCGTCTAAGATCTGACAGGCATGCAGAATATGGTTTTCTCCATTCATGCCCATGTGTTGGGATTGACCGTATAGAAGGCGCTCGGCCTGCGGCCCGGACCTTTGCGCGAGCCCTGACTGACCGGAAAGATGAATGCCCGTTCTTCCAGGATGGCCAAACCGGCATTCAACTTTTCCATGGTCGAATAGCGGCCCTTGACTTTTCCCATGGCGTCGCGGCGGTAAACGACGACACGCGGTCGCGCTCGATCCATTTCAAGATGGCCTGGGCGCATTCCAACTGCGGATCGCTTCCTGAACTTTCCCCAAAAAGGTGTCCCGGCGGAATTTCCCGGCCGTAAAACGCCAAACAGCCCGTCTGATTTCTCAGACGGGCTGTTTGGTTTTGAAACAAGCCCTGGCGGCGACCTACTTTCCCACGCATGAGTACGCAGTATCATCGGCGATGGAGGGCTTAGCTTCCGAGTTCGGAATGGGGTCGGGCGTACCCCCTCCTCTTTGACCACCAGGACAATATATAAGTTAAAATAAGGGATGGGACGTTTTTTAGCGGTAAAACAAGCCGAACGGTCTATTAGTACCGGTTAGCTGAACATGTCGCCATGCTTACACTTCCGGCCTATCAACCAGG
>JAVHLG010000103.1 GCA_031082225.1 Desulfovibrionaceae bacterium | reverse complement strand
TCCCATCAAGTTCTACGCCGACGTGATCTACGGCCAGGGCGCCATGAGCGACCGCAAGGTCAATCAGCGCGCTGGCTGGTTCATTGATGCCGCCATCGAATACACCGGCTGGGACGTCCTGACCCCGTCCGTGTTCGGCTGGTGGAGCACCGGCGAGGACGGTTCCTGGAGCAACGGCAGCGAGCGCATGCCCTACACCGTTCCCGGTTGGAACGCCGGTTCCTCCTTCCTGTTCGACGGCGGACAGGAACTGGGCGCCGACAGCAACATGTACATGAACCCGGTGGGCACCTGGGGTATCGGCGTGTCGTTGAAGGACATCTCCTTCATCGAGAAGCTGAGCCACCGCATCACCGTGGCGTACACCATGGGCACCAACTCGTCCAAGGCGTTTCGCAGCATCAACTCCACCAACTATCTGATCACCGCCACCGGCGTTGCCGTGCCCATGACCGGCACCACCTACAACGCGGCGTACTACGGCGTTGACTACTACGCCCCGAGCTATGACTCCAGCAGCCTGTTTTCCATGGGCCGCGACCTGACCGCCAGCGAATACGTGATCGGCGTGAGCTTCGATCACAAGTACATGATCTACGAAAACCTGGCGGCCATCATCGAGACCGGCTACGCCCACGGCTCCTTCCAGAAGAGCGTGTGGGGCCCGCGTCTGGTCAACAAGGCCTCGGACGCCTGGCGCGTGGCCTTCGGTCTGCAGTATAAGTTCTAGTTGCAAGACCGGTTTTGCCGATGCCTTGGCCGGGATCTTCGGATCCCGGCCTTTTTGTTGGCGCGGGCAGGTTATGGACGTTGCCTGTCTTGATTTTTATAGAGGTCTATGTACGGGTGGGTCTCGGCCGGAGCCATCGCCTGGATTCGAAAGAGGGCTATTGGCTCCAGGTCAACGGGATTTATTCCTTCCCGTCGTGGTTCCCGCAAACGCGCGGCCTTGCCGAATAGGGACAGGAAAGACATGCTCTATACCATAGGATATACGTCCTATGACGTCCCGGGACTCGTGGCGGTGGCGCAGAAACTCGGGATCACGGCCGTGGCCGACGTGCGGTCCATGCCGTACAGCGCCCTGCATCCGGAGTACAACCGGGACAAGTTCAAGGACTGGCCTGGGTATGAACGCCGCCGCGCCGTTGTCTTTTTCTGTATTTCGTGAAATTCATGCCATGTGACGGGGCAGTCTCTTCTGCCGCCGGTGCGGCGCGACCGGAGCACCGGCCAGCCGATGATGCCTGCCGGGGCCGCTTTCACCAGGCGGCCGGGCAGGGCGGCCGCAAAGGCCAGGTCTTCGGAGTATTGGCGTTATACATTGAAATAACGGACTTTCTAAAATGCACGCGATTTTTCAGGTAGGCGTGGGCAGGCGGGGGCGGATGTCGAAAGCGCGTTTGATGGTGTATGGGATGCTGTTTTTCTGTGCCTGGTGCGGCCTTATGGCCCCGGGCGTCGGCTTTGCCCTGGACCTTACCGAAACGGAGTCGCACTACGTCCGGGAGCATGGCACGGTCTCCATGTGCGTGGACCCGGACTGGGCGCCCTTCGAGACCATCAACGAAAAGGGCGAGCACGAGGGCATTGCCGCTGATCTGCTGCGTCTGGTGTCCGAGCGCACCGGGCTTCGCTTCGAACTGGTGCCGACCGCCTCCTGGGACGAGAGCCTGGCGGCCTCCCAGGACGGTCGCTGCAAGGTATTGAGCTTCCTCAACAAGACCCCGAAACGGGAAAAGTGGCTGATCTTCACCACGCCGCTTTTAAGCGACGTCAACGTGTTCATCACCCGCGAGGAGCATCCCTTCATCTCCGACCCGGGCATGCTGGTGGGGGAGAGCATCGTGTTCCCGCGCGGCACGTCCATGGAAGAGCTGGTCCGGCGCGATTATCCCAACCTCGCCATCCTGGTCACGGAGACGGAGAACGAGGCCGTGAAAATGGTTTCCGCGAAAAAGGCGGACATGACCATGCGCTCGCTGATCGTGGCCGCCTACACGATTAAAAAGGAAGGGCTTTTCAACCTCAAGATCGCCGGGCAACTGCCCTATTATTCCAACAACCTAAGCGTCGGCGTCGCGGACAACGACCAGGTTCTGCGCGACATCCTCAACAAGGGCATCGCAACCATCACCAAGGCCGAGCGGGCCGGGATCGAGAACCGGCACGTGTCCATCAACGTCCAGACCGTGACGGACTACGGCTTTGTCCTCAAGGTGCTTTGCGTGGTCCTTCTTCTGGCGGCCCTGGGAGGGCTTTGGGCCTACAAGGTCAAAAAGCTCAACCGGGCCTTGCGCAAGGAGATCGAGCGCCGCGAGGAACTGGAGCGGATACGCGACGATGTGGAGCAGATCATCCGCCACGATCTGGTGTCGCCCCTGTCCGGCATCATCAGCATCCCGGAACTGCTTGGCGTCCAGGAGAACCTGACCCGGGAGCAGCGGGAACTCCTGCACCATGTGGGCACCTCGGGCAAACGCATGCTGGCCACCATCCGCATGACGGCCGATCTGGCCCGCATGGAGAAGGGAACCTATCAGGTGGCCATGGGGGATTGCGACCTTCTGGACATCCTTACGGGCATCCGCGCCAACCTGGCGGGTCTGGTCGAGACCAAGCGGCTGAGCCTCGCGGTACGGGTGGACGGCCGCCAACCCGGGCCCGGGGAGCAGGCGCATCTTCGCGGCGACGCGGTCCTTGTGGGGAACCTGCTCGAAAATCTGATCAAAAACGCCTGCGAGGCCTCGCCTGACGGGGGCGTGGTGCAGATTGGCGTCGATACGGCGGCGCACACGGTGTCCATCGGCAACCAGGGCGAGGTTGCGCGCGACATCGTGGCCACGTTTTTCGAGAAATACGTCACCAGCGGCAAGAAATACGGCACGGGGCTCGGCACGTATTCGGCCCGGATCATGGCCCGGGCCATGGGCGGCGACGTGGAGCTGGACGCCTCGGTTCCGGGCCGGACCACGCTTGTGGTGCGGCTGCCGGGAAGCGGCGGGTGACGCCCGGGCGAAAGATGCGCCGCCCCCTCACGACACGCCAGGGCATTCCATCACCTCCGCCAACAGATACATCGACCCGCACACGACAACCGTCCCCGGGATGTCCCGCACACGCGTCAGCGCCGCCGCAACGGGGTTGCGACGGCGCGTATCATCGAACCTGTCCGGGGCGCCCTAGGCCAGGGCCCGGCGCGCCGTGGCGCGGCTGCGGCCCGCAATCTGCGCCACCTCGCCGCCGTCCTCCTTCATCCGGTCGATCAGCCCCTTGAGCGTCATGGACTGCCGGGCCAGTTCGCTGACGGCCTGGGCGGACTGCTGCATGGCGTCGGTGGTTTCCGACGTGATCCTGTTGATGTCTTCAATGCTCCGGTTGATCTCCTCGCTGGCGGCGGATTGCTCTTCGGAGGCGCTGGCGATGGAGCGCACCTGATCCGTGGTCAGATCCACCAGGGTCACGATCTCGGCCAGGGCCTCGCCGGACTTTCCGGCCAGGGTCGTGGCCGCGTCGATCTTCTGGACGGCCTGCTCCACGTTGGCGATGTTCGTGCGGGCGCCGTTTTGGATGCCGCGAATGGCGTCGCCGACCTCCTTGGTTGCGGTCTGGGTCTTTTCGGCGAGCTTTCTGACCTCGTCGGCGACCACGGCAAAGCCCCGGCCGGCCTCGCCCGCCCGGGCCGCCTCGATGGCGGCGTTTAAGGCCAGCAGGTTGGTCTGGTCGGCAATGTCCGAGATGACGTTGAGAATCTGCCCAATGCTCTCCGCCTGTTTGCCAAGGGAGGTCATGTCGGTTTTGAGCGACAGCGCCGCATCCTGCACCTCGCCGATGCCCTTGACCACGAGGGTGACGACCTGGGAGCCGTCCTCGGCCTTGTGCCTGGCCGTCTCGGCCGTTTCGGCGGCCTGGGAGGCGTTTTTGGCGACCTCCATGACCGTGGCGTTCATCTCCTCCATGGCCGTGGCCGTCTCGCCCACCCGGTGGGACTGCTCCTCCGAACCCCGGCTGGATTGCTCGATCTGGGCGGACAGCTCTTCCGAGGCCGAGGTCACGACCTCGACGACATCTTCAAGCTGGTGCGCGGCCTGGAGCATGCCCTCGGCCTTGGCCCGTTCCGCCTGCTCCTTGGCGGCCGTGGCCTCCTGCATGGCCGTCTCGGCCTCCCGGGTCTTTTGCACGGCCATGTCGGCCTGGGATTTCGCCTCGCCGATAAGTTTCTTCAGGCTCGCGACCATCGTGCGCAGGGCATCGGCCAGCCTGCCGATCTCGTCCTTCTGATCCACGGACAGGGTGCTGTCGAGCTTGCCGTCCGCGACGTGAGTGGCGAAGTGGACGCCCTTGGCCAGGGGGCGGGTGATGGACAGGGTGACGACTACCCCGGCAATGATGCCGACCACAAGCGCCACGGCGGAGTAAGCGACGGCCATCTTGATGCTGCTGGTGCGCACGGCGTCGAAGTGGGTGTCGGCGTCCCGGCTTTCCTTGGCGAAGCTCTCCAAAATGGCCTCGATGTTGCCGACGGCCTTGGTCTTCAGGTCGTCGATCTCGGCGTCGATGGCCTTGATTCCGGCGTTGATCGACGATCCTTCCTTGCGCAAAAGCGGGAGCATCTTTGCTTCCATGACGGCGAAGTACTGGGCATAGAGGCCCTCGAACTCGGCCAGCCTACGTTTTTCCTCCGGGGTGTCCACCATCTCCCGGAGTTGGGAAATGTCCTTGGTCTGCTGGGACTTGGCCTCGGCCAGGTCTTTGGCGGAGTTGTCCAGATCCCCGTTGATCACCGCGTCGGCGATGATCCCGTAGAGGGCCTCCAGACGCGTGTTGACCTCCCCGATGAACTGGGCGTCCTGGGCCCGCTTCGCCCCGTCGTCCTGGAGATCTCCCAATTCCATCATCGTGGCGATCTGTGTCCAGGCGACAATGGAAAAGATGACGATCACGGACGCAAAGCCGATCAAAAGGCGGAGGCCGATACGCAGGTTGCCGAATTTCATGGAGTTCCTTCGCTTGCTGTGGTTGCGGCGTGAAGTCACCAAAATCTTATTAAAACACTATGAAAAAAATCCGGTGACAGCAAGATAGCATTATTCTGAAGCGAGGGAGAGGGAAATGCGTCATGGTTTTGAAAAATGACGGAAAGAGCATCCTCTGCTGCTGGTGACATGACCTGTCTGTTCTGGCCAAGCGCCGTGCGTAGGTGTTTGAAGGCATGGATATTCCACTGGAAAAAGGAGTTATGGAGAGAGAGGCGGGATGACGCGGCAGATGGTTTTCGTGAGGCGTCGGATCGCAGCGGCGTCTCTTGCGTTGTGAAGCTGGCGATGCCGATGGGCGAACCCTTTTCCACCAGTTCTCATTCCCAGCCGCCATGAAGGGCACGCCCGGGCCGTGCGGGCTGGGTCCGCGTTTCTTGCCGCAGGGCTTGACGAGGGGGCGGGCGTAGGAATATCAGAAAGAAAGAAAATCCATAATTCATTATTTCCAAATTTCTTATTTTCCAACTCTCCGCCCAGGGAGCGCGCCATGCATATCGCCACCATCCGTCCCAAACACCAATTGACGATTCCCAGGGCCATCCGGGACAAGCTGCACCTTGCCGAAGGCGATCAGGTCATCGTGCGCGAGGAGGCGGGGCGTATCGTGATCGAACCGGCCAAGGTGGTTCCGGCGGGGCAGGAATATTTTTCGACGCCGCAGTGGCAGGCCAAGGAGGCCGAGGCCGAGGCGGACGTGGCGGCCGGACGGGTCAGCGGGCCGTTTGCGGATGCCGAGGCGCTTTTGGCGCACCTGCACGGGAAGACGAAGTGAAGATTCGTACCACGGCGTCGTTTGACCGGGACTATGCCGGACTGCCCGAGGCCGTGCGGCGGCAGGCGGACAAGCAGCTTGTGCGGCTTGTGCAGGATGGGCTGCATCCGTCGCTTCGGCTGAAAAAGATGAAGGACTATGCCGGGATATGGGAGATTCGGGTGAATGACGGATATCGCATCACCCTGCATATGGAGGGCGAGGTGTGGACCTTGCGGCGTATCGGCCGCACGATGTGTTAAAAAAGCCTGTATGAGCCATTGCCTTTCTGCTGCTGTTCATGGAGCATGAAACATCCCCATCACCTCCGCCAACAGATACATCGAACCGCACACCACCACCGTCCCCGGAATGTCCCGCACCCGGGTCAGCGCCGCCGCCACGTCCGGCACGGCCTCGGCCCGCTCCCCAAGCCCATGCGCCACGTCCGCCGCATCGCGGGTGCGGCCCGGGCAGACAAGCCCCGGCACGATGATCGGCCCTGTGGTCAGCCGCCGCACGATGTCGGCCATGCCCGAAAAATCCTTGTCCGCCAGACAGGTGAAGATCACCGCAGCCGGGGAAATGCCGTCGGCCGCAAGCGCCGCCCCAAGCGCCGTCAGGGCCGGGACGTTGTGGGCGCAGTCCACAAGCAGCTCCCCGGCCGCGCCCGGAAGCCGCAGCCGCTCTATCCGCCCCGGCAGCCGCGTCTGCCCAAGCGCCCGGCGCACCGCCCCGGGACGTATCGCAATCCCCAGTTTTTGGGCCAGCAGGAAAAACGCCGCCAGGGCCGTGGCCGCGTTTTCGGCCTGAAACGCCCCGGGCATCCCCAGCGGCGCGGCCTCGATGACCGGCCCGGCCTCGATGACCGGCCCGGCCGCGGCCAGGGGCCGCACGACCCCGGCCGCCGCGTCGTAGTCCAGCACCTCGCGGACCGAAACCAGCCGCGCCCCGGCCGTCCGGGCGCGTTTTGCAAGCGCCGCCAGGGCTTCAGGGGCCTGCGGCCCGGTCACGGCCAGCCCCCCATCGGGGATGGCCCCGGCCTTGTCCCGGGCGATGTCGCAAAGGGCGGGGCCGAGGATGTGGGCATGGTCCAGGCCGATGGGAGTGAATACCGTCATGTCCCGGAAAAGGGCCGTGGTGGCGTCGTGGCTGCCTCCGAGCCCGGCCTCGTAGACCGCCACGTCCACGGGACGCGTTGCAAAAAGCCGGGCGGCCATGACCGTCAAAAGCTCGAAATAGGTCAGCCGCCCGGCGTCGCCTGAAGGGGCCGTGGCCGCAAGCACGGCCCGGGCCGCGTCCAGCCAGTCGGCCTCGGAGAAAAAACCGTCGGAAAGCGGCGCGCCCGGCGTCGCGGCGGCCCCGGGGATGTCGCCCTGGTAGCAGCGGATGCGTTCGCGCACGGACAGGAAATGGGGCGAGGTGTAAAGGCCGCAGGTCAGCCCGTGCGCCGCGCACAGGGCGGCCAGAAGCGTGGCCGTGCTTCCCTTGCCGTTGGTGCCGACCACCTGGACGACCACTTGGGGCGGTCGGTCCTGACCCAGGGGGGCCGAAAGAGCGGCCGTGGTTCCCTTGCCGCCAGCGCCGACCACCTGGACGACCGTCTGGGGCGGCCGGTCCTGACCCGGGGAGGCCAGAAGCGAGGCCGTGGTTCCCGTGCCGCCAGCGTCGACCGCCTGAACGGCCGTCTGGGGCGGCCGGTCCAGGCCCAGGACGTGTAGCGCCCGGGACATGCGGCAAAGCCGCAGATCCATGTGGAAAAGCCCCAGATCGTCCAGGAGGGCCGCAAACGCGGCAAAGCTGCTTGGAAGCGCGGCGTCGTCAGAAATAAAACGACTCCTTCTCGCGCAAAAGGTGATAGGTGTAGCCCGCCAGGTCGCGTTGCAATTCCTCCTGGATCTGGGCCGAAAAGGGCGACTTCATGTGGTAGATGTGGATTTTCGGGCGCACCGTCAGCCGCTCCAGTTCGGCGCGCAAAAGCTTCGGCGTCAGGTGTTTGGAGACCCGGGCCAGTTCCTCCATGGAATTGGGAAACGAGGCCTCGGTGATCAGGTTGGTGAGGGGAAAGGGCAGGGCGTTGATGAAATCCCACCACGGGCCGCCCTGGCCGGTGTCGCCGGTGTAGGCCACATTGTGCTTCCCGTCCCCGGACCACAAGACGAACCCCGAGGCGGCCCGGGCGTGGTTGACCGGACAGGCGGCCACCTGGAGGCCGTCGACCTGGACGACCGTTCCCGGTTCCAGAGGGTGGTAGGCCAGGACCGGGGCCTGCTCGGGAATGACCGTGAAATCGGGCCAGATGGTGTCGTTGAGCAGATGGTCGGCGATGCTTTTTAAGACCTCCGGCAGGCCGTGGATGCGCACCGGGGGCCGGTTCTTCCCGGAGAAGAACTCGATGAGGTTGTCGGCCAGAAACAGGATGTCTTTGATGTGGTCGAGATGGGCGTGGGTGACGAAGATGTCCGTGATTTTGGACTGCTGGGCCAGATCCAAGGACGAGGTGACGGAGCCGGCATCGAGCAGGATGGCGTCGTCGACCAGAAAGGAGGTCAGGTGATGGCCAGGCAGATCCGACCCGGAACAGCCGAGAACCCTGAGAAACATGTGGCGTCTCCAATGGATTCGGGTGATCTTGAATTGCCGCACAATGCGCGTCCCGGGGCGGCCGTGTCAAGCCGGAGGGCAGGCGCGGACAGGGACGGCCGCAATGGGTTTAGGACAGGATGTCTCTTGCCAAGGCCGGGGAAATGAATTATCTAATTCCGCTTTCAGGGAATTCACGGAGGACGACATGAAAAAAGATATTCATCCCAAGCTTTACAAAGCCAAGATCCGCTGCAACTGCGGCGCAGAAATCGAGGCCCTTTCCACCAAGGGCGAGGAAGTCCTCGTGGAAATCTGCTCCAACTGCCACCCCTTCTATACGGGCAAGCAGCGTTTTGTGGACACTGCCGGGCGCATCGACCGCTTCCGGAAAAAGTACGCCAAGTTCGAACAGCCAAAAGCCTGATCGCCCGTCCGTTGGCCGCGTCCTTCCCCGGGCGCGGCCCGGTTCGTCCGCCAGCCCCCCCAGTCCGGGATCCCTCCCGCGACGTCCCCCGGACGGCAATGAAAAGGCCAGCAAAGGGAACACCATGATTTTTGGCCTGATGCAGCGTCTTCTGGTGCAATCCGCTTCCGCCGTGGGCGGCCAGGCCGTCATGGAAGGCGTCATGATCCGGGCCGAGGACCGGCTGGCCATCGCCGTGCGCAAGCCCGACGGGGTCATTGAGGTCGAAAACCGTCCCTGGTTCAGCCTGACATCCAGGCCGCTTCTCAAAAAGCCCTTCCTGCGCGGCTTCCCCATCCTCCTGGAGACCCTGGTCAACGGCATCTCGGCGCTGAACTTCTCGGCCCAGAAGGCCCTGGAGGAGGAAAACCAGGAGCTCAAGCCCTGGGCCATGGCCCTGACCATCGCCGCCTCCGTGGGCTTCGCCCTGTTTCTCTTCGTGGTCCTGCCGCACCTGTTCACCCTGGGCGTCAAGGCCCTGGGGCTGTCCGGCGGTGTGGAGGATCTCTCCTTCCACGCCTGGGACGGGCTGTTCAAAATGGCCATGTTCGTGGGCTACATCGCCGTCATCTCCCTTCTGCCCGACATCCGGCGCGTGTTCCAGTACCATGGCGCGGAGCACAAGGTGATCTGGGCCCATGAAAAAGGCCAGCCCCTGACCCCCGAGGCCGCCAAACCCTTTTCGCGCCTGCACCCCCGCTGCGGCACGGCCTTCGTCCTGTTCGTCCTGGCCGTGTCCATCGCCCTCTACGCCGTGCTGGTGCCGGGCATCCTGGCCCTTTTTTCCCCGGAAAACGTCGTTCTCAAGCACGCCTACATCGTCACCCTCAAGCTGGTGTTCATGATCCCCATCAGCGCCGTGGCCTACGAGATCGTCAAATACGCCGGGAAACACTACGACAAACCCCTGTGCCGCATCCTCTCCGGGCCGGGGCTCTTGATGCAGATGCTCACCACCCACGAGCCCGACGAAAAACAGCTCGAAGTCGCCATCGCCGCCCTCAAGGGCGCAACCCGGAAAGCCCAGGAAGCATAGCTGCCGGGGAGGGGGCGTCGCCCCCTCCCCGGACC
>JAVHLG010000102.1 GCA_031082225.1 Desulfovibrionaceae bacterium | reverse complement strand
CCCGGCCGCCTCCCGGCTGGGGAGCTGGTCCCGATGGAACACTGGTCTTCCGGTTCCGGGTCCGATTCGGAGGGCGAAGCCATCCGGGTCGGACCCGGGACCGGAGTCCGGGGTCCAGGGGGATGATCCCCCTGGCGGGAGAGGGTCCGGGAGAGGGCAGCGCCCTCTCCCGGCTACGGTTTCTTGAAGCCGTACTTGGCCAGCACGGCCGCGCCTTCGGGCGAGGTCAGGAAGGCCACGAAGGCGGCGGCCTCGGGTTTGTATTTGGTGGCGGCGAGAACGGCCACGGGGTAGCTGACGGGTTTTTCCAGGGGGATTTCCTCAACGACGATGACCTTGTCGCCGCCCTTTATGGCGTCGGTGGCGTAGACGAATCCGGCGTCCACCTCGCCGCGCGACAGGTAATCCAGAACCTGGCGCACGGACTCGGCCAGGATGCACCTGGGGGACAGGGTGCTCCAGAGGCCGAGCTTGTCCAGGGCGGCCTTGGTATAGCGCCCGACGGGCACGGTTTCGGGGTTGCCCACGCCGATTCTGGTCACCTTGGCGTCAGAGAGCGAGGCCAGGTTTTTCACGGTGGAGGTTCCGGCCGGGATGGCCAGGACCAGGGCGTTCTGGGCGAAGTTTGTGCGGCTGGCGGCGTCGATGAAGTTTTTGGCCGCGGCATCGTCCATGGTCTTCTGGTCGGCCGAGGCGAAGACGTCCACGGGCGCACCCTGTTCGATCTGCTTGAGCAGCGGGCCGGAGGCGGCGAAATTGAAGGTCAGGGTCACGCCGGGGTTGGCCTTTTCAAAAAGCGGTTTGCATTCGGTAAAGGCGTCGGTGAGGCTTGCGGCGGCGGATATGGTGAGGTCTTTGGCCAGCGCGGAACAGGCTAGAACCAGGGCCATGACCAGGGTCAGGGTCAGGGACAGAAGCAGACGTTTCATGACGGACTCCCTTTTAGGTGTTGGGTTTGAGCAGTTTTCCGGCGATGACCAGGATGACGACGCAGACGGTTGAGACGACGAGCACCAGGACATTGGCCAGCCGGTCGTTTCCGGCCTGCACGGCGGTATAGACGGCCAGGGACAAGGTCTGGGTCTTGCCCGGGATGTTTCCGGCCACCATCAGCGTGGCCCCGAATTCGCCCATGGCCCGGGCGAAGGCCAGCATGCCGCCGGACAGGATGCCCCGGAAGGCCAGGGGCAGGGTGACCTGGAAGAAGATGCGGGACTCTGAGGCTCCGAGCGTGCGCGCGGCGTTTTCGATGTTTTGGTCCACGCCGTCCAGGGCCGCGCGGGCCGAGCGGAAGACCAGGGGGAAGGCCACCACCGTGGCGGCCAGCACCGCGCCCTCCCAGGTGAACATGAGCGTGACCCCGAAGGTCTCCTCCAGCCATTGCCCGAAGATGCCGCGTCGCCCGATGAGCACGATGAGGTAATAGCCGAGCACCGTGGGCGGCAGCACCAGGGGCAGGGTGCACACGGCGTCGAGCCAGTCGCGTCCGGCGAAACGGAATTTCCCGATGATTTGCGCCAGCCCGACACCCAGGCACAGGGCCGCCAGGGTGGCCAGCAGGGCGACCTTGAGGGTCAGGGACAAGGGGGCCAGGGCGGCGGCGTCAAACATGGGCGGCCTCGTGAGAGGGATGCGGCCCGTCAGGGCGGGCTTTCAAAGGTCGCGACCCGGGGAATGCCGCCCGCGCAACCCGGACTCCGTCCGGGACCGCCAGGGTACGATGTCGCGAACGCGGTCTGCGGCCAAACACAATCATGGAGGTTCCCGAAAGGTTCGTGTTCTGTCCAGGACGATGAAACCACGGACATTTTTATGCTATGTTAAAAAAAACATATCATAGACGATTTTCCCGCATCAGGGCAACCCCGTCACCAATTCGTATCTTCCGGTGACTGTCGGCGCCGCTTGGCGGACAGGTCAGGCGCAGTGCGCGGTTGCGAAGAGATGCGTCCGGACCGTGTCTCCGCCGCCCGTCCGTCCGGCTGGAGGAACCGGACGGCGCGGGAATGGCGGAACGGTGGAGGCAAGGCGGCAAACGATCAGCGGCTGTGAAACGGCGAGGACCAGCGGGGGCGGGCAGACGCCCGGCAGGACGTGTCGGCCAGGTGACCGCCGGGAAAGTCTCCGGCCTCGGGATGCTTTGGGCAGGGGACAAGGCCGAGTTCGGCGTCGAAAACGGCGTGGGAGGCCCCGGGCAGGGATTCCAGGATCAGGGCGGCCAGGATGATGACGGCCAGGACGATGGCGATGAACATGGCGACCTCCTTGCGGTGCGATACTCACTGATAGCAAGGGGTGTTCCATGAAAAAAATGTTAGAATTTCGATATGTTATGTTTTTAGACAGACTGTAGCGGAGCTACGTTTTTGTATGGTCCGACAAAAATGGCGGGAAAAAGGAACGCAAGGTCATGGTCGGGAGGCGGCCGCATATGTGGCCACGCCCTGGGCGATGGCCCTGGCCATGCGTTCCTGCCTGGCCGGATCGGCCAGGGCCGTTTCCTCGTCGCGGTTGACGATGACCCCGGCCTCCACCAGCACGGCGGGCATCCGGGCCCGGTAGAGGACGGCCAGGCCGTCGTAGCGGTACAGGCCGCGTTCGGGATCGATCAGCTCCCGGTTTTCCCCGGGGATGGCCTCGGCGTGGTGGGTGGTGTGGGTGAACCCGGCGCTGCGCAGGCTCTCCCCGATGGATTTCCCCAGGTCGATGCTGGCGGCGGCGGCTGGGTTTTTGGCCGAAAAAAACAGGCTGTAGCCGGAAAATCGGTCGCAGTATTTGCGCTGGCGGCCGTCGAAGGGCCATGTTGCAAGGTAATGGGGCTGCACCGAATCATGGTGGATGGAAATGAGGATGTCCGCCTTTTTGCGGTTGGCCAGGGCGGCGCGTCCGGCCGGGGGGATGTCCGTTCCGGCCTCGTCGAGGAGAAAGGCCCGGACCAGTCCGGCGGCGCGCAGTTCGGCCACCACCCGCCGGGCCAGTTCCAGATTGAAGCGGTATTCGGGTACGCCCCGGGCGCTGGTGGCCCCGGGGCGCTTGGGGCTGTGCCCCACGTCCACAGCGGCCACCGTGTCGGCCAGGGATTTTGCCGGGCGGCCGACCCCCGATGCGGCCTGGACCGGGATTGCGAAAAGCAGCAGGACCAGGACGGTCTGGACCAGGCGGCTCACGATGCGCCGGTCTTTGTTTTGGCCAGGACCGACTGCATCTTCCCGCTCAGCCGACCCATGGGGCCCTTGCGGCAGTCCAGGCGCAGGGCCACGTGGATGCGGCCGCAATCCGGTTCCAGGGCCTTGTAGCAGGCCGTGACCACGGCCATGACCGCCTCGAAGGTCTCGCCCTCGATGCTGGTGGCCATGGGGCCGAAGACGTGGGGCAGGCCGCTTTCCCGGATCACGTCCACGGCCCGGGCCACATAGGGGCTCACGGAGTCCCCTTTGTCCATGGGGAAAATCGAGAGTTCCGCCATCACGCTCATGGGATGTCCTCCGGTTCAGTCCACAAGGTAGGTCACGCTGTCCATGCGGCCCAGGTCGTCCATGACCACCAGCCGGTGCCGACCCGGCGTGAGATCCACGAACAGCCGTTCCGCCGCCGTCCCCTGGGCCACCAGCAGGCCGTCCTGATACCAATACACCTTTGAGGCCGGGGCGGCCACATGGGCTGAAAGCGACAGCCGCTGGAAGGCGGCCGGGACGTCCCGGCGCAGGGCGTAGGGCGCGCCCGCAGTGGGCGAGACGATGCGCGGCGGCTCGCCCCCGGCCACCTCGGCGCAGTCCGGGTGCGGCGGCGGCGGGGCAGGGAAGGCGATGCCCGCCGAGCGCCACCAGGCGCACAGTTCCGCCGGATATTCGGTCACCGTCTCGGGCCGCGAGGGGTGGCGCTCCAGGCATTCCCCGGCCAGTCGCAGGCCCTGCTTGACGTCCACGTGGATCTGCCGGTGTACGGCGCAGGGGGTAAGCTTCGTGACCCCGGGGATGGTGGTCACGGTGATCCGGCGGTCGCAGTACGGCCCGGGCAGGTCGTGGCTCTCGGCGCAGACCTCCACGTCGGCCAGGTTCAGGGGGCCGGGATCGGGCAGGCGCGAGCCGTTGCGCTCCACGGCCCGAAACAGCTCAAAGAGGATGGGACCGGCATGCACCGCGCCGGAGATGCCCTTGACCGGGGTGGCGTCCATGTTGCCCACCCAGACCCCGATGACGTGGTCGGCGGAATAGCCGAAGGCCCAGGCGTCGCGGTGGCCGTAGGAGGTGCCGGTCTTCCAGGCCACGGCCGGGACGCCCATGGCCCGCTCGAAGCCGCCGGGCAGGTCCGGGCGTTCCACCTTGGCCAGGATGTCCGTGGTCAGGGAGCAGGATTCGGGGGAAAAGAGCCGCACGCCGGTGGCCGGGGCGTCGGGGAAAAGGCGCGGGGCCACATGCTCGCCCCCGGCGGCCAGGGTGGCGTAGAGGCCCGTCAGGGACAGAAGCGTCACCTCGCCGCCGCCCAGGACCAGGGACAGCCCGTAATGGCTGGCAGGCTTGTTCAGGGTGGTCAGCCCCCCGCGCGTGAGCAGGGCGTGAAAGTTCTCGGTTCCCACGCTGTCCAAAAGACGCACGGCCGGGACGTTGAGGGAGGTGATGAGGGCCTTTTCGGCCGTGACCCGGCCGCGAAACAGGCCGTCGTAGTTTTTGGGGGCGTAGCCGGAAAAGGCGGTGGGGATGTCCAGGAGCAGGGTCTCGGGGATGATGATCCCGGCGTCCATGGCCATGGCGAAAAGGAAGGGCTTGAGCGCGGAGCCCGGGGAGCGGCGAATGACGGTTCCGTTGATCTGGCCGCTGCGTTGGGCGTCGAAGAAATGGGGCGAGCCGACCATGGCCAGGACGTCGCGGGCGTTGCGTTCCAGGATGACCGCCGCCGCCGAGCCGATGCCCAGGCTGCGCAGGCGTTCGGCCCGTCCCTTGAGGATTTCCTCGGCGGCCTTTTGCACGAAGGGATCAAGGGTGGTGCGCACCAGGGGCTGGCCCTGGCGTCTGCCCTTGGCCAGGTCGCAGAAATGGGGGGCCAGAAAGGGCGGCGCAACGGTATGGCGGGGCACGGGCGTGGCCTTGGCCTCGGCCGCGGCCTGGGCGGAGATGGCCCCGCGCCCGGCGAGCTGGTCCAGGACCATGTCCCGGCCCCGGGTGGCGGCCTGGGCGTCGCGGGCCGGATCGAGGCGGGTGGGGGAGCGCGGCAGCACGGTCAGAAGCGCCGCCTCGCCCAGGGACAGTCGGCCCGGCGGCTTGTCGAAATAGAACATGGCCGCCGCGCCCACGCCCACGATGTTGCCGCCAAAGGGGGCCAGGTTGAGGTAGGCCGCCAGGATCTCGTCCTTGGAATGGCGCATCTCCAGTTGCAGGGCGCGAAACATCTCCACGCACTTGGCGGACAGGGTGCGCGGCTTGGGTTCCACGAGGCGGGCCACCTGCATGGTGATGGTGGAGCCGCCGCTGTGCACCCGTCCGGCCAGGAGGTTGCCCAGGGCGGCCCGGAGAAGCGACAGGGGGTTTATTCCCGGGTGGCTGCGGAAATGCCGGTCTTCCGAAGCCACCAGGGTTTCAAGCAATATCGGGGCGGTCTCGTCCAGGGTCACGGGAAAACGCCAGGCCTGGTCCGGGGCCAGGTACAGGCGCAGGGGCCTGCCGTTGCGGTCCTTTATCACCGTCGCTAAGGGGGGGTGCAGGCGGCCTTCCGGGAAGGGAAAGGCGGCGTCGAGGAAAAAAAAGGCCGCAACAGGCAGCAGGACCGCCAGGACGGCCGCCAGGAAAAGACGCCTGCCCGGGCGGGGCCGGTTGATGCCTAAGGGGCCTTGTTTTCGCACAGGGCCTTGTAATCCTGGATGATGTCCAACATGTCCATCTGCTGGTTGACCCGGCAGTAGAATTCCTCCATCCCGATGGGCTTGGTCAAAAAGTCGTTGGCCCCGTTTTTAATAAACCGGGCAGTCTGTTCGCCTCCTTGGGCCGAGACGCCGATGATGGCCAGCCTGTCCTTGGGGCGGGTTTTGCGGATCTCGGTGATGAGTTCGAAGCCGTCCATGCGCGGCATGTGGTAGTCGGTGATGAGCAGGCGCACGGCCGGGGTGTCGCGCAGGATGTCCAGGGCTGCGGCCCCGTCCTCTGCCTCCAGGACCTGATAGTTCTGGTTTTTGAGCAGCAGGCCCATCTGATGCCGGGCCAGCCTGGAATCGTCGGCCACCAGCACGGTGACGGAAAGGTTTTTGTGCAGGCGTTCGATGAGGTTTTCCATGTTGGCCACCTCGGCCATGGATTTGAGGAAATAATCCACCACGTTTTGCTCCAGGAGCTTTTTACGGACCTCCTCGTCAAACGACGAGGTCATGACCACGGCGGGCACGGCGTAGCGGTTGGCCAGGGCCACGATCTCGCCGCCTGCGTCGTCGGGGAGGTTCAGGTCCAGGACGGCGACGAAGATGTCGTCGCGGCTTTGCTCCATGACCTGGGCGGTCTCGGCCAGGGTGGCGGTGACCAGGGTTTCGTAAGGTGTCACGCCGCGAATGTGTTCGCTCATGATCCGGGCCTGGACCCGGCTGTCCTCGACGATCAGCACCTTGGTTCCGTGGGGCATGGGGGGCTCCTTTGCGTCTTGCCTGGGGAGTAGCAGGAGACGCAGGAGGTTGTCCACGGTGCAGGGGGCTTGGCGATGGAGATGCGACGTGGCGAACCGCCGAATCCAGGGGTGCGTCGAGGGTTTCATGCCCGGGCTGGAAGACGGCGGCTGTGCGTCCCGGACTTGACGAGAGAAGGGCAGGACGTATATGAAGACGGGCCGCGCAACCGCGTGACAGCGCGATCGCGCGACCACGCGACCACGCGACCGGGCGACTACGCGACCAAGCAACCGTGCGACCGGGCAACCGGGCGTCCGCGCAACCGCATAAACGGGCGACCGGGCACGAGGGCCAGCATAGCTCAGTTGGTAGAGCAGCTGATTCGTAATCAGCAGGTCTGGAGTTCGAGTCTCCATGCTGGCTCCAGAAAGTTCAAGGGCTGAAGACCATTTAGGTGGTTTTCAGCCCTTTTTTGATCCTTTCAAAAGTCGGCAAATACGGCCTGAATTGGGTGCAATATGCACCCAGTTCGCACTCACACCTGGAAAGCATCGTTTTGATGCGGACGCGCAAGCGGCCGCGACCGATGAGAGGGGCACCCCCGTCCCCCTCCCCCTCCCCAATTTTCAAAAATCCGACCAATGGTCGATAGCTCGCGGCTGCGGATTGCCCCCATTGCGGGTCCTTCCTGGTGTGCATTTCCCAGGGGTCAAAAACACCCCGGGGGGTGGCGCTATGAAGCGGAAAAGCTGGCGCGGAAAAACGGAAATTGCGGCCGGATACAAGCTGTCAATGCGAAACGTGCCATCGGCGCGAAGTATCGTGACACGGGCGGGCGGCCATGCCTGATTACGACGATCCCGACCAGATCAGGGCCGAGGTCGAGGCCGCAGCGGACGCCGAGCGCGAGTCCATGCCCGCCCCGAAGGCCGAGCCCGTGGCCACTCCCCAGGGCGTGGCCGGGACGGACATCACCGAGGAGGAGATCGAGGCCGCGTCCTGGCTCAACCAGGTCGGCGACGCCCAGCTCCTGGTCCGACTGCTCGGCGGCAAATTCGCCCACGACAACACCGAGGACCGCACCTTCCGTTTCAACTGCACGCACTGGATGCCTGATTCCAACTGCGATTTTCGGCGCGAGATGTTTCAGGTCGCGGATCTGTACGGCGCGCTTGGCGCTAAATACGCCAAGCTGTACAAGGAGACCGAGGACAAAACCCACCAGGGGGCCCGCGACCGATACAACGGCCTGGCCAGCAAGTGCCGCTCGCTTACCCGCATGAACTCGGTGTGGCGCATCGCCACCAGCGGCAGCGGGTCGCTTGGCATCTCCGGCGACGAGTGGAACCAGCACCCGACGCTCCTCCCCTGCAAAAACGGCGTCATCGACCTGGAGACCGGCAAGCTCTATCCAGGCGATCCACGGCAGTATTTCTGCCACGCCTCACCCTACGAGTACCATGGCCTGCACACCGAGGCCCCGCTGTGGGACGACATCCTGGACAAAGCTTTGTGCCGCAACCGGGACTTGCTCGATTACTTCAACTTTTTCGCCGGGTTCGCCTGCACAGGCATCCAGACCAAGAATTTCTTTTGCGCCCTGGGGCCGGGCGGCAACAACGGCAAGTCGGTCATTTTCGACACCATGGGCAAGGTTTTGGGCGGATTCACCGGGCTGATCCCGGTGGAGTTGCTCTTGGAGCAGAAATTCACCAAACCCGCCGACGGTCCCAGCCCTGCCGTCCTCAAGTTGCGCGGTCTGCGGCTGGCCGTGACCTCCGAGGCCCAGAACAACCACCGGTTTTCCCTGGCCAAGATCAAGCAGCTCACCGGCCAGGACGCCCTTGAGGCCCGAGGAATGTACGGCAAGGCCACCATCGAATTCGCCCAGACCCACACCCTGGTTCTGCATTCCAACTACCTGCCCACGGCGGCCGGGAACGACATCGCGTTTTACAACCGCCTGCGCGTGCTCAAATTCGGGGCGCAGTTCATCCCGGCCGACACCGGCGACGAGGACCCGACTCGCAACATCTGGCATCAGATCCCGCGCAACCGTCTCAATGCCGAGCTGCTCGCCTGCGGCCCCGGCATCCTGGCCTGGTACGTCCGCTGCGCGATCCGCGCCCTGAAGCTGGGCGACATGCCCGCCGCCCCGGCCTGTGTCATGGAGGAAACGGCCGACTACCGTGAGGAACAGGACTTGATCGGGCAGTGGATAGCGCAATGCACCGAGCCGGACCCGGAGAACAAAGAACAGATGAAGGACATCCACTTGAGCTTCACCAAGTGGTGCGTCGATGAAATGAACATCACAAAGGACCGGGTTTTGAGCTTCAAAACCCTGGCCAAGGATTTTAAGACCCGGCCGGGCATGGAAAAAGTCGTGTCCCGGGTCATCAGCTACAGGGGAATTCGTATTGTCGATGCGTGGCGCGAGTCCACCCAGAACAAAGATGAGTGGCGCGACCCCACCCAAAAAAGATTTTGAGGTTTCGACCATGGTTCGAGGATTTCAAAACAAGGGCGCGGCGGGCGCAAACCAGTCAGACCAGGGGTTCGCGGTCGTCGCTTCGATGATGCGAGGATTGTTGTTGAGACTCTGAAGTTTCTCTGGAGACTTTCCGGAGCGGCCCAGGGCGAAACGGCGGGGCGAGGTTTGACAAACAATCCTCGCATCCTCGAAGTGTACTATAGAAGCCTTTATTATATTTAATTATTTTTTATTAAATCATCGAAAAAAAGATCGAAAAAAGGTCGAAAGAACCTCGAAGCACTTTCGACCATGGCTGGAGGGGGTTTCCATGGGAGCAGCGGAGGAATGGCTGGGCGCGGCGGCCCGGGGCGACATCGCCCGGGAGTTGCTCACGCATCCGGAGGAGCGCGGCGGCGAGGTCTGGGCCCACTGCCCGTTCCACGTCGAAAACACCCCGGGCGGTGCGTTTTCCTACGACCCGGCCGGGGATGTGGCCCACTGCTGTTCCTGCGGCGAGACCACGGACCTGATCGGCGTCTACAACGCCGTCACCGGCCGCGACGTGTCGGACCCCGACGGCTTCCGCGACTTCAAGGCCCGCTACGCCCCGGGCGCGGCCAGCGCCGCCCCGCGCCGCGACCCGGCCACGCCCCGCAAGCCCCAGGGCCCGCCGCCCTGGACGCCGAAAATCGTGGACCTGCCGTGCGAGACCTGGCGGGCCAAGGCCTCCACGTTCGTCACCCACGCCGCCGAACGCCTGCAAGCCTCCCCGGAGGTGCTGGCCCAGCTTGCGGCCTGGGGCATCACGCCGGACACCGCCCGCAAATGCCGCATCGGCTGGAACCAGCAGGACAAATATCCGCCGCGCTCGGCCTGGGGCCTGCCCCGGGAGCTCAAACCCGACGGCAAGGAGCGCAAAATCTGGCTGCCCGAGGGCCTGGTGCTGCCGTTTTTCGTGTCCGGCCAGACGGTCAAAATCAAAATCCGGCGGCCGCATCCGGAGCTTGGGCCGGAGTCCCTGCGCGACAAAAAATACTGGGAGGTTTCCCCGGGCGGGGCACAGGGACTGTATTTCGTCTACGGCCGCTCGGAGTGGACCGTCTGGGTGATCATCGAGACCGAGCGCGACGCGGCCATGGTCTGGCAGCACAGCCATCCGCTGCACGTCGGGGTCATGGGCACGGGCTCGGCCACGGCCCGTCCGGACTCGACGGCGGCGGCGATCCTGTCCCGGGCCGCGCTGATCCTGGTGGCCTTGGATTTCGACCAGGCCGGGGCCAAGGCCCGTCTATGGTGGGAGGATCATTTTCCGGCCGCGCGGCGCTGGCCCGCGCCGCCCTCGGCAGGCAAAGACCCCGGCGAGGCGATTTCGTCCGGCCTGGACATCCGGGCCTGGGTGCTGGCCGGAATCCCGTCGCACGTGCGCCGCGAGATGGAGCGCCGCCGCGACCTGCCGTCCACGTTGGGCGCTCCGGCGGCCCCGTCCCCGGCCGTTGCGTCCGCACCGTCGGGCCCGGCGGCCCCGGCC
>JAVHLG010000101.1 GCA_031082225.1 Desulfovibrionaceae bacterium | reverse complement strand
TGTGTCGGGGGGGGGTGCCTGGGGGAGGGCGGGCCTTTCAGGGCTCCATGGGTTTGTTTTGCCGCTTGAGCGAAAAAGTGAGCATCTTTCTGGCCTCGTCAAAGGTCGGCGCAATGCGCAGCGCAATGCGCGCCGCCTTCTCGGCCTTGTCGAAGCGTCCCCAGTCCACATACACCCGGCCCAGGTTGAAATAGAGGTTGGCGTCGTTTTTGGCGTAGGGCACGGCGCGGATGAAATATTTTTCGGCCACCTCGAATTTTTTTAAGCGCCGCAGGACGATGCCGATGCGGTTGTAGAGATG
Source organism: Desulfovibrionaceae bacterium (assembly GCA_031082225.1). Taxonomy (GTDB): domain Bacteria; phylum Desulfobacterota; class Desulfovibrionia; order Desulfovibrionales; family Desulfovibrionaceae; genus Desulfolutivibrio. The sequence continues at coordinate 10,497 of JAVHLG010000101.1, read as the reverse complement.
GATCTGGTCCGGCGACAAATCCAGGGCCTCGTCGAGATAGGTGAAGGCGTCTTCGTACAACTCGCCCTTGATGAACAGATCCGCAATGCGGGCCTTGAGTTCCGAATCGTCGGGGTGTTCCCGGGCCAGTTTCTCAAGGATCTCCCGGGCCTCGTCGTGTTTCTGCTCAGCCAGAAGCAGGCGGCCGCGCTCCAGGGTCGCCTCGCGGCGCTGGTGTTTTTCCTGGATGATGTCCTTGGCCTCGGACACCGCCGAGTGCTGGAATTCCTTGAGCACGTCGCGCAGCATCTCCAGAAGCTGCTTCTCCTGTCCCGGCTGGTACTGCATGAGCAGGGGATAGGAGGACCTAAATCCCTTGTCGTTGTTGATCAGATAGACGGCGTCGGTAATCATGCGGGAAAATTCGTCCCGCTCGGACTTCATGAGTTGGGAGCGCAGGATGCTGTTGATGGACTCGTAAAGGGCTGTAACCGCCGGAAACACCTTCCCCTGCTTGAGGTGGGTGCCGATGGCCGTGATCTGGCCCCTGGCCTTGGAGAGTTCAGCAGACATGGGATCGCCTCGCGCCCCTGGCTATTTCCCGGTGTGTTCCCGGACCATGTCCCGAAACCGTCGGAAAAAGAACCGGCAGTCGTGGGGGCCGGGCGCCGCCTCGGGATGATGCTGGATGGCGATGATGGGTTTTGTGTTGTGGGCGAAGCCCTCCAGGGTCCGGTCGTTCAGGTTGAGATGGGTCGGGCGTACGTCTTTGAGGCTTTCGATGTCCACGCAAAAACCGTGGTTCTGGGAGGAAATCTCAATGCGTCCGGTCTCCAGATCCTTCACCGGGTGGTTCAGGCCGTGGTGCCCGAACTTGAGCTTGAAGGTGGAGCCGCCCAGGGCCAGCCCCAGAAGCTGGTGCCCCAGGCAGATGCCCGCCGTGGGGTATTCGTCGGCCAAAATCGCCGTGGCCGCGACCAGTCCGGTGAGGGCCGCCGGGTCGCCGGGGCCGTTGGACAGAAACACCGCGTCCGGCGAAAGGCGCTTGACCTGCTCGGCGGTGTACGTGGAAGGCACGGCCAGGACGTCGAACCCCTGGCCCAGGAGCAGGCGCAGGATGTTCCACTTGATGCCCATGTCGTAGACCACCACCCGGGGGCCGGGGCCCGGCCAGGCGTAGACGCCGTCGGCCAGGGTCACGGGCACGGGCTTTTCGCCGTCGAAGCGGTAGGGGCCGTCGCAGGTGACCCGGTCGGCCAGCCCCTGTCCCTCCATGGAGGGCAGGGCCCTGGCGGCGGCCACCAGGGCCTCCGGGTCGGACACGTCCGTGGAGATGTAGCCGCGCATGGCCCCGTGAAGCCGCAGGTGGCGGGTGAGCGCCCGGGTGTCGATGCCCTCGATGCCCATGACCCCCTGCCGGGTCAGGTATTCGGGAAGCGAGGCCGAGGCCCGCCAGTTGGAGGGCGTCTTGCAGCATTCCTTGACGATGAACCCGGCCACATGGATTTTGGCCGATTCCACGTCGTCGGGATTGACGCCGTAGTTGCCGATGTGCGGATAGGTCATGCACACCATCTGTCCGTGATAGGAGGGGTCGGTCAAGACCTCCTGGTATCCGGTCATGCCGGTGTTGAAGATGACTTCTCCCCCGGCCGTGCCCTGGCCGGTGAAGGATTCACCGGGAAAAAGGGCGCCGTCTTCCAGGGCGAGGATGGCTTTCATGCGATTCTCCGAAAAAAATGAGGTGCGGCCTTGCGGCGTGGGAAACGGCCGTCAGGCCGGTCAACTTTTCTCCATATACTGCATGGCCCTGGTTCGTCCAGTGCGCGGCGGCGGCGGACCAGCCCCGGTCCCGGGACGCCGGTTTGGGCCGGTGCGCCGCACATGGGACATGCCACACGGCGCACAGGGGGGCGGGCATCCACCGTCAGGCCGGGCCCCGGTCATGGGCGTGGCGGCCCCGGGCCAGGCCCAGTTCGATCAGCCGGGCCAGGAGATCCTCGAAGGACATCCCTGCCGCCGCCGCCGCCCGGGGCAAAAGGCTCGTGGGGGTCATGCCCGGCAGGGTGTTGGTCTCCAAAAGGAAAAGGTCGGACCCGGACAGGATGAAGTCCGAGCGGCTGCAGCCGCACAGCCCCAGGGCCCGATGGGCGGCCAGGGCGGTCTGCTCCAGGGCATGGGTGATTTCCGGCGGCACGGGGGCCGGGCACAGTTCGTCGGCCCCGTCCTGGGCGTATTTGGCGGCGTAGTCGAAAAAGCCGCTGCCCGATTTGGGCCTGATGAGGATGGGCGGCAGGGGGGTTTCCCCGAGGACGGCGCAGGTCAGTTCCGTCCCGCACAGGGCGGGTTCCACGATGGCTGCGTCGCCGCTTTGGAAAATGGGGGCGAGCATGGCGGCCAGGGCCTCGCGATCAGGGGCCAGCCCGGCCAGGACGCTTGATCCGCCCAGGTTGGGCTTGACGAAATACGGGGGGGGAAAGCGCGGGACAAAGGCCTCCCCGGGAGGTTTGGGCAAAAACTCCCAGGGCGGGGTGGCCAGGCCCCGGGCCCGGTAGATCTGCTTGGCGGCGGCCTTGGACAGGGCCAGAAACGACCCGGCCGGCCCGGTCCCCTGATAGGGCAGGCGGACCGCGTCGAGCAGGGCCTGGATGAGCCCGTCCTCGCCCGGCGCGCCGTGCAGGTTGATGAAGGCGAAGTCCGCCCTGGCCGCCTCGGCGGCGATGTCGTCGAAGGCTAGGGCCGGATCCAGGAAATGGACCGCATGGCCGAGGTTTTCGAGGGACAGCCGGATTTTTTTCGCTCCGGACAACGACACCTCGCGTTCACTCGACCAGCCCCCGGCAATGAGCAATATCCGCATCAGGGTCAAATCCCAGGTTTTGCACCAGCGCCTGTTCGATCTCCCGAGCCTGGGCGAAGGAGCGGCCGATGCGTTGACGGATGTCCGGTGTGGCCCCATACCGGTGCAGCAGATCGTCGAAACGTTCGGTCAGGCTCACCACCCGGTTGTGCTTGACCCGCTTGTCGCTGTAAATGATGCTCAGGGGCAGGAAATGGGATCGGATGTCCACGGCGAAGGGCCAGTGGACATGGTGGATGATCCCCTGGGCCAGGGCCGGATTTCCGGTCAGTTCCTGGACCCAGGCCCCGCCGAGCTGGCTGTGGTTGCCGCCGTGGCGGATGGTGTAGGTCTTGGCCAGGTCGTGCAGAAGCGCCGCCGCCCGCACGGCGTCCACGTCCACGTCGAACCCGGCGGATGCGGCCTGCCGGGCCAGGGTGGTGGCGATGCAGGCCACCGCCAGACTGTGGGCCCGGATGTTGGGCAGCATGTCGTAGGCGTCCCACAGGGCCCGGCACTGGTCCTCGGAGGGCACGAGGGACACCGCACAGGCCCCTGTCCCGGGCATGGTCTCGGGGCAAAGCGGCGGGCAGGGTCCGCTGCAGGACTCGACGAACGGTTTGTCGGACATGGGGCGATGGCTTTTTTGAGGGGGCGGGGAGTTTCCCGCCGCGACCCGCGCGGTTGCGACCCTAGCAACTCCGCAGAAAAAACGCAAAGACGGCGTCGCATGGGGACGCAGCCCGGCGACGGAAAAGGAGCAATGACGTGAAACGTTTTGCCGTAAGCTACGAGACGAAAATGCTGGAGGATCGGGAGGGGGTTGAGATCGTGGCCGCCGAAAGCAAGGGCCGGGCCATGTTTGCGGCCCAGGCCAGGGTGCATCCCGAGGCCCCGGGCGACGAACCCTTTTTCTATTTTGAGCCCCTGACCATCGTGGCCCGGCCGGACGGCGGAACCTTCGAGGTCGCTTATCGCACCAAGATCGAGCGGGATGTGGCCGGCCGGGTGGAGGTGGAGGCCGGGGACGAGGCCGAGGCCAAAAGAAAGGCCCGCTTTGCGGTGCACCAGGAACTGATTCCTCCGGCCTGCTTCCGGGCCGTTGGCGTCGAGGAAGTGGTGTGAACGCCGCGGAGAAGCCGACATTCGCAAAAAAGCCCGGTCGCGAGGGCGGAGGGGTGCGCTTCCGGGACAGGCTGCAGGTCAAGCTGAGCCTGCTTTTGGTGGTGGCCTTCACCCTTGTCCTGGCGGCGTTTAGCCTCTACGACTATCACGCCGTCAAATCCGTGCGTCTGGCCGAATTGCGGCTTCTGGCCGACACCGTCACCGAACGGCTGTCCCACATTTTATTGTCCCCCATGTGGAACGTGGACGCCAAGGAAATCTCCCGGATCATCGACACGGAGCTCAAAAACGGCAACATTTTCGCCGTGATGGTGCTCGACGAGGACGGGAGCAGCATCCTGGCCGGCAGGCGTCGCGACGGCGGCGCACTGCACGAGACGGACTCCCTGTGGGAGAAAGAGGGGATGATCGGCCGCACCAGGCGCATCGAGATGGACGGCAGGCCTCTGGGGAGCCTCAACGTCTTCGTCCATACCCAGGGCATGGATCAGGATCTGTTCAAGACCGTGGCCGCCAACGTCATGCGCACCTTCACCCTGGAGGTCGTGCTGGTGGCCCTGATCTTTTTTTTCGTCAAGTCCGTCATCCTCGATCCCATCGACCTGATGCGCCGGGTGGCCCGGCGCATCAGCCAGCGTCGGGACTATGGCCTGCGCTTCCCCACGGACCGGCGCGACGAACTGGGGAGCCTGGCCGGGGTCTTCAACGAGATGCTCGACATCATCGGCCAAAACGAGCAGGCCCTCAAACTGCACGGGGAGCGTCTGGAGGATCTGGTCAACCGCCGCACCCTGGAACTGGCCGGGGCCAAGCAGGCCGCCGAGAAGGCCAGCCAGGCCAAGAGCGAATTTCTGGCCAACATGAGCCACGAGATACGAACCCCCATGAACGCGGTCATCGGCATGGCCGACCTGACCCTCAAGACCCCCCTGTCGCCCCGGCAGCGGCAATATCTTTCGGTCATCCGGGCCTCCAGCCGATCCCTTTTGCGGGTCATCAACGACATTCTGGATTTCTCCCGCATCGAGGCCGGGAAGATGAGCATGGAGCGCATCGGCTTCCGGCTGTCCGACGTCCTGGACGAGGTGCTCGACCTGTATCGCGGGGCCGTGGCCGACAAGGACATTGAGCTTTTCCTCGAATTGGATCCCGGAACCCCTGACGACCTGTTGGGCGATCCCCTGCGACTGCGCCAGGTGCTGGTCAACCTGGTCTCCAACGCCTTCAAGTTCACCGAACGCGGCGAGGTGGCCATGCGGGCGTCCCTGGTCCGGGACATGGGGGACCGGGCGGAGATCGTCCTTGCCGTGCGCGACACCGGACCGGGCATTCCTCAGGACAAGATCGACGGCGTGTTCGAGGCCTTCACCCAGGCCGACGGCTCCGTGACCCGCAAGCATGGCGGGGCAGGGCTCGGCCTGGCCATCGCCCGGGACATCGCCCGGCTCATGGGCGGCGACGTACGGGTGAGAAGCGAACTCGGGCGGGGCAGCGAATTTTTGGTCACGGTGGTCCTGGAGAAGGATCCCGCCGTCCCGGCGGCCGCCCAGGCCCCGTTTGAACGCTTCGCGGGCCTGCGCGTCGTTGTGGCCGCAGGCAACCAGGGGCTGGGCGCCTCCCTGGTCAACACCCTCACGCGTTTCGGATTTGTTGCGCAACAGGCGGCGGACGGACGGGAACTCATGTCCCGGCTCTCGGCCCCCGGCCCTGCCTGCCACGCGGCCATCGTGGACGGGGCGCTTCTTTGCGGGATGTCGGCGGGCATGGCGGACGGCTTGTCCGGACTGTTCGCCATGCCCCTGCCGGTGATCGTGCTGACCCCCACGGGACGCGCCCGTCAGGCGCTGCTCGATGCCTATCCCGGGGCCCGGCGTTTTCTGGAGAAACCCGTCGGGCTGTCCGGACTCCGCAACGCCCTGGATGCGGCCCTTGGACTCGCGCCCCCGGACGGCGGACAACCGACGACGGATGTCCCGGGGGAAGGGCCGGAACCCGCGTTTCCGGGGTTGCGGGTCTTGCTGGCCGAGGACAACGCCACCAACCGGCTGGTGGCGGGCGAGATCCTCAAGGATGCGGGCATCGTGGCCAGCATGGCCGAGAATGGGCGTCAGGCCCTGGACATGGCGGCCCGGGAGACCTTCGACCTGATCTTCATGGACGTGTCCATGCCCGATATGGACGGCTATGCGGCGGCCAGGGGCATCCGCGCCCTGCCCCGGGGCGGGGCCACGCCCATCGTGGCCATGACCGCCCATGTCACGGAGGACGACCGGCGACGTTGCCTGGAGGCCGGGATGGACGATTATCTTGCCAAACCCCTGGATCGCAAGCGGCTTTTCGCCGTGATCGGCAAATGGGCCGGTCAGGGACGAGACCGGGAATCCGGAGCGCCGTCCGTCATCCCCCCTGCCGCCGATCGTGAGGCGACGGACGCTCCCGAAGGCGGCGGGACGGCCGGACCAGCGGCTGGGGACGCTTCCGGAGGCGGCGGGGCGGCCGGACCAGCGTCGAATGACGTACTGTTGCGGGCCATCCCGGGGCTTGACGTGGACGAGGGATTGTACCGGCTGGGGGGCAAGGCGGACATCTATTGCAGCATCCTGGCTGGCTTCGCCGCCAGCGGCCGCGAATACCTGGAGCAGATGCGCCGGGACATGGCTGGCGGCCGCGCGGCGCAGGCCCGGGAGACGGCCCACAAGCTGGCCGGGGCCGCAGGAAACGTCTCGGCGGTGGAGGTGCGCGATGTGGCCTGGGCCATGGAGGAGTCCCTGGACAGCGGGCGTCTGGAGGAGGCCGGGGTGCTTTTGGAGAGCCTGTCCAGGGCCATGGACACGGTGGCCGGGGGCATCGAGGCCATGGTCGCTTCGCAGGCCGTGGAGGCGTCCGTAGACCGGTAGCCCCCTGGGCACCGGGAGGTGCGTCCCTGCCTGGTGGTGCGTGCAGTCGCTTCCGTTCTGGTTTGGTAGACAGCAAGACTTTGAATTTATTATTTTTATTCATAAAATACGAGATATGTTTTTTATGAACGCCATACCAGGGCTGTTTTTTTTCTGTTTCATGCCGGATTGTTTTCGTATACCATGCCACTCCACCGGGAAGGGCTTTTTGGAGTATGTCTCCAGAGGGCGGACGCCCGGTTCCGCGTGGCCCGGCTGGTGTGCCGGGAGGTATGGAGCGGCCCTCGTCGGCTTGCTCAGGCTGGGGATCTTGTCTCGTCTTCCCCTTCGTTGCTGCCTTTCCACAGGCTCTGTCTTGTGTGGCGTCCCGGCCGCAGGACAGTGGTTTCGCCGTCTTGGGCGTCGCGGATGGCGACGGCCGGGCCAGGAGCTTCCGGGCTGTTCCCGGACGCGGGCCGCGCCTGTCACGCCGACAGCCGGGGCCTTTGCGCCACCAGCACAATGCGGCGAATCCGGAGTGACTGACGAGATATGTTCGCAATCATCGGAATAGTAGTGGTTTTTGGGGCCGTCTTCGGGGGCTTTGTCCTTGAGGGCGGCAGCATGCATACCCTTTTCCAGCCCATCGAGCTTCTGATCATCGGCGGCGCGGCCCTGGGCTCCTTTCTCATCTCCTCGCCCAAGTCCGTGGTCATCGGCTCCATCAAAAAGGCCCTCTCCATCTTCACCGCCAAGGAGGCCTCCAACTCCGATTTCCTGGATCTTTTGACCCTGCTCTACGAGATCATGAACATCGCCCGCCGCGAGGGCATCGTGGCCCTGGAGGCCCACGTCAACAAACCCGACGGCAGCGCCATCTTCGGTCGCTACAAGTCCGTGATGTCCAACCACGTGTTGCGCGATTTCATCTGCGACAACGTCAAGGTGCTCATCTCCGAGAGCATCGAGACCCATCGCTTCGACGCCCTCATGAGTCTGGACATCAGTACCATCCAGCACCATGAGGATATTCACCCGGCGGCCATCAACAAGGTGGCCGATTCCCTGCCGGGCCTGGGCATCGTGGCCGCCGTCCTGGGCATCGTCCTGACCATGGGCAAGATCAACGAGCCCCCCGAGGTGCTGGGGCACAGCATTGGCGCGGCCCTGGTGGGCACATTCTTAGGCATCCTCCTGTGTTACGGCTTCGTCGGCCCCATTGCGGCCAACGTCGAGCACCAGGCCAACGGCAGGATGGCCTTTCTGGCCTGCGCCAAGGAGGCCCTGCTCGGGATGCAAAGCGGCTTCTCGCCCATGCTCTCCGTGGAAATGGGCCGCCGGGCCGTGCCCGAGGACGTGCGCCCCTCCTTCGAGGATCTGGAAGGAGCCTTGCGTGGCAAAAAGTAAGACGGGCGAGCCAAGCCCGATCATCATCGTCAAGAAGGAAGGCGGCAGACACAAGGGCCACCACGGCGGCAGTTGGAAGGTGGCCTACGCCGACTTCGTGACGGCCATGATGGCCTTTTTCCTGCTCCTGTGGCTGGTGGCGGCGCTCAAGCCCCAGCAGAAAAACGAGCTGGCCCTGGTCTTCCAGGACAAAAACGCGCCCACCAAGGAAAAGGTCGTCAACCTGGAGAAGATCCCCTCCCTCATGGCCAAGGACGCCCGGGTGGGACGGCCGGAGTTCAAGCTCTCCCAGGAAAACAAGCTTAGGTACGAAGTGGCGCTCATGATCAAGGAGATCATCGCCAACGACTCCAATCTGCTCCAGTCCTCGGGCGTCAGTTCCGATTCCTCGGGCGTGCTCCTAAACGTCAACAGCCCCGTGCTCTTCGATCCCAACTCCGCCACCCTCAAGCCCGGCTCGGAGAAAATGCTCCAGGGCATCATCGACATCCTGAAGGCCCACAAGATCGACCTCGTGGTCCGGGGCCATGCCGACGACGGCGAGACCGGCGGCGGGCTCTATCCCTCCAAATGGGAACTGTCCTCGGCCCGGGCTGCGGCCATTGTGCGCTACATCGTGGAGAAGGGCGGCATCCCGCCCACCCGGGTCAAGGCCGTGGGCTACGGCGACAGCCAGCCCCTGGTGCCCCCCACCTCCCCCGAGGCCCGGGCCAAGAACCGGCGCGTGGAATTCTATTACCACGGCCAGGACGCCCCGGCCTGGTAGTCCCGTCGTCGTCGCCCCTGCTCCCCGGGCGCGTATCCGAAACCGGCATACGCCGAGTCCGTTCGTACCTCGAAACCGCCGCAACAGCCCGTATTCCCGCTTTTTTCCCCGCAGAGGCTTTACGCCGCGACCAGCCGGGTTTATCTTTGCGCATTGCCGTACGTCACGTAACCGCCATCCTGGAGGAAACCGCCGTGTGTCTTGCCGTTCCCATGGAAATCATCGGCATTGCCGATAACGTCGCCGACGTGGAAATCGGCGGCGTCAAGCGCCAGGTCCGCCTGGACATCATCGACGAGGCCCCGGCCGTGGGCGACTACGTCATCGTTCACGCCGGATTCGCCCTGCGCCGCCTGGACCGCGCCGACGCCTTGGAGACCATCAAGCTCTTTCAGGAAGGGCTCAACCTTGAACTCCTTTGACGCCTTCAAGGATCCGGCCCTGTGTCGCAGCCTTTTGGCGCGGCTCACGGAAGAGGCGCAAACCCCCATGCGTTTCATGGAGGTCTGCGGCACCCATACCGTGGCCATCTTCCAAAGCGGCCTGCGTTCGCTCCTGCCGGGGACCATCACCCACCTGACCGGCCCGGGCTGTCCCGTGTGCGTCACCCACGAATCCGAGGTCGCCGCCTTTCTGGAACTGGCCGGGCGCGACGACATCATCGTGGCCACCTTCGGCGACCTCATGCGCGTGCCTGGCCCCAAAGGCGCAAACCTCAAGACCGCCTCGGCCGAAGGGGCCAGGGTGGAGGTCGTCTATTCCCCCTTCGACGCCCTGGCCCTGGCCAAGGCCAACCCCGGCCGCATGGTCGTCTTTCTGGGCATCGGCTTCGAGACCACCGCGCCCACCGTGGCCGCCACCATCCGGCTGGCCCGGGAGCAGGGGCTTGACAACTTCCTGGTCATGAGCTTCCACAAGCTCGTGCCCCCGGCCCTGCGCGCCCTTTTGGCCGATCCCGAGGCCCGGGTGGACGCCTTCCTTCTGCCCGGACACGTCTCGGCCATCATCGGCGTCGACCCCTACGCCTTCCTGGCCACGGAATACGGCGTGCCATCGGTCATCACCGGATTCGAGCCCCTGGACATCCTCCAGGCGCTTCTCCACATCGTCCACATGCGCCGGGACAACATCCCCCGGGTCGTGAACCAGTATTCCCGGGTGGTGCCCGAACACGGCAACCACAAGGCCCTGGCGGTCATGGCCGAGGTCTTCACCCCGGTGGACGCCCTGTGGCGCGGCCTGGGCGTTCTGCCCCAAAGCGGGCTGGCCATCTCGGACGCCTACGCCGCCTTCGACGCCTTCAAGGTGCTGGGCATCACCCTCAAGGACCATCCGCCGCTGCCCGGCTGTCGCTGCGGCGAGGTGCTCAAGGGCAAGATGCCGCCCAACGAATGCCCGCTGTTCGCCAAGGCCTGCACCCCGGCCACGCCCGTGGGGCCGTGCATGGTGTCCACCGAAGGCGGCTGCGCGGCGTATTACAAATATCGCCTGGAGGCGTAGGGGGC
>JAVHLG010000100.1 GCA_031082225.1 Desulfovibrionaceae bacterium | reverse complement strand
CGGCGCAACGCGCCGCGAGGACGGGGGGATGGGGGGTCCGGGGGGACTGGTCCCCCCGGGCGGGGTTCGGGGCGGCAGCCCCGACGAACGATCCGGGGCGGCAGCCCCGAGTTCTAGAACTCCAGTCCGTACGACCCGGCGAAGGCTTCGATGCGTTTGCGCGAGGCGTCGAGGCGGGCGCGCAGGTCTTTTTTGTACTGGGCGATGTCCACGGTGGCGCGGGCGACGCCGGAGTCCATGGCGGCCTGGGCCACGGCCGGGGCTTCCCATTCCAGCATGCGGTGGTCGAGGGCCTTGGGGATGACGTAGTCCATGCCGAAGGAGAGTTCCTTGACGCCGTAGGCATCGAGGATGTCACTGGGGATGGGTTCCTTGGCCAGGGCGGCCAGGGCCTTGGCGGCGGCCATCTTCATGGTCTCGTTGATTTTGGAGGCCCGCACGTCCAGGGCGCCCCGGAAGATGAAGGGGAAGCCGGAGACGTTGTTGACCTGGTTGGGGAAATCCGAGCGTCCGGTGCCCATGATGCAGTCGGGGCGGGCGTCTTTGGCGTCGTGGTAGGGAATTTCCGGGTCGGGGTTGGCCATGGCGAAGAGGATGGGGAATTTGCCCATGGACGTGACCATGTCCTTGGAGACCAGGCCCTTGGCGGACAGGCCGAGAAAGACGTCGGCGCCTTTGAAGGCCTCGGCCATGGGGCCGATGTCTTTTTTCTGGGCGAAGTAGCGTTTGGATTCGTGGAGGTCGGGGCGACCGGCGTGGATCAGGCCCTTGGAGTCGTACATGAAGATGTTGGAACGGGTGACGCCCAGGGTCTCGTAGAATTTGCAGCAGGCGATGGCGGCGGCCCCGGCGCCGGAGACCACGACTTTCACGTCCTCGATGCGTTTACCGGAGATCTCCATGGCGTTTAGGATGCCCGCCCCGGAGATGATGGCCGTGCCGTGCTGGTCGTCATGGAAGACGGGGATGTCCATTTCCTCGATGAGGCGCTGCTCGATGTAGAAGCATTCCGGGGCTTTGATGTCTTCGAGGTTGATGCCGCCGAAGGTGGGTTCGAGCATCTTGACGAATTCGATGATCTTGTCGGGGTCGGGCTGGTTGATGTTCAAATCGTAGACGTCCACGTCGGCGAAGATCTTAAACAGCACGCCCTTGCCTTCCATGACCGGTTTCCCGGCCTTGGGGCCGATGTTGCCCAGGCCCAGGACGGCGGTGCCGTTGGAGACCACGGCCACCAGGTTGCCCTTGTTGGTGTAGTCGTAGACCTTGTCCGGGTCGGCGTGGATGGCCCGGCAGGATTCGGCGACGCCCGGGGTGTAGGCCATGGACAGGTGTTTCTGGGTGCGGCAGGGCTTGACGGGCACGACCTCGACCTTTCCCTTGGGAAAGCTCGAATGGTAGAGCAGGGCTTCTTCCTTGGTAAAGAGCGACATGCGTTCCTCCGATGGCGTTTTTTGTCTTTATGGCGTGGCTGGGGTGCAGGCGGGTCACGCCGGGTTGTCGTTGGCGGCGGCGCCTCGTTTGGCCGCATACATGTCCGCGTCGGCCCGGCGGATGAGGGCGTCGACGCCCTCTCCGGGTTCGAGGCGGGCCAGTCCCACCGAGGCGGACAGGCCGAGCCGGGTGTCCTGGCCGATGATCCGGGCCACGTCGATGTCGGCGACGGCCTGACGGATGCGGGCGGCCATGTCGGCGGCCTCGGCCAGGTCGGTATCCGGCAGTATGGCTACGAATTCGTCTCCGCCCAGGCGCGCGAAGATATCGTAGCGGCGCATGGATTCCTTCAGGCGCATGGCGACGGCCACAAGCACCCGGTCGCCGACCGCATGGCCCAGGGTGTCGTTGATGGCCTTGAACCGGTCCAGGTCGATGAAAAGCGCGCACACCGGAAAGCCTTTGCGGCCGGAAAACTCAAGCATCCGTGGGGCGTGGCGGGTTAGGTACGCCCGGTTGGGCGCTGTGGTCAACTCATCGATGACCTTTTCCCGGTCGAGTTTTTCGTGGTCGCGGACATTGACGAGATCCGCCGCCAGGATATCGCAGAAGTGTTCCAAAAAATCCGTGGCTTTGTCCGGGGTATAGCGTCCCGGGGCGGGATCGAAGAAGGCGACCGCGCCCACCAGTCGGTCGCGGCGGAATTTGTCCTTGAGGCCGCAGACGAAGCAGGAGCCCTCCAGAAGGGCGCTTGCGGCGGACACGTCCCGGGGCAGGAAGAAATCCGGCCGGGGCATGCGCCGGGTGGGGCCCAAAAAGGGCCGGGGCGGCGTGGCCTGGCACAGGCGGCAGACCTCGTTCTCAAGGGCGGCGGCGGCCACGACGCGGCCGCAGGGAAGGGGATCGGGCAAAAAATCCGCGAAATCCTCGCCTGAAAGCACCAGCCCGATCTCGGCCACCCCGAGGGTTTCCTTGAGTTGGGGGAGCAGGGCGGGAAGATGCTCCAGGCTGTGCATGGCCCGGGAGTGCTTGATGGCCTGGCGGAATTTTCGGAAGCTGGCGGCGTCGCGGCGGTTGTGTTCGAGGAGCCGTCGCCGGGTTTCGGCCAGTTTGGCCACCTTTGTCCGCAAAAGGGCGGCCTCGTCCTCAATGATGCGGCGCTCATGGGCGAATTCGGCCGCCTGTTCGGCGCGCAGGGCTTCGATCTCGCGTCGCACGGCGGCATGATGCGTGTGCGGCACGAGACGTAACAGCTCGGCCAGTCGGACGTCCTGATCGCGATGCAACAGTTTCATGGCCGAGTCTCCCAAAACGAGGCGGGGATGTCCGGCAGAAAGGCGCGGTGCTCCCGAAAGCCCGGGAAAAGGTGTGGGAGCATCCTTTTTACGGCAGCCGCAACCTGGGAAACGGCGTTTTCGGGATGTGCTGCAATCGGTGTGGCCATGTCTGCGTGCCGCGTAGCATACTTGAACATGCGGGACAACCCGGGGACGATGTGCATGAGTGCACAAGTCTGCACCGATCCGCACACATGCCGATGCACAAGCAGGGGCCAAAATCCGGCCATCGGCATGGTTCCTGCTTGTTGCCAGGGGTCATGAACACCCTGGTCATCAACCTGACGCGATTCGGCGATCTGCTCCAATGTCAGCCGGTTTTCTCGGAACTCGCCGCATCAGGCGAGGGGACGGGACTTGTCTGCCTGGAGAACTTTGCTTCCGCCGCCGGGCTGTTGCGGGATGTGGGGCAGATTTTTCCCCTGCCCGGGGGGGCGCTTTTGCACGCGGTGGAGACGGACTGGAAAAAGGCCCTGACCCGGCTTGCAACATTCGTCGCCGCCATCAAACGGGAGTTTTCCCCGGCCAGGGTCATCAACCTGACCCCCTCCATCGCCGCCCGGGTGCTGTCCCGGCATCTGTCCCCGGGCGGGGCCGTCGGCTTTGCCCTGGATACGGAGGGATTTGGCCGCGACAGTTCGCCCTGGGCCGCATTTTTGGAGATTTCAGCCGCCAACAGGGGCTTAAGCCCCTTCAATATTGTGGATGTGTTCCGGCGGGCGGCCGGACTTGGGCATGCGCCTGCGGCCTTTGATCTGCAGGAGATTCCACAGGGGCGGCGTGAACAGGCGAAAGTGCGTCTGTCCCAGGCGGCCCCGGAGGGAACCCATGGGTTTGTGGGCTTCCAACTCGGGGCCAGCGAGGACGGCAGACGCTGGCCGGTGGACTCTTTTGCCCGGTTGGGCGAGGCCGTTTGGGAACGGGCCGGGCTTGCCCCGGTGCTTTTGGGGGCGGGGAGCGAACGGGAACTGGCCCGCAGATACGCCGCCGCGAGCCGGGCCCCGGCCGTGAACCTGACCGGTGAGACCACCGTCGAGGAACTGGCCGCCGTGCTTGGGCACATGCGGGTGCTGGTCACCAACGATACGGGCACCATGCACCTGGCGGCCGGGCTTGGGACGCCGGTCATGGCGTTTTTTATGGCCACGGCCCAGCCCTTCGACACCGGGCCTTACCTGGCCGGGAGCCTGAGCCTTGAGCCGGACATGCCCTGCCATCCCTGCCCCTTCGGAACCGCATGTCCCCGTGACCGGGCCTGCCGCCGGGCCATATCCCCGGAAACGGCCCAGGCGGCCCTGCTCTCCTACCTGGAGACCGGCCGTTTTCCTGCCTCCGGATATGCGGGGTCCCGGGCCTGGGAATCCTTTGCCGACACGGACGGTTTCATGTCCCTGCGATCCCTCTCCGGCCACGAAGGCCAGGACCGCACGGCATGGCTCAGACTTTTGCGTCTGGTGTTTCGTCAATTCCTTGACGACGAGCCGGTCAGGCCCCAGGGGCCGCGGCCCGTGTTCAGTCCGGAAGCGGAGCGGGAAATCGTCGCCGTGCTTGACGAGAGCATGGCGCTGTTGCGCCTTTTGCGCGGTCAGGCGGAACTTCTGGCCCACGCCCCGAACCCGCACCGGAAGGACAAGTTCCTTGGCGTCTGGCGGCGGGTGCATGCCCTGTGGAACGGCGCCCCGCGATTCCGGGCCCTGGGATATCTTTGGCTGCACCTGTCCCAGGCCCCCGGAGTGGACCTGGCCGCACTGCAGGCGCTCATCGACCGTTTTACCGGGCTGCTGGAGGCCACGGGCAGGCTTGTGCAACAGGCGGCCCATGCCCCTGGCACGGGAATTGAATGATATGTTTTGCAGATGGGCCGAAAGGAAAAAACGGCCGACAACACACAGGCACATGGAGGGCGAACCATGATCGTGGTCGATGGCCGGGATACCGGAATAGTCATAGGGAACTTCGAGAACCTTGAGGAACTCCTGGTGAAGATCATGGAGGACGACAGCCTCGAAGGTCGCGTGGTGACGGATGTGTTCGTGAACAAGGAGTCCTTTTCCGAGGTCTATCCGCACCAGGCGGAAGACATTGAGGCCTCGGAGATCCGCAGCGTGGAGATCACGACCGTCCCTGCCTCGGAAATGGCGGCCAGCATCGTGGGTGAGTTGTTCAAGGTCGTGAGGCTCATGGACCTGGGCGCCGCCAAGGTGGCGGAGTTGTTCCGTCAGGCCCAGGACGCCGAGGGACTGGAGGTCTATCGCGACCTTCTGGACGTGATTCAGGATTTCATGGGCATGGTCGGCCTTTTGCGCGAGAAGTTCGGCACCACGGATCATCCAGCCTTTCTCGCCGCCGCAGACGAGATCTCGGCGCTGTTCTCCGAGATGCTCGAGGTGGTGGAGAATGAGGACTGGGTGTTGCTGGCCGATCTTCTGGAATACGAATTCATACCTGCCGTTTCCCGCTGGAAGCAGGTTCTCGCCGATCTGGGCGAGGACATCAAGGTGACGGCCAAGGGTTAGCACCATGTCAAACAGCATGACATTCATCGATATGGCTCTGGAAGTCGGCGAACAAGAACTGGCCAGCCTGCTTGCGGGCGATGTCGAAGAGGCTGAGCGGTTGGCGTTTGATCGCGGCAAGCTCATGGAAGAGGCCTGGCAGATGCGCGAATCCAACAAGGTGAGCCAGCTTCGCGACAAACTTTTGCGCCTGCAGACCCTGCAGGGGCAGTTGACCAGCGAGGCCAGGCGGCTCCATGAGACCCTGAAAAAAGATCTGAAAATGGCCAAAAAAGAGAATGAACGGCTTTCGGGATACCGGTCGAACGTGGTCGCCACGCCTATCGCCAGCCGGTTCGTCGACAAGCTGAGTTGACCCCGTCTCGCTGCTTCCGCCATCTGACTGTCATGGGCCGACCCTCGCACGGGGTCGGCCTTTTTTTCGTGGTGCGCCCGGCAGGCGTGTTGTTGGCGATCCGGCATCGCCATGAAGCCCCACCTGACTGATGGCGACGCCTGGGGGACACAGGCCTGCGGACTTTTGACGGAAGGCTGCACAGGAATTATAAGCTCAATTATTTTAGATAATTATTGCATGGTAGGATATTTGCATTGAGTCATGGCGAAGGCCACGCCCCCATGGTCGGCGGGACGGCCTGACGACGCGCGAGGAGGATCCCATGCTCTCATTTTTTGGCGGTACCGAGAAGAAGACCAGGCGCACCGACGACCTCAAGCAGGGAAAAAGGCTGCAAAACGCCAAAGAGCTTTTCTATACGGGCAAGTTTCCCGTGGTGACCACCCCCATCATCAAAGGCCGCAAGATTCGTCGGGTGCTCGGATTGGTGAGCGGCCGGGGGTTTGATTCCGAATGCGCGTTTTATGGCCTGACGGCCAGCGCCATCGACATCGGGGCCGACGCCATCATCGGCTATCAGGAGAACGTGGCCTTTCATCCGGACGGGTCGCGGTATTTCTCCTGCTACGGAACGGCGGTCGTCCTGGAGAAGAATCCCCCGGCCAAGGCCCTTGGGGCCAAGGCGGTCATGCAGTAACCGGGTTGCCTCCCCGGGGCGTGGCCAGGCCCAGTCGAGACCGGTCGGGACCGGTCGGGCGGCGTCAGGAGGGGGCGGGCGGGAAGCTGGCGGCCGGGCATGGTCCTTTTGCCTTGGCGCGTGGGCTCCCCGGAGCAGCGAATCACGGCGCGGCCCATCACCCCGCGCCAAGGAGCAAAGGCATGTCCAGAATGAATCGAAGACTTGTCGCGGTGTGGGCCGTGGCGGCCCTTGTGGCCACAACCGGACCGCCTGCCTGGGCCGACGATTACCGGCGGGGGGAATCCTATGTCGAAAAACGTGGCGGGGTGTACGGCACAAGCGGCGACAACGCCACGCGGTTGAGCGCCCGGGGGGGCGCGGCCGGGGTCTATGTGGCCAACGGCCTGGCCCTGGAGGCCGAGGGGCTGGGGTATACCACGGACCCGGCCGCGGCCAGCACGCCGGACGGCCGACCGGTGGGACAGGCGGGCGAACCGGATGCCGTGGGGGCCAACGTCATGGCCAAGTGGCATGTCGTGCGCAGCAAGAAGGGCTCCCTGCACCTGGGGGCCGGGGCCGGCATTCTGTCCGGCGACGAGTCCGGCTTGGGCAAAAGCTCGGTCAGCCAGAGCAACAACGCCGATCTGGGCATGAGCCTGAACATGAGCGAGTCCGTCAGCCTCAAGGCCCAGGCCCGCTATCAGAATATAGGCGGTCTCGGCGGCCGGAATGCGACCGACGCCATGGGCGGCAATGTGGGTATCAGGATCAGCTTTTAAGAACGGCCGGGGGATGCCTTGTGGTGGGAAAAAGGCATTCCCCGGGCGCGGTTGCTGTGTGTTGCGACACCCAGCCGGCGCTGGGCGTCGCGCCGGGGAATGCTATTTTTTGTTTTTCAGATCGCACCGATCCGCAGGGCCGACGCCTCAGCCCCGGATGCCCAGGCGGGGCAGGATGAACCGATTGAGGGCGTAAAACGCCGCAAAAATGACGACAATGGTCAACAGGGTTTTCACTCGGACTCCTTTTTCCCCGCCAAGCGCCGGGAGGATGTTTCGTGGCGTGGTTTTTCCGCTGGCCCTATCATAATCATCCCCGGCGCGTTGACAAGCCTTTGGGCCGTCCTGCCGCACATCCGCCGTTGCGCGGCGCGGCGGCTCGGGATATCGGTGTCTCCGGGTCCGGGTCCGCGGCGGGCGAAGCGCGCCCACCGGGGACGGTCGTTTGTCGGGCAAGGGGGCAGGGCATGGGAGCACGGCTGCACAGGGCCTTTTATTTCCTTCTTTTTTCGGTCTGTCTGGTCGTCGGTGCCTCTCCCGGCGAGTGTTTCGGCGCAGACGACGCGCCGGGCGTCGCCTGGCGTGTGGCGGGACGGCATCCCCACGACCCCCAGGCCTTCACCCAGGGCCTGGTCATGCGCCACGGCCATTTGTACGAGAGCACGGGGCGCTACGGGCGCTCCAGCCTGCGCCGGGTCGATCCGGCCACGGGCCGGGCCCTGGCGCGTCGCGACCTGCCCGCCGCCTACTTCGGCGAGGGGCTGGAGGAGCATGACGGGCGGCTTTATCAGCTCACCTGGCGGGAGAACACGGTCTTCGTCTTCGACGCCGCCACCCTGGACGCCCTCGGGCAAAGGCCCCTGGCCACCGAGGGCTGGGGCCTTTGCCACGACGGGACGTCGTTCGTCATAAGCGACGGCAGCTCGGTCCTGCGGCGCTACGACCCCGACACCTTCGCCCCCCGGGGGCGGATCCGGGTGGCCGACCAGGGCGTCCCCGTGGAGGCGCTCAACGAATTGGAATGCTTTGACGGCCGCATCCTGGCCAACGTGTGGATGACGGACCGGGTGGCGGTCATCGACCCGGGCGACGGCCGGGTGGTCGGCTGGCTGGATCTTTCGGGGTTGCGGGCGCTGATGCCGCCCCTGCCCCCGGAGGCCGTGGCCAACGGCATGGCCCTGGATCGGGAAACGGGACGGTTGTGGGTCACGGGCAAGCTGTGGCCGACCGTTTTTGAACTGGAACTGGCGACGCTGCCCCCGGTCGGTGGAAAGGAAGCCCCATGAAAGCCCGCTGCAAGGTCTGCCGCTATTGGCAGGGTCCGATCACCGCCAGCCAGCGGTATTGTCCGCCCGAGGACGTCCTGGCCCACGAATGGGGCTTCTGCCGCCGCTACGCCCCGCGTCCGGCCGTAGAGGCCATGGAGAACGCCCGGGGCAAGTCGTTCGTCGCCGTGTGGCCCGAGACCCGGGCCACGGACGTGTGCGGGGATTTCAAGATGCTGGTTTTGGCCAGGGAGGAGGGGGGCTAGTCCTACGGAAAGGCCTCTCTGTATACTCTGAACAGCACAGCTTAAATTTTCTTAGGAGCAAAGTTCTGAATATGCTTCCATTCAAGGCTCTCTGAAATTGTTTTTTTACTCTTGCAAAAAGCAATCTGGACATCACCTTCAGAATAGTCTTTTGGAACATCCTTGATTGACATTTTTGTTGACCCAATAGTGAGTATTACTTCACGAAAATAAGCAATATGCCTAAATAGCACTGGGTTTAATGCAGGGACTCCAACAGAGGAAAAAAGTCTTATAAATTGTGATTGAAGAGCTTCTGAATAAGGAGTGTCAAGCATGGCAAACCTGTGATATGAGCAAGTCACTTCACTAGTTGGAATGCTTAGCACAGAATGAAGATCGGCAAGCATGTCAGGCATTTCAAAAAAATGTGGGAGAAAAAAATATCTGCCACTCGGACTTCCTTCGTCATGAGGATGTTTAATCCAGTGACTTAGTTTTTTCTCTTTGACTTTATTTATTTTGAAAAAAACATCAGCACTAATCAGCGGGGCAAGAAGAACCATTTCTGCCTTCATAGCAGATTTGGTGTTTTGATACAATTGACAATGAGGAGTTAGAACAATGAAATATTTAAAGTCTGTTGCTTTTTGCAATATTTGACCTAGCCGATAAGATTCATTTGGCATATGTGGGTATATGTAATAATCAGAAGAATCTACAAAAGATATATCATTTGATGCGTGTCTTGCGGCGTTGCTAAGCAATTGGGCCATGCGTCTTCTTATAAATCTATACATCAAGTCCGGATCGTTTAAAGATGTATCTTTTATTATATCCCATTTTTTGTCTAAGAAGTCCCACAAAAATCCTGTTGCGTCTTTTTCAATGTCGTCAAACACACGTTTTTTCGCCTGGATAATATTTGTGCTTATTATTTCATTAATTGTTTTTGGTAGCTTGTCACGTTCAGATTTGTCAACAAACCTGATAAATTGTTTCTCAGAAAAATCAGCAGGAACCGAACCCCCGCTTATTAAAATAATAGGTACGTATTTTTTTTTGTGAATGAGATTGACAATCTCGGTTCCCGTTGGAAATTGTTGCCTGGAATCAGAATATACATCAGAAACTACGAGTCCATATTGCCTACTATTAATTAAATCAAGGCCAGTCGTAAAAGATGTTTCTTTGTCCCATTCCAGGTTGCATGCAGTAATATTCGAATTAATATACTCTTCAAAGCCATCAAGAAATTCTTCGTCGTCATCAATAACTAAACATTTAATAGTATCCTGCTGTTGATTCATCTGCCAACTCCTCGTTCAAATATAGCTGTAAAGCAAGCGCCAGATAGTGTACATTTGTCCAGGTAAAGTAATCGGCCGTACGGTTCAATTGCCATTCGTGAAATATATAAACCGAGCCCCATGCCGGATGGTTTCGTTGTGTAATACGAGTCAAATATTATTTCTCTGTTTTCTAAAGGGACACCTGGCCCATCGTCCGATATTGTAATTGAAAATCCAAAATCGATCTGTGCTAAGGAAATGGATAGTAGTCCTCCTTTTCCTTTGCCGTGGTGACGTGTTAACCAAAATAGTGAATTATCAACTAGATTTGAAATAATTTGTCCGAGACTTGCTCTGGACATCCGTGCAATCAATTGATTATTAGGAATATCAAGGCTGACTTTGATTGCCTGCCTATCAATTAGTGTGCTAAACAAATCAAGAGTATTCTCTATCTCCTCTCTGACATCGAATGATGTGGCGCGACCACGCTTCGCCGGAGTCTGCGGGTCCAGTCTATTTCGCAATAGAAATATTTGGTCGCTCCATGCTTTAATATCATTTATCTTATGTGGTACTTGGTCCTTGACCCAGTCGGCGCTTGGGCTATGACAAGTTTCGGGTAGACCACTCGTGAAAGGAAGTAGTTTGCTTTCGAGAATAGAGACAGTTCTGTTTATTTTGCCAAGTGGCGCGCCAATTTCATGAATCACAAGATCAATCATTTGCCCCAAGCCCGACAAAGTTAGTAAACGATTTAAATGCTCTCGTATTCTTTCTGCTTCATCTCGAACCCTCTTATCCGCAGAAACAATCATCTTCGAAATATGATGATCAAGGCCAAGAGTTTTTTTGGCCGACGCAATTTCGTCTTTTAAATCCAACCCTCCAAACAAAACCGAATCACTTCTCACGTCATCTGTTCTCGGTTTTGTGTCGTAGCGTTGGCCTTCAAGAAGATTAAGAGCCTCTGTAAACCAATATTGTAAGTCTTGGTATTGATCGTTTACAACTAATCCTTCCCGAGTACTTCTGTCCACTATACTTGGATTCTGTCCACGACTAACTCGAATAGACCCAACAATTTGATTATTGGCAAGGTTTTTTGAAGGATTCAATCTGCTTCGGAGGTCTAGATTAAGCCAATCATCTCCTTTTTGGCCGTATGGATGTACTCGAAATCCATCACGATAAATACTAACACCGCAATATTCATTAATTGTTGCGCGAAGCTTTGAAACGCTAAGTCCATGC